>DATLVR010000096.1:0-10399 GCA_035577265.1 Verrucomicrobiia bacterium | reverse complement strand
CCTCCAGTTACCCGATGGTTCCACCAAGACCATCAAGGTCGGGGAAGCGGTCAATCTGGCTGATGTCAGCGTGGGGGACCGTGTCTCCGTGCAATCCAGTGAGGCCGCCGTGGTCTTGCTGGAGAAGCCATAGAGTCGCGGGTAAGAACAGATGGTTTGTAGATTACGACCCGCTACTCCATCACTATCCTTGTTGACACTACCCGCCGGATGGTGTTTAAGTAGTTTCCTTATGAGTTCTATCACCAACCTATCGGTTCAACAGTTGCGCAAGGCGGCGACGTTGAAGGAAAAAATTCAATCACTCGAAAATGAGTTGAGCAAGTTGCTGGGTTCATCCGTGGCGTCCGCGTCCGGTCCGGCACCGAAGAAAAAGAAATTCACCATGAGCGCGGCGGCCAAGGCCAAGATTTCCGCGGCGGCCAAGTTGCGCTGGGCTAAAATCAAGGGCAAGGCGCCGGCCGCCAAACCGGCCGCCAGGAAAGGCAAAGGCAAGATGAGCCCGGCGGCCAAGGCCAAGCTCTCCGCCAAGTTGAAGGCGATCTGGGCGGCGAGAAAAGCGGCCAAGAAATAATCCGCCGCCAAACCGCGTTTCGTTCAGGCTGGAGTTGTCAGGCAACTCCAGCTCTTCTTTTTAAGGATGACTGGAGCGGTTTCAAAAAGACCATCGTTGTAAGATCGGCCAGGGTTGATTGGATCGCGCGCCAGCGTCTTGGACCTCGCGGATTTGCCTCCGGTGCTTTCAAAGCACAGCTCCAGTATTATAGAAAATGCTCCAGACTACTGTCCGAGATGTTCCAGCGCCTTGAGCATCGGCGCGCTGGAAACCTTGATCAGGCCGGACAGCGGATGGTTCATCTCCAGGATCAGAAACACCGCGCCGGAAACGGACAGCGCGCAGAGGAGCAGCACGCTGATGACCGTGGCATTGCGCGGCGCGAACAGCCCGAAGCTCAGGTGCAGCATCGCGAGCCAGAAGAGCAGCATCACCAGGAACGGCGTGGGCAGCGCGTTCTGTGTCTGCTCGATCACCAGCCAGCGGAACTGCGACAACTCGCCGCTGATCTGCTGCGCCTGCGCGAGCAATTGACGCTGGGCTTCATCCGCCGGTGCCAGTTCCCGCAATTTCGCCTGCACCTGTTCCATCCCGCTGGCCCGTTCAACAATCGTCATCCCCGGCACCGCCGACTTTGCCTCCGGCCAGACCGCTTCGATGCCGGCGACGAGACTGCGGCGCAGTTGTTCGCGTGCGTCCTTGGTGGCGGGACCATAGTTCGCCAGCACACGATCCAGCAGGATGATCTTCGCGGCGCTTTGCGTGATCTCCGAGCCGACCGTGTCGAACGTGGCCTTGGCCGAGCTGACCAGCAGTCCCAGCACCAGCGCGGACAGCGTGGCGATCATGCCGGCGGCGAGCTTCACGGTGTCCTTGGACTCATTGCTCAGATGATGATCGGGCAGCCGGCTGCGCAGAAACATGCCCAGCAGCACGCCGCTGAAAATGCACGCGGCGCTGATCAAGGCAATAGTCAGGGAACTCATGGCAAAACAGTTTGGCGGTTGATTCCGCATCGGGTCCGCGGTGAAAATCCGGACGCGAGTTTATTTCCCGGCCTGCCCGCTGTCCAGCCTTCGTGTTGGCCGCTTGCCGCTTGACTCCCCAATCCAAACTCTCAACCATCCAAGGACTATGTCCGAACCTTCACCCCGGGAAACCGCCGCCCCGGTTCCGCCGGCCGACCGGCCGTCACGGATCGGCAATTTCCGTTCTTCGGCGACGCAATTCCTGGCCGCCTTGATTCTGATGCTCTTCGCGGCGCCGCTCCTGGATGAACTCAAATATGGCCGGGCCATTGATTCCGCCCTCGTCACCCTGGTGTTGATCCTGGGCGTGCTGGCCGTGGGCCGCAGCCACCGGACCCTGGCGCTGGCCGTGTTGCTGATGTTGCCGGCGGTCGGATTCCGATGGATTCACCATTTTCAGCCGGATTTATTTTCGCCGGTGATCTACAGTATCGCCTCGCTGGTCTTCATCGGTTTTGTCGAGTTTCAATTGCTGCATTTCATCTTTCGCGCACCCCGGGTGAATTCAGAAGTGCTCTGCGCCGGCATCTCCGGCTATCTGCTGTTGGGAATCCTGTGGACGGCCGCTTATATGGCGGTGTCGGGACTGCATCCGGTTGATGCGACTCATCCGGGCGCTTTCGCTTACACCGTCGGCGCGACGGCTCCGCATGCCTTGTCGCAATTCGAGGCCTACTATTTCAGCTTTATCACCCTGAGCACGGTGGGTTATGGCGACATCACGCCGCTCACGAACGGGGCGCGCACGCTGGCGATGATGGAGGCGATGACCGGCACCCTTTACATGGCGGTGCTCATCTCCCGGCTGGTGGCATTGTATTCCTCCCAAGGTCCCGATTCGACCGAACGAAAAGATTGATGCCAACAGTATGGACGATATACTCCAAGCAGTGTGCATTCCGTGAAAGATTCAACTGAATTCTAAAATCAAAAGAAACCGAATTATGAAAACCTGCAAAATTAAACTCATCACCACGAACCTGACCCTGGCAGCCGCACTGACAGTGCTGGCGGGTTGCGCCTCCAAGACCTATGACAAGGGTGCGGCCACGTCCGCCGCCCTGCAATCCGCCGCCACGGCGACGACCGATACTTCCACCAAGGTGACCGACGTGCTGGGCGCGTTGAACAATCTCACCTTCAAATCCGAAGGCGACTTGCGCAAGCAGTATGACGCATTTGTTTCCGCCGCCGGGAAACTCGACAAGTCCATTGAAAACCTGGGAGCAAAAGCCCAGTCAATGCGGGATGCCGCCGCCGCCTACTCCCAGAACTGGAGCAACCAGCTCGCCGCCATCACCAGCGAAGACCTGCGCGCCCGCAGCACGGAGCGCATGAACGAAGTCACCGCCAAGCTCAAGGACATGGATGCCAGCTATGTTGGCGTGAAGAATTCGTTGCGTCCGTTCACGACCGATCTGAAGGACATCCAGACCTATCTCGGCACCGACTTGACGGCGGGCGGTCTGGCCACCATCAAGGACATGGTTACCAAGACCAAGACGGATGCCGTTCCGTTGCGCGATTCGATCAAACAACTCCAGGCCAGCTTCAGCAGCCTCGGCACGGCCATCTCACCGGTGTTGCCGACGCCGGGCAAGTAAGTTGCCAACCGCAGAGTTTAGATTTAAGCCAGTTCAACGGAGGGAATTTCCGGTTCCCTCCGTTTTCTGATTGGAACGGACGCGCCCGGATAGTGCAATGATTTGAGATGGATGACCAAAGGATTTGCTGTGAGCAATATTAAAACCCAATCCCGTGAACCATGGTGGCGCGAGTGGCCGCTCGCCTTGGCCGTCGTCACCTTGACGGTGGCGTTGCTGGGCAAAGGCTGGATTGCCGCCGCACTGGAGCAGCCCGCGATGCTTATCACGCTCCTCGCGATTCTTTGCAGCGTGATCCTGACCGCCGCCATTGCCATCGTGCGTCATGCGGACGTCCTCGCGCACCGGTTGGGTGAACCGGCGGGCACGTTGCTCCTCACGCTGGCGATCACCGGATTGGAAGTGGCGATGGTGGCGTTCGTGATGTCCACCGGCACGGCCAAGCCGGCGCTCGCGCGCGACACGATGTTCGCGGTGGTCATGCTGGTGCTGAATGGCTTCCTCGGTCTCGCGCTGCTCCTCGGCGGTTTGCGCCACCACGAACAACGCTACAATCTCCAAAGTGCGAATGCGTTTCTGGTGATGATTCTCCCGCTCACCGTGCTCGGTCTCATCCTGCCGAACTTCACGCACGCAACGACGGGACCGACGCTCTCGACGTTTCAAATGGTTTTCCTCTCGGTCATGTCCATCGGCATCTACGGCGTTTTTTTGTTTGTCCAGAACCGCCGGCATCGCGGATTCTTCATGGCTCCCGAGGAGGCGGCCGAGGCGGCGACGCCGGAACTGGGGCACCATTCCCCGCGCTCGACATTGTTTCACGCGGTGATGCTGGGACTTTACGGCCTGCCGCTGGTCCTGCTGGCCAAGCAGATGGCCGCGCCGCTCGATGCCATGGTCATCCGACTCGGTGCGCCCAATGCGCTTGGCGGGTTCATCATGGCGCTGCTGGTGCTGACGCCGGAATCCATCGCAGCCATCCGCGCCGCGCTGGCCAACCGGCTCCAGCGTTCGGTGAACATCCTGCTCGGCTCGGTGCTGGCGTCCATCGGGCTGACCATTCCGCTGGTCATTGCGGTGTCGCTCACCACCGGACGCGCCCTGGTGCTGGGCGTGGACGCCGTGGACACCGTGATGCTGGTGCTGACGCTATTGACCAGCACGCTCACCTTCAGCCTGCCCCGGACCAATGTGTTGCTCGGCTGCGTCCATCTCCTGCTCTTCGGCGCGTATCTCATGCTGATGTTCGATCGCTAATCATGATGACGCATTTCCCACAAATTTTTGCATCCCGCGAACCGTCCGCCTTGCACCAAAGGACAATGGCCGCATGGTCTCTGGGTTGTTAATCTGCTTTTAAGTGTGTTTTCTAAATGCCATCGCATAGCCGTCAGGCGCTTCGAATCATCGCCGCGCTTTAATCTGGCCAAACTTTGCTGGCTCGGCACTCTGTTGTTATCTTCCGGCCAGCCGATCGTTTGAATGAACCCGAATGAACCGCATACGATGAAATTAAAAAAAATCCTGCGCTTCGTCGCACTCGTTGTAATTTGGGGTGTCCTCGGTTTGGCGACGCTCTGGGCGGTGGCAGCGCTGAACTTTGACATCAGAATATCATGGCTGCGGTTGCCCCTGGTGGTGGTTTATGGACTGGGAATGCTGGCGGTGTGGATTTTCGTCCGTCGTCCCTGGAAGCTGGTGGTCACCGTCGCGGGTTTTGTGGTGGTCCTGGCCTGGTGGCTTTCGCTGAAACCTTCGAATCAGCGCGACTGGCTGCCGAACGTGGCGGTGCTGCCTTATGCCGACATCACGGGAAGCCAGGTGGCCATCTATAACATCCGCAATTGCGACTACCGCACGGAGACGGACTACGACGTGCATCATTATGACCAGACTTACAACCTGGACGCCTTGCGCACGGTGGATTTGTCGCTCATCACCTGGGGTTCACCGCACATCGCGCACACCATCGTCAGTTTCGGCTTCACGAACGGCAATTACGTTGCCTTCTCCATCGAGACGCGCAATGAAAAGGGCGAGGGCTACTCGGCGTTGAAGGGTATTTTCCGCCAGTTTGAACTGACCTACGTCATCAGCGATGAACGCGACGTGATCCGGCTGCGGACGAATTATCGCCAGGGCGAGGAGGTCTGCCTCTACCGGCTGCAGATGACGCCAGAACAGGGCCGGAAATTGTTCCTCGACTATCTCCGCCGCGCCAATGAACTGCACGAGCGCGCCGAGTGGTATAATGCGCTCACCGACAATTGCACCATCGCCATCCGCACCCAGCGGGCGGCCGCCGACCGCGCGCCGTGGAACTGGCGCATGCTGTTGAACGGCCACCTCGATGAACTGCTCTACGAGCGCGGAACCTTTGTCACCAATTTGCCGTTTGCGGAATTGAAAAAAACCTCCAACATCAATGCGCGAGCCAAGGCGGCGGACCAGGCGGCGGACTTCTCGCAGCAGATCCGCCAGGGTTTGCCGGGCTTCAACGAATGACCGCCGCGATGATTCACTAGGATAACAACCATGAAAAAATATTTGCTGAACAGTTGCCTGGTCCTTGCGCTGGTGCTGCTGGCCGGTTGTGTGAACCCCATCGGCGCCGACAAGGTGTCGCCGCGGCAGGGTTATTTGCATCTCCACGAGAACGCGCTCACCAGCGACCAGTTCAGCTCGGATGCCCGGCGCGTGCTGAACCGCTATGGCCTCGACGAGGCGTTCCGGAAAAATCCCGATGCCACACTGGAAAAACTTCAAGGCATCGCCTGCAAAGATGAACGCCGGGATGTGATTTACGCCCTGAGCGAATTGAACTACTGGAACGCGGACCGCCAGAGTCGCAGCGTGAAACCAGGGGTGCCGAAACTGGCGCGCGACAGCTATTTTGCCTCGGCGATTTACGCCTACCTCTACTTGTTGGGCGAAAGCACCGAATCCCGGCCGAATCCGTTCGACATCCGCTTCCGCGCGGCCGGCGACCTATACAATCGCGGTCTCGCCCAGGGCTTGATGGTGAACACCAATGCGCTGGTCAGACTGGCCGGCGGTCCCCGCCAGACGCCGCCCGGCGTGGTGGAGGTGCAATTCACGCAGCCGGGATTCCCGTGGAGTCTGGACCTGATCAAGGCGTTTTATTCCGCCGATGAATTTGACGTGCGCGGTCTGTCCACGCGCAACCGCGATTCCGGTCTGGGCGCACCGCTGATCGCCGTCACGGACAAGTTCGGGCGATTTCAGGAACCGGCGCGCGCGCCCGCCACCGTTTTCCTCCGCGTGTCGGGCGGGGTGCGCGACTGGAGCGCGGGGAAATTGACGGCCACCTTGGAACTCTATTCTGCGTTCGACACCACCCATGTCGACGTGAATGGGAAACAGGTGCCGCTGCAGACGGACACCACCGCTCCCATCGCCCAAGGATTGAATGGCAGCGCCATTTGGAAGCTCGGGATCGCCCAGTTCTTTTCCGCCGAGCTGCAAAACAAGACCGGCATCCGGCGCATGGAGCCGTATTTGCCCGGGCAGATTCCGGTGGTCTTCGTCCATGGCACGGCCAGCAGCCCGGTCTGGTGGGCGGAAATGTGGAACACGTTGAACGCCGATCCGGTGCTGCGCCAACGCTATCAATTTTGGATGTTCAACTATGCCAGCGGCAAGCCGATCACCATGTCGGCGGGCATTTTGCGCAACGAACTGATGGACCTGGTCAAGACGCTCGACCCGGAGGGCAAGGACGCAGCCCTGCGGCACATGGTCGTCATCGGCCACAGCCAGGGCGGATTGCTGGCGAAGCTGACGGCGACCGACACCGGCGACAAGCTCTGGCGGCTCGCTTCCCAGACGAACATCGATGCACTCCAGATTGACGTGCCGACCCGCGAACTGCTGCGGAGCAATTTCTTCTTCAAGCCCCTGCCCTGCGTCTCGCGCGTGATTTTCATCTCCACGCCCCACCGGGGCAGTTACCAGAACACCTCGTTCGTGCAAAATCTTTTGACCCGCTTCATGAAATTTCCCAGCGACCTGGTGACCGCCTCCGCCGAACTGGTGAAATTGAAGGACACGATCAATCTCCCGCCGGCATTGCGCAACGGCGTGCCCACCAGCCTCAACGGCATGGCCACGGACAATCCGTTCATGCTCACCCTGGCGGACATTCCCGTCGCGCCGGGCATCAAGGCCAATTCCATCATCGCCATCCAAGGGAACGACCAGCCTCCCGATGGCGCGGATGGCGTCGTAAAATACACCAGCGCCCACGTGGATTACGCGGAGTCGGAATATATCGTGCGCAGCGGCCATTCCTGCCAGATGAACCCGCTGACGATCGAGGAGGTGCGCCGCATCCTCATTGAAAATCTGGGTGAAGCCAAACCTGTGAAGTGACCGCGCTGATGGCGGGCGGACTTCAGCCAGCACTCGGAAGTTGCACCGCCGGTCAAGGCTGGTAGCATTTTCCATGGATGGAATTCGGATGAACCAGAAACACAACCAGCATCAGAAGACTGTTAAGTTTGTCCTTCAACTCGCCCGCCGGCGGAGCTGGATTTTGCTGGCATTCCTCACGCTGGCTTTGACGGGTTGCTCCCTGCTTAAATTCAACCGAACGCCGCCCACCGCCAACGTTTCTTCGCTTCAACTCAGCGGCAATGCGCCCACGGGACCGCTGGCGCTTACGGTGGTGCAGGCGCAGATCATGCGGTTTGCCGACACCTATAGCGCCACGATCGCCCAGGCGTGCGATGATGTCACCGCCAGCACCACCAACTCGGCGCTCCGCCTCGCGGTGCTGCGCTGGAAGCTGGGGCAATCCACGGCGGCCTATGTGAACGCCACCGGCCCGAACCCGGCGGTGAACGCGCTGGACATGCTGGTGCTGGCCACCATGGCCCGGATGGTGATCCAGGATTACGGCGTGGACACCTTTGGCGATGCCATCCTGCCGCTGCTGGTCGCGCAGCAGCGGCTGGAGACAAACGTCTGGACGATGGCCAGCGGCGTGCTCAAGCCGGCGCAGCAAAAGGAGCTGAAGGATTTGATTCTGGAGTGGCGCGCCAAAAATCCCCACCAGCGTTACATCGGGCCGATCCGCTTTCGCGAGTTCGTGTCGGCCCTGGGCAGGGCACCGACCAAGGCGAATTCCGGACCCACCAGCCTTTTCAGCCTGCTGTATCTGGACCCGCTGGCCGGGCTGGATCCCACCGCCGCCGCCATTGAAGAGACCCGGGAACTGGGCGAGCGCGCCATGTATTACAGCCAGCGGATGCCCATGCTCCTGAGCTGGCAGGTGGAGGTGCTGGCGTCTCAGCTCGCGAACCTGCCGGAATCAAAAGAAGTTCTGAACGACGCGGACCGGCTGGCCACCTCCGCCGATATGTTTGCGAAGACCGCGCAGCAGCTGCCCCAACTCGTCAATGACCAGCGACAGGCGGCCATCCAGCAGATTCTCGACGGCCTGACCGAGCAGGGCAATAAATCCCGCGAACTGCTGACGGACACGCGTTCGACGCTTGACTCGGCTCGCGATGCCAGCGCCTCCATCAACACCACCATCAAGTCGCTCACAGAATTTGTGCAATACGTTTCGCCGACGAACGGAAGCCGCGCGTCGGCCACCAACAGCAAGCCGTTCAACGTCCTCGATTACGGCACGGCCGCGGCGCAGGTCGGTGTCGCCGCCAACAATCTCAACACGCTGCTGACCACGATGAACCAAAGCGCGCCGGAACTCACGCGCTTGCAGCAGCAGACCAGGGCGCATGCCGACCAGTTGGTGACGCATGCGTTCTGGCTGGGCGTGATTCTGATCTTGATTTTATTAGCCGGCGCGGTGGTGGCGGGATTGGTTTACCGTTCGCTCGCTAATAAAATGAGCGCTGGACGCAAGCCATCCGAGCCTTGACCGTCGCGCGCCAGCGGCGTTAAGAAGCTACCGAGGATTTCTAATCAGCCAATTTTCCGGTGGCTCCAAACAAATTGAGCACCGATTTGGAATCCAATTTTGAAACCTCGACTTGCTGCAGCACCTTGGCCGGATCAGGATTGAGACTGAACCCGTGGATGAAATGATGAACCGATTCCGTCATTTTACCGCTCCGATTCACCTTGCCGAAATCTTCCGCCAGCACAAACCAGTTCTTGTCGCCGGGCTTGAGTAAAAAATAAAAGTCCGGAACCAGGGTTGTGCGCCGCGCCGACGAGCCATCGAGATATTGGAGTTTGACTGAAATGGGTGTCGGGCCGGCCGCACTGATGAAAAACAACTGCATCTGGCGGTATTTCCCGGGCGAGACGGAAAACGAATAAGTTTCCGACCTGTCCGGCGAGCGATGCACTTGCGGCCCGCTGCCGGCCAGCGCGTAAGGCAGTTGCACGTCGGGATGTTGTTTGTTGGCGGCAAAAAAGCCGGAGTCGGGCAAAGTGTTCAATCGCCCAGCCTGGGCGATTTTCGCGGCCGATTTGGTGATCAACACCGAGGAATCACCGCGATCCAAGCTGTAGTTGGCCATTTGCAGGCGGCCAGCGGTTTGGGTGATGACGACGCGCGCGTCAAGCAGTTTGCCCAGATCAACCTGAACGACGGACGGCTTGTCCCGATGAGCCGTTGCGCAACCAGCGGCCAATAAAATGAAAACGCACGCCGGCGCCAGTTGAAAGATTCTCATAAAATTACCGGGGCATTTTGTTTATTCCACCCGCGCTTCGCCCTTGCCTTGGACGACTTGGCCGATGATCCACGCCTTGTGCTTCTGCGCCTTGATGAATTTCAGCACCGCGTCCGCCTTGTCCGCCGACACGATGCTCACCATGCCGATGCCCATGTTGAAGACCTGATAGAGTTCGTCGTCCGGCACGCCGCTCTGTTCCGCGATGATCTTGAAGACCGGCAGCATCTCCCACGAACCTTTCTTGATGACCACGTCGAGCGACTTCGGCAGCACGCGCGGAATGTTGTCCACGAACCCGCCGCCGGTGATGTGCGCGAAGGCGCGTAGCGGCGCGTCGGCAGACCGCCGCAAACTTTTCTTTGAGACGGCGGCGCCCTGCCGAGACGCCGCTACGCCGCCTCGGTTAAATTTCTTCAGCAGCGCTTGCACCAGCGGTCCGTAGCTGACGTGGACTTTGAGCAACTCCGCGCCGAGCGTGAGCTTCGAGCCGGGGATGCGGCTGGACGGTTTCAATTTCAACTGCTCGAAGAAAATCTT
>DATLVR010000095.1:0-66247 GCA_035577265.1 Verrucomicrobiia bacterium | reverse complement strand
CGCATCCATCGCGTTCGCGAACGGGGTGCCGGCCAGGTCGGTGAACGGGCTGGTGGCCGCCGTGCCGTCCAGCGTTTGTTTTTCCGCCAGCGTGAGAATGCTCGGTTCGAGCACATACACCGCCGGGGGCGACGCGGTGAGCGTGGGGTCGCCGATGTCTTTGTCGTTGAGGAAACCCTTGATGCCGATCTTGCCGCGGATCGGATCGTAGAAAATCCGTTTTTGCAACGACGACGGCAGCTCGTTGAAAACATAGACTCCGTTCTTGACCGTGGTGCGCTTGTTCGCCGGGTTCAGCGCGCCGGGAAAATCACTGACCGAAAGGCTGACGGTGCGTTCTTCCAACGCCGGGTAAATCCGCGCCGTGTATTTGGTGAAATTCGTCTGGTCATTCATGACCGGGCTCATGGTGTCGAACACGATCTGCCCCGCCGCGAATCCCACCACGCCGGGCAGGCCCTCGGTCGCCTTGGTCACGATGTCGCCGGAATCCGTGGTGACGGTGGTGGTCGGATGATCCAGGCTGTATTCACCGCCGGGGAACGTGAGCGTTTCGCCCACCTTCAGGGTCGCCACATTTTGCGGCCAGCTGGTTGTGTAAAAAATGCCCTGGGCCGCCGGCGTCTGATCATTGCGCGTATAATCAATGTTCGCAAAGGCATCGCCGGCAAACGCCGGGGCATCCGGCAGGAACGCAATGCAATCCCCCGGTTGTTTGGCATCCGCCGCGGGCCACCAGAAATCCGGCAGCAACGGATAGAAATAGTAGCCGTAGAAAAAGCTGTTGCCCGAAACCGCCCAAGCCGTGCCCTTGTGATCTTTCCAATAACAAAGCTGGGTGGTGGGCTGGCCGTCCCGGCCATAGCTGCCGGGGCAGGGGGTCGCCCCGATGACTTGCGGCAACGGATAAAACGGAATCACCGGTTCGCCCGCGGTCATCTCCTGCTCGAACAAATATTCGTAGCTTAAATCACCGAGGTCATAATTGCTGGCCGTGCGGACGATGTCATAGACCGTCATCTTGTATTCCTGGTCCACCGCATCGTAGAACTGCACCAGCACATAAGGGTCGGAGGTGTAGGAAGCATCCTGGGCGGTCACGTTCAGATCACCGTCGCGCAACGCATAGGCGGCCATCGGCCGGGGCGAGATGTCGGCGGAACGCAGTGACGGCGCGAGCAGGGCGTGCTCCTCGTTCGGATTGTAACCGGGCAGCGACCGGTTGGGCTGGTTGTAAATCTGCACCTGCTGGAAGCGCGCCGGGTTGAACGCGTTTTCTTCGGGATAACTGTTGGTGCCGATGGTTTCCGCCGGCACGACCACCTGGTCGGTGCCGTCTTCGGCCACACTTTCGTTGCCGAAGCGGCTCGCGATGACGATGCGGCCGAGGCCTTGCGAAGCGTCCACCGGCCAGGCGGGCTGATACCGGACGGATTGATACGGCCAGAGAATCTTGTCGCGTTTTTCATACCAGACCACGACGAGCTGTTCGTCCGGGCCGGCGGTGGGATTCAAATTCACCGGGATGATCTGTCCGCTGATGATGTCGCGGTTGTAAGTGGAAACGTTGTAACGGGCATTCTTGAAAAACAGAAAACCTGTGCCGAGGCCGGCGGTGTCGTAGCCGCTGGTGATTTTCCGGCCAATGACCGCGGTTTGGGTCGCCGGCAACTGGTCGTTCCAGTTTTTTGTTTCCACCACGCGCACGCGGAGCGTTTCAATCGCGCCGCCGCGACCGGGGCTGCTGGTTTCGCCAAAGAGCAGGACGGTTTTGCCGGGGCCGGTGGCGGTAAAGGCGCCGTTGGCGTCCACGGCGGCCCCGGTCGTGGGTTCGGTGTATTTGAGCGCCTTGAAGCTCACGAGGTCGTTCGTGGCCGACTCAAGGGAAACTGCCGGGGTGTTCGCGATATGCCGGTAATGCGCCACGACGGGATACTTGATGTTGAGCTTGATGATGACGCGCTCAGCGGGATCACCGCCGGTGAACCAGTAGGAATAAACAGTTCCCGGACGCAGGGGATAATATTTTTTCCCGGCGGCATCCCAGGCGGCCATGTCGGCGCCGGTGCTGCCGGCGGGTGCGGAGAGGATGTCGAGGCGCTCCGGCGCGAGATCCCGGCGCAACGTCGCGTAAACGTTCGTGTCGTCCACGGTGGAAAATGCCACCGGGTTGCCGATGTAAACCGTCTCCTCAAAAATACGGTCGCCATAATCCCACATCACGCGCGCGGGACGTTTGAGCTGGGCGATGCTCTTGGAAACGTAAAGCTGGTTGCTGAACGAACTGGTCAGATCGGTCAATACGCCGGTGGTGGGGAAGACCGTGCCGTCGCCGTTGAACCAGCCCTTGAGCTGTGTCACACCCTGGTTTTTAAGCGTGCCGATTTCCAGAACGGTGTTTTCGTCATAATAAAATGTGCCGGTGCCCACGCCGTCGGGCTGGGTGGCGGGGAGCGATCCGGGATCGCCAACCACATGGACGAGCGGATAACCGGCGGATTTGAAGCCGGTGGTGCCGACCTGCACGCCGATTTTTAACTTCCATTTATACCGGATGCCCGCCGGGGCGCTCATCAGGAACTCGGGCACCTGCTGCCGCGGTTCGTTGCCCACGAAAGGAATGAAGTTCGTCACGCCCGTCGTCGTGGAAAGCGTGTTGGCCGGCCCATAAGCCTCGTAGCCCGTCACGACGTATCGCACCGGCAGACCGCGCGCCAGAAACGTCTGGTCGTCCACGGCTTTATCAATGGACGCGATGACCGGTTCGTTTTCGGCAATCCAGTGCTTCTGTACCGAGGGCACGGGCGTGCCGGAGGCCTCGGATTGCAGGCCGGCGATATGATTCAGCGGATCCTGGTCGGAGCCGGCCGTGGATTGAAAATCATCGTTGATGCGCAGCGCGTGCTCCACCAGCCAGTTGAATTTGACGAGCGTGTCCTTGGTAATGGTGAACGTGTAACTGTTGGCGGTGCCATTGGCCACGTTCTCGTCCACGGCATAGCCGGTGCAGCCGATGCGGGTTTCGGCGGACGTGTCATCCTGCGTCGGCAGATCAAGGCCGTTCAAGTCGCGATACAGATAATTCGGAACGGATACGGTGACCTGCGCGCCTTTGATGACCGGCTTGGTGTTGATCCCCACGTTGGCGACGGTGTTGGTGTTCAATGCCGGACCGCCAAACGGTTTGATCTGGGTGCCGGACTGGCCGTAGTCCGAAAGGACCGTCAAATTGACACGTTCGGTGAACATGCCGCTGGGATCCAGCACGGCGATAAAGCCCTTGGGACCGGTTAAAACCTGCAACGTGGTGGGATTGCCCATGGCGAGCGTGCCGTCGAACTGGCCGGTCCAGAACACGCGTTGCAAAGCCGTGTTCCAACGCACGCGCGGCTTGTCGCTGAAATTAAAATTGGGTTGCGGATCCGTCGCCTTGTTGACCCAGGTGAAATTAAAATTGGAATCCAATTGCGCGATGAAGAGGCTTTGCTTCGGCGATGAAAGCTGGAAGGCTGGTTGATTGGTCGGATCAGCGGCGCCGAAGAAGCCCGCCGACTGCGGACCGTAGCCGCCGGTGACATAGGCGTTGCCGACGTTGTCCACTGTGATGCCATAGCCGGTATTATCCGCCACGCCCTTGACGGTGGCGCGGCCGCGCAGCTGCAGGCCGGTATCCAGCTTGAGGATGTCGATGTCCTTCGAATCCGCTTCCGACCGGTCCGCTCCGCTGCCCAGCGTGCCGGAATTTTCGAAGATCTGCCAGTCGCCGATCGCATAGACCCAGCCTTGTGCGTAAGTCAATTCATGGATGTCGCCGCCGTCACCGTAGGCGGAGCTGGTGAAACGGGCATTCTTGATCGAAGCCAGATCACCTCCGAATTTCAGCACGTAACCGAGGTTCTGATAATTGGCGAAATCCGCCGCCGTCACGCAGGAACCGCTGGCAAAACCGCCGCCGGAAACCGTCAAACTGCCGTTGCCCGGGCCGCCGCTGTTAAAATAAAGCCAGTCCACGGAATGCAACCCGGCGAACAAAGAGATGCTCCCGGAATGAGCCTCCGTGGGATGCGTGCCATAATCATAAACCACGGGCTGGCCATCCACATACAACCAGGAACCATCATCGGTCGTGCTCGTAAACGTCAGCGCCCCGGCGGCCGTCACATTGATCAAACCGGTTTCGCGCCAGATGTAATTATAATCGCCATTGTCCAAGGGTGTGCCGATGCCGCACATGGTGGTCAGCGGCGATTGAGCCGTTTGCGTCACCGTGCCGCCCAGGGCGCTGTTCAAAACCGTTGCGGCATCAAACAGGTTGTTGATGGCGGGTGACGAACGATGCCGGTAGGTGACACTGAACTCGGTGGAGTTGAAAACATCCGAGGTGAATTTTCCCGTGCCAAGGTGCCCGCCCACATAGACGTCACCGCTGTCATCCACCACGATGGAGTTCGCCGTGTTGATCGAGCCCGGATCGCTGTCGCCATAGGTCAGCACGCCGAGCGCATTGGCCGCGAGATTGCCGGCCGAAAGCTTGATGAGGATGCCCGCCTGGTTGCCGCGCGGAGTGACTGTCTTGCCGAAGATATTCAGGCTGGCGGTGCTGTTATAGTTGCCGCAGATGTAGAGCACGTTGCTGTAACAACACACGCTCTGCAAACTCAATGCCGGCGAGTTGGCGGTCGCGGCATTGGTCACCCAGCCGGTCTTTTGGCCGGTCACCGTATCAATGCGAAAAACCGTGCTGCCGCCGACGATATACAAATTCGTCGAGCCGGAAACCAGCGCCATCCCCGCCGGGTTGATGCCGCTGATGGTGGCGGCGGTGCTGCCATTGGCAAACGTCAGCTCGGCACCACTCGGATCATATTTGCGGAGAATCGCATTGGCACTGTTGGTAAAATCCCGGCCCAGCACATAGGTGATCCCTGCCGTTGGCGTGCCGATGGAAGAATCCACGCGCGTGTCCACGGGGATCATTCCCTGCAACTCCTCGACAAAGGATCCCGCCACCGGCGTTCCCATCGCCGGCAGCACGGCCGCACAGAGGGCGACCATCAAAAGCGGGAGCCATCCCGGCAACAAAGAACTGGCAGGCAGTTGGCAAATATGACGACTGATTTTCATGGCAAAAGTTTTTGAGAAATCACTGATTCAAGGTGTCTACCTGGCTGATCCGGTTGAGCAAAATCACTCCCTCGGTGATCAGCCCCTTGTCCTGGTCCGGGCCGAGCGGTTTGTGCAGGCCGAAAATCTCCTCGTGATACGTCCCCGTCAGCCGTTCAACCCCGAAGCCCGCCAGCGCCAGTCCGTTTGTGCTGGTGGCGGCATCGAACTGGATGTTGAGGTTCCGGGTGATGCTGTAGCCCGTCGAATGATCCGTGTGCCGGCGGTGCATGAATGGATTCGTGGGATGGTTCGCGCCGAGGTAAATGGTTCCCGCCAGCGAACCACCTGCTCCCAGCGAACCGGTGAGCAATAACTCATTGTTCACCACTTTGTCCGCCGTTTTGAAAATGCCCGCATCGGTCAAGGCTTTCAACGCCGCCGCCTGCGCCCGGTTCTGCACCAGCGCCGGCAACGCGCCGGCATCACGGGCCTGTTTGGCCGCCGCCGCCGCCGCCGCCGCCGCCACACCGGCGGCAGATTGGAAATCCGCCGTGGTGATGAAAGTCTGATAGCCCGGTGAAACGATGGCGGGCGCGTTGATGACGTTGGTTAGCGCCGCCAGCGCAGCGTTCGTGGCGCTGGCGCCGACCACTGTCGCCGTAAGATTGGAGCTGGCCGCCGTTGCGGCTCCGCCCGCCGCCCCGCTGGCAATCGCATCCACTGCCGTCACGAAACGTGCGTCCGCAATCAGTGCGGCGGCGGTGAGCGACTGCGCATAGGCGCGATTGGTCATGACGTAAAAATTACCATTGGCGGCACCGGTGGCGGCGGCCAGCACCTGCGTGGCGTTGCCATTCGTCCCCTTGGCCTGCAACGCGCCGAGCTTCGCGGAAAGCGCGGCGTTCAATGCGGCGTTGCGGAAACCCGCGCCGGTCACAAATGATTGATAAATCCCCTCCGCATTCGCCCTGGCCGCCACCGCGTTGGCGGCATTGGTGGCATTGCCGTTGGTCGCCGCGGCATTCGCGGCCGTGATGGCGATGAGGTTCAGCAGCTCGTTGGCATTGCTGTCGCCAAAATCAAACGCCGCCGCCGTGAACCGCCGGCCGGTGCCGGGATAATTCGGATACAGCGATTCATCGGTGATCAACACGAGCGCGGGCGTGCTGTTGGTGGACTTGTCCACCGCCGCGACATTCTTGAGCAGGCGCACCTGGCCCAGGGCGTCCACGTGCAGCAGGATGCGCAGATGCGCGGGCGATTGCACCGGCGTGGCGACCGCCGGGTCCGGGGCGACCACCTGGTTTGCGGCGTTGATGCCAACGACCGTTTCGTTGACCTTGGTAAGCGTGACTTCACCGACCCAAAGCCCGGCCGTGGACGAGCCGTCCGCAAAAGTTTTGGCGGCCAGGAACACGAGCGCCGCGCAGCTCGTGACGAGCAGGAAATGATTTCGCATCATGAGGTGTGGTAAAACGGGTCAAGGGGTGAGTGTGCCGGTGACCGGCACCCAGGTTTCGGCGCCGGAATCAGTGGAAATTTTCAGCAGCGCGCCCTGCGCGGGAGCGCTCATTTTCTCGCGGCGCAATTTGAGCCAGAGCCAGCTGGTCTGCCCGGCTTCCAGCGTCGGCGGGGCATATTGCGCCGGCAGGTCAAAAGTGGCATCCACCATCTTGCCCTCCGTTATGCCACGCACGACATAGCCGAGCGGAATGCCACCGGCATTCGCGACCGTTTCCACCTTGACGGTCAATGGATCGGCCGTGCAATTCTCAAGCGAAATGGGTGATTCAGCAGAGCTCCCAAAAGAGACGCTGTCGGCGGTGGCAAGCTTGACGGTGAGCGGTCCCTGATAATCCGAAGCTCCTTTGCAATAAATCCAGCACGCTTCACCCGACCGCATGGTCGTGGTGGACGGGCTGGCGATCAACGTCCATTGATTGTTCACCAGGCGGTAGATCTGCCCCGGCTGATGCACCGGTGAACCGGCGAAAAATTTTCCAAACGTCGGCGGCGCCATCGCATCCACGCCGAACCCGGCAAGATTGTAGGAGTTCGGCCGCCATTTCACCGACCCCAGGCTCACATTTCCGCTGATGCTCCAGGTAAAATCCTGTTCGGAAAAAATCAGGTAGGCCCGGTTGCCATTGAGGGTGAACAGGGTGGTGAGAAATCCGTCCGGGCGGGACGGGGCATACCACACCGCCCAGCCGTCCTTCTTCCAGGAAATGCTGCCCGGGTTCTGGATGAACTGCACCGGTGAGTCACCGCCAAAATAAACCGCGGCAATGGACACCGGCGTATTGGAAAAAACCAGAGCCGGGCTGGGGTTCGTTGGCGTGACCTCCAGATAAATGGAATTCCAGCCTTTATGCAGGGCGATGGTTTGGGTTCGGATCGTGTCCGCCTGCAAGGAAACAAACGTAAGAATGGTAAAAAAGAACAGGCCCAACACCTTCAATGAAGGCGTGATTTTTTGATAGTTCATAGGGAAACACAACCTGATTACTGCAATTGGCAAAGCTTCTGTCTTTGCCATTGTCATTATTTTCAGACTCCACCACTGCCACCTGATTCATGCAAAATCCCACCCCCCTGGATACGGGATTCGTCTTAAACTTCCAAACAGTGCGGCCTTTTATCAGTTAAATCGACCGTAATGGCAAGCAATTTCTGTTTTACCAGCCGGTTGCCGATGAACCCGGAGCGACTTCGTTCTGATGCTTCGTTGTATCCGTGAAGGCAATACGCTGGTTATTTTATTTTGATGTTTGAACCGGAATTTTCGACCTCATGCGGCTTGAGGTGACGAAGCTTTTTCGGGCCACGTGAACTGTTAGTCCGGACCCTGCATTGAAAATCATCCATTTGAGTGAGGGCAATGGAGCTTAATCATGCTAGGTTGGCCGAACCTGAATCCAAGCCCGACGCTGATTTTGCACCGGCATTGTTCGTCCGCCGGTAAAATTTTATGTCGTTGATTCCTGGCCTGGCCGAAGAGCTAAATCGCCGAATTGTGAATATACAGAGTCGAATCGTTATTGGTTTGTTGGCTTGTCCTGCCCGGCTGCGTCAGGGATCGCAGCCTCGGACAGCAAACGGACGGGTTGAACCGCGCACATGATCCTTCCGATATGAACCGAAGAGAATTCATCCTTAACAGCGCCATCGCCTCCTCGGTGCTTACTTTTACGCCTTTGAACTGGGCCGCTGAACCGGCGCCCGGCTTTCCGGTCGTGCGCACGCCGGAAGCGAAACGCAAGTTCAAGAGTGTCGCCGTCGAGCGCGCGATTGCGCAGGTGCAGTCCACCATCGGCAACAAGGAACTCGCGTGGATGTTCGGAAATTGTTTCCCGAACACGCTGGACACCACGGTGGATTTTGCGGTGGTGGACGGACGTCCGGACACCTACGTCATCACCGGCGATATTGACGCGATGTGGCTGCGCGACAGCTCGGCACAAGTTTACCCGTATCTGTCCTTGATGAAGGACGACGCACCGTTGCAGCAGTTGATCGCGGGCGTCATCAACCGTCAAACCCGCTGCATCCTGAAGGATCCCTATGCGAATGCGTTTTACAAGGATGACCACAAAGTCGGCGAGTGGAAAAATGACCTGACGGACATGAAGCCGGGAGTGCATGAGCGCAAATGGGAGATCGATTCCCTCTGCTACCCGATCCGGCTGGCGCATCAATACTGGAAACTTTCCGGAGACGCCGCGCCGTTCGACGCCGCGTGGCATGACGCCATCAAATTGACGCTGCAAACTTTTCGTGAACAGCAGCGCAAGACGGGCAGGGGGCCGTATCATTTCATGCGCCGGACGGAATTTCAGACAGACACCGTTCCGGGACACGGCTATGGCAATCCCGCAAAGCCTGTGGGGCTTATTTTTTCAATGTTCCGGCCGAGTGATGACGCGACCATTTTTCCGTTCCTGGTGCCATCAAATTTCTTTGCCGTCGTCAGCCTGCGCCAGGCGGCGGAGATGGTTGAACAGATTCAAAATGATCACGATCTGGCGAAGCAATGCCGCGCCATGGCTGATGAAGTGGAAAATGCGCTGCGCGAATACGCGGTCGTCAATCATCCCAAGGCCGGCCGCGTGTATGCATTCGAGGTGGACGCCTACGGCAACTACTATTGCACGGACGACGGCAACATTCCGAGCCTGCTGTCGCTGCCGTATCTGGGAGCGACAACGCACAGCGATGCGCTCTACCAGAACACGCGCCGGCTGCTGCTGTCGGCGGACAATCCGTATTATTGTGTCGGCAAGGCGGCGAGCGGGCCCGGCGGGCCGCATGTGGGCGTGGACATGATCTGGCCGCTGGGCGTGATCATGGAAGGGCTGACCGCCACAAACGATGCGGAAATTCGTCAATGTCTTGAAACGCTTCAGCACACGCACGCCGGCACGGGTTTTATCCACGAGGCGTTCAACAAGGACAATCCAGGTAAATTCACGCGCTCATGGTTTGCCTGGGCGAACACGATTTTCGGTGAGTTCGTCTGGAAAACATTCAATACCCAACCACACTTGCTGGATTAACTCCGCTCAAGAAAAATCAACCATGTTCGTTTCAAATAATTTCGTTCCCAAAAACTTGATGGTCCTGTGCGCCGCCGGGGTGTTGGCGGCTGTCACCGGCCATGCCGCCGGTGCGGTGACGGTCAAAAGTCCGGACGGCCACGTGTCGGTGCAGGTTCAGCCCGGTGAGCGCCTGACTTACTCCGTTGAGTTTCATCATGCGGTAGTGGTGAAAACCTCACAGATGGGCGTGACCGTGGACGGCAATGATCTGGGGCAGAAAGTTGCACTTGCCGGAAAACCGGAGACCAAGGAAATCAACGAGCATTACGTTACGCGGGGTGTTCATACCAACGCCATCAATCACTTTTGTTCCGCGATCATCCCGCTGACTGGCGGCACGCAGGGAACATCATGGCAGCTGGAACTGCGCGCTTACGACGACGGGGTCGCCTATCGCTACCGCGTGCCCGAAACCGGCAGGCACCACATCAATGGCGAAAGTTCAGAATGGCAGCTGCCCGCCGGCACCACCATCTGGCATCAAAGCGCGGACAATCGTTCTTACGAGGCACGTTTTGTGCCCAACATCGTCGGCCAGATGGGAACGAACCAGCATTTGATGGCACCCGCCGCGTTGAAGTTTCCGGACAATGCCGGTTACGGTCTGATGACTGAGGCGAATTTGATTCATTACAGTGACATGGCGCTGACGTCGAGCGGCCCCAACGGATTCAAAGCCGTTTTTCACGACGACCCCGATGGCTGGGACCAGGAAGGTGAAATCATTTCGCCCTGGCACGTGACGCTGCTGGCCGCCGATTTGAATGCCATGGTGAACAGCGACCTCATCAAAAATCTTTGCCCGCCGCCGCCGGCGGAACTGGCCGATGCGGCGTGGATCAAACCTGGCCGTTCGATCTGGCATTGGCTGAGTTGCTATTGCGGGCCGGAACTCGGCAAGCAGAAGTGGTGGGTGGATCGCACGCGGGAGATGGGCTACGAATATTATCTCATCGATGACGGCTGGCGCGATTGGAACGGCGGCGGGGATAATGCGTGGAAGGCGATGGAAGAAATTGTCGCCTATGCGAAAAGCCAGAACGTCGACATCTGGGCGTGGGTGCATGCCAAATATGTCCTCCAACCGGCGGATCGGGAGGCGTATTTCAAACGCGCCAAGGCCATGGGGATCGTGGGATTGAAAGTGGATTTTCCGGAGCCCGCCAGTGCCACGTGGGTGCAATGGTATGAGGATGTATTGCGCGATGCCGCGGCGAACCAACTCATGATCGATTTTCACGGGGCGGTGAAACCGACCGGCCGTGAACGCACGTGGCCGAACGAGATGTCACGGGAGGCAGTCGCCGGTCGCGAGCAGGGCAAGAGTCCGGCGTTGCACGACATCACGCTGCCATTTCTGCGTTATGTTCAAGGGCCTGCCGACTTCACGCCAACACTGTTCATGCACGACCGTTTGAAAGGTTCTTCCTTTGCGCATGAACTGGCCATGGCGATCGTCTTCACTTCTCCGTATCTTTGCATGGGCGACAATCCCACCAACTATCTCAAGAGTATGGCGGTGGATGTCCTGAAGGCACTGCCTTCGGATTGGGACGAAACCCGCGTGCTGCACGGCAGTGAAATCGGGCAGGTCGCCGCCTTCGCGCGTCGAAGCCGTGACCAATGGTTTATCGGCGTGATCAACGACCTCACACCACGCCACGAGAGTGTCGCGTTGAGTTTTCTCGGCAGCGGTGGCTACCGCTTGGTCGAACTGGCGGATGATCCGGAACGGAACGACGCCTTTATCCGCACCGAGCGCATCGTCACGCAGAAGGACCATCTGCCGCTGCCCTTGCGCAAGGATGGCGGCTATGTTGCCTGGCTCGTGCCGGCAATGTCCGCGAAAAAATAAAAACGAACCGTTTATCCATGGCAAAAATGATTCAGTTGAAGTCAGTTTGGATTCGGCTGCTTTGTCTCACGATTTTGCTGTGCGGATTCAAGGCGTCTGCCTTTTACAGCAACGACGTGGCGACCATCGTCAATGCCTACACCAACAAGTTTTATGTGGTCAGCGGCACCAACGGCTATTTCAGGGAGAATCAGGCCAACGCGAACTATACCTATTTCTGGTGGCTGGCCAACGAGATCGAATGCGTGATCGACGCCCACGATTGGACTTCCAACGCCACGTATCAGGTGATGATCACCAATCTGCTGAACGGATTTAAAAGTTACAATGGCACCAACTGGTCTTCGAACAGCTTTAACGACGACATCATGTGGGCGTGCATGGCGTATGCCCGGGGATATCTCAAGACCGGTAACCCTGCATTTCTGGACATCGCCAAAAATAATTTCGATATGTGTTATGCACGCGGTTGGGACACCAATGGAACTGTTGTGCCACCCATCGGGGGGATGTTCTGGACTACCGCCAACAATTCCAAGAATTCTGCCGTTAACTTTCCCGCAGCCATCGCAGCTTATCTGCTCTATCAGTGTCTGGGTGATCCCGCTTACCTGACGAAGGCAACCAATATTTATACCTGGGGCAAAGCGAATTTTTTCAACCCGGCCAACGGCCAGGTCTATGACAGCCTGTCGAGTCAGGTGCCGACGACTTACAATCAGGGCACTTTCATCGGCGCGGCGGATTTTCTCGGGCTGACCAATGACGCGATTCTCGCCGCGAACTACACCAAAAACAACATGGGCAGTTCCGGTTTCATGCCGCAGTATGGCATCGCACAGAACAATTCCATCTTCAACGCGATCTGCATCCGCTGGCTGGCGAAATTCATGAAGCATCGCGGCCTGGAAAGCAGCTACCAGGTCTGGTTGCAGAATCTGGCGAACGCCGCGTGGAACGGCCGCCGGGCTTCAGACAACCTTTCCTGGTGTCAATGGCCGCAACGGACTCCCGAGGGCACGAATTTCTTTTCGTATGATTGCATCTCCTCCTTCGAGGCCATGATCGCCGTGCCCCCGTCACAGACCGTGAATCCGACCACGGTGACGTTGAGCGCGTCGGATACGGGCAGCAGCAGCTTTGAGAGCGGCTTGAACTGGTCGGATGGCACGGCGCCATCCTCAGCCCACGATTATGTTGTCAACGGACTGACATTGAGAACCCCACCGGACGGGCTGCACCATTATTTCGCGGGCAGTTCGCTGACGTTGACCAATAATGGCATACTCGCCTGCAAGAACACGAGCGGCGGACGGGGGATTTCGGTGGGGACAGATCTGTTTCTGGACAACGGGGAGGTCGCTGACTGGGCGAACAACAGCGCCACCTTCTATGGCAATGTCACGTTGCGGGCCGGCGGGGGGAAATTTGATCCGCAGGGAAACACGTTCACGATCTCGGCATTCATCGGCGGCCCGGGATTTTTGAAGGTAAAGGCGGCGAACCCGATCCAAAGCGGCGGCACGCTGATTTTTTCCGGATACAACACCTACACGGGCGGGACCATCATTGATGCAGCGGACACCGTTCGCCTCAGCGGCACTGGCTCGCTGGGTGATACCAACGGTTCGCTCACTTTCAGCAACAGCGCTGGCAATGGCTACGGCTCCGTCGACCTCAACGGACTCGATCTGGGCGTGGGCAATCTAAGCGGCATTGGCGGGAAAATCTACAATGGCAACACCAATCTGAGCACGCTGACCATCGGCAATGGCGATGCCGCCGGCGGTATTTTTCAGGGATCCATTTGGAATGGCACCGGCGGGATCGAACTGGTCAAGACGGGAGTTGGAACCATTTCCTTCGCGCGGAACACCAATTATGTCAACGGCGGATTGATCGTCTCCGGCGGCACGTTGGTTGTGTCCAATGCGCTGCTGGCCATCAGCAATCAACTGGCAATCGCGTCGGCCGGCAATGTCAATTCCGGCACCATCACCGCGACGTTGGACGTGTCGGCGTCCACCAATTTCACCGCGAACGTGAACACGATTCAGCTGGGCATCAGCACCAATACCTCCGGCGGCTCGCCTGTCATTCTCGGGACCCTGAAGCTCGGCACGAACAACACGCTCAATGCGGCTTCCTCAATTGTCTTCGGCGACATGGGGAACACCTTCAACACGACCGCACAATCCGTCACCACCGCCGACAACGGCAGCACGACCATGCTGACACCGAGCCTGACCCTGGGCGGCAGCAAAGCCAGTGCGACCTTCACGCTAGGAATGGGGTCAACGTTGAACCTGGGAAACAACGGCAATCGCACCGCGTTGAACATCGCCGCATCATCGCGCGGTGGCAGCGGCAACTACACGGGGAACCTCGATTGTTCCGGCGGCCGCCTCAATGCCTGGCTCAGCAAACTGGCGCTCGGTCAACTGGCCAACGGTGGTAATGGGAATGAAACCGGACTTCTCACCATGGGCGGCAACGCTGCGAATCATCTTGATCTCGCCGGCAGTGGAACCGTGGTGACCGTCGGGCAATATTTGAGCGGCAGCGGATCAGGTCAGTCGGTCGGCGTCCTGACCTTGAGCAATCTCGATTCATCAAGCGTCGTTGTTTCGACCGACAACGGCGCGGCGATTTTGCTGGGCGGCACCGCCAAATCTGCGGGGACACTGAACTTGAACGGAGGCACGTTGACGATCACCACGACGGGGCCGGGCATCGCGGGCGGTGCCGGAACCAGCACGGTTAATCTGGACGGAATCACTCTCAAGGCCGGGGCCGGCAGCGCCGGTTACATCACCAATGTCACCACGGTCAATGTGAATGCCGGCGGTGTTGCGTTCGACACGGCAGGTTTCAATCTGGTCATTCCCCAAGTGCTTGCCAATGGTGGCGGTGGGTTGCGCAAGTCCGGCGCGGGCAAGCTGACGCTATCGAAGGCGAACACTTATGCCGGAGATACCGTGATTGGTGTGGGCACGCTGGCATTGGTCGAGCCGGGCAGCATTGCCAGCAGCGCGTCCATCATAATTTCCAACGCCGCAGTTCTGGATGTGACCGGGCGGAGTGATCAGACCTTGACGCTCAACAACGGCCGGTCGCTGCGCGGTGGCGGGACGTTGCTGGGCGAGCTGAATGCCTTGAGTGGATCGACCATCAACCCGGGTGACACCATCGGCACGCTCGCCGTGGAAACCAACATCACCTTGGGAGGAACGTTGGTGATGGAAATAAACCGCGGCAATGTTCCATTGAACGACAAACTAGTATCCATCTCTGGAAGCATTGGCGGAGGCGGAACCTTGACGGTGAATAATCTTGGCGGGGCGTTACAGGGCGGAGATGTGTTTTATCTGTTTAACCAGCCGGTGGATGGATTCACAACGGTGAACCTGCCGGCATTAACGGGCGGGAATGTGTGGCAAAACAACGTGGCGATGGACGGAAGCATCCGGGTGGTGTCAACCAATGCAGCGGTCATTGCGACAGGAATCGGCGCAGGCAATCAATTGACTCTGGCCTGGCCGGCCGATCACATCGGCTGGCGACTGGAGGTGCAGACCAATGCGCTGGCGACCGGTCTGGGCGCGAACTGGGTGGATATGATCGGCGCTGCGGCGACCAACGTGATGACGATGCCCATCAATCCGGCCAATGGCGGCGTCTTTTTCCGGCTCGTTTTCCCGTGAACGTTTTGACCCTGAGTATGCGAAAACCATTTCGACAGCGTGCAATCTCCAGCGTGCGAACTCTGACAGCTTCGTCGGTGGCAGCGGATCGGCCCCTGCCAGCAGACAAGCGGATCATGAAGCTATTTGCCTGGATGTTCCTGTCGATGCTTTGCGTCCCCTTTGGAATTGCGGTGAAAGCCCAGGAACTGGGCGAGCCGGCCGCACCATCATTTTATCCTGCAACAATTCTAAACTGGAATCCGACGAACGACCCGGACGCATTTTACAACAAAAGCACCATTCCGTTGGCGATGCGATTTGTTAATCCCGCGTTGAATGTAAATCCTCACGCCCGCACCAACGAAGCGGGCGTAATGTCGCTGGTGGCGTTCAATTCCACGCCGGTCAGTTCCGCCGAAGGCTCGCGCACGAACCGTTTTTACGCCGGCAACTACTGGCAATACATGAAGTCCATGGTGTATTGGGGCGGATCGGCAGGTTCGGGCATTCTTCTCGTGCCCAACGGCCACGTGATTGACGCAGCGCACCGCAACGGCGTGATGATGATGGGTAACGTCTTTTTCCCGCCAACCGTTTATGGCGGAAAATTTCAATGGGTGAATGATTTTCTCCAGCAGTCCGGCACAAACTTTCCGGTGGCGGACAAGTTGATCCAGGCCGCGCAGTATTTTGGTTTCGATGGCTGGTTTATCAATCAGGAGACCGTTGGCGGATCGTCGGCAACGGCGTCGGCGATGACCAATTTCATCAACTATTTTCACGCGAAGGCGCCCGGACTGAAGATTGTCTGGTATGACGCGATGGATAAAAACGGCAGCATTGATTATCGGAATGAGTTGGACAGCTACAACCAGATGTTTTTTCAAGGGGTGAGCGGGCCGGTCTCGGATAATATGTTTTTGAATTTTTGGTGGGGCAGCAATTATGGGGACACCACAGAGCTGCCGAACTCCCGTTCGCTGGCGCAAAGTCTTGGCCGCAGTCCCTATGATCTTTATGCGGGCATTGACACGGAAAGCGGCGGCTACACTACAACCGGGATTGACTGGTATTATCTTTTTCCTGAAGGCCAGCCGCACTTGGTTTCGCTGGGCATCTACCGGCCGGAATGGACCTTTAACTACGCATCCAGTGTAACGAACTTCTACGCGCGCGACAATTATTACTGGGTCGGACCCGGCGGCGATCCGGGCAACACCTCCTCAAACAATGCGTGGCCGGGTATATCGCATTTCATTCCGGCGGCGTCACCCATCAGCAGCGTGCCTTTCACAACAAGCTTCAATCCTGGGCAGGGGAGTTTTTTCAACATAAACGGCCAGCAATTGATGAATGGCGGCTGGAACAACCTTGGCTTGCAGGACGTTTTGCCAACCTGGCGCTGGCTGGTGAAAAGCACCGGCACCAAGCTCGTTCCGAGCATTGATTTTGTTGACGCGTATTACGGCGGCGCGTCTTTGATGATCGCTGGCACAGTTACCAGCGCCACCAACGACATCTGGCTTTATCAAACCAGCCTTGCGGTCAGCAACAATACCCATGTTCGGTGCATCTACAAAACCGGCTTGATTGGCGCGACGTATTTGAAACTCGGACTGGCCTTTGAAGACAGCCCGACAAATTTTCAGTTTCTCGACATCGGCAATACCGTTACCACTGGATGGAACACGAACACATTGGATTTATCTGTGTTCGCCGGAAAAAAGATTTCAACGATTTCTCTGCGCATCGGCAACGCTACTACGGTCGGTAGCTACTCGCTGCGCGTCGGTCAGCTATCGGTCTACAACGGCTCCATTAGCACGCCAGCCGCGCCCGCTTCGGTTGCGGTGGACAAATTATACAATCTGGATTGGAAAACATATAACCTGCGTCTGACTTGGAGCAATTCCACCGACGCGGTTTATTACTACAATGTTTATCGCCGGAATCCTAACAACAGTTTGAGCTGGCTTTGGGCCACGCCGAACAATGGCGTTTTTATTTCCCAGCTCGCGCGCAGCAACAATGAAGCCTTCACGCCGATTGAAGTGGAAGCCGTGGGGATGGACTATGGTGTTTCGGCTCATGCCACCTATAATTTTCAATGGATTGATCCGGTCACCATTCCGCTGACTAACAGCGATGCTGTCGGCGTATCGAGCTTTAACTCGGGGTTGAATTGGTCGAACTCCTTGGCCCCTACTGCGACGAACATCTATCAAGTTTCCGGGCTGGACTTGCGCACGCCGGCGGTCGGCGGCGATCAGATATTTGCAGGTGGCGCATTATATCTCACCAATGGCGGAGCTCTACGCATCAAGGCAACCGGTAGTGGCAATGTGACGACCATTGGTGCGGCACCTGGCACGGCGTTGTTTCTGGGTGGCGGCGTGGTGAGCGACTGGTCCGGATTGCCGGAAACGTTGGCGGGATATGTTTCCTTGATCGGCACCGGTAATCTCTTCGACCCGCAGGCAAACCTGTTTACCGTGGCGTCGCAGATCAGTGGTGGCGGCACGTTGACGGTGGATGCCCCGGGTGGAATCACCGGTGGCACCTTGCTGCTCACCGGAGCGAATACCTACACCAACGGCACAGTGCTCAATGCAGCGGACACAGTGCAGCTTTCCGGCTCCGGCACGCTCGGCTCCGGCGCATTTTTGGCCATCAGCAACAACGCGGCGCACGGCTTCGGCTTGGTTGATTTGAACGGAACGAGTCAGATCATTGGCGCGCTGTTGGGAACCGGTGGCGTTATCACAAATGGGTCGTCTAATTCAGTGAGTCTGACCGTAGGGAGTGGCAATAGTAGTGGAAGTTTTTCCGGCAAGCTGGTTTCCAGTAGCGCCCGGCCTTTGATCTTGAACAAAACCGGTAGCGGCACGCAGACGCTCGCGGGTAATTCTTCCGTGGCCAGCCTGAACATCGCTCTCAACAACAGCAGTTCGCCGATGACGAATGGCAGTGTGGTCGTTCCAGCCAACACATCGGTAAGCATTGGCAGCGGTTCCAGCGATTCCATTTCCATTGCCGCTGGAAATTTTGGCGCGGCTTCGTTCGGCACGCTGGACGTTTCCGCCTCGTCCAATTTTACGGTGAACGTTGGCTCCATTCAGGTTGGCGTTAATGCACAGAACCCCGGTGGTAATTTCCCGTGGACCGGCACATTGAATCTCGGCACGAACAATACTATCACCGCCTCGACATCCATAACCATTGGCGACGCCGCCAGCGCCTTTAATGCTGCAAGCTCACAGGCGGTTTTGACCACTGCGCCCAATGGAATCACCACCATCCTGACGCCGACGCTGATTCTGGGCGCACGGAAGTGCAATCCAACTTTCACCTGCGGCAGCGGCGCGGTCTTCAACGTTGGTTCAACTGGAAGCCGCACCGCCTTGAGCATCGGCAACTCCGCCGCGCTCGGTCAGCTCGGCACGGGAACGACCTTTATGTCGAGCAACAATTTTTCCGCCGGGACGTTCGTCGGCAATTTAAGCAGCTTGACGATTGGCACGATCAACAACACCGGTGGCGGCGGGCAGGTCGGTGCGTTGATTCTGGGAAACAGTTCTGCCAATCACCTCGACATCAGCCGCGCGGGCAGTGTCGTTGTGCTCGGCAGAAATCTGCTCGGCGGCGGCGTGGGCACGGCGACGGGTGTTCTAACCATCACGAATCTCGACGGCACGAGCGTCGTCGCCTCCACGGATAACAGCACGGCCATTTTGCTCGGCGCAACCACGCAGTCGGCGGGAACACTGAACTTGAACGGCGGCACGTTGAAGATCACGACAACTGGCTCGGGCATCGCCGGCGGCACCGGCACCAGCATATTGAATTTGAACGGCGTAAAATTCATCGCGGGCGCGAACAGCATAAGCTTCATCACCAATCTCACTACAGCCACGGTGAATCCTGGCGGCGTCATGTTCGACACGGCGAATTTCAATATCACCATCGCGCAGGTGCTGGCGAATGGTGCCGGCGGTTTGAGCAAACTCGGTGCCGGCAGGCTCACCTTATCAAAAGCGAACACCTACGCCGGCAACACGACCATCGGTGCCGGCACGCTGGCGTTGGTTGAACCCGGCAACATTGCCAGCAGCGCGCAAATCATCATCTCCAACACAGCGGTGTTGGATGTGACGGGGCGCACGGACCGGACATTGACCTTGAACAGCGGTAAGACTCTTCGCGGCAGTGGAACTTTGCTTGGCAAGTTGAATGCCGTGGGCGGTTCCATCATCAATCCCGGCGATACCGTTGGAACGCTCGTAGTACAGAGCAATATCACTCTCGCCGGAACTGTCGTCGTAGAACTGAATCGCACCAACGCACAGCCGAACGACAAATTGATTTCGACCACCGGAACCATCACGGGCGGCGGCATATTGACAGTGAACAATCTCGGTCCCGCGCTTCAGGCGGGCGACAGCTTCCAATTATTCAACATGCCGGTCGCCGGGTTCACCACCGTCAATCTGCCGGTTGTTGATTCAGCGTTGACGTGGACCAACAAGCTCGCGGTTGATGGAACGATTGCGTTGTTACGCGTCGTTGCAACCAATCCAACGAACCTATGGGTGGCGGTCGCGAACAATTCACTGACCCTCTCCTGGCCGGAAGATCACATCGGGTGGCGGTTGCAAACTCAGACAAATAGTCTGACTGCGGGTTTGGCCACGAACTGGGTGGACGTTGCGGGTTCGGACGTGACGAACGCAATAATCTTGCCGGTTGATCTGACCGAAGGAGGCACTTTTTTCCGGCTCACATATCCATGACCAGCGCGATCGATCAAATTAGTTCCCGCCGGTCCCAAAGTCCCGGCAGCAGATTTTATCTGGGCGCATTTTTGCTGGTGCTGTTGTTTGCCTTGCCGCTTCAGGCCGAGGATGGTTACCGGCTGTGGCTGCGATACGAACCTGTCACCAATCGCGTGCAGCGGGAAGCGTATTTGACGCACATCACTGAAATTGTGGTGGCGACCAATTCGCCAACGCAGCAGGTGATCCGGGATGAAATTAAAGACGGATTGTCGGGATTACTGGGTGGCAATCGGCAATGTTCGCAGGCCGTTACCCGCAGCGGCGCGCTGGTGATTGGAACTCCCGCCAATAACCCGGCGGTTGCTGCAGTGGGATGGGATGCCGAACTCAAGCAGCTTGGCAACGACGGATATCTCATCCGGTCGGTGACCAATTCCGGTCGTGCCCTGACTGTGATCGCGTCGCAGGGTGAGACCGGGGCGCTCTACGGAACATTTCATTTTTTGCGGTTGCTCCAGACTCGTCAGGCCATTGATCACCTGGCCATCGCCGAGAAGCCCGCGCTGGAGCGTAGGCTGTTGAATCATTGGGACAATTTGAACGGCAGCGTGGAGCGCGGATTTGCCGGGAGATCCCTGTGGCAATGGGCCGAACTGCCGGGAAAACTGGAGCCGCGTTATCAGGATTACGCCAGGGCGGATGCCTCGCTCGGGTTGAATGGTGCGGTGTTAAACAATGTCAACGCCCGGCCGGAGCAATTGAGCACGGAAAATCTCAAGAAGGCGGCGGCGCTGGCGGAGGTGTTCCGGCCCTATGGCATCCGTGTTTATCTTTCGGTGAATTTCGCTTCGCCAAAAAAGCTGGGTGGATTGAAGACGGCCAATCCCAAAGATCCGGCGGTTCGCAAATGGTGGCGGCAAAAAGCGGATGAAATTTATGCGCTCATCCCGGACTTCGGCGGTTTTCTGGTGAAGGCCAATTCCGAAGGCCAGCCCGGCCCGCAGGATTACGGCCTCACGCATGCGGACGGGGCAAACCTGCTGGCCGATGCCCTCGCGCCGCATGGTGGCGTGGTGATGTGGCGGGCTTTCGTTTACAACAGTCCGAAGGTGGACCCGGATCGCGCCAAACGCGCCTACACGGAATTCAAACCGCTGGACGGAAAATTTGGCGACAATGTTTTTGTCCAGGTGAAAACCGGCCCGATTGATTTCCAGCCGCACGAACCGTTTCATCCGTTGTTTGGTGCGATGCACAAAACATCCTTGATGGCGGAACTGGAGATCACGCAGGAGAACATGGGGCACGCCACTGACCTGGTATTTCTGGCGCCCATGTGGCAGGAATTTTTGGAATCGGACACGCACGCTGACGGTCCGGGTTCAACCGTGGCGAAAACGTTTGCCGCTTCGGCCCACACCGCCATCGCCGGCGTGGCGAACACCGGACAGGATCGCAACTGGTGCGGCCATGATTTCGCCCAGGCCAATTGGTATGCGTTTGGCCGGCTGGCCTGGAACAGCCGGTTGAGCGCGGCGCAGATCGCGGAGGAATGGGGCAAAATGACCTGGAGCAACGATCCCAAGGTGATCGCCACCATCACCAACATGATGCTCGGCTCGTGGGAGGGGTGCGTGGATTACGAGATGCCGCTGGGGCTGCATCATATCATGGAAGGCGGCGGACACTATGATCCAGCACCGCAAACGCACAATAACAAATCCCCGGAATATTCGGGGTGGTATTATCACCAGGCCGATGCGCGGGGCATAGGGTTCGACCGCACCGCCAGTGGCTCCGATGCGGTTGCCCAGTATGCACCACCAGTGGGAGATTATTTTTCCAACCTGAACACCTGTCCGCCTGACCTGCTGTTGTGGTTCCATCATGTTGACTGGGATTACAAATTGTCGGATGGGCGCACGGTGTGGGATGAACTGTGTGCTCGTTACAATGCCGGCGTCGAGTATGTGAAGACGATGCAGGTGCAGTGGGAAACGCTGCGGGGCAGGGTGGACGCGGAGCGGTTTGAGGCCGTGCAAAAAAAACTCGCGACCCAGCTGGCTCACGCGGTCAACTGGCGGGATACCTGCCTGCGTTATTTTCAGTCCGTGAATAACAAGCCCTTGCCCGACCATCTGGCCATGCACAAGGAGCCGTCGTGAGCGGGCGTGATTTTCAAAGGCGGAATGCGTTGCGGGCCTTGTTGCTGGCGGGCTTGCTGATGCTGGGCAACGCGTGCGCGTCGGCGGTTACCGTCACCGGACCGGACGGGGCGGTCGTAGCGACCGTTCAAACGACCTCAGGGAATTTAAATTATTCCGTGACGTATCGCGGAGTGCCGGTGATTGAAGCGTCATCACTTGGCGTTACGGTCAACGGCACCAATCTAGGCTCAGGGGTGACCATCGCCGGTGCGACCGCCTACTCGACGAATGGAATATTTCCGTCACGCCACGGGATCCACGCGACCGGTGTGGACCAATTTCAGGCTCAGCTCATCACCTTGAATCATGCGGCGTCGGGTTTGACCGGCTTTCTCAATGTCCGTGCATATGGCAACGGGGTGGCGTTCCGCTACGAATTCACCAACTCGGCGACGAAAAATATCACGGCGGAATCCAGCAGCTTTGTCATTCCGGACAGCAGCACGGTCTGGTCACAGAATGGCACTTCGGTTTACGAGGGTGTTTACAGCGGCATGAGCATCACTGCGATGGCAACCAACACGGCGATGGGTCCGCCGGTGACGGTTCAGCTTCCGGGAGCGAATGGATTTGTCGCGCTCACGGAGTCCACCTTGGGAGTGTTCGGCAGTCCGTATCTGACCAAAATCGCGGACCCGACCGGGCGAAAATTTCAAGTGACCTATCCAGTCAACCAGGGCGGCGGCACCGGCGTGTCCGTGGCCGGCGCAGTCAGCACACCGTGGAACGTCATCATGGTTGGCTCAAACCTCAACATGATCGTGAATAATGACATTGTGGAAAGTCTCGCACCGCCACCTGATCCGGTCCTGTTTCCTGAAGGCACGGCGACATCCTGGGCGACGACAGGGCGGTCGGTTTGGGATTGGCTGCGCCCGCAACCCGGTGGCATCACCTGGACCAACGCGATGACGAATTCCTTGTGGGCCGCCCGGCTGGGATTTGAATACAACACGGTGGATTCCGGCTGGTCGTCCTGGAACGACGGCAATCCCTGGCCACAGGTGCAGCAGGTCGTCAATTTTTCCCATGCCGCCGGGGTGAAGGTGCTGCTTTGGAAAACTTCGTCCGAGTTAAACACGTTTTCACAGCGCACAAATTTTTTCCAGCTGTTGCAGACGTATGGCGTGGATGGATTCAAGGCGGACTTCTTCGACTTCAGTGGTGTCAATGCCTCGGCGAAAGAGCGGGTCAAATTGGAGGAAGACATTTTGCGTGATGCGGCCGCCTATCATCTGGTCGCAAATTTTCATGGATCGACAAAACCCACGGGACAATTCCGCACCTGGCCGAATCTGATTGAAGTCGAGGCGGTGTTCGGCAAGGAACAATTCCTGAGTTCTGCCGCCACGATGCCTGTTCCATTCACGCGTTTCCTCGCCGGTCCGGCTGATTTCACGCCGATGTTATTGGGCAGTCAGTCGGCTTACGAAATCGCCAATCCGATCAACATGCCCGGGCCGATCATTACATACGCCGAGCGGTCGGATACCATCGCCAAAAGTCCGTTTGCCCCGGTGATCCGCGCGATTCCCAGCATGTGGGATGAAACCATGGTTTTATCACAGAGTCAGCTGGGCACGACCGTCGCCACCGCCCGGCGCAAGGGCAATGAATGGTTCATTGGAATCATGAACACGGGTGTCACGCAAGGTTGGGTAGTGCCGCTGACCTTCCTGAATTCCAACACGACGTATCAGGCGCAGATCATCCGCGAATCCAGCACCAGCTTGGAACACACCACCGTGACGCGCGGCAGTGTATTGTTCGTGACCATTACCAACACGGGCGGCTCCGGTTTTGTCGCGCGGTTTTTCCAGGAGCCGCCGTTGACGGTCAGCCCAAGCCAGCTTTTGAGCGGCACCATCATTGGCACCAGTGGATCATTTGGCAACGGGGGTAACACGAAGGAGAAAGCATTTGATGGCAGCCTCGTCACCTATTTCGATGCGCCAACGACGAGCGGCGCCTGGGTCGGACTGGATCTTGGTGCCGGGAACCCTATGGCGGTGACGACGCTCCGCTATTGTCCGCGCGCCAATTGGTCTCCGCGCATGGTGACGGGCGTATTCGAAGCGGCGAACATGGCGGACTTCAGTGATGCGGTCACGTTGCACGTTGTCGGATATGCTCCACCAGAAGGCTTGTTCACCACCATCACCCTCACGAATCATGCCGTGTTCCGCTATCTGCGATATGTTTCGCCGCCGAATGGAAGTTGTAACGTGTCCGAAATTCAGTTCTACGGCGTCTCCACCGTGCCAACCAACATCACGGCGCAACCAACGGCGGGCAACTCGCTCGCCCTGTCCTGGCCGGCGACGCATACCGGCTGGCGATTGTGGGTTCAAACGAACGCTCCCGGCGCTGGTCTGGGCGCGAACTGGTCTGAAGTTTCCGGTGCCGATATCACCAACTCGATGACTGTTCCAATTTCGCCGGGCGATGGGAGCGTTTTTTACAGGTTAACTTACCCGTAAGGGCACCATTGAAATGGCACCTCGGGTCTCGCTCGCACACGTCTTTCCGAAAATCATCTGTTTGGATGATATCTCTCGTCGATTGTTTCGAGTTAAGTAATGGTGAATGCATCTCATCGCCAACCAGCCTCGCCGGCATGTTTTGTCGGCGGTGCTGACCGCCGGGTTTACCAGGCCAGGAAAGACGCTTAATCGGGCTCTTAAATTTTGCCTGGTTTCAGGTGCGTTGGTTGCAGTATTGACCCGGGCTGCAACGGGAGATTCGGACGCTGGATTCAAATCCTCATTTCTCTCGGCCAATTTAGCACCGACCGCACCGGCATTTTCCGGTTTCGCGGTGGATTCGCTGGGCCATGGCGAGCGGTTGGAGAATGCGGTTCTCAATGACAAGCTGCCCGTGGGCTCCAACCAGCTCGAAGCGATTGGCAAAAATACTTTCCGCTACCTGCAGAGGTTGGCGGATGGAACTGCAGTGGAGGTCTGGCGGATAAAATTTTCCACGAATCAAATCACCTTGCATTCCGAGTTTGTGCCGGGAACGAAGGTCCCGCCTTTTTTGCTCCTGATGGATCAAAAGAAAAATCACGCAACGTTGCTCGGACATCTTTTGCCCGGCGAACTCAAGGTGAGTATGCCCTGCGTGTTGCATCTGCCCGATCATGGCACGTTTCGTATCGCCTCATCCACTCCGGGAGCAGCGCTGGAATATGACGGCCGCCGCCGGCAGCCGGAAAATTTCGTGCGGATCGCTTTTCCGTCGGCGACTGAGGCGCAGGGTGTGGTGGAATACTCGCTGGACATGACGTTGATTTATCCCAAAGCGCCCGGGCTGGCGGACAATCCGCTCTACGACGGTTATCGCCGTAATTTTTTGAACCTGATCCAGCTTCATCCCCGCCTGCGCACGCTGGCAAATAATTCTTCAAGCGATGTCTGCGGTTTTTGTTTCTGGGAATACGCAGAGCTGGCCGCGAAAGCGCCTCCGCTGGCTGATGGTTTGACGGTCAATGATCTGTTGCGTGCTTCACTCGACCGTGTCCTCGACGGCGGTTTGACTTATGGACAGGCGGGCTATCACAGCACGCCGACGTTTCCCGAGGTGGCGGTCTGGTCGCCTGATATCGATTCGCTCGACACACTGCCTTCGTTGTTGATTGCCGCGTGCCGATATGTCGAAAGCAGCGATGATCAGCGCTGGGCCAGCGCGCGCTTTCAACAGCTGACCGGGCTCGGTCGGAAGATGCTAGCGGAGGATCACGATGGCAACGGGCTGATTGAATATCCGCGCTCAGGCAACTCCGGCAGTTGGAAGCCGGGCGACCGGCCGGCGAACTGGTGGGACACCATTGGCTTCGGCCATGAGGATGCCTATGCCAATGCGCTCGCCTATCGCGCCTGCCAGTTGATGAGCGAGCTGGCGAGGGATCTGGGAAAACCGGACGAAGCGGAAGAATTTTCATCTGCCACGCGCAAAATCCGTCTGGCCTACGTCCCGACGTTTTACGACTCAAAGACCGGTGTGCTGGCCGGCTGGAAAAGTGCGGATGGCCAGCTGCACGATTACTGGTTCACGTTCGTCAACGGCATGGCCATATCATTCGGCCTCGTGGACACGCAACGGGCAAATGCGATCATGGACCGATTGCTGGAGAAAATGGACGAGGTCGGCTATTCGCATTTTGAGTTCGGTCTGCCGGGAAATCTGGTTCCCATCCATCGCGCTGATTACACGGATCTCCGGCATCGTTACGGCGGACCTGAACTGGCGGACGGTTCGGACGCGTTTCAAATATACGAGAACGGCGGGGCCACGCATTGCCATGCCTACTGGACCATCAAGGCGTTGTATCAACTCGGCCGGGCCAAAGACGCGCGGAAAATTTACTATCCGATGCTCAAGAGTTTTGCCGCCGGAGGTTTTCAGGGATCTGATACGAATGGATTGTCCAAGGACTGGCGTGACTGGCAGGGCCGGTGTCACGGCTACGAAGGCTATTTGTCGGATGGTTATCTCGCGTTGCTCGCGGTGGAAGACGATTTAAAGGCTGGGCAACAGGTAAAATTGACTTCGAACAAGCCCGGCGAGGAAGCGTCAGTTCATTGAAGGAGCCATGAAGTCTCACCCCAATCGCTCATTTGCCTGTGTCGCTCTCCTTCTCGTGCTGCTTTTGGCCCACGCTCAATTGGGTTATGCGGACGCGAGTGTTCAGGTTTATCCGCAGCCTTCGATATATCCGGTATCATCGGTCTATTCGCTCAAGGTGAACGGCACGAATGTTCCGGTGGTGGGTTATACCGGCGATTATGATTATGCGCAGCTCTCCCTGTCCAACGGTGCGGTGACATTTGAAGTCACCGCGCTCACCCAGGCCAGCGTCACGTCCTACGGCATCAGCCCAAAGAAGTTGAACATCACCGGCGTCATTTCGGGAAATAAACTCACCTTCACGCTCGCGACGAACCAGTATCTCATCGTGCAGATCAACAGCCTGAAGCGGCTGGTCATTTGCGCGGATGCGGCGGAAACGGATGTGCCCGCTTCATCGGGTGCCGGGATTTTCAACGTCACCAACGCGCCCTACAATGCGAACAACACTGGATCAGCCATCACGACCGCGGCGATTCAAAATGCCATCAATGATGCGAGCGTGTATGGCACCGCGAATGGGCAGGGCATCGTATTTGTGCCAGCGGGTTTGTATTTGTCTGGCAACCTCAAGCTCAAAAGCAACATGGCGCTCTATCTGCAGGGCGGATCGGTGATCCGTTGCACGGGCAATCCCGCCGATTATCAGACCAATCAGACCTTTGGCCCGTTGTCCAGCGGCACCTGGTTTCTTTACACCACCAATGGCGCGAACATGAAGATCTACGGCCGGGGAACGGTGGACGCAAATGGCGATTACATGGTTTACACCAAAAATTTCGCGGTCAACACGCTGATGCCGATCAATTGCACCAACTTCACCGCCGATGGTGTCACGTTCAGAGATTCGGGCGGCTGGGCCATCATTCCGTGCATTGCGGTGAACGTCACGTTCAACAACCTCAAGATTCTGAACAAGCTTTCCGTGGGGAACTCCGACGGCATTGACGTGAATTGTTCGCAGCATGTCAGCGTATCCAACGTGGTCGCCATCGGGCTTGACGATCCGTTTTCCACCAAAACCTACACCAGCATTCCGTGGCCGGGTGCCAACATGAAAAACAGCGACCTTGTTTTCGACAACTGCCTCGCGTGGACGATTTGTTACGCCTTCAAAGTCGGGCAGGGCGTGCAACAGGTTCAGGATGGCATCACTTTCAAAAATAGCGTTGCCTACAACTGCGCCGGGGCGATTTGCATCGATCACAAAAACGGCGCGTCCATCGTCAACCATGTGACATTTGAAAATATCGACGTGGAGCGTGTTTCCTACGTCAATGACGGTCATGGTGCCTGGGCGGTGTTCCTGATTCAAAATGGCCTGGGGGATGGCGGCGGGCCGGTTTCAAATATCCTGGTGAAGAACATCACCGTGCGGGATGTGGGCACCACCGGCGGCTTTATCAAAGGTCTCAGCAGCGGCGCATCCATCAACGGCATCACGTTCGACCACGTCTATATGCCCGGCAGCAACACGCCGGCGACCACACTTTACGGCATGGGTATGCGGACACTGGCGTTTGCCAATGACCTCACAATTCTTCCCACGCAACAGCCGGAGCCGTTGCTGATCACAACCCAACCCACCAACAGGACGCAGTTCGTCTATCAGGCGACGACCTTTACGGTGGCGGCGTGGGGGAACCAGCCGTTGAGCTATCAATGGCGGGTCCAGTCAAACGGTCTTTACTCCAATCTTTCGGACAACGGCAGAATTTCCGGCGCGCAAACGGCGTCACTCACGATCAACAATCTCGCTTCCACGGATTCGACGAATTATGTGGCTGTGGTTTCAGACAACTACGGTTCCGTAACCAGCGTCGTGGCGAAGTTGACCGTGACGCCTAGTCTGGGACCTCCGCAATACATCACGATGTCCTCGGTGCAGCCCAATGTTTCGCCGGCGGTGGATTGGGACACGGGCAGCTATTGGAACAACGGCCAGCCGGCATCCACCACCGCAGCGGGATATCCGGGCAGCACGTTTGAGATCCTTCCCGGTGCGGGCATGCGCACGCCGGCGACGAGTTCCATAGCCACCTTTCCGGGAAGTTTATTGACGGTGAGCGGCAACGGCGTTTCGTTGGGAGCCATCATTCTCAAAGGCGCCAATCCCAGCACCGTAAATTTTCCTCACCTGATGATGAACGGCGGCTCGATCGGCAACGGCATCAACAATGCGGGCAATGCGGTGATCGGCGGCGCGATGGAGGTGGTCGCGAACACGCCGATCAGCGCGAGCAACTCCGGCAGCGGCGGCTCCATTCAGGTGGCTGCTCAACTGACCGGAAATGGGAATGTTGAATATCGTGGTTACAGCGGCAGCACGTTTCAGCCAACGTGGGTTTGCAGCCTGAACATTTCCGGAACAAACAACGCTTATTCCGGAACCTGGCACGTGGTGCGCGGCACACTGGTGGGTTCGGGGATGAATGCGTTGGGGACAAACACCATCACCGTTGACGCGGCTGGTGCTTTGCAGACGACTTACGCGATCAATAACCCGCAGGGTGGCCTGATTTTGAACGGGCGATTGAATCTGACGCGAGACCATCGTTTCCGTGCGGTGACAATCGGCGGAGTGTCGTTGGCCCCGGGCCAATACTCATTTGCGCAATTGAACGCCGCTTACCCGGCGAATTTCCCGGCGACCTGGCTCGCTCAACCGGGTGCCGCGGTCACCAACGCATCAGGCAGCTTGATCGTGGGACCGCCTGTGAGTCCGATGCTGGTATCCAGTTGGGATGGCGCGCAACTGACTCTGACTTGGGCGGGTTCGGGCAAGTTGCTGCAAGCGGCCAATCTTGCCGGTCCATGGACGACGAACGCTGCGGCGAGTTCTCCGTTTGTCGTGACGCCAACGGAACCGCGCCAGTTCTTCCGTGTGCTCGCTGAGTAAATGGTGTGTTTATTGCCAATACCGCAAGCCAGGCATCAACAAAATAAACTTGGCAGACCGCCAAAAGCTTTGAAAACAATGTCGATTTTGCGAACACGGATTGATTTAGCTGGTGCGGGTGCGTTACTCTGCCGACTGACCACCTGACATGCTTTGGCTCAAAAACATTTTCCGGATCGCCAGTTGTCTTGCCCTTTGCATGCAAGCTGTGGCGGCCGCCAATTTTGCTTCAGGCCCACGCCATGTGGTGGGTTCTTATGCTCTGACGTCGGCCAATGATTTCCAGCAACGCGACCCGCAGAACTGGCGTTTGCTGGGATCCAACGATGGCGGGAAAACCTGGACGACGTTGGACCAGCGGCAGGACGAGGTTTTTTCGGAACGCCATCAGCGTCGGGTTTTTGAACTGGCCAATACGAATGCCTTCAACATTTACCGGCTGCAGATTGACCGGGTGCGCAAACCGAAATCGGCAAATTCGGTTCAACTTGCGGAGATTGAGTTGATGGGCAGAACATCGGGGGATACGAGTCCCACTCCGGTTTATCTGGACAAGATCACGGTGCAAGGAGACAACCCGCCATTGGAGTCAGTGGACCATGTGTTTGACGGACTGGTGGAAACCAAATGGCTCGATATTCCGAAGGACAACTCCACTTGCGCCACATGGGTCCAATGGCAATACGAGGCGCCCTCCAGCGTGTTGGTCACAAACATAGCCCGGTTGCACGAATTGCGGATGCGGGCGGCCGCCGGTTATCCGATCCGGTTCGAGGGCGTTGTTGCCGGGAAAATTGCCGGAAGCAGCAGGGTGGAGCTGCTGGATGATTCCGGGTTTTTGGAAATGACCGGCCCGCCGGAATTATTTCAGCTCGTGCCCGGCCAGCGGGTGTTGGTGGAAGGGGTCACGACGTGGAGCGGCGGGCAGGCAGGCGTTGGGAATGTCCGCCTTCAAGTTCGCACTCAGTCCACCGTCACCACTCCGGCGCGTTTTCCACCGGAGCAGCCGCTCGCCAAGGAGGACGATTTCCTGTGGGCCGAAGTCGGAGGAACCATCGAATTCAGACAGCAGATCGAAGGACAGATTTTTTTTGAATTACAGTCGGGCAACCACAGCATGAGCGTTTCCATGCCCGATATTGGCGAGGCCAAAAAATTGCCGGGCGCCGGGCGAAGGGTGCGGGTGACCGGGATTTGCCGGGGTGGTTTCAATGACAAGGGAATCTGGGTGGCTGCATCCTTGAGGGCGACGAGTTTCGTGGAATTACCAGCGACCGAGGAAGAATCCGGTGGCGGCGCTGCGCTCCGATCGGAATTATTCAAGGACACGAAGCCAGATGCTGCCGGCATCACCAAGATTGCCCAAATCCGTCAGATGACGGTGGAAGAGTGGCGACGCCGGCCCACGGTGACCATTCGCGGAGTGGTGACGAGTTTGCTCGGGGTTTATTTGCAGGACGATACGGCGGGCATCCAGGTGGTGGTCAAGTCCTCGGACAGCAGCAAGCTGGAGGAACTGGGAGAATATATTGAAATCACCGGTCAGGTCGGGATCAGCGACGCCGCCACGCCGCTCATCACCGCGAACAAGGTTGTGTTCATCGGTCGCGGCACGCTGCCCCAACCGCAGCGGCTTCCCTGGGGGCAGCTGGCAAATGGCCGGATGGACTCACAATGGGTCGAGATGGATGGCGTGGTGCGGGCAACCGATGGGGCGCATCTGCTGTTGAGTTGCGACGGCCGGCCGGTGACGGCAAGTTTTGGCGCGGCCGCTGCGCCGATGGTCAATCAACTCGTGGACGCGACGGTGCGGGTCCGCGGTGTGGGAATTGCGTCTCTGGATGACTGGGGGCGGATGCAGGGGGTCCATCTGTTAATTCCTTCGCTCCAATATCTGCAGGTGGAGCAGCCGCCGGCAGTGCCGTTCTCCCAGCCGGTCCAGTCCATTGCGAGCATCATGCAGGTGAGCGGGCCGGTTGAAGCGTCCCACCGGATCCGCGTGGAAGGCGTGCTGACGCTGCAGGATGGTCAGAAACTTTTTCTACAGGATGACACCGGTTCCGTGATGGCCATCTACAAACAGGATGTGGTGCTGGATTCCATTTTCGGCCGTTCGCAATGGTCCTTTTGGCGCACTTCCGCCACCAATGTGTCCGGCAGCGCCATCCCGCAATTTTCTCCGGGCGACCGGCTGGAAGTGCTGGGCTTCCGTGAGACGCACGGGTATTCCCCGGTGTTGACGGAAGTTCTCGCGAAAAAAATCGGCACCGGGCAGTTGAAAGTCGAGGAACTGAAGACGGATGATTTCACGGATTGGAAGCGGGATTCGACGCTGGTGCGCATTGACGGCGAATTCACCGGGCAGCAACTCATGGGGTCGCATCTGGTCATGGAAGTGGTTTCCTATGGCCGCACGCTGCAAGTGTTCCTGCCGGCAAGCATCCGGGAGGCGCAGGACATCATGCCCGGAACGCAATTGCGAATCACCGGCGTCTGGCAAATGGATCCGGTGCAATATGCCGAACTGGGCCGGAGCGTGGGCGGGATCCGGATTTTGACGCGTTCGCTCGATGATCTGGTGGTATTATCGCGTCCATCCTGGTGGACCGTGCAACATGCCCTGACGGTCATTGGGGGATTGTCGTTTGTGCTGCTGGCGGCCTCCATCTGGATCACGCAACTGCGCCGCAAGGTGGAGGAGCGCACGACCCAACTGGCCGGGGAAATCCATCTTCGCGAGCAGACCGAACGTCAGCGGGCGCTGGAACAGGAGCGGACCCGGATTGCCCGTGACCTGCATGATGATCTGGGCGCGGCGCTGACACAGATCCGTTTTTTGAGCGCGGTGGAAAGCCGCGACGAAGCTGTGCCGGAGGAGACGCGCATCCAGTTGCGGGAAGTGTCGGAGAAATCCCATCAACTGGTCACCTCCCTGGATGAGATCGTTTGGGCCATCAATCCGGCCAATGACTTGTTGCCCAACCTCGTCGATTATTTGTGCCATGTCGCGGAAGAGTTCTTCCGGCCCACGCCAATTCGCTGCCGGATGGAGGTGGCTGATGCGTTGCCGCCGGTGGCGCTCACTTCCGAGGTGCGGCACAACCTTTATCTCGCCGTGCGCGAGGCCATGAACAACATTGCCAAGCATTCCCAAGCGACCGAAGTCTGGCTGCGAATCCAGAAGCATGAAAACAGCCTCATCATCATCGTGGAGGACAACGGCCGCGGTTTTGAGGAGTCGGCGGCGGCGGATGTTGGTGAGGGGTTGCTGAACATGCGTCGCCGGGTGGAGGAGATCGGCGGGCAGTTCGCGTTCGAAACCAAACCGGGCGGAGGAACGTCCTGCCGCATCCTCCTGCCGTTGGCAAAGGTCGCCCCGCTGAACGGGGATTGAATGAGAGATATTGAATTATGATCAGTGTTGGCATCGTTGAGGATAATCGGGATTTCCGGAACACCCTGTCCCGGTATTTGAATGACGCGCCGGGATATAAATGCGTGGCGGCGTGTGGCTCCGCGGAGGAGGCGCTGAAAGTGATGCCGAAAATTTCCCCGGAGGTGGTGCTCATGGACATTCATCTGCCCAGCATGTCCGGCATGGCCTGCACGCGGCGGCTCAAGGACATTTGTCCCGGAATCCAGATCCTGATCCTGACCGTGTATGAAGATAATGAGCGGGTCTTTGGCGCGTTGAAAGCCGGCGCCAGCGGCTATTTGTTGAAGCGTGCGGATCCGGCGGACATTCTTCGCGCGATTCAGGAAGTCAAACAGGGCGGGGCGCCGATGAGCAGCAAGATCGCCCGGCAGGTGGTGCAGTCGTTTCGCGGTGACTCGGAAGGCGCCCGCAAGGTGGAGGAGCTTTCTGAACGCGAGGAGGAAATTCTGGAACAACTGGCCAAGGGCTATTCCACCAAGGAAATTGCGGATCGCACGTCCGTCAGCGTCAACACCGTCCGCACGCATCTCCAGCATATCTACGAAAAACTTCACGTGCGTTCCCGCACCGAGGCCGTGTTGAAATATCTCCAGTGATGCTGGCGGCGTTCCACCGACGGGTATCTGTCGGCATTCTACGGTTTTGGCGGCACGGGGCAAAATCATCCGTTTGCATGATGGAATAAATTTGCCAGTCGCCTATGTTTGACACCGAATCAGCCCATGCTAGCACAACTAAACAAAAATCAGTGTCTTCATCGTTCAACGACGACTGCTTGCTTGATTGCTGCTGCCATGATTTTCAAAACGACAGCCATCCGTTCATAACCCAAAACCACCAACGCAACGCCATGAAACAAATTAAACCATTACGAAAAGTTCTGCTTGCCGCCGCAATAACCGCTGCCGTCTTGACATTTGCCGGTTCGGCTTTGGCGCTCGACTTAAATTGGGCCGGTCCCGGTGGGACCACCGCCAGCCCGACCAGCGGAATATGGGATACCAACACACCGAATTGGAATGCAGGCGTTGCTTTTACCAATTCCCTAAATGGAGCTGTTTTTGGCGGAGCCGGCAACGTTGGCATTCAAATCACCAACAGCTTCGCCACCACGAATATCACGTTCAACAGCTCCGGCTATATTTTGACCAATCTTGGCGGTCCAGTGTCCACCATCACTATCAACACAGCCAATCGCGGCATCAACGTGGCTACCGGCCAAACAGCCACCTTGGGGACCAATGTGACGATCGCTTCGTCTCAAAACCCCTTCACATTCAACTCAGGCGCCGTTTTTGGTGGAACATTGATCATCGATAATGGCGCGAATTATGTCCAAACCGCCAATCAAGGTTTTAACTTCGAAGGCGCGCCGGGCTCCACGATTCGGGTGCTGACCGGCGGCACCATTCAGCATTCTGGAAACGGCAGCAATATCCGTATTCCAAACGCCGCCAATGCAGCTCCGGAAATAAGGATTGAAGGAGGCCGTTTTATCACTGCTGGCGGGACATCGTTTGGATCAATCATTCTGGCCGCTGCCAATTCTTCCACGGGCACGGTAACTATTGTAAGCGGTGTTCTGAGTAATGCCTATACTGGCAATGCCGCCAACGGATCTCTCAACATGGGCAATGGAAGCCCTGGTCTGGGCATCATGAATCTGAACGGCGGAACGCTAGCCTTGGGAAACATCCGGAAAACCACTGCCGCAACCATAGGCGTTTTCAACTTTAACGGTGGCAGATTACAGGCGGCCGCGTCCGGAGCGGCTCCCGCTTTCCTGCCACTTTTGGCCGGATTGACAGCCAATGTCCGCACCAATACTTCGACCATAGATAACAACGGGTTTTCCATGGGTATCGCCCATCCTTTGGTGCACAGCACCATTTCCGGTGACGCCGCCACGGATGGTGGATTGGCTTTTATCGGACCGGGAACAACGACACTCTCCGGCACTAACACCTACACCGGCCCAACATTTATCCTCAACGGAACGCTAAATCTGGGTGTGCCCGGTTCCAGGATCAACAGTAGTTCTTTGATTGATGTCGATGCGAACGCAACATTGGTTTTATCCAATAACCTCGTCAATACCAGCGGCACGTTTGCCATGACCAACGGAACGGTTCAACTTCAGATATTCAGCTTCCCGACCAATATCACGGCCGGCACTCTCGCCCTAGGCGGGGCGGCGAACACGATTAATATTCCGATTATCGTCGGTGGAGGAGTCATCCCTCAAGCAACGCCGCTTATCAAATACACCACGTTGGCACCCGGTGCCGTGGATGGAAATAATGTTCTGACAACATTAAGTCTGGGCGCTCTGCCACCGGGATTCACTGGTTACCTGACCAATAACGTGACGAAAAGCTCGATTGACCTTGTGCTGATGAGCGGTTCGCTCGCTCCGTTCATCGCCACCCAGCCGGTTTCGATCTCCCGCTATCCGGGTGCCAGTGTTCAGTTCACGGCCACGGCCTTTGGTGTCATCGGCACGCAATGGCGGACCAACGGTGTGCCGATCGGCGATGGCGGCAATGTCTCCGGCACGACCACCAGCGTTTTGACCATCACCAATCTAACCGCCGCCAATGCGCGAAGCTATGACGTCGTGTTTACGAATCTCTCCGGTTCATCCATCAGCAGTGCGGCGACATTGACGGTCGTGACGCCAATCGCGAATTACGAAGCGTTGGTGGCGAGCAACAACCCGGTGGCTTATTATCGGTTGAACGAGACGGGCGATCCGGTCAACACGCCCAATCTGCCGGCTTATGATTATGCCGGCGGTTATGACGGGGTTTATGGGGCGAACGTGCTCAATGGTTTCAATGGTATTTTCGGCCCGCAGCCAGCCGACGGCTATCCCGGGTTTGAGAATGGCAATGCGGCGGTGCAAGTATTCCATGGCTACGCCAATTCCCAGGTGACGGTGGCATCCTTGCCGATCAATACGAACACCGTGACGCTCTCGGCTTGGATTCATCCGACCGATGGCCAGAACGATTTCAACGGCGTGATTTTCAGCCGGGGAGCCAATGTCGCCGGCATGAACTATACCGCCAGCACGAACTCAAATGGTGAACATACTTTGGGCTATACTTGGAACGGCGATGCCAACAGTTACAACTGGAATTCCGGGCTGGTGCCGCCGGTGAACCAATGGTCGCTGGTTGCGTTGGTGGTGACGCCAACGAACGCCACGATTTATGTGGCGACCACGAATGGTGTGGCGTCGGCCGTGCATACCATGACGCACGTGGTGCAAAACTTCAACCAGACCAATGTCATGGGGAACGATCCGTTTGGGGTCAATGGCGCGCGGACATTCAATGGCATTATTGACGAGGTGGCCGTGTTTGGCCGGGCATTGTCCTCGGCCCAGATCACGGCGATGCTGACGGCCGCCTCTGGCTTGACCAATTTCCCGCCGGTGATCACGGTGCAGCCGGCAGCGAACCAGACATTGTATGAACAACAAGCCGCACAGTTCAGCGTGCAAGTCAGTGGCACGGCTCCGCTCTCTTATCGCTGGCAGGTGGGAACCAACGGGGTTTATGAGGATTTGACGGATGGCGGCCGGATATCCGGATCGCAGGCGGCAATCTTGACGGTCAGCAATCTGGCTCTGACAGATCCGACCAACTACATTGTTATCATCACCAACTTGGTCGGTTCGGTGACCAGCAGTGTGGCCGCCCTCACCATTCAGCCGGTGGGTCCGCCGACCAATATCACCACCTCCGTGATTCAAGGGAGTGGAAGCAATTGGGATACGGACGGCATCTGGAGCCTCCCTGGCTCGGCCAGTTTGCTGGCCGTCCAATATCCTGGCAGCACCAATATTGTTCTGGCACCCGGTGGTTTGCGCACGCCGGATTTCAACAGCCCCAACAGCCCCACTTCCTCTTCGTTCCCGGGTGACGTGCTTCGCGTCGAAGGGAACGGAACCTATGACACCAGTCTGACTGCCGCCGGCGCAATTCGTATCAAGGGTGGGAATCCCTCGACGGTTTACTTCAAGAAATTACAGATGGCCGGTGGTCAGATCTGCAGTATTCTAAACAGCGGATGGCCGGCAATTCTGACCGGCGAAGTGAATGTCATCTCCAACACCGTGGTGTGGGCGTCGGATGACACGAGCCCGCGCGCCATTACGATTCAAGCCTTGCTGACGGGCAATGGCAATATCACCTACCATGCTTACACCACCTTTACGACGCTGCAGACTGGCTCAAGCGCGTCATTGAATATCACCAACGTCAATAATACCTATACCGGAACTTGGAACGCCGATTTGGGATCGCTCGTTGGTAGCGCGCCCAATGCTTTGGGCACCAATGCGATCACCGTTGGCGCGCAAGGCGCATTGCAAACAACGTATGATATCAACAACCCCAACTCAGACTTGGTGCTCAATGGCCGGTTCTACCTGACCCAGAATGACACGTTCCACGCGGCGACGATCAGTGGCACGGGCTTGCCGGCCGGAACGCATACCTTCGCCGAATTGAACGGTTCCTTCCCGGCTAATTTCCCCGCCACTTGGACCGGCCTCGTCGGCGCAACGGGATCGACCACCGGTTCGGGCAGCATCACGGTGCTGACGGGTCCGGCGGCAACGGCCTCCTATCCGACGAACATCACGACGACGGTCAGCGGCGGTGTGCTGACCCTCGCCTGGCCGGCAACCCATCTCGGCTGGTATGCGCAATCCAATAGTGTCAGTCTGGCGAACACCAACTTCTGGTTCGACATCGCCGGTTCGCAATCGGTGACGAATCTGAACATCACACTTAATCCCGGCCTGACAAACGTGTTTTACCGCTTGCGCCATCCGTAAGCTGGCCAATGATTGAAAAACTAATCGCGTGGGGCCGGAAAATTGGCCCCACGCGAATTGTCCGAAGAAAACGAGGGTTTGCAATGAACATGAAGATACAATTAAAAAGGTCAAACGGGTTCACGCTGATTGAACTGCTGGTGGTCATCGCCATCATCGCGATTCTGGCGGCCATGCTTTTGCCGGCGTTGTCCAAGGCAAAACAAAAAGGCCAGCAGATCGCGTGTTTGAATAATCTAAAACAATTACAGTTGGCGTTTGCCTTGTATCAGGATGACTTTGGCGGAGTGGGCATAGAATACACCAACCAGTATGGCTCGACGTTATGGATGGCTACAATGTCTGCCTACTATGCCAAAGCCGGTTCCTCGCGGATTTGCCCCACAGCTCCCGTTGGCGGAGCCGGTGGCGGATATAACAATGACGGGGGAAATGCAACGGCTGCCTGGCATTGGTTTGGAGCGATTGATCCTGCGTATACCGGTTCAACCAGCGGCAGCTACGCAATCAACGGATATTTATATCATAATTCCCCCGTTCCGGACAGCTCGCACTTGTTTGGAAAAGTAGATTCCATCTTTCAACCGACATCCGTGCCGGTTTTTTGCGATGCGGCATGGTGTGATTACTGGATGGACCCTTCAAAGACTCCGAGTGCAAATTTAAACCTGTTGACCGGTGAGGGAGACCCCAACTATCCATTTAGTGGCAGCGCACCGATAAATGGTCCGAACCGTATCCTCGTATCAAGACATCCGTTAAAGTCCGGAAAAACGACTTTTATGCAGCCGATTCCGGGGTCCATCAACGTAAGTTATGTGGATGGCCATGCCGCGCTTTTCAAATTTCAGGACTGGGGAAACCTTATTTGGTATAAGAATTATGTGCCTACGGCCGGGAGGCCGGCACCGTGGTAGTACGCCAACCGCCTTCAATCCCGGTGCGGTCGGAAAATAATTCTCGAATGATTTACGCTTTTACAAATTTTGTATTTGCCAGATGCGGTCGAGAAATCCATTCAGGCTGTTGATATCGGCGAGGCCGTGGTGCTAAATCAGGGCCAGATGTAACATGACTACCGGCGCCAGATCAACCAAGCTCTCCCGACGCTCGTTCCTCCAAACAACGTCGCTGGCGGTCACCGCCGTGCTTACAGGCCCCGCTTTTGCGGCCGGAACGGAAAATCGTCGCAAGGTGGATGTCTGCATTTACGGCGGCACCTCCGGCGGTGTGATCGCGGCAGTTGCTTTGGCCCGGCTCGGGCGTGCCGTCCTGCTCATTGAACCGACCCGTCACGTGGGAGGAATGACTTCCGGCGGTCTCGGCTGGATAGATTACGGTCGCGCTTCAACCATGGGCAGTCTGACCAGGCAATACTTTGACGATGTCCGTGCCCGCTATGCCGCGGCCGGGATTCCAAACAGCGGCTGGAGTGTTGAACCGCATGTGGCCGAGGAGATGTTCGAAAAGCTCATTGCCCGGCACAAAGTGGAGGTGATTCGCGAATCCCGGCTGGCATCGGTGCAAAAAAATGGAAGGCGTATACGATCCATCACCCTGGACAAGGCGCCGGTGGATTCGCATGGCGCACCGGTGGCAGATCCAGTGGAGCGGAATTATCTAACGGTCGAAGCGGCGATGTTCATGGATTGTTCCTACGAAGGTGACTTGCTCGCACGCGCTGGAGTCAGTTGCCGGACAGATCGTGAAAGCCGGGAAGAATATGATGAAAGCTTTGCCGGCGTCTGTTTCGCGCCGGTCGAAAACCAGAGATTTGAGGGTTCCGGTAGTTCCCGGAAGACCGTCCGCACACCGGTAAAAATTGATCCCTGGCTGCGTCCGGGTGATTCATCCAGCGGGTTGATTCCATTCGTCGCCAGCCCATCTCTGCCCCCGGAAGGCAGTCAGAATGCCGCCGTTCAGGCATATAATTTCCGGCTGTGCCTGACCAAGAACAATCCGATACCGATTGCTCCGCCCGCAAACTACGACCCGAAACATTTCGAAATCGTGCGCCGCTATATCGCGGCGCTAGACGAGATGCGCGATCCGCTTGAGCCGGGCGACCTGTATTTCAATTTTGGTCATGCAATTCCACGCGATCACCCGCGTCTGTTGAAAATCACCCGGCTCTTGCGTGGCAAGACCGACGTGAACAATGGTTCGTCAAGCATCTCGATGGATTTTATCAACGGGGGTGCGGAGCGTTATGCGAACGGCACTTGGGCGGAACGCGCCCGGCTCTGGCGGGCGCATGAGGATTATCAGCGTAGTTATCTCTACTTCCTGCGCACCGATGATCGGCTCCCGGAATGGCTGCGGACTGAAATCGCGCCGTGGGGCCTGCCGAAGGACGAGTTCCAAGATACCGGTGGCTGGCCGACACAGCTTTATATCCGGCAGGCTCGGCGCATGGTCGGCAACTACATCATCACCCAGCGACATTGTGAACATCCGGTCAAACGCGAAGATTCCGTCGGCTGCGGCAGCTACTCGCTTGATTCGCATGTCTGTCAGCGGTTGGTGAAGGATCAGGCGGCGATTCACGAGGGCGGGTTTTACCATCGCATTGGCAATTCCTATTCCATTCCTTACGGCGCCATCACGCCGCGCGAAACGGAATGCGAAAACCTCCTGGTGACCTTTTGTGTTTCCAGCACGCACGTGGCCTTCGCCTCCGTTCGCATGGAACCACCATCGATGATCTTAAGTGAATCGGCAGCGCGCGCTGCGGACCAGGCATTGCAGGAAGGCACGAGCGTCCAGCGCATCAACCTGAAGAAACTTCAACCCCGGCTGGTAGACGCCGGACAAATTTTGTGAAAGTCATCGGGCTAAAATCAAAGTTCTTGCTCGCCGGCGCAATCCTGTCGTTGTGCCTTTGCATGCTATCGCGGGCGCAGACCACGGCGGGGCAGACGGTGCTGCTGCGCTCGCCGGAACAGCATGGCGGCTCAAATTCCTGGCGCATGATCCGGCGGCACGATGCGAAGGTGGACGGAGCCGGTTTGTCGCTGCCAGGAGTTGATACTGCGGGCTGGCAGACCGCCGTGGTGCCCGGCACGGTCTTGAACAGCCTCGTTTTTGACGGCGTCTATCCCGAGCCTTACTTCGGCTTGAACAATGCGCACGAGCAAAAATTGATTCCTGATATTTCGGAGGTGGGGCGCGAGTTTTACACCTACTGGTTTCGCACCGAGTTTTTTGTGCCGAAGGAATTTTCCGGGCGTCAGGTGTGGTTGCAATTCGACGGCATCAATTATCACGCTGAAGTCTGGCTGAATGGACGCAGGCTGGGCGACCTCGCCGGCATGTTCCGACGCGGATTGTTCAACGCCACCGAGGCCTTGCGTTTCACCGGCACGAATGCGCTGGCCGTGTTGGTGCAGCCGGTGGATCAACCGGGTGGATTTCGGCAGAAGGACAAGGCGGTTCGCGCCGCAGGTGAAAACCGCAACGGCGGCGACGGTGAAATCGGTCGCAACACGACAATGCTGATGACCGTGGGCTGGGATTTCACGTTCACTGATGGCATTCGTGACCGGAACACCGGTATCTGGCGCGATGTGAAACTGTTCGCGACGGGGACGGTGGCGCTGCGGCACGCGTTTGTGGAAAGTCATCTGCCCATTCCCACCCTGGCTCCAGCCAACGAAAGCATCAGCGTAGACGTGGTCAATGCCACGTCGAATACGCAGGAAGGCGTTCTGAAAGCCAGCGTGAAAGAGGCGGAAATCAAAATTGAAAAAAACGTGAGTCTGCAGCCGGGTGAAACCAAAACCATCCGCCTCACTCCGGAAGAATTCAAAGCCCTGACTATTTCCGAGCCGCATTTATGGTGGCCGCTCAATAAAGGCGGGCAATTTTTGTATCATCTCACGCTGGAATTTGTGCAGGGGAAACAGCCGGTCTCCGACCGGCTCGAGACGCACTTCGGCATCCGCGACATTCGCAGCGATCGCGACACGCCGGATCAGAGCCGGGAATTCATGGTGAACGGGAAACGATTGTTCCTCCACGGTTCGAATTGGGTTCCCGAGGCCATGTGCCGCAATTCGCCGGAACGCACCGCGGCGGAACTGCGTTATACGCAGCAAGCCGGAGTCAACTTTCTTCGCCTGTGGGCCGGGGGGGTTGCCGAGTCCGACGAATTTTACGACCTTTGCGACCAGTATGGCATCCTCGTGTGGACTGAATTTTGGCTGACTGGCGACACGCAGCTTCCGGCCGACCGCGAGCTGTATCGTGCCAATGTCACCGACACAATTCTGCGTCTGCGTAATCACCCTAGCCAGGCATACTACGTTTCCGCCAACGAACGGGATGCCAAAGGGATCATTTCCATTGCCGACCTGATTCAGAAACTGGATCCGACCTGCAGTTATCAAGTCGGTTCGGAGACCGACGGCATCCACGACGGCAGTCCTTACATTTCGGAAAATCCGATGTTCTACTATGAGGACACCGCCTCGAAACGCGGCAGCCGCATCAACGGCCTTTGCCCCGAATACGGCTGTCCCATTTTGCCGACGGTGGATTGCCTGCGCGAAATGATGCCGGACAAGGATCTCTGGCCGATCAACAAGACAGTCTGGGATTATCTCGATGGCGGTGGTTTTCATGGCATGACCGGCAACTTTGACCGCGCGGTGCAACAGTATGGGGCGGCTAAAAATATTGATGACTACGCGATGAAGGCCCAGGCGTTCGGTGGTCTGGCGTGGCGCGCCATCTGGGAATGTTGGAACGCAAACAAATTTGATTACGGCGACCGTTTTGCGACTGGGCTGCTGTTCTGGTATCACAACAGTCCGAACCGCCAGGTTTGCGGGCGAATGTGGGACTGGTCGTTGGAGCCTACGGCAGCGCTCTATTTCACGCAGAACGCGCTGGAGCCGCTCCACGCACAATTCGATTTCCTGAAAAATACCGTGGCGGTGAACAACGAGTTTCCGCGTGATTTCAAGGGACAAGTAACGGCCCGCGTTCTGAACTTGGACATGCACGAAGTTTTTCATCAGACCGTGCCGGTGTCCGTTGACGCGGAGGCGGTCACGAACAAGGTGCTGTCCATCGCGTTTCCAGCCAACGTGTCGCCGGTTCATTTCATCAAGCTGGAGCTCGCGGATGCCCGGGGGCGCCCGGTGTCCGACACGTTTTATTGGCGTTCCAATAAACCTTATGAGCGGGGCCGCACCTGGACCGGGCCGGAATTTCAAGGCTTTGAGGAACTCGCGAAACTTCCGCCGGTGAAACTTGCAAGCGAAGTGAAATGGAACCGGGACGGGAACGAAAACGTTTGTGATGTCACGGTGAAGAATCCCACGCAAACGCTGGCGTTCATGGTCTGGCTGCGGCTGCAACACATCACCGATGCCAAACCGGTGCGCCCGGCATTCTATGACGACAATTTCTTTTCGCTGCTGCCCGGCGAGGTGAGAACGGTGCGCATCCGGTTTGATAACCAGGCGGCTGACGCCAAACAAGTCCAATTGCGGCTGGACGGTTGGAATGCCGTGCGGGAAATTAATCGCCCGGACAAGGCCGGCGTCATTTCCATCCGGGAGGAACCGTCACGGTTTTAGAAAGTCATGAATTCAGCGATGATAAAATTATTCCGGAGTGATGTGTGCAGGATGCGAGCGATGCTTTGCATGGCTGCCTGTTTCGCGATTGCGGGCATGACGGCATGCCCGGTGCGCGCGTTCAGTGTCGCCGACGCGGATGCGATTTTCAAAAGTTACAACGATGCGTTTTATTTCATGGAGGGGGACAAGGGCTACTATCGCGCCACCACGGTGGGAGGGAAGACCCGGTTCTGGGACCGGGCCGAGCAGATGGAGATGGTTTTGGATGTTTACGAACGCACGACGAACACCGATTGCCTGTTGATGTTTAATCGCATCTACCAGGGGTTCGTGGCCGATCACGGCACCAACTGGATGGGCAACGAATTCAATGACGACATCATGTGGATGGTGATCGCCTGTGCCCGTGCCCACCAGCTCACCGGGAACACCGGCTATCGTGATGTTGCCAAAGAGAATTTCGACCTTTGTTTTGCGCGGGCCTGGTCCACCAACCTGGGCGGCGGATTATGGTGGAAGATTTCGAATCTCACCAAGAATTCCTGTGTGAACTGCCCCGCCGCCATTGCGGCGTATCTGTTGTATCAGGCCGGCGGCGACACCAATTATTTGACGAAGGCGGAGAACCTTTATCGCTGGGAGCGCTCGGCCTTGTTCGATGCCAGCACCGGCCAGGTTTACGACAATATTGAATCCAACGGCGACAAAGATGAAAGATCGTTTAGCTACAATCAGGGGACGTTTATCGGCATGGCGAATTTCCTGGGGCACACGAATGAAGCGATTTTGGCGGCCGATTACACGAAGAATGAACTGTGCCGGGGAGGAATCCTGCCGGGTTATAAGGAATCAGGAGATGCCGGAGGTTTCAATGGCATTTGCGCCCGCTGGCTCGCGCGGTTCATGAAGGCGCGTGGCCTTCAATCCAGATACCAGTCCTGGTTGCAGAACAATGCCGACATCGCCTGGGAAAATCGCCGGACGTCAGACAATCTTTCTTGGTCGCGTTGGAATCACCCGACTCCTGAGGGATTGCTTTATTCCTGGTCCTGCAGCAGTTCGGTGGTGATGCTGCAAGTCGTGCCTCCGAACGCATCGGCCGTTTCCAATTCCAGCCCAAAGAACACCGGAGTGGATCAAGGAGAAAAATTGAAATCAGAACGAACGTCCGGAGCGCTCCGCTCCTGGCCCGTGAACAGCTCGCCGGAGGCTGTTGGCAAACGCGTGGCCGTGCGCTTTGAGGCCGATCTGCCGGCCGTGCCATTCCGGACAGACGAGTGGCCACGGAGTCGGTGAAGAATTTGATTGAAAACTGGCGGTGAAAAGTGGAGCCAATGGCCGGGATTGGTCGACAAAGAGCGATTGACAGACTTGAAATACAGGCTTTTTAAGAATGATTCAAGACAGCACTTTCATTACTTTTACGAGCTTTCCAACACACCTCTGCTGACGTTTTTATTGACAGTCGGCGTTGCCGTTTCTGCGATTTAATTACTATTTTTTGGCAAAGAGAGATTCAAAGCAAGCAAACCAGAAAATATTTTGGCTTTCTAAAGACATGCTGAAAGGTAAAACACCACGCGATATTTGACCGATTTTCATCTTAAACTCAAAATTCCAAGACAATGGGCCGTGTTAATTTCTTCGGCTTATTTGGCAAAATCCCAGACAAAATTAGAAAATTTAAGGGAGGTGAGTTAACGAATGATTCTGTTATTTGGCTCACGGCTGCTCTTATTTGATTCAGGCTCCCGCGTGATTCGTCCAGGATCGTAAACATCTTCAATGCCCCGCCACGCCCCGTCGCGTCGGCAATGAAGTCCCACGTCCAAACGTGGTTCCGATGGGTCGCCATGGTCGGCAACCCCGTCGAAATCCCACGCCGGATGATTTTACGTTTGGTTGGCGGTACCCGCAGACCGGCGTCACGGCGCAGCCGCTGGATGTGACGCTTGCCCACCCGCCAGCCTTCCCGGCGCAACAACGCTGCAATCCGACGATACCCATAGCGCGGATGCTCCGCTGACAGTTCCAACTGCCGTTTCCTTAACTGTTCTTCCGCTGGCGTTGCTGGTCGTCCACGATAGTTGAACGTCGAACGCGCCAGCTTCGGAAACCGACACGCCTGCCGTTGCGAACACAATGTTTGGCCCACCACTTCCCGTGCAAATGCCCGGCGCTGAGCCGGGCTCACAGCTTTTTTTCGCATACGTAAGACAAGACGCGGTTCTTGAGCATCTCCTCCGCCAGCATCTTTTTGAGCTCGCTGTTCTCCCGTTCCAGCTCCTTGAGCCGCCGGGCCTCGTTCACTTCCATATGCCCAAACTGCTTCTTCCACCGGTGGAACGTCACTTCCGACACGTTCGCCTCACGGCAAATGTCCCTGATGCTCTTTTTACGTTGATCCGCTTCCCGCAGGAGGCGGATATTGTCTTCCGTCGTATACCGTTTGCCTTTCATTCGTCTGGTCCTTTCGTCAGGCCCAGACTAACACTTCAAGTGGTCCGAAAAAACTCAATCACGTCAGTCAGGTCGGCCCACAAAATCGTCACCCAATGGGATCAGCGTTGCCAGCGCTAGAAAATGGAGGCAACCTTTGAAACCCTCGGAATAACACGTTAAATCTGCCCGCGCAAAACGGCAGTTTTTTGGTCCTTGTTTTGGAATTAGCGACTGATTGACAAGGTGCTGTGCGGGATTATATCTGTCCGTGGCAATTCGTCGTCGGTCATCATCACCATGCCGTCATTCTTGGAGAATCGGATGTGGGTTGTGAATTGGCCTCACCCGTTTGAGGGGATGTGCAACTTCAGAAGAGCAATGGATACTAAAACGATGAATTTGCCTTGGTTGCTTTGCGTGTTCGGTTTGACATTGCCGGTGGCGTTACGCGCCGCCAATGCACCGAGTGGACTGCTATGCGATTTGTTGGAGCATCCGGAGGAAACCGTTATATCCAACACAAGACCACAATTCGGCTGGATTTACAATCCGTCGTTCCGCAATGATTCACAAAGTGGCTACCATATCATTGTCGCGTCGAATTTAAAGCTGGCTGACGCGGGTGCAGGTGATGTTTGGGATTCTGGCTGGATCAGCAATTCCATTTCGATCAACGTGTCTTACGCCGGAGAGCCACTGGCCATCGGCGCGGATTATTATTGGTGCGTGCAGACAGCGGATAGCGCAGGGCAGGGCGGTCCGTTTTCGGTTGCACAACATTTCATCATTGGCTCGGCGACAAATGTATTTGCCGGTCGCTACCCGCTGAATTTCGTGGCCGCCACGCCGGTGTTGCTCACAAACACCGCGCCAGGCCGGTGGTTCGCCGATTTTGGGCAGGACGCTTTTGGTTATGCGAGGGTGCATGCGAGCGGCGCGTTTAGTCCGACCATCATACAAGTGCGCTTCGGAGAAATGTCCAACGGTTTTGCCGTCAACACGACACCGCCAACCGGCAGCATGGTGCGATATACGAATACCACGTTCAATTTGGTGAGTGGAAATATCCCCAACTCGATTCGACCACCGGAGTATTCATATTCCGGCAGTGCGATCAATCCGATGGGTTGCGGCGCAATTATGCCATTCCGGTATCTTGAATTCACTAATTTTCCAGGCGCGCTCACGCTCACGGACGTCGTGCAAATGCGACTGCTTTCCCATTTCAACACCAATGCCGCAAGCTTCATCAGCTCAAGCGTCGCGCTGAACCAGATTTGGAACCTGTGCCGGAACTCCATGCAGATACTGACCTTTGATGGTATTTACGTGGACGGCGATCGCGAGCGCAAACCTTACGAGGCAGATTCCTACATCCACCAGATGAGTTCGTATGCGGTGGATCGGGAATTCATGCTGCCGCGCCACAGCCTCGAATATCTGCTGCAACATCCAACGTGGCCCACCGAATGGAAATCTCACAGTATTTTCATGGCGTGGGCGGATTATCTCCAGACGGGCAATACCAATCTGATCCACGAGTATTACACGAAGTTGCAAGCGGACTCGTTCACCTGGGCGGCTACAAGCAGCGGTTTGATGAAGGGCTTTCCAAATTTTCCGCAAACCACCAATTCTGACGTCGTGGACTGGCCTCGCGACGACCGCGACGGTTTTGTGATCAAAGACGGCGGTTATCGGAACTGGACCAATTCCGTCAACAACGCCTTTTATTATCACGGCCTGAGACTCATGGCCAATATCGCCACGGCTCTCGGCCACACGAAGGATGCCGCGGCTTACGCCGCCAATGCCGATCAGGTTTATACCGCCTACAACGCAACATTTTGGAACAACGCCGCGCAATGTTACCGGGACGGCGTTGGAACGGATCACGCATCTGCGCATGGAAATTTTTTTCCGCTCGCCTTCGGCCTGGTGCCGGCGAGCAGGCAAACTGCGGTCGTTGATTTTCTTCACTCGCGAATCGCCGCGAACGCCGGGATGCCGTGCAGCGTCTATGGCGCGCAGTATTTATTGGAGGGGTTGTTTGATGCAGGCGATGCGGATACCGCGCTCGGTCTGATGACCACCAACGGCCCGCGCGGCTGGCTGAACATGATCATTCTCGGTTCCACACTCACGACCGAAGCGTGGAATTTCACCGACAAGCCGAACATGGATTGGAACCATGCGTGGGGTGCAGCGCCGGGCAATTTGATTTCGCGCTTCGTTTTGGGGCTGCGGCCCATCACCGCCGGTTATGGACAAATTTTCATCCAGCCGCAACTTGGCCATACGTTGACCTGCGCGCGAGGTGTGGTGCCGACGATTCGCGGGCCAGTGGCCATTTCGGCAAGCAACGCGCCGGGAAGCTTTCAACTGCTGTTGAATATACCTGGCAACGTCACCGCCACTGTGATGTTGCCAACGCTCGGCTCGACGAATCCAGTTGCGTTGGTGGACGGCGTAATTTCTCCCGGCAAGCTTTCGAACAACTGGCTCATCGTCACAAACGTCGGTGCAGGCCAGCATGCGATTTGGTTGAATACAAACAACACGCCGTCACCTGCGGCTCTTTTTGCAAACTGGGCCGCCAGCTGGTTCGGCACCAACGCGGCGAATCCGGCCATCGCCAATCCGGCGGCAGACGCGGACGGCGACGGGGTGAGCAATTACGCGGAGTTTGTCGCCGGCACCAATCCGCTGGAAGCGAACGACCGGTTTCGCATCATCCAGCACAGCTATGACGCCGGGCTGGCGGTGACCGTTGCGGTTTGGGGTCAGCCGGGCCGGCATTACACGTTGCAACATGCGCGGACACTGAATTCGCCCGCGTGGCTCGCCACCGATGTGCGGACGGCAAGCACCAGCAATCAGGCAATTCAGTTGCGCGATGCGACACTGGATGACTCGACGGAGACGTTTCTGCGAGTGGTGGTGAGTTATCCATGAAAGCAGTGGCACGGGCTGAGAGCTTGTGTCACGCCTGAAATTGCAGGTTGACGCCAACTATGCCGCTAACTAAAGTAAATTCTACAAGATTTCCCCGCCCGTGAATTTGCATCTTCCAAAACTTGCCGGAATTCGTGAGAAATTCCTCCAACCTGTGGCATTTATACAGTTTAGTCTGGCGATGAGTTTCGCCTCGGCCCACGCTGGCGACATTTCAGCAGCCGTCGCCAGCAATTACCCCACGATTTACGTCGCGAAATCCGAGCCGGAAGTGACCAACGGTTTGGGCTGCTGGATATGGGATAAGGCCACGCTCAACAAACAAACCGTCCGGCTATGGCACAGCTTTAACGTTCCCAAAACGAATCCGGTAGCCCGCGCCGAGTTGCGCATTGCGGCAGACAACGCCTTCAAAATTTGGCTGGATGGCCAGGAACTTGGCAGTGGCAGTGACTGGCGAACATTGAGCATTTATCATTTGGAAGGCACGTTGAATTCCGGCGCGCATGTGCTGGCGGTGGAAGGTTTCAACGACAATGACCAGGCGGGCGTCATCCTTGGCCTGAGTCTGGAGATGGCCAATGGCCAGCTGATGCAGATCTGTTCCGACCTGACGTGGCGCGTGGTTCCAGATGCGGACCCCAATTGGGAGACGGCCCTGCAACCTGCCGAGAATTGGCCGAACGCCTCGATCGCCACCAATTTCGGCAGGATGCCATGGTGGACCATTCCGACGTCGGTGCTCCACATCCGCGCGGAGCTGCCGAAACCGATTCCGGTTTGGCAGAGCAGGGAATTTCAAATCGGCTTGTTAGGCGGCAGCGGCGTTTTCGTTTTCTTTTGCCTGTATCTTTTGGTTCAACTCGTGAGCCAATCGAAAGCACATCATCTGGTGCAAGCCGAACGCGATCGCATTGCGCGCGACATTCACGACGATCTTGGCTCCAAGCTGACGCAATTGCTGCTGATCGGCGAAGTGGCGCAAATTGAATCCGCGCCTGCTCCCGGTGCGCCGCTGTTGCAAATGTGCGACGGCGCACGAAACATTCTAGCCACGATCGATGAAGTGGTTTGGATCATCAACTCGCAGCATGACAACTTGGAAGATTTTATCATTTACGTTTGCAAATGGGTGCAACAATTTTTGGGTCCTTCGCCGATCCGCTGCCGGTTCGATGTGCCGCAGGAAATCCCGGCCCAAAAATTGAGCCAAATCGCGCGGCGCAATTTGTTTCTGGCGATAAAAGAAGCTCTCAACAACGCTGTGAAACACTCAGGAGCCACTGAGCTGACGGTGCATATCGAAATAAACGGTTCTTTGCTAAACGTCGTCGTGGCCGACAATGGCTGCGGTTTTGATTTCACCCAGGCCAGCCAGGAGCGAAACGGGCTGACGAACATGAAATCGCGGATGGTGGAAATCGGCGGCGATTGCCTGGTAGCCAGTCGGCCCGGCGAAGGCTGCAGAGTCAGCTTTGCCGTGCCACTGAAACAACGATCGTTTTTCAAGTCGCCGTTTCAATCGAGCAATCACTCTGTTCTTGAGCCCGGTTTTCCGGGCCACCGCGAAGAGGTCCCGCCCGCGAAGGCAGCCGGAGAATCGCCAAGTTGAATTTCCCCCGATGGGCAACATTTACAACCGCAATAGTCCATGAAATTCCCTTCTAAGAACATTCCTGCCGAGTCTATTGCCAATTCCACGATCAGCGTGGCTTTGGTGGAAGACCAAAAAGATTTGTGCCAGAGCTGGGTGCGAATTATCGAATCATTCGGCGGATTCGAGTGCCTCTGCACTTGCGCGTCCGCCGAGGAAGCGATGTGCGTCATCCCTGAAGCGCGGCCTGACGTGATTTTGATGGACATCCGCCTGCCTCGCATGTCGGGCATCGAATGCACGTCGCGGCTGAAAGAATTATTGCCAGCGACACCCATTGTCATCCTCACCGTGTTGGATGACGATGAGTTGATTTTTCGTGCGTTGGAAGCCGGTGCTGACGGATATATGCTCAAGCGTTCAAAACCAACAGATTTGCGGACAGCGCTGTTGGATGTGCTGGAAGGCGGCGCGCCGATGAGCAGTGCCATCGCGCGGCGGGTAGTGCGCTCGTTCCGCCGCCCGCCGGCCAATCCACGCAACCAAACGCATTTGTCCACGCGTGAAATCGAAGTGCTGGATTTGTTGTCGCGTGGATTGTCAAACAAGGAAATCGCCGACCAGATGCGTTTGAGCATCGAAACCGTGCGCAGCTATTTGAAAACGATCTACGAAAAATTGCATGTCCACTGTCGCACGGAAGCGGTGATGCGCTACACTGCCAACCTCCCGGCCAGTTCAATAGCGGACTCCGACAACGCGCGGGAAAAGTTGACGGCGGCGGGAAGCAGAATCCAGAAATCATGACAAGCCACCGCAATGTCTAATCGAATTATAGTCATGGATTGGATAACCGTTCATGCTTCACTGGCCATCGGCAGCGCCCAATCCCTGGCACCCGGAGTCACTCTGGTGCCGGTCGCGCGGGGTTACTCGGTCCACGATACTGTGGCCTTTGCCCGCGATAATCTGGAATAGATCGGTATCACTCAGTATATCGATTTTTATGGACTAAACGCCAGTGTCGTCGTTGGCCGGCGCCAGCTTGGCTCCACCGTGTGGAAATTCAACCAGACGAATTTCAAGCCAAATGACCCCACCCACGGCCATGATAATGTCAATATCGGTATTGGTTTAAGAGACTGATGGCTTTCTATCCGATCGAAATAGGACCGGGTTTAATCCTGAAAAGAAACGGTCCGGTCTCGGTTAAACCAACCGCTTGGCAGCTGCATTATTAAATTTGACGGGCTACCTGCTAAATACCCTCGAATGAGGGTATTTACGATATCCCTTCGCGCAGTTTAAAGTAAGACATCAGCTCGTAAACTAAATAAGAGTTGTCCGTCGTCTAAAAACTGAGATGTATGCTCGTTCTTGGAAATGAATTTCTATTCCGCGCTGGCAATGGGAAAAGCTCGCCTAAAAAGCGAAGATGAAAAGACTGTTCCGCAATTTGATGACCGGCGTTGAAGCTGCAAAATGCCGGCCAAAATTGATTGCTCCCGCCACGTTTCTGCCGACACGACGACGATTTGCAATTTTGGCAGGAAACGACCGCTTTCTTTGCAGGACCAGGCATCGTCTCAGCTTGGGCAAAGCCACCAATGTGTGCGAATTGCCAGGAGCCGTTCTCAAACACGATCCAAATCACGCGCTGGCATCAGACCTGGCCAAGCAATAAAATGAAGGCAAACGCCGATTAAACAATTTTGTGAAATCAAACGTCTTTCAATTTTTTGCCGCAGCATTTTTTGGTATCAGCTTTTTTGTTCATACGGCTCTCGCCCGGCAGAACGAATCGGCCACAACCGTCGTTGAGCCCGCCGAGGAAGCCGTGTTGCTCACACCACCTCCGCCAAACGAGCCGCGCATTAACGGGCCGGAAGTGTATGGCGTGCGTCCCGGTTCTCCGTTTCTATATCGTATTCCTTGCACGGGTGAGCGACCAATTTCTTTTCGCGCCAAAGGTTTGCCCAAAGGGCTGACGCTGGATTCATCAAGCGGCATCATCACCGGCAAAATCGCAAATCCCGGAACGATTCGCGTGACATTGTTTGCCAGGAACGCGTTTGGCAAGGCCCAGCGCGAATTTCGGATTGAAGTTGGAAACAAACTGGCACTGACACCGCCGATGGGCTGGAACAGTTGGTATATCCATTATAACCGCGTGAGCGACGCCGTCATGCGCCAGGCCGCGGACCAGATGATCGTCTCCGGCATGGCGGATTACGGCTACCAATATGTGAACATTGACGATTGTTGGATGAAGAGCAAAGGTGACGTGCCATATCGTGACGCCGATGGCGCGGTGCTGCCAAACGGAAAATTTCACGACATGAAAAGCCTCACCGATTACATCCACGGCAAGGGGCTGAAGGCGGGGCTATACACGTCGCCCGGCCCGTGGACCTGCGGCGGGTATGTCGGCGCTTACCAGCACGAGGCGACAGATGCGCGGAAGTTCGCCGAGTGGGGCTTCGACTTTTTGAAATACGACTGGTGCAGCTACGGCCATATTTTTAACGGAGGCGACTCGCGTCTGACGAATTCCGTTTCCGTGCAGGTGGCGAAAGGTTTGACCGGATACAAATTTCCTTACGAACTTATGTGGGGCGAACTCCAGAAACTCGACCGCGACATCGTGTTCAACCTCTGCCAATACGGCAAGGGGCAGGTGTGGACATGGGGCGGCGAAGTCGGCAATAGCTGGCGGACAACTGGCGACCTTGGTCTGGCCCGCGGGGCGCGGCTGCCAAGCTTTTATGATATCGGTTTCAGCAATGCGAAACATTGGGAAAACGCCCGACCCGGCGCGTGGAACGATCCCGACTACATCCTCATCGGCTGGGTCGGCGATGCGCATGGCATGGGTGAAGGCAAAATAACTGCTCTCACGCCGAATGAACAATACAGCTACATGAGCATGTGGTCGCTCCTGGCCGCGCCGCTCATTTTCAGCGGCGACATGGCCAAGCTGGATGCTTTCACGCTGAACGTTCTCTGCAACGCCGAGGTGATCGCTGTGGACCAGGACCCGCTTGGCCGGCAGGCAAAAATTTTGCGCCAAACTCCCGATGAATTCGTGCTGGTCAAGGAGCTTGAAGACGGCTCAAAAGCGGTCGGCCTGTTCAACCTCGGCGAACAACCGGCGAAGCTCGCGGTTTTCTGGACTGAACTTGGCATTTCCGGCAAACAACACGTCCGGGATTTATGGCGGCAAAAAGACTTGGGACAATTCAACCAGGCATTCCAAACCGAAGTGCCGCGCCACGGTGTGATTATGGTGCGGTTGTGGTCGAAATGAAATCCGAAGATTTATGATCACCACCACGCAAACGGCTTGATTTATGAAAAGGATGTTGTTGCTAAACCTGGCCTTGGCCTGTGTAACGCTGACGGCACCGGGCGCAACCAATACGCCGCCGGAAGAACCCGTCATCCTCACGCCGCCCGCGCCACCCGCGCCGCGCATCAACGGCCCGCTGGTTTATGGCGTGCGTCCCGGCTCGCCGTTTCTTTACCGCATTCCCTGCACCGGCGAGCGGCCGGTGAAATTTTCCGCCGAAAATTTGTCGGCGGGACTGACATTGGATGCGCAGAGCGGCATCATCACCGGGAAAATTTCCACCGCCGGCACAAATCGCGTGACGCTCATCGTGCAAAATGCGCGCGGCATGGCGAAACGTGAGTTTCGCATCATCGTTGGCCAACAGCTCGCGCTTACGCCGCCGATGGGCTGGAACAGCTGGTATATCTATTTGCACCACGTTACCGAAGCGGCAATGTGCGACGCGGCCGATCAGATGATTGCTTCCGGCATGGCGGACGTCGGCTACCAGTATGTCAACATTGATGATTGCTGGGCGAGGCAACCCGGCTTGACCAACTCCGAAGTCGGCGAGCCGACACGCGACGCCAACGGACAAATACTGCCAAACCAGCGTTTTCCCGACATCAAAGGCATGGTGGATTACATCCATGCGAAGGGACTCAAGTCCGGCATTTACACTTCGCCTGGTCCAAAAACGTGCGCTGGTTTTGAAGGAAGCTGGCAGCACGAGGCGCAGGATGCCCGCACGTTCGCCGAGTGGGGTTTTGATTTTCTGAAATACGACTGGTGCAGTTACGGCCAGATTTTCCACGGTGGCGACCCGCGTTTGACGAACACTGTTTCCGTGCAGGCGGCGAAAGGTTTGGCCGGATACAAATTTCCTTATGAACTGATGTCGCGCGAACTCCAGAAACTCGACCGCGACATCGTGTTCAACCTCTGCCAATACGGCATGGGCGGGGTTTGGAAATGGGGCGGTGACGTTGGCAACTGCTGGCGCACGACCGACGACCTGGGCCACGCGCTGGACCTGGGCCTCGCGCGGGGCGAAAAATTACCGGGATTTTACAGCATCGCCTTTGGCAACGCGAAGCATTGGGAATATGCCCGGCCCGGCGCGTGGAATGATCCCGACTACATCCTCATTGGCTGGATTGGCTCCAACCATGGTAAAAGCTTCAAGCAGACGACGCTCACGCCCAACGAGCAATACAGCTATATGAGCCTGTGGTCGCTCATGGCCGCGCCGCTCATTTTCAGCGGCGACATGACCAAGCTTGACGCTTTTACGCTGAACGTTCTCTGCAATGCGGAAGTCATCGCCGTGGACCAGGACCCGCTTGGCCGGCAGGCGAGAATTCTGCGCCAGACTCCTGATGAATGCGTGTTGGTCAAGAAACTTGAAGACGGCTCAAAAGCAGTGGGGCTGTTCAATCTTTCGTCGCAGCCGCGAACAATTTCGGTTTCGTGGGATGATCTTGGCATCAGCGGAAAGCAGGCCGTCCGCGATCTCTGGCGGCAAAAAGAAATCGGCTTATTCGACAAGGCGTTTGAGACAGAAGTTCCACGCCACGGAGTCGCGTTGGTGCGTGTGCAGCCGAAATAAGTTTCGGCAACAAATATAATGACATCAATAAAATCGGAATCCTCAAGTCTGAAAGCCGAGCTGAACTTTGGCTACATCTGGCTCATTTCCATCGTCGCCGCGCCGGGCGGATTGCTGTTTGGCTGGGACTGGGTCGTCATCGGCGGCGCGAAGCCGTTTTTCGAGAAGTATTTTCATCTGACCACAGCAGCGCAATCCACCTGGGCGAACAGTTGCGCACTTATCGGCTGCCTCGTCGGAGCGCTGGTGGCCGCCGTCTTGAGCGACAAGTTGGGGCGCAAACGACCACTGATCGTCTCGGCGTTTTTATTTGCCATCACTTCCCTCGGCAACGCGTTTGCCCCGACTTTTTCCATCTTCATCTCGTGGCGGATGCTGAGCGGCGTAGCCATCGGCCTGGCGTCCAACCTTTCGCCGATGTATATCTCCGAAATCGCGACGGCGCAAATGCGCGGACGGCTGGTTTCCATCAATCAACTCATCATAGTCATTGGCACGGCCTTCAACGAATATCATTCCACCGGCAAACCGCCGATTTGCGCGCTGGTTTTGGACTGGCCGGCAAATCCAAAAGTGCGCCAGATTGATGACGAATTCATGTTCGGCGATTCCGTGCTGGTGGCGCCCATGTTTGCCGGGGAAACCAATCGCTTGGTTTATCTGCCTGGCGGCAACTGGTATGATTCTTATCCGGCGAACGTTTTAGCTGCGGCCTTTAACAAACCTTGAAAGGGCACATCCAATTTGGGTCGAACTGAGACCGCTCGTTCAGCCGCCTTCAAACAAAGAAACAAACCAACAACTCAACCAGAATGAAAGACTGGCTATGAAAAAACCAATCCAATACTTCAACAATACAATCTTCCGTCGTGCGGCGGTGTTTGCCTCCACGCTGGCACTGGACATGGAAGTTAACCAAGCTATGAAAACGATGAGAAACCTGCTTTTGGCGGGACTAATACCTTTGTTCTGCTGCTCGATTGGAAACGCCCAAATCATCTATTCCAACGCCTTTAACGGGGGGGCATCTGGCATTAACAGATTTGTGCCCCAGGTGTCCACCAACGACGCTGGCGGTATCAGTGGCCCACATTGGAATAGCTTGAGCAACAGTGCTACGTCATTCCTGCACCAAGATGGCACCGTTGGCACAGGTATGACCACCTCCCTCATGCCATTTACGCCGGAGAACGGTTATGTTTACACCCTGTCAGCTTCAGTGACGGTGCCAACCATGACGGCCGGCAAATGGATCACAATGGGTTTTGCGGAATACAACCCACTCCTTAATACTGCTTCAGACCCGCGATTCGGAAGCACGCAGGTAAGCGGCAACCCGTGGACGTATTTGACCGAGGGAACCGGAGGTTGCTTTTTTTACCCCCTCAGAGGAACGACCACTGGCAATGCCAATTTGATGCCGACGGCGGGAACCTACACAGTGCAACTAAAGTTGGATACGACCGGTAGTTCATGGAAAGCATCTGAATTTGTAAATGGCACTCAAATCGGAACAACCTATACCTATAGCACCAACCCCGACATCACTGGAATTGGAGTTGGCCAAACCGCCCTGAGTTCCAGCACCGGGATTAAATGGAATTATTTGGCGCTTGAAGCCACCGGGACGAGGAGCACGAGCACGGTTAATGCCACGGTAAGTTTCTCGGGCACGGGCTGGCATTTTTACCCGGGGTTCGTCGGAATGAGCTACGAGAAATTGCAGATGACCAACGCCAATTATTTCAGCTCCAACAACCTCCCGCTGGTGAATTTGTTAAGCTTGATGGGACCTCTTGTCTTGCGCATCGGTGGCGGCACCGTGGATACGACGGGCTGGAACGGGATATCGAACACCATTCCAATTACAGCGGCCCAAGTAGATAGGCTTGCCGGATTTATCAACGCGCTGCCTGGAAACGTGTCTGTGATTTACGGCATCAATTATCTCCACAACACCGCGGACAATGTCGAAGGCGAAGCAGTTTATGCGCACCAAGCGCTGGGATCCAGACTGCTCGGCTTTGAAATTGGAAACGAACCTGAATTTTATCCCAATTTCAGTTATAGCGCTTTTCGTGGGCACTGGCGGATTTTGGCGGCCGCCATTACAAATCACGTGCCGGGCTGGGCCGTTACCAATGGTGGCAATGGCTGGATCCTTGACGGTGCCGACGCGGGACAAGGCCAATTATCGGCAATCACGGACCCGTTTGCCAGCGATGAGTCGGGAGTGGCTTCGTTGCTGACCCAACATTACTATCGGGGCACCGGTGGCCAGCCTGTCAACACCATGCAAACGATGCTGACAGCGGATCCATTCTTGCACACATTATCGACTAACATCGTGGGGGCAGCATTAGGGCACTGCGCAAACGGCTCCCGCATAAGTGAATGTGCCTCATTTTCCGCAGGCGGCACTCTCGATGTGAGCGACGTTTACGGCGCCGCGCTCTGGTCGCTGGATTTTATGGGCACGGCGGCGCAAGATGGCGTCCAAGGCGTCAATTTTCATGGTGGCGGCAAAAGCCCTTATTCGCCTATTACCGACGACGGAGTTGGGAATGTCACGGCGGTGCATGGGGAATTTTACGGAATGGGAATGTTTTCGATGATTCCGACGGGCTACGCCGTTCCGGCTACCATTACGGGGGCTTCGGGTATCAATTTCACGGCGTATGGCGTGAACTGCACGAGCGGTGGGAGGAGCGCCCTGCTGATCAACAAGGAGGTGAATGACACGGTGAACGCGGCCGTCAGCTTGGGGTCGGGTGTCGCCAGCGTAGCAATGATTACGTTGACGAGTCCAAACCTCTACTGCACCAACGGCTATACACTCGGCGGCGCGCCAATCAATCTGGACGGCTCGTGGGCTGGCGCCGTGCAATCGGTGCTGTCGGCGCCAAGTGGGCAAGTGACGGTGGGTGTGCCGCCTATCAGCGCCGTTTTGTTGATTCCGATTACCGTTGGATCCAAGCCGGCAGTTGTTACTTCGGGACCCATCTTCAACCTGCGCGAAGACTTGACCACCGGCCCTGCTGACTACAGCTATCACTGGGGAAGCAGCACTGACACCAACTTTCTCATGGGTGACTGGGACGGCGACGGCACGTGGTCGCCCGGTGTAGTGCGCATCAATACCTCCGGCCAGTGGGAATGGTTGCTGCACAATAAGAATGATGGCGGCGGTGCCGATTACGACTTTGCCTATGGCACTGCCCTTCCGGGAGACGTGCTGGTGGTCGGCGACTGGGATGGCAACGGAACCATGACGCCAGGTATAATCCGCACCAATTCCGTCGGCCAATGGACATGGAATCTGCGCAATTCGAACGCGGGCGGCGGCGCCGATATTGTCTATACCTATGGCCGTGCTGATGGGGGAGGCATCCCGATTGTCGGCGACTGGGATGGCAATGGCACCTTCACTCCCGGTATTGTTTCCACCAATACCAGCAGCCAGTGGACATGGAATCTGCGCAATTCAAATAATGGAGGCGGTGCCGATATTGTCTATACGTATGGCGGTTACGTGTCGGGAGACATTCCGATTACCGGCGATTGGGATGGCAATGGCACGTTCACGCCCGGTATAGTGCGTGGGAACACTTGGTTGTTGCGCAATTCGAATAACGGTGGTGGCGCCGATATTACATTCGGTTACGGAAGCGCTGGAGACACATTCCTCATCTGGCAATAACGTCCCTATTATCCCGCGCGAGCTTTGGGTAAAACATCCTGAAGCCTGCGCGGGTTTTAAAAGTTAAAAATTGAAAATAAAACAAACCTGCCGGAACCAGGCGATGAATATGGTTTCATTTGACCTCCCGAAAAAATGAATCCGCTGAAAATGATTTTATGAAAAACCCATGCTGGAAACAAACATCTGGGTTGTGGCGACTGGCATGGCTTGGATTTCTTCTGCCCGGCGCAGGACTGGCTGAGACCGTCAACTTCCAGCAGAACATTCCCTTCATCAGCACCAGCAATCCCAACCAAAGCAACCGTTACGCGTTATTCACGCCGGGGGGCCTCCAACCCGGCACCAACTATCCGCTGGTGGTGTTTTTGCACGGGTCGGGCAACCGGGGCACGGACACCACGGCTGCATCTCTACGCGAGGCCGCGCAAATTTGGGCGCGGGCAACCAATCAACTGGCGCATCCATTGTTCGTGCTCGCGCCAGTGATGCCGACCAACCGGCTCTGGGCGGACAACACGACGAACGGCGTGGAAAATTTTGCCAACACGCCTTACACCATGAAGGCAAACGCCACTCCCAGTATGCGCATGATGGTTGAACTGGTGAAATCGCTGCAACAAACCCAGCCGATTGATCCCAAGCGCATCTATCTGGTGGGTGAATCCATGGGTGGCTATGGCGCGTGGGAGGCGGCGGTTCGCTATCCAACGCTCTGGGCAGCGGTGATTCCCCTCATGGGCGGAACCGATCCGACCAAGGCAGCGATTATCAAAGGCCTGCCCATCTGGACGTTTCATGCGGCCAATGATCCCACCGTTCCCGTGACCGGCACGCGGCAGATGGTCAGTGCGTTGCAAGCGGTCGGCGGCCACCCGCTTTACACCGAGTTTGCCACCGGCGGTCACGGCATCTCCGCGGCGGCGGTCAATTATCCCGCACAATCGGGCAATCCCAGCCTGTTGGGTTGGACGTATCAGCAGGCCAAGCTGGCTTCGTCGGCGAATGCCGTTGGAAACGCGCAAATCATCTATTCCAACGACTTCACTAGTGGCAGTAGTGGAGTGAGCATTGAGGGATCAGCACCCACGGTGGCCAACAACGTCGCGGGCGGCAACAGTGGCGCGCAGTGGAATATCGTAAGTAACAATGCCAGCGCTGGAGCATACATGTCTACAGACGGCACCGTTGGCCCAACCCAAAACAGCTGCCTTTTGCCGTTTACGCCGCAGTCCGGTTACATTTACACCCTGACCGCTTCGGTGACTTTCACAACTGATCCGGGTAACTGGATCACGATGGGTTTTGGGGCAAACAACCCCGCGAATAGTGCAACCCCGCGGTTCAATGACGCAGCCGTAAGCGGCAACCCGTGGACATACTTGCGCATCGGGCCGGCAGGTGACCATTTTTTCTACGACCGAAGCCACGAAGTCGGCAATGCGCAGTTGATGCCGACGCCAGGAACCTACACTATTGGCTTTAAATTGGATACGACTCGTGCTAATTGGATTGCATCTGAGTTTATTGATGGCACTCAAGTAGGGGCAGACTATACCTATAGTGCCAACCCGGCAATCAGTGCGGTTGGAATTGGTCAAACCACCGTGAGTTCCAGTGCGGGGATCCACTGGAATTATTTGACGCTTTCCACGGCGCTGCTGCCGGTCATTACTCAGCAGCCGGTGTCACAGGCTGTGGCCGTGGGTGGCATCTGCACCAACACGGTATCGGTGATTGCCGACGCCAGCGGCGGGCCGCTCTTCTACCAGTGGTTCACCAACAATGTCCCCATTGATGGCACCACCAATTCCTCGTTAATAATTGGTCCCGTGTCAGCCAGCGACGCCGGGACCAATTATTATGTTGTTGTGACGAATACTTACGGTGCGGTCACGAGCGCGGTGGTGAGCTTAACAGTTCTGCCTAACATCACTAATGCTCCTCCCAGCCAACTGACATCGCCCGATGGCAGCTTGGTATTGACATTCGCCGTCAGTAATTTTGATGGTTCGGCGAGTTGTCCGGTCTATAGCTTGACTCGCAATGGACAGACAATCGTCACTACCGCAAAGTTGGGGCTGACCTTTGACGGCGACGGCTTGCTGCAAGATTATTTGGCAGTCTTGAGCAAGAGCAACAGCACAAACGATGGCACGTGGCAACCGGTTTACGGGGAGAAAAGCCCGATGCGTGACAGCTATAGCCAGCTCGTGGTGAATTTGCAGGAAACCGTTCCACCTTACCGTCTGTTGCAATTGACCTTTCGCGCTTACAATGAAGGCGTGGCTTTCAGTTACACCATTCCATCGCAGACAGGATTGGCTGGCGTGACCAGCCTTACAGAGCAGACGGAGTTTCGCTTCGCTGCTGACCATCCCACTTGGGCCACTTACACGGCACAGGGCATTTATTCCAAAACCACCATCAGCGGCATTGCCAGCGGTTGTGAACGACCGCTGACGGTTCAGTTGGCCACCAACTCGTATGTTGCTCTCGGCGAAGCCGGGCTGGTGGATTATTCACGGATGAAGCTTGCCCCGCTTGCAGGCAAGCCCTACAGCCTCGTCAGTTTGCTCGACGGCCCGGTGACCAACTCGTTGCCATTAACCACACCGTGGCGGTTCATTATGGCCGCCGACAGTCCCGGCCAGCTTTTGGAAAACAATTTCTTCGTCTTGAACCTTAACGCTCCCTGTGCCCTGACAAACACTTCCTGGATCAAGCCCGGCAAAGTGATTCGTGAGACAACGCTGAAAACCGTCAGCGGCATGGCTTGTGTGGATTTTGCGGCCAAACACAATATACAATACATTGAATTTGACGCTGGCTGGTATGGGCCGGAAAATTCAACCCTTACGGCTACCAATGCCGTAGGTTCGCTGGACCTGCCGGGCGTTATCAGTTATGCCGCCTCGAATAACATTGGCGTGATCCTTTACGTCAACTGGAAGGCCATGACCAATGAACTGACCCTGCTTCCGCCGCTTTACCATAGTTGGGGTGTGAAAGGCATCAAGTATGGCTTCGTCAGCGTCGGCCCGCAACCGGTCACCGCAACTGTGAACGCCGCTGCGCGTATCTGCGCCAGCAATCAGATGATGCTGGAAGTGCATGATGAATTTCGTCCGTCCGGTTACACGCGCACCTATCCCAATTTCATGACCGTGGAAGGCATTAGTGGCGACGAAACAACGCCCACCACCACTCAAGATACGACGTTGCTCTTTTCCCGCATGTTGGCTGGCGGGGCCGACCACACCGTCTGTTACTTTGAACAGCGGGTCACCAACAACTGGAGTTATGCCTACCAACTGGCCAAGGCGGTCTGTTTCTACAGCCCGTGGCAGTATCTTTACTGGTATGACCGTCCCACCAACTCTTACGGGTATGTCAACGGCGGCAATGCCATGATCACCGAAGTGCCGGAAATGGAATTTTACGATTATATACCGGGTGTTTGGGACGAAACCCAGGTATTGCAGGGCAGCATCGGCCAATACGCCATCATCGCCCGGCGCACCGGCACGCAATGGTTCATTGGCGCCATGAACGCAAACACGACGCGCACCTTTAGCGTGCCGCTAAACTTTTTGACGCCTGGACAGAAATACGTTGAGAACATCTATTCACAGGACCCGTCGGTGCCAACGCGCACGCATGTTCGCATTGATCGTTTGGTGGTGGATTCCACGATGACATTGACAATGACCTTGGACGCCTCGCGAGGCGAGGCCGTCCGCCTGCTTCCTGCCAATCCTCCTGTCATTCAATCTGTATCACCGCTTACTAATGGCGGATTCAGTTTGGCTATTGCCGGCAATATCGGTTTGCCTTATTCACTTTGGACCAGCCCCGATCTGACACTGCCAAACACCAACTGGACGTTGTTGGCCGGCGGACTGATTACGAGCAGCCCATTCATGTGGAACGATATCCTCACTCAAGCTCAGCGGTTCTATCGTTATTCAACGCCATGAGTGCAGGGAGGGATTATGGGCAATTATTCTAATCTGTGCGCCATCAATGTTTTGCAATTTTATGAATGTAAAGGCTGCCAGACTGTCGCCAGGCGACTGGCCAATTTGTTTATTCATTATGAGGTTGGCCAAAAGCGGCAGATTGTAAGCGTCAGCCTGCCCTCAATTGAGGGCAGGGATGGTTGGCGTTGCATGGATGATTTTGAACATCATTAATTCGACTTGCTCTATCAGAGCTGTAGTGGCGTAACGAAGATCCAATTGTTTAATCCGGATCGAATAAATTAACTTGAAAACAACTAGAAACTTGCTGTTAACGGGAATCATGGCGACGTTCTGCTGCTCCATGGGAAACGCGCAGAGCCTCATCTATTCCAACTTCTTTAACGGGCCGGTGCAGACGCTTAACAAAACGGCACCCTCCAAGGCCAACACCCTCCTCGGCGGTGTCTCTAACGCGAAGTGGATTTGCACATATACAAACAACGTGCCCGACCCAACGAATGGCACTATTTTGCAGAACGGCACCATTGCCACCAATGGAGGCTGCGCCCTCCTGCCGTTCACGCCGCAACCCGGATGCGTTTATTTCATGACCGCTTCGATCGCATTGCCGTCAGGCATGCCCAATTGGGTTGCAATGGGTTTCGCACAGTCGGCTCCACAGACTAACATGGCTACTGGAATCAGTGTTCGGTTCACTGATAATCCTCCGGGTGGCTATGCGTGGATGGGTATTAGAGCCAATACAGCTCAAGGCGTTTACGGGGGGCGGGGAACAGGATCATCACTGGGCAACACCATCGTAATTCCCGCGGGAACCACCAATTTAACGATCGTTTTAAATACGATTGCACCCATATGGACGGTGTCGGCGTATTTGGGGGGCACGATAGCGGGCGCCGACGTCGTTGGCGGCACTCAAATGGGCACCAACTACACGTATACTGCCGGGAATCCACCAATCGGATTTGCCGGGATTGGTCAGACAAGTTTCGCCGGGCAAAACATCGCCGGAATCCAATGGAATTATTGGACGCTTTCCGTCACACAAATGCCAAGCATTGCCAACAGTTATTGGGTGGCGCCTAAAGCAATCGGCACGGGCGATGGAACATCGTCTGCTAATGCGGCGGGTTGTTATGTGAGTTCAACGTTCTGGAGCGACATTCAGAACCGGTTGCAAATTACCAACGTCACCATAAATTTGCTGGACGGCAAATACACCAACGGCACCGTGAATTTGGATGACATGGGTGAACCGTTGCATCAGTTAAGTTTGCAAGCCGTGAATCTTTATGGCCCGGTGTTCAGTTCCACCGGGAATGACCTGATTGATATTGTCGGCTCGCAGAACATCAAATTTCAAGGCATTGTCTTCACCGGCCCCTCACCGTATTGGGGTATCAACTGCCAGCCGGATGGTCTCCTGCCCTGCCGGAATCTGGAATTTTCCCACTGCCAATTCATCAATCTGACCAACGTCCTTTACGGAGCCATTGGCTTGGTGAACGGCACCCGGGACGTCACGGTGGACAGCTGCACCTTCAGCAATCTCACTGCCAACAATGGCAACCATCAACACATGATTTACGCCTCGCACGACATCGTGGGGGTGGTGGCGACCAATTGCCTGTTCCAGGACTGCCTGGCTGACTACATTCGGTTTCGGGACAATTCGGAATACTGCGCGGTGCAAAATTGCAGGTTCATCAGCACTACGATCGGATCGTCCTGGCCGTTCATCAGCGTGGAATTGTATAATGATACGAACTCTGACGCCGCCGGCGATGAATTCTTCGGGAATTACTTCCAAATCAGCAGCAATTCGTTCACTTACAACGCCGGGAATGGGCCTGGGCCTTACTCCGCCTTGCACTTCAGCGACACCGGGTATTCTCCCTATAGCTACGATTGCGACTTGACATCATCGCAGGCCGGCCAGTTAGGTAGCGGCAGCGTTAGTTTCCAACGGTCGTTCCTGCAAACCAATCTGGGCATCGTTGCCTTCGGCCTCAAGATGTTCGGCAACACTTACAATTCGCGAGTGGCCTATCATATGGACTATCTCTATAATACGGGTAATGCGCCTGGCAACGGCTGGTCGGGCCCCGCCATTAATCTGGATAACGTGCCCGATTCCAGTGGCGCATCGCTGGGACCAATGCCGGTGATACGCAACGGCAATTTCGACCGGCAGGGATTGATGCTAACGCCGCAGACCTCCAGCACGCCCAATGAATGTCTCTTCCAGACATGGTTTTGCAATCCCAAATACGCCAATATCCTTTGGCATCCCGGCTTGAATGGAACGAGCAACGCGATGCGCTTTGATAAGACGGCCAACCAATACGTTTACCAATGGATTGCTCAACCCGGTCCAACCTGGACGATGGACTTTCTGTTCACGATTGGTTCTGGTTTTAGTGGCGCCGGCACAAAGTTCAGGGTGGACATTTTCCACGATGATATTTCCGGTAGCAAGGTTTCGGTGGGCGTTAATAATCTTGGACAATTCGGCATCTACAACGGCGGGACCTTCACGGTTGTTTCGGAACTGGGGACGGTTTCATTTTCACAAGATAGCAATAACAACGGCTACTACAACGACCCGGGCGACGTCTTGAACGTTTATCGGATGCGGATTGTCGGCAATTACGCCGCGTCCACCCCTTATATAAACCTCTATGCGAGTGACGCCAACAGCCCGGCGTTAATTCACCAATCGTTGGGGAAGATGTCTTGGGTCAACGGCACCCCTGTCAGCGGCCAATCCTCTCCGGAGACCATCGCCTTCTATAACTACACCTCATCGGTAATATTGGATCAAATCGCCTTCGCCTCCAGCTTGGCGGGGCAGCCGCCGGTCATTACCAACGCTTTGCTGAACAACGGGCAATTCGTCATATCCGGCACGAATGGTTTCGCTGGGGACAATTATTATCTATTTTCTTCAACCAATCTGGCATCAGGCAAGTGGACACTTGAAGCCACTAATATCTTTGATGCGA
>DATLVR010000094.1:0-31461 GCA_035577265.1 Verrucomicrobiia bacterium | reverse complement strand
CCGCGTCGCCCAGTTCAAAATAAACCAGGTCATCCGGCCCGAAATAATCGGTGATGCCCTTGGCGCGCGGTGCCACCACGGGTTTGCCCAGCGAGAGATATTCAAAAATCCGCGTGGGCGTGTTGATCTCGGTGAACGCGTTGCTGCGGTTGGGAATGACCCCGACATCACAGGTCTGGATGGCAGCGACAATGTCTTCCAGCGACTTCGGTCCAAGATAACGGACGGCGTGGGCGAGGCCGTTTTGTGACACCGAGCCCAGCACCTGCTCCAGGAAGGGCGTGCTCAGGCCATAGACCCACAGCTCGGCATTGGGCACAGAGGGAAGCAACAAACGCAACGACTCGACGGCAATATCCAGGCCGTTGCGCTTGACGATCGAGCCGTGAAACATGATGACGAACGGCCGGGCCGGGTCGCGGGCGGGATAATCGAGGCAGTCGCGGAATTTGAAAACCGATTCATCCGGCACGTTCAGCAGGACCTCGATCTTTTCCGGCGCGCAGCTCCGGGCCGAAAATATCTCCTTGCAAGCCTGATTCACCGTGAGGACATGGTCGGCAAACCGGATGCTCCACTTTTCACAAAACTTCAGCAAGCGCACCCCGACGCTGCTCTCCTTGAGCCCGAAAATAGTCACGAGCAGTTCCGGCATGGGATCGTGCAGGTCGAGAATCACGCGTGCGCCGAGGATTTTGGGCAGCAACGCGCTGAACACCAGGAAATCCGGCATGTTGTGGACGTGCACCAGTTGATAGCGCCGCTTCAGCCGCCACCAGGACAGGATCAGAAAGGAACTCACGAGGAAGCTCAAATACTGCAGCGCGTAGGTCAGTTTCCCGGCACGCCGGCGCTTCAATGGAATGCGATAAATATGGACACCGTTGATGACTTCTTCGCGCGGCTCGCTGCTGTCCTCCCGGAGACAGATGACATCCACCTCCATGCCCTCGCGCTGCAACGCTTCCGCCTCGCGGCGGGGACGCGGGTCATTGGCGTAATAGGAATACAGAACCACGGCCGCGCGCTTGCCGGCGAGCGCATTTTTTGTGACGACTTCGATGCGGGAAACAATCGAGCTGACAGCAGTCGCGGACTTGGGAACCGGCTCCGCATGCTGCTTGCGATACCAACCAGCGACTTCACACGGCAGCGCATTCCAATATTGACCCGCATAAGTCTCCTTGACGTATCGAAGAAATTCCGCGTAGCGCCCGACGGGGAATTCATCCGGTGCCAGCCCATTGTTGGAAAAGCTTGCGTAATCCGGGTGGACGATCAGCAACGCCATGCCGCCACGCTCCACGATCCAATCCAGCTTCTTTTTCCAGACGTCGATCGAGGTTTCCCGTAAAACGATAAACAGGTTGAAATCTTGAATCAGGGTGTAGGGCAGCTCGACATAACCGTCCCCCTTTTTTCCAGCCACCCAAAACGGGAAAATGGTATCAACCCCATCGGGCTGCGGTTCGAACGGATCCGTATCAAAGGTTGAGGCATCATAAAGAATCTCGAGATCATCAAACCACTCGAGGTTATGGTGCATGAACGCCGACCGGAAACCCGTCGCCTGCCATTTTTTGGCATACTGATTGATCTGCTCTGCCTGCCGTCGAAAACTTTCCCGGGATTCATATAGAAACCCGTCATGCTTGAGATCGTGGATCCCAATCTCAAATCCATTTTGGACCAGGCTTTCCCGAACCGAAAGCGAATCGGGGTAATCGCCTTCCGGGACAAAATTAAACGAAGAACGAAATCCAAAGGAACCGTCCAGCGCCGCCAGCTGGAGGCTTCGATCCAGGCCCTTCTGGCTCTCCACGTCATGGGTGAGGACAAAAGCAAAACGCTTGCCCTCCGGCCAGCCGGACCAGCCGGCGGGTGCTTTTCCGGCAGCTTCGTTAATGGGCCAGACCGCCTTGAACGTTTCCCGTCTCCGCCTTGCCAGCATCCTTCGCAACGCCACCCGCAACCGCCATGGTATGTAAGGTTTAAACCGGTAATAGAGCCGTTTGTAAATCATGCAGAATCAGTCGGGTCAATACTCTGGCCACGAGCTCATCAAACACGGGCAATGCGAAAGATTTGTTTCAATCGAACCGGACGGGAGGACACGAACAATCTGCAAAACTTCAACTGTCGCTCAGATACTCTTGATGCAGTTTTTCGGGAACGTATTTGCGGGTCTTGTTGAGGATCGCAATCACGTTGGCTTTGGACTCGCCCAACAGGGAGTTCGCCCGAAGGACGACATCCCGGTTGGTTTTTTCCGCTTCCACCACCAGCAAAACCATGTCCATGTGACCGGCCAAACGCGGTGTCACGCTCGTTTGGGTAACCGGCGGCATGTCAAAAATGATGTAATCGTAATCGCTGGCCTTGAATTTGGGCAGCAGGCTGGAGAATCGCTTGGGCATGATCCGTGGCAACTTGTCGCCGTTCGAACTATCGCTGACCACGTAGAGGTTATTCTGCATCAGGGCGTCACCTCGTTTTTCACTTTCGAACGCATGATCCAGCGGACAGCCAGGCTTGCCTTTGTAGAACTGCTGGACAGCCCCCTGTTCGACATTCATATCCACGAGCAATACATTCCCCTCCCCGGTTTCTGAAAGGGAGGCGGCCAAGCCCGTCGCAATCGTCGTGACCCCGGCGCCACGGTTGGCACTGGTCACCGCCACGAGCTTGGGATTGCGCGTCAAACCCTTGACCTCAAAATGAACCACAATCCGATCGCGTAACGCTTCGTAAAAGGAACACATTGCGTTGCTGGCGCTCCAAGGCGCAATTTGCAGATTGCCGGACTTCCCGATGGTTTTGTCGTCGACGGCCTTCGACACGGTGCTGCCCGCCTCCGGCGAGGATAACTGGCGCTGCTCGAATTTGGAACGACTGCCGTTCAGATGCATGTTTGGAATGGAAAGAAACAGCGGAAGATTCAATTTGGTTTCGATTTCGGCAGGACGTTTGACAGAGCGATCCAAAAACAGCTCGATCAAAAAGGCGAGTGCCAGTCCACCCAAAATCCCGCCCGCCAGCAGACCGGCAGCCATCTTTTCACGCTTGGAGGTTGCTGGGGAAGGGGGTGTGGGCTGTTGAATCGGTTTGATATTGGAGATTTTCCCGGCACCCAAGGCTTCGTTGATGCGAGCGTCATCCAAACTCTTGATGAAAAACTGCATGTTCTGTTCCTGAATCTTCTCCTTGCGTTGCAAATCCAGAATCTTCGGCTCGGCTTCACCAATCCCTGCCGCCTCCAATCGCAGCTTGTCCAATAATGTATGGAGAACACTTACTCTTGATTCAAGGAGAGCCGTCTGGACGACTCCCCGGTCAGAGTCGGGATTTGCGGTGCCAGACTCCGCATCCGTAGCCGTCGATCCTGTCCCCAAGCTTTCCAGTCCGGGATACTGCTCCTCCAGTTTCTTTTTAAGTTTTTTATTCTGATTGATTTGTTCAGTCACCTCCATGACCAACACGTTGTCTTCGGCAAACCCCTGCTCAACAAAACCATCATTTCGCTTCTGCAACAGGGCCAGGCGGGAAGTGATTTTTTTATACTGATCCTTCTGATCGGCTGGTATTTCCAAAGCCATGACTGAGTTGGTCGTCGGGAGATTGGTCAGGGCGGCGTCGGTTGCTTTGCCCGCCATTCCCTTACGGGTCGCCAGTTCCAATTCGAGATCATATAGCTGACCTTGGTATCGGGATATTTGTTTGGTTATATTCTCCTTGGTGTCATCAAGGGAAACGATGCCGAGATTGGTTTTGGTCATCATCAACTCCCGTTCCGTCTGGGCAATTTGGGCTCTTAACTGGGTGGTCTGCTCGGCCAAAAAGTCATCCTCGGTGCCCAGCGCCTGATGAATCTCGGTGTGTTTGCTCAAATAATCCGCGATGATCTCGCTCAACACGGGCTGGACGATGGTCGGATCCGGGTGCTGAAAGATGACATTGATGACGCTGCTCTTTTCCGCCGAGCTCACTTTCAACCCTCTTCGCACCACAATGGCGGCTGTGATGAGGTCCTTGCCCCCGCCCGCCTTGGCGAGAATTTTTTCGGGCCCAATTGTTTGGGCCACCTGCTGCGCCAGATCGAAGCTGGTCAAAATCTGGATTTCTGAATTGATGACACTGCCGCCGGGATCACTGGTCCTGATGGTATTATCAGCAGCGGCAGTTACCGGACGGCTGTCTGTAATGTAGCGAATAAACAATTCGGCTTCGGATTGATACACCGGAGGGTTCAAGAAATAAAAGCTTGCTGCTGCCACCATGCCGGCCAAAGCAAACGAAATGATTTTCCACTTGTGACGGAAAACCACAAAATAGACGTCGCCCAACGTCATGTTTCCTGACGATTCAGCAGGCCGGTTATTGTTATTCATTTTTCCCATCTGTAATGCATCACGCCCAATGCCGGTATAATGCCGCCCCAACGGCCCGTGACAAAAGACCCGGCATCCGGTGAAACACCCGCGTGTGCCAGCCGGATGTATCATCCAAGCCGGTCACAAACTCATTTTTTCGCAGGTCAAATTTCACGTATTCAATGTTTCGTTCAGCAGTTCCCCATCCAAGTTTGAATTTCCTAAGGCCTTCGTTCCCCATCGAAGTGCGCCCGAGATCCAGCCGCTTTGCACCCCGACGCACGCACTCTTTGATGGCCGTCCACATGACCAGATTTCCGCCGCGCAAATCCTGATGTGTCTCATCCGAGGCCCCGAATTTATAAATCGCTTTGTCCCCAAAATTAAAATAGACAGAACCGGCAACCGGCCTGCCTTGATATCTCGCCAAAATCACCATTCCCATGTTATGCGACAAAATATGGCGGTGGATGTTCAGGAAAAATGTCAATGGTTGCGGTGGCAGACCGTGTTTTTTACGCGTCCGGCACTGCAGCCCGTAAAAGACCTCTACGGCTTCCTGGCTTTGGGACACTTCCACCGTCACGCCGGCTCTTTCCGCCTTGCGAATGGCACGCCGGACGGAACTGTCGAGACGAGCAAAGAGTTCATCTTCACGCGCCGTCAAATCCATGCTATGCCCGTAAAATGAAAGCGAGGCCGGGACTTCGTAAAACAGTTCCCGCCCCCCCCGACATTCGATGTATTTCCAGCGCCTGAGTCTGCCAAATTCAACTGCGTCCCGAAAAATATTCTGAAACGTGCCGGCGTCCGAACAAAGCGGTTCGCAATCATCCGTAAACGGCAGACTGATACCGCGCCGCCCCGTCAGCCAACTGTCCACTTCCATCAGTGGCAGCCATGAGGCGCTGCCATCCGCCCCGCCTGCCCTGAAATAAACCGGCGTATAGCCATAGGTTTCGGTCAGGACCTTCGCCCACTCCGCCGTGTGAAAAAACGAACGTTTGGGGTGGGCTGCCAGCAGGGTGTTCCAATTGGAATCTTCAGCCGGATTCATCCGCTGCATTTCCGGGCTGATTGAGCGATTCGATTCCACATTCAAGGCGTTGCCGGACATCCTGCCTGCACGCCCTTTCGCCGGGCTGATCAACTCACCACCGTGGACTTGACGATCCGGGCCGGATTGCCCGCGACGACTGCACCCGGCGGCACATCTTTGGTCACCACACTGCCCGCCCCAACCAGCGCATTCTCCCCAATGGTGACGCCGCACAGCAGCGTGGCACCGGAGCCGATGGACGCCCCGCTCTTCACTAAAGTGCCGACACAACTCCAATCCGCTTCCGTCTGCAACTGACCCGCGCCATTGGTGGCCCGCGGATAACGGTCGTTGATAAAGGTGACGTTGTGACCGATGAAAACGTCATCTTCCAAAATCACACCTTCACAAATGAAGGTATGGCTGGAAACTTTGCAACGGTTCCCGATTTTCGACCCTTTTTGAATTTCAACAAAGGTTCCAATCTTGACGTCATCCCCGATTTCGCATCCGTAGAGATTGGTAAAATCGTAAATGCGGACATTTTTCCCCAACTTCACATCAGCGGCGATTCGCTGAAACATCTGAGCCGATGCACTCACGACTTGCCGCCATTGACGTCGATTTTGAGTTTGATTTTCCGGCCACTCGTGCCGAGGCGCCTTTTTTGCTTCGGGCCGGAGCCGGCTATTTTTGGATCCCCTGTTCGCTGGGCCACCCCGGCAGGTGACCGCAGCGTTGAATTGTTTTCACTCCAGGTTGAAAGCTCCACAGCGGCACCACCCCGTCGCAGCGATTCAGAAGAGGCTTCCAAAATACGGACGAGTTCCAAACCTTGTTTGCCGCCGGTCAGCGGTGTGTTTCCCTGATTGATGCAATCCAGAAAATGCTGGCATTCGGTTTTTAGCGGTTCCTCCTGCTTGATGTAGGGGGCGTAAACATCGCCGTAGTGATAGGCGTAATGGAACTCTGCAAACGTGTCATAATGCGGCGGACGCTCGACACGGGCATCAAACACGCGGATTTTTTCCAAGGGCGCCACGTCGTCATACACGATCATTCGATTGCTGCCGACAATTGTCATCTCGCGCACTTTTCTCGGATCCAGCCAGCTGCTCTGGATGATGGCGGTGCGCCCTCCGGGATAACTCAAGCACATGGTTGTCACGTCTTCCACGCCCGGCGTGATGTGAGCACAGCCCCGGCAATTCACCGTGACTGGCTGTTCCCCGATGATGTGCTGGATGATCGAGATGTCGTGCGGAGCCAGATCCCAGGCGACGTTGATATCCTTCTGGAAAAGCCCGAGGTTCAGGCGGCGGGCAGAGATGTATCTAATTTCACCGAGGTCGCCCTTGGCAATGATCTCCTTGATTTTTCTGACTGCAGGTGAATAAAGGAACGTGTGGCCGGTCATCAACACCAGGCCGTTTTTCCGGGCAATTTCCACCAACTCTTCACACTCCTCCGAGGAACTCGCCATGGGCTTTTCAATGAAGGTGTGCTTGCCCGCCAGCAGGCTCGCTTTGGCCAGCGGAAAATGTGATTTGACGGCGGTGGCAATGATGACGGCATCCAAGCCCACGCCATTGAGCATGTGACTGTAATCGGACGACCCTTCGACTTCAGGATACAGAGAACGGAGGTGCGAGAGCCGTTTCTCGCTCAAGTCGCACATCATCTTCATATCACAGTCCGGCAATGATCTGAAGTTGCGAACCAGATTAGGCCCCCAATAACCACATCCCACTACCCCGACTTTTATTTGTTTAGCCATATAGATTCCTTTTTAATTTCCTTCTGTGTTCGGTGTCCGTCCCTCCGCTTGCCACGGTCATAAAAGCGGGCCGTGACATACACGCATCAGAGCCAGGTCGGGCCGAATTGGAGGTTCTTAATTTGGCCGACGGCGAGGATGAATTCTTTTTCAACCACGTCTCCCACATTTGAATCACCAATGCCGGAATGGTTTTGAAAATGATCTTCAAATCCAACCAGAGTGTTTTGTTTCGCGAATACTTGATGTCCAATTGGATCATCTCGGTGAACGTCGTGTGATTTTTTCCGCTCACCTGCCAGAGGCCGGTCAAACCCGGCAACGTGTTGAACCGTTCCCGCTGCCATGGCAGATATTTTTCGTATTCGTAGAGCACGCAGGGGCGCGGGCCGACCAAACTCATGTCGCCAAAGAGGACATTCATCAGCTGGGGCAGCTCATCAAGGCCGGAGGCCCGCAACAATCGGCCAAGGGGAATAATCCGCGGATCACCTTTCGAATCCATTTTCAGCATCGGCACATCCGATTTCATCAGCTGATTCAAGTGCCCCTGATGAACCCCCGTGTCTGCGTTGACGAACATGGTTCTAAATTTATAACACAAAAACCGATTACCCAAATAACCAATCCGCTCCTGTTTAAAAATGGCCGGCCCAGCGGAAACCATCCGGATGATCAAGGCGATTAACGCCATCAGTGGCAGTAGCAGCGGAAGCGCCACTGCGACCAGAACGATATCCAGCCTCCGCTTCCAGGCAGGATTCGCACTGGCCGGATTTGTCCCCGGCATCTGATCTATGTTTGAAGGTGAATTGATAATGTTAGAATTGTAGGGTTTTGTCCCAAAACAGCGAGGCAGTGTGTCACAAAATGAGACGAATACTATTTCATACCGGTTAATCTTAAGTTAAATCATTGTTAAATCACTCGATCATGACATCTACGCGATAATGGCTGCTTTAATTCAAAGCTCCGCACTTGCTCGTCTGGCTAAATTTCAACCAAACCAGCAGTTTCCCCTCCAAAATTGACTTTGGAGGACAAATTATTTGCTGCACCTTCAACTTCCACCTGAACGCGCATCCTCTGCCGGGGGATGCCGCCAAATTCGGCGCCTGATCGGCAACCGTGTTCTTTTCCAGAACTGCCGAAGCCCAATTCACCGCTACCCAAGTGGGGGCCACCCAATACGTCCAGCAGGATTTGCACCCTCTACGTGGCTGGCATCACCCCCCTGGACTTTTGCCTCCATCCCTGCGGGCTCCATCGGCAACGATTACCTCGTTGGCTGTTGCTAACCGGTCCTTGATTGTCATGGTTCCTTCTGCTGCAAAATAATGCTGCAGTTCCTGAATGATCGTGTCCTCGACTTGGGAATTTTGTGCCCGAACCGCACCAGGCTGCCGAGCCTGTTGGTATGCTGAACTTCATTCACACAATGGATGAAAATGCAGCAAGGAAACAGTGGTTCAACTAAACGGGCAACCCCGCGCTGAGTGACTCGTGGAACCCGCAATCGAGGATTAACCACTTTCAGTTTTGGATTTTTGCGCACATTTGCCGCAGCCATATGCTCAGGCTTCGGCTTTTTCCGGGCGCCATACCAAGCTGGAATTTCTGTGTGCATCCGGGATCGTGTGAATAAATGGTTAATATATGCTTAAATTCCCCGTGCCGCTTCAGCGTTTAGCCAATCAACCTTAAAGCTTTTGCCACGCCGAAACCGCCCAAAACATCCTGTTTATTAAGACCGAGGTTGACTCCATGGCCGAGATTTTACTTGAAGGCTGGAGAACTGTCTGTCGCTGAATAACACTATTATTAAGTAGTGGATTTCACCACAAATGAACACCATTAAAATCATCGTAAGATTCGAAATTATTGGTCAGCTATCCGTCTGCGTCCGCAACGGCCTTAAATTTGACCAAGGCTGGCACTAACAGCAATGGGGTGAATTCCCCATAATGCTTGCACTATTACGCCCTGAAGCCCTGCGGATTCCGTCCCGCGAATTATATTGGTCAGTATTTTGGATCATTTGACCAACGGATGGCGCACTGGAGTAATTCAATGGCGTTTTTCAAATTGAGCTTCACTTTGATCCTGGCCCGATAGGTTTCCACCGTGCTGGCATTGATGTGAAGCGTGGTTGCAATTTGTCGGGTGCTTTGCCCGGCACCAATCAGTTCAAAGACTTGAATTTCTCGGTCGGTCAACCCTTCCGCTGAAGAACCATTGCCGGTCCGGGAGGAGCGGGCAACTTTTGAGACCACGCGCGCGGAAGCCTTTTCGCTCAGGTGAATTTCGCCGCTCAGCACCTGGCGAATCGCCAGCAGAATTTTTCCGGGAGACTCTTGCTTGGAAATAAATCCCCGTGCCCCGGCTCGGATGACCCGCTCGGCATACAGCGTCTCATCCCGCATTGATAGCACCAGGATTTTAATTTTCGGGCAACGGTTCCCGAGGTCTTTGATGAGTTCCAGCCCGTGCGAATTTTTCAGGGTCAAATCAACAATGGCCAGATGCGCCTTGAAGGCTGCGGCAAGTTCCAGAGCCTGTTCACGGTCTTCCGCTTCGCCGCAAACGGTCAAATCAGATTCCCGCTCAATGATTATCTTTAGCGATTCGCGAACCAGGGGATGATCATCCACCACCAGGACGCGAATGATATCACCGTTTCCAGTATGGCTGGGATGGGAATTTTTCATCTGGTTTCCGCCAAAAACATTTAACAACAGTGCCATCTCAACGACACCTGTCATTGGGATGATAACGAAGCGTCACGGGACATGCTATTGCAATCTCAGCAAACTCCAGCAGGAACATACCCCATTGATCAGAAGACCCCTGTCCTGAAGAAACACTCCGTCGGATGGTTGAAGTTCGAATCCAAAAAGCGTGTCACCCGCCAGACACGCATATTTGCAACCGAAAGAACCTGATTAAAAATACCGCCCCAAGTGTAAATCACCCACCCTTGGTATCCAAACCCAGGAGACCAAGCCGGGAAGAAAGAACGTGCGGAAGACCAAATTTAAGACTTCACCAAAAAAATTCCATCACAAACCCGAAACCAGTGGCCAGCGATTGTCCTGAATGTGTTCAGAACGTTGCCAGCTTTGGGACACGAGGACAACACCCGCCACTCACCAAAAAGGAGGCCAGCTGACCTTGTTCGCCGCGCGGTCCTGGCCGATGTGAAAACCGCTTTCATCCTGATAGCCAACGGGAACCTGAACTTTGAGCTTGGATATGATCGCAGCGACAATCGCAGCCAGCGGCAGCATGAAAGCGATGATGTAAAAATACGTTTTATGCATACACCCCAAAATGAGCACCGGCCATGCCAACCATCCAAAGGACCGTTCTCCGTCTATTCGCAATCAGCTTTGCGGAGTGTCGCGGCGGCTGGCTTACGGCACGGATCATCGTGCGGTGATTGGGGCGGCGGGGACTTTCACGGAAATGGTGCAACGCTTTCTCAACTGGAACGAACCATCCAAGGGGCGCTGTATTGAAAATCACCTGCAATGTTCTGTTCGTGCCCGGTGGCGTGTGGCTCATTGATTCAGCCTGACGACAACGACAGCTTGACGACGGGCGTGCGGCCGTCTAAGTTCATTTCGCTGTATGACGAAATGAATAAATAAACCATGCGCGAATTCATGAACCTCACCAAGGCGCTGGCGGATGCCAGCCGCGTGCGCACGCTGCCGGCCTTGCGCCGGGGCGAGTTGTGCGTCTGCCAGGTCACCGAATCATTCACGTTTGCCCCGTCCACCGTCTCGAAACATCCAACCATTCTCTTTCAGGCCCGGCTGGTGGGGTCGCGCAAGGAGGGGCGCTGGATTTCACCACCAACTGCCGGGTGGGAACGTTCCGCTGACGGTGTGTGAAGCGCTGGACTGGATCGGGGAATCACAGGCCAGCGACCCGCAAATGTTGGCAGGCGACAAACAACTAAAAAATGCTCAAACCAGACCCGGTTGACTTATGCCATCGGCAATGCAAAAAATGAAACCCACTGTCCTGATTCTCTGCACCGGCAATTCGTGCCGCAGTCACCTCGCCGAAGGCATTTTGCGCGCGGTCGCGGGCAATACGCTCAACGTCCAAAGCGCCGGCTCGAAACCGGCGGGTTATGTGCATCCGTTGGGTATCCAGGTGATGAAGGAAATCGGGATTGATATTTCGAACCATTACTCCAAGCACATGAATGATTTCCTGAACCAGCCGGTGGAAACGGTCATCACGGTTTGCGGCAATGCGGACCAAGCCTGCCCGGTTTTCCCCGGCCAGTTGAACCGTCATCATTGGAGCTTTCATGACCCGGCGCATGCGACGGGCACAGACGAGGAAAAGCTGGCGGTGTTCCGGCAGGTGCGGGACCAGATCAAGATGGTCTTTGAGGCCTACGCCGACGGTCGCCGCGACCAGGCGAAATCCAAATAAACGATACGAAACTGACGACGCAAATCCTCCATGTATTCGATCCCGCCATGTGCGGCTCTACCGGCGTGTGTGGGCCTGACGTGGATGCCGGGCTGGCGCAATTCGGCGCCAACCTCGACTGATTTCTCATTCCGATGACGACTCCCCTTGTCGCTCCCAAACGTCTGGCTTTCTTTGAACGCTACCTCACCGTGTGGGTGCTGGTCTGCATGGTCGTGGGCGTCGCCTTCGGCAAACTGCTGCCCGGCGTCACGTCCGCGTTGAGCCAATGGGAATTTGGCCGAGGCTCACAGGTAAATGTGCCGATCGGCATTCTGTTGTGGCTGATGATTTATCCGATGATGCTCAAAGTGGATTTCAGCGCCATCGGCGGTATCGCAAAACGGCCCAAGGGACTGATGGTGACGCTGTTTGTGAACTGGCTGGTGAAGCCGTTCAGCATGGCCTTCCTCGCGTGGCTGTTCATGCAGCATATCTTCGCGCACTGGATTGACGCCGAAACGGCGAAGAATTACACCGCCGGCCTCATCATCCTCGCGGCGGCGCCCTGCACGGCCATGGTGTTTGTCTGGTCCTACCTGACGGACGGCGACCCGGTCTATACGCTGGTGCAAGTGGCCGTGAACGACCTGATCATGCTCGTGCTCTTTGCGCCCATCGTGATGTTTCTGTGCGGCGTGGCGAACGTGGTGGTGCCGCCCAAGGTGTTGATCACTTCCGTGATTGTGTTCATCGTCGTGCCCTTGACGGCGGGCTGGTTGACGCGCACGCTGCTGCTCAAGTCGCGCGGCAAGGATTGGTTTGAAACGAATTTCCTGCCGAAGTTTCATCCGGTGATGATGTGGGCGTTGCTGCTGACGCTGGCGCTGATCTTCGCGTTCCAGGCCGACAACCTGACGAAGAAATGGTTCGCGGTCATCCTGCTGGCGATCCCGATTTTGATTCAGGTTTATTTCAACTCCAGCCTGACCTATCTGCTCATGCGTAAATTAAAAGTGCCGCACAATGTGGCGTCGCCCGGCGCGCTGATCGGCGCGAGCAATTTCTTTGAACTGGCGGTGGCGGTGGCCATCACGCTGTTCGGGCCGGGCTCCGGGGCGGCGCTGGCGTGCGTGGTGGGGGTGCTGGTGGAAGTGCCGGTGATGCTCTCCGTGTGCAACCTGTGCAATCGTTCGCGCGGCTGGTATCAGCCGCGGGTTGTGACGGGAGGAGTGACCTCATGAATCATGACGAAAAGTGAATTTGCGAATAACAAACACACGCAACCGGGAGACCCTGTTCCGGGCCACACAAGACCCCTGACGAATCCGACCGCGCTTGGGAGGAAAGTCCTTTAAAACATTGTCTCATCCCGCCCGCATGGAACGCATCAGATGGACGTTCTCAGCGGTTGGATTCAGCAGGAATTGACAAGCCTGAATTTCCCTTATGCCCCCTTCGCGGGGCAAAATTTCCGTAACCCAATCGTCACATGTTTGTCGCCGGTTCGTTGCCGGATTGAAATTGTGTGACGAATTTGCGCGTGCCATGCTGCGGATGTGAAGCAGAAGATTTTAGTCGTGGACGACGAACCGGAGGCGGTTGAACTCGTGGAGTTCAATCTCAAGCAGGCGGGTTACGCCGTGGCCACGGCCGCTGATGGGGCGGAGGCTTTGAAAAAAGCGCGGTCACAATCGCCCGACCTGATCGTGCTGGACGTGATGCTGCCGGAGATGGACGGCTTTGAGATCTGCAAAACGCTGCGGCTCGACCCGTCCACGGCGCGCGTGCCGGTCCTCATGCTCACGGCCAAGGCGGCGGAGATCGACCGCGTGCTCGGCCTCGAACTGGGGGCGGATGATTACCTGACCAAGCCGTTCAGCCCGCGCGAACTGATGCTTCGGATCAAAAAGATTCTCGCGCGCGGCCAGGTCGTGGAGAAGCCCCAGGACCAGCTGCGTTTCGGCGATCTGAACATTGACGTTCCCCGCCACATCGCCACCTGGAAAAACAAGCCCATCGAACTCACGGCCACGGAATTCAAGCTGCTCACCCTGCTCGCCCAGCGCTCCGGGCGCGTGCAGTCCCGCGACCAGCTGCTCCGCGACGTGTGGGAATACGACAGCGTGATCGACACCCGCACGGTGGACACGCACATGCGGCGGCTGCGGGAAAAGCTGGGCGCGGCGTCAAAGCATCTGGACACGGTGCGCGGCGTCGGGTATCGGTTTGTCGAGTGAAACGGGAACATTCAACATTCAACATTCAACGCCGAACGTTCAAGGGTGAATGCGCGCAAGCCATTGGATGTTGGGCGTTGAATGTTAAATGTTCGAGGTTTCTTCACTTTCCATTTTCCCCATGTGGCCGTTCCTGACCATCCTCGCACTCTTTAGCGCCGTGGGAATTCATTTCTGGTGGCGGAAAAAATATCTCGTCCAGCAGCAGCAGATCCACGCCGAGATGGAGGATGCCCGGCGCCGCCAGCAGCAGACCACGATTGATGCGCAGGCGCAGCAGCAGGTGCTGTTCAATTCCATGCTCGAGGGTCTGCTGCTGCTGGACCGCACCCGCCGGATTTATCTCGCCAACCGCGCCTTCAAAAATCTTTTCGGCCTCAAAATCGAACTCCGCGGCAAGACCATCATGGAAGCGTTGCGCCTGCACGAACTCGCCGATCTCGTGGAACGTGTCGAGACCGAGGGGCAGGTCTTTGACTACGAATTGAAGCTGCCCGAATTGAGCGGGCGCTGGCTGCGGGTCAATGCCGCCGTCATCTCCAATTCCGCCGGCGAACGCGAAGGCACGATCCTCGTCTTCCACGACCTTACCCGGCTCAAGCAGCTCGAACGCACGCGCGAGGATTTTGTCGCCAACGTCAGCCACGAACTGCGCACGCCGCTCTCGCTCATCAAGGGCTACGTCGAGACGCTGCTCGACGGCGCGCGCGACAATCCCGAAGTCGCCGAGCGCTTCCTGAAAATCATCGCGCGCAATGCCGAGCGGCTTGATCTGCTCATCCAGGATCTGCTCACCATCTCCGCGCTGGAATCGGGACGGATGCAGTTGAACCTGCACCCGGTCACACTGCATTCGCTGGTGGAAAAAGTGTTTGCCGATCTTCAGGCCAAGGCGACCAATAAAAACGTGCAGCTCGTCAGCGCCCTGCCGGAACTTGCCGCCAGCGCCGATATCAACCGCCTGGAACAGGTCCTCGCCAACCTGGTGGACAACGCCATCAAATACGGCCGCGAACAGGGCTCGGTGCGCGTCGGCGGCAGGAAACTGGAAGACGGCAAACTGGAAATCTTCGTGCAGGACGACGGCCCCGGCATTCCGCCGGACTCGCTCGACCGCGTGTTCGAGCGGTTTTATCGCGTGGACAAGGCGCGTTCCCGCGACCAGGGCGGCACGGGGTTGGGACTGTCCATTGTGAAACACATCGTCCACAGCCACGGTGGCGAGGCCTGGGCCGAAAGCGAACTGGGCAGGGGCGCGACGTTCTTTTTCACCCTGCCAGGCGTGTGATGGTTGATTTTGACGGAGTGCGGCCGTCCCGGCCGCTGCAGCAAGGAAGAGACAGGGCTTGAGAACATTCCACGGCTTGATTGAAGTCAGTCGCAGCGCCGAGGACGGGCGCGCTCCGGCCCGGCCCCGTTCCTCGGCGACTCAACCGGGGTTGGCCGTGAGCCAGTAGCGGATGTCGTCCGCCTGCGAGTTGTGCGGATCCAATTCCAGCACCTTCAAATAATGCCGCCGTGCCTGCGTCGGGTTGTGAAGCTGCTGGGCGTAAAGATTTCCGAGTGCCAGCTGCGCGCGGGCTTCATCGGGATTTGTCACGAGAATTTTTTCCAGTTCGTTCACCGCGTCCGTCACATACCCGGCCGACTTGAGCGTGAGGGCGAAATTATAGCGTGCATCCGTCGAGCCCGGCTGAATGGCCAGCGCCGTTTCATAGGCGGACAACGCCGCCGGATAATTCCGCAGGCGGTAGGCCAGCACGCCGTAATTATACTGCGCCTCGAACCAACCCGGGTCTGAGGTCGACGCGCGCCGATACCATTCCATCGCGTCGGTCCAGCGTGAACTCTGCTCATACACCCGGGCTTTCGAAAATTGCGCCGAGGCCGCCACCCGGTCGCCCGCTCCGGGAGTGCGCGGCGACAAATACAGGTACCGGGGAAAGATCGGGACGGCCGGCTGAAGCATTTTGAACGACTTCGGCTCAACCGTCGGTGCAGGTGGCGGCAGGTTGTATTTCGGCAGCAATAGCGGCGCGGCGGTGGACTGCCCGCCGTTGGAAGGGGACGATGGCAACGGCGTTACTCTCGACCTGGAATAATTGGACGGGATGGAGGTATTGATTCTGGTGACCGGCGGTTGCGTCACGGCCACGACAGGTTCGGGCGCCACGACGATTTGTTCCGCCGGCGGAACCACCACCAGTTCGGGCTTCGGCTCCGGCTTCGGCTCCGGCTTTGGTTTTGCGACCGGCGCGGGCGCCGTCGTCACAAGACGCGGCGGGAGAGCGGGATTTGAATGCGCCACGGCTGGCTTGGCCACCACGGCTGCCGGACGGGCGACCGTTTGAGTTTTCGGCTCACTCACGACGGGTACGGGCGCGGGCGTTGCGGGTGGCGGCGCGGCGGCGGCAACCGGGGCCGGCTGTTCGAGATTCTTTTCGAGGTGATTGGCAAGGGCATTCACGTCGTCCCAGTTTCCGGGGCGCGGCAGCAAGGCCAGATACGCGCGATAGTTTTGCAGCGCGAGTTTGTTGTCGTGCAAATCCTGCTGCGCCACCGTGGCCAGATTCAACAGCGCGGGCGCATAGTCGGGATGATACTTGACGGCGGCGGCGAAAAATTGCGACGCCTCGCGCGGGTGTCCGCGCCGGACCTGGACCAGCCCGAGACCGTTCAAGGCTTCGGCGTTGTTGGTGTTGAAATAATACGCGGTGCCAAAACTTTTTTCCGCCGGGGTCAGTTCGCCAAGGCTCAACTGCGCCGCGCCGAGCTTGAGCCAGCCTTCCGGCTCGTTGCTCCGGCGCAGGGTGTAGGCGGTGAACTCCGTCTTCGCCTCGGCCGGCTTGTTCTGTTCCAGCCAGAGCGACCCGAGGTTGTAATGCGTCTCGATCAGGTCGCGGTCCAGCGTGAGGGCGCGCTGATACGCCGTGACCGCCTCGTCCGGCTGCCCCGCGCGCTGGCAGGCGACGCCATAATAATTCCAGGCCTGCGCGCTCGTGGGCAGCAGGGCCGTGGCTGTTTTCAGTTCCAACACGGCGGCGGCATAATCCCCGCGGTCCAGCAGCTTTTTACCCTTCAACAAGGCACGCGGGCCGGGCGGCGTGCAGCCGGAGAGGAAAAGGGCGAGCGTCAGTAAAATGAGTGCGCCGCAAAGATTGCGATTTTTTTTTGCCAGCATCGGCGATGGTGTTAGCATCCGCGCTTGAAAGTGTCAAGAAACGCACGGATTCAAATCGTTCGAATGTTCCGCCGCCTCGCCGCCGCGGGCATGGTCGGCCTCGCCATTTTGCCAAGCCATGCCGCCGAACCGCCGCCAAGTCTCAACACCCACGCGCAGGTCGTGTGCGTGGAAAACCCCGGGGCCATCACGGATTTTCAGGCCAATGATGCGGCGGTGCAGGCGATGGTGGATTGTGGCCTGACGAATCTCACCGGCAAGGCCACCGTGGCGGAGGCCTGGCGCAGCGTCGTCTCTCCGCAGGAACTCATCGGCCTCAAGGTGTTCTCCGAACCCGGCATGTTGACCGGCACGCGTCCCGCCGTCGTTTCGGCAGTGATTCACGGTCTGCTCGCCGCCGGGGTGCCGCCGACAAACATCATCATTTGGGACAGGCATGAGGCGGATTTGCGTTCCGCCGGTTATTTCCGGCTCGCCACACAGCTCGGCGTGCGTGCCGCTGGCAGCCTGGAGGCCGGCTGGGATCCGACGAATTTTTACCAGCCCGATACCGCCATCATCGGGAACCTCATCTGGAGCGATCTGGAGTTCGGCCAAACCAACATCAATGCCGGACGGCGATCCTTCTTCTCCAAGCTGGTCAGCCGGCGGATGACCAAGATCATCAGCATCGCGCCGCTGCTCAACCAGGAGGACGCCGGCGTGTGCGGACATCTTTACGGACTCGCGCTCGGCAGCGTGGACAACACGCGACGATTTGAATCCGACTCCTTCCGGCTCGCCAATGCCGTGCCGGAAATTTATGCCCGTCCGCTGCTCGGCGATCGCGTGGTGCTGAACATCACCGACGCGCTCATCGGCCAATACGAAGGCGGCGCGCGCAGCCTGCTGCATTATTCCTGCGTCCTGAACCAGCTCTGGTTCGGTCACGATCCGGTGGCGCTCGACATGTTATCCGTCAAGGAACTCGACCGCGAACGCCGCACGCTCGATGCGCCGCAGTTCCGGCCCAACCTGGAACTTTACAGCAACGCCCACCTGCTCCAGCTCGGCGAGAACGACCTGACGAAGATTCATGTGGAAAAGATTAGGTAGGGAGGGCAGTCCCCTGCCCGCCGCGAATTTGGCAAAGCAACCGTTTGCCGTGACGCCGGGAAAAGCGGTGGAGGGCCACCGCACTCCAAGACGCTGCGCGCGGAACGACGATTTCTGAAATACGCGAAGCGTCTTGGACTGCGCCAGCCCTCTGGCGCTTTGAGGGAGAGACATTCCCGTGTGAATTGGTGTATTCCTATCTCAAATTGAACAGACAAATGCTGGACAGGCATTCAAAGGCGAAGCAAACTTACGACCGTGGAACAGGAGAATCTACAAAACCGGCCGGAGATTATTAGTTAGGCGGCAACACACGTATGAACTTACTCGACATCTTCCGGCGAAAAGAACGTGCTCCACAACAGAAAGAGTTGGTGTCGGAAAAACCCGACAGCAAGTTGATGAGAGCAGCACTTAAACGAGTTGTTATTCCAGAGCTTCGTCGCCGAGGTTTCGTTGGCACATTTCCGCACTTTCGCCGCACGATTGGCGAGCGATTAGCCATCATGTCTTTCCAGTTCGACAAGTGGGGAGGCGGCTTTACCATAAATCTGGCGGTTGCACCAGCGACCGGCTTCACCACGCGTGCAGGCTCATTTATTCCACCCGACAAACTCAACGCCTACTATGACACCGGGCCTAAGACGAGAATTAATGCCGGCAGTGATGGTAGCACAGCGTCTTGGTTTCGTTTTGATCGCCCAAGCAGAAGTCCATCACAGGATATTTACGAGGAGGCTGCCCACGAAATGGTGCCACTTTTAGCGAAAGCGGAAGAATGGTATGCACAGAACACAGTTGCCACCTAATCCACAGGCAAGCTGCAAATTTCTATCCGTTCAAAAATTTCCCTCCGCAATTCTCATTTGCATTTCAACCCTCCGTGACGCAGCTTCGCTCCGTCCATTAAACCATCATGAAATGTTCCAGGCATCAAAGTGAAGCCATCGCCGTGTGCGCCTATTGCGGCCGGGCGCTGTGTCAGGATTGCCTCCCGGCAATCGCCGCGCCGCGCATGATCTGCTCCGACAACTGTGCCGCTGCCCTCAGCCGCGCGGACAAGGCAATGGAATTGATCCTGCAGAAGAGCCTGCAAAGCGCCCAGGCCAGCGCGTTTTACTCGTATTTGTGCGGCGGACTTTCGGTGGCGGGCGCGGTGGGTGCGTGGTTTTTTCTGCCGGTGCCATTTCTGGTCTGGTTCACCGCCGGTTGCAGCGTGGTCTTCATCACGTCGGGCATCTGGTATGGCCGGATCGCGCGAAAGAGCGATCCGGTCCGGTGACCGTCACTCGATCTTCGCCGCAGTTTCGCGCGACACCCTCGCCTTTTCCGCAGCCGCCCGTTGCTGCTCCAGACATTCCGTGCAGATCCCATGCGTGGTTGGGGTATCGAAGCCTTGCTTCATGAATTCTTCCAGCCGCATCCACTCACCCTGGTAATTGATCCGCCGGCACCACGCGCAGACGCGCATGAATTTTTCCAGATATTGAACGCGCTCCAGAATCCGGCGGGTCGAGGTGCTGACCAGAAACCAGACCCCCAGGATGAGCAGCATGTCCAGGGTGGACTGCCGGAACAGGAAATCGAACGGATGCCCGGAAAAGATCAAGGATGGCAGTTTGATCAGTTCGTCGATAAAGCAGAGAATGATAATGGCCAGAAACCCGAGGTTCTGATAGAGAACAATCCGGGTCATTTGTTGATTCGTTTTCATACGATAGATAAAGTTTTGCGGCAGGTCTCACGTGTCCCAAACACCCAAACTCCAGATTCCGCAGTTATGACTGTAAATGGCCGCATTTAATATGCCACCAACATTTTACGGATCGGTTCTGGCAGTGTCGCTGCAATGAGACAAGACGCAGGGCAAACCGCCAAAGTTTCGGGCATTTTTTCGGGCATTTCGCCCGGAAAGAATTCAACGCCAGACCGTCCGACACCCGGCAAAGTCCACGAACGGGACAAGTTGGTGGACAGACACCCTCCTGCTGAATGAAAAGCGGGGCTCAGGCGTGATGCCGGCGCACATGAGCGGCGCGGCTTCCACGGCGGACAAATCCCCCGGCACGAGCGCGAGCGCGATGGCGGGCGCGACCATGTAATCCGCATAACCGCCGTCAAACGAAATGCCGGTGATCTGGAGATTGACGGTGCAGCCGAAGAAATCGCCATTGCGGCAGTTGTCGCACACGCCGCAATGTCCGCCATGCCAGCCCACGCCGACACGCTGGCCGGGCTTGAATTGCGTCACGCCCGCACCGACGCCGTCCACGACGCCCACGATTTCGTGGCCGGGCACGCGGAGATATTGCAAGCCGGGCCAGTGGCCTTCCTTCACCAGCGAATCGCTGTGACAAATGCCGCAGGCCTGGACCTTGATCCGGACCTGACCGGCACCCGGCTGGGGAATTTCGCGTTCCACGATTTCAAACGACCCGCCGGGGCGGGTGACTTGGACGGCGCGCATTTTAGGCATAAAAAATTTGGATTGGTTTCCTCACAGCAACGACGACAAAAACCTGACACACAATTCGCGGCTGACAACCGGAAATTGTTCACCGCGGCATCATTGCGGGTGAAAGACCAAAGACCGGAACGACTCCCCGATAAGGGGGGTGCAAAGACATATCATTTGTCGGTAAGTTTTACTTGTCCCTAAAACGCCTTGGTTTAGGTTCCATCATTAAACCATAAGACCCATGATGCCATTTATCTGCCTGCACCCATTTTCTCTTCGGTTGAAACACACCAGCCGGCACCTCAGACCCTGTCGTTTGGCAATCGCAGTTTGCTTTTGCGTCCTCAGCATGGCACCGATCCAGGCTCACGATTTCAGCGTCCTGGTCTTTTCCAAGACGGCCGGTTTCCGCCATGACTCGATCACCAATGGCATCGCAGCCATCCGCCTATTGGGCACGAACAACGATTTCACCGTGGATGCTTCCGAAGACTCGACTGTGTTCAATGACGCGACGCTCTCAAATTATCAGGCCGTCATCTTCCTCAGCACGACCGGCGACATCCTGAGCCCCAACCAGCAGGACGCATTCCAACGTTACATCGAGGCGGGTGGCGGGTTCGTGGGGATTCATTCCGCCAGCGACACCGAATACACCTGGCCGTGGTATGGCGGACTGGTGGGCGCGTATTTTGCCAGTCATCCCGCCGGCACGCCGACGGCCACGATCAAGGTCGCCGACCGGATCAATCCTTCCACGGCCTCGTTGCCGAAGCGCTGGGTGCGGACCGATGAATGGTATAATTTCCAGACCAATCCGCGCGGCACCGTGCATGTGCTGGCCACTCTGGACGAGACGTCGTATTCCGGGGGCACGATGGGCTTCGATCATCCCATCGCGTGGTGTCATGATTATGACGGCGGCCGCGCCTGGTATACGGCCGGCGGTCACACACCGGAGAGCTATTCTGATCCGCTCTTTTTGCAGCACCTGTTGGGCGGAATCGAATACGCCGCCGGCGAAGTGAAGGTGGACACGGGCGTGACGATTGACACGAACTACCAGAAGGTCATTCTGGATGCCAGCCCGTCCAACCCGATGGAACTGGCAGTGGCGCCGGATGGCCGCGTGTTCTACGTCGAACGCGCCGGCAAGCTTAAGATTTTCCTGCCACAAAGCTCCTCGACCGTTTTGGCCGCACAACTCGGCGTCTTCAGCCAGATCGAAGACGGGTTGCTCGGCATCGCATTGGATCCTGGATTCGCCACCAACAACTGGATCTATCTATACTACTCGCCGGCCGGCCCGACCCCGGAACAGCACCTTTCCCGGTTCACGATGGTGGGGAACTCGCTCGATTTGAGTTCGGAAAAGGTGCTGCTGGTCGTCCCGACGCAACGCGACCAATGCTGTCATTCGGGAGGGTGTCTGGTCTTTGGTCCGGACGGCAATTTGTTCCTCTCGGTCGGGGACAATACCAACCCGTTTGAATCGGACAGCTACACGCCAATCGACGAACGGCCGGGCCGCTCGGCTTGGGACGCGCAAAAATCGGCCTCCAATGCCAGCGATCTGCGCGGAAAAATCCTGCGCATCCATCCGGAGCCGAATGGCACTTATACGATCCCGTCTGGCAACCTCTTTCCCAGTGACGGCTCGGCGGGCAAACCGGAGATTTACGTAATGGGCGATCGCAATCCGTTCCGCATCTCCGTGGATTCTGCAAACGGCTGGTTGTATTGGGGTGAAGTGGGACCCGATGCCGGCGCCGACAATCCATTGCGCGGGCCGAAAGGATACGACGAATGGAATCAGGCGCGGTCAGCCGGAAATTACGGCTGGCCTTATTTCGTGGGGAACAACAAGCCCTACATTGATTACAATTTCGCGACGAGCAATTCCACCACGGCGTTCAACCCGGCGGCCCCCGTCAACAATTCACCGAACAACACCGGCCCCGTCAACTTGCCGCCCGCCCGGCCCGCGTGGATCTGGTATCCGTATGACAATTCTCCGGAATTTCCCGAGGTCAACGGTGCCGGCGGCCGCACGGCAATGGGCGGTCCGGTCTATCATTACCAGACCAACCTCTATTCGCCGCGCAAACTGCCGGCCTATTATGACAACACGGTGTTCATCTACGAATGGTCGCGCAATTTCATCAAGGAAGTGAAGCTGGACGACAACGGCGACATTTTGAAAATCAATCCGTTCCTGCCGACGTTCACCTTCAACCGGCCGATGGACATGAAGATCGGTCCCGATGGCATGATGTATATGATCGAATGGGGCACTGGTTTCGGCGGTGATAATCCCGATGCGAAGATCATCCGCATCGAATACACCGGCGGCAATAATCGTTCTCCCGTCGCCGTCGCCAGCGCGACGCCTACCAGCGGTTCCGCGCCGTTGCCGGTGCAGTTTTCCAGCACGGGCACCTACGATCCCGATCCGGACGGGCCATTGACCTATCAATGGAGTTTCTTTGGCAATGGGACGATCGATTCCACCAACGCAAATCCTGCTTTCACCTACACCACGAACGGAAATTACACCGCCCAGTTGAAGGTCAGCGACACTTTGGGCAACCTCGGATTCGCCAGTGTGGCGATCACGGTCGGCAACCATCGGCCGGTGGTGCAGATCAACTGGCCGCCGAACGGCGGTATCTTCGACTGGAACAAGCCGTTTTCCTACAGCGGCCAGGTTTCTGATATCGAAGACGGCTCGACCACCAATGGCACGATTGATTGCTCCAGTTTTTCCTGGGATTTGAACATTGGTCACAACGACCATTCGCACGGCGATTCTCATGCGAATGCGTGCGGCGGGATTTTTGAAGCGCCCGCCGCGCACGGCGGTGACGGCGACAATGTCTTTCTGGTGGTGCGTGCGTCTTACAGTGATCTCGGTGCTGCTCCGGCCGGCTCGCTCACCGGCGAAGCCGTGGACATCCTGCAGCCGCGCCGCAAGGAGGCGGAAAATTTCACCCATCAGAGCGGCGTCACCAACGTTCCCACAGGTGACATCGGCGGCGGCCACGATGTCGCGGGCATTGACCATGGTGACTACATCAGCTTTTTTCCCGTCAATCTCACAAACATCACGGCCCTGAACTTCCGCGTGGCGGCAACGGCCTCCGGCGGCCAGATTGAAGTGCGGCTGGACTCTCCGTCGGGAACCCTGCTTGGCGCCGCGGCCGTGCCAAATTCAGCCGGCAATTACACCAACGTGACGCTTTCCCTCGCCGATCCCGGCGGCACGCATGAACTCTATCTGGTGTTCACCCGCAGTCCGCAGGCGACGGATCTGTTCAAGTTGAACTGGATGGAATTTGTCGGCGACGGCGTCTCGCTGAACCAGACGCCCTATGGCGGCGTGCCGCATCCGATTCCCGGCACGATCCAGGTGGAGGACTTCGACAGCGGCGGCGAAGGTGTGGCCTATCACGACACGGACACGGCGAATAACGGCAATGAATATCGCACCAGCGGTGTGGACATCGAAAACTGTTCTGACATCGGTGGCGGCTACAGTATTGGTTGGGCGGCCGAGGGTGAATGGTTGGAATACACCGCGGATGTCGCCACGCCCGGCCTCTACCGGATGGATACGCGTTACGCGGGCTTCGGCGGCGGCGTGTTCCATCTGGAAGCCGACGGCATCAACAAGACCGGGTCGATCACCAACCTGAACACCGGCGGCTGGCAGAATTGGCAGACGCTGGTCAGCAGCAACGTCGCCCTGAATGCCGGCCAACAAGTCTTGCGACTGTCGCTGGATAAGAACGGTGGCAGCGGTTTCGTGGGCAACTTCAATTATCTGATGTTTACTTTGCTCGCGAGCAATCATCCGCCGTCCGTGACGCTTACCAATCCCGGCAATGGCTCGGCATTCTCTGCACCCGCTATCATCACCCTGAAGGCGTCCGCGTCAGACCCGGATGGCTCCGTGAGCAAGGTGGAATTCTTTGCCGGCAACAGTCTCATCGGCACCGACACGAGCAGTCCGTTCAACCTGGTTTGGACGAACTCGACGGTCGGGGTTTATCTGCTCACGGCACGCGTGACCGACAGCATCGGCCTCACGACGGTCTCGGCTCCGGTGAGTGTCACGGTGATCAACGGCCAGGCTCCGTTCTATGGTTTGCCCCAGACGATTCCGGGAATCATTCAGGCGGAGGATTTTGACGGCGGCGGCGAAGGCGCGGCCTATCACGACAGTGATGTCTCCAACAACGGCAACCAGTATCGCGACACCTTCGTGGATATAGAAAACTCGGGCGACACCGGCGGCGGATACAATGTGGGTTGGACGGCGGGCGGCGAGTGGCTGAAATACGCGGTCACCGCGACGGTGGACGGCATCTATTCCATCGGCGCCCGGATTGCCTCGCAGGGCAATGCCGGAACCTATCATCTCGAAATTGACGGGCAGAACGTCACGGGCGCCGTCACCATGAACAACACCGGCGGCTGGCAGACCTGGCAAACATTGACCAGGACCAATGTCAGCATCAGTGCCGGACCGCACGAAGTGAGGTTGTCGCTGGATTCCACCGGCGCGAATGGCACGGTCGGGAATTACAATTACTTCCTCTTCACCGCCACCAGCACCAATCCACCGCCGGTTTACCTGCAATCCACCGCCAGTTTTGCCAGCGCCTTCACCGATGACAACGCCGCCGCCGTGAACACCGCGACCAAGACGATCACCATCCCCAAGAGCACCAGCACCCGTTTCTATCGCCTGCGCTCCGCAGGAACAACCAGGATCCTGAACGTCCAAATCACCGGCACGAACGTGGTGATGACGTATCAATAGCGGCTGGATCAGGCGGCAGGGACGGCCAGTTGCGCTGCTCCATGGTCACCAAATCAGCGCGCGCGATGACCCTACCCGCGCTGGCGGGTCGCCTCATAAAGAAACACGCCCGTGGCCACGGCCACGTTCAGCGAATTCATGTGACTCGGCATCGGGATTTCCACCGCGTCATCGCACGCCACCAGCGCAGCCGGCGTGAGGCCCGGCCCTTCCGCGCCGAACACCAGACAGCAATCGCCGCGCAAATCCACAGCGGAAAGTTTTTTCGCACCGGGCCGCGGATGCGCCGCCAGACAACGCACGCCGCGCGCCCGCAAGGTCGTCAGCGTGGCCACCAGATTGTCCGCCCGCACCAGCGGCTGTTCGAAGATTGTTCCCATCGAGCCCGCCACGGCGCGACGTTGAAACGGACTGCCGCACGTCTCCCCCACGATCAGGCAATGCACGCCGAACGCCGCGCAACTTCGCACCACCGCGCCCAGATTCTCCGCACTGGCGATGCCCTCGACGGCGGCGAGCAACAATGGACGCGGTGAATGTTGCAGCCGCGTTTCCAGATCCGGCAACGGCGGGATTTTGGCCACCGCCAGCACGCCCTGATGCATCACATAGCCGGTGATGGTTTCCAGCAGTTTCGGTTCCGCGACGTAGATGGGAAGATCCGCCTCCGCTCGTGCGCGCAGTTGCAGTTCCAGCTTTTCCAGCCAGGCGGGCGTGACCAGGGCGGAGACCACCGTGTAGCGGCTCGCCAGCAGACGCTTCACCGTTTTAAAATTCGCGGCCACGAGCACCCCGGCGCGCTCGTGTTCCTCCACGCGTTTGAGCGTCCGATACAACGCCAGCTCCGGCGTGTCGAGGGATTGGACGGGTTGGATGTGCAAAGTCGCCACGCAGGAATTAAAGCGGGCGGCGGCGGTAAAGAAAAGCGTGGAGAAGGGATTGAACCGGAAACGCGGAAATCTTTGACCCAAATTAATCCAGTATTTGCGTTATAATCGTTTCGCATGATAATGTGACCCCATGGGTGGACCTGCAAACCAGACCGGAATTCAAAGTCTCGCTTACATCGAACAGTTTTACGCCGATTATCGGCGCGATCCGGATTCGGTGCCGGCTGAATGGCGCGAATATTTCGCCACGACAGCCAATGGCTCCGATGGCGCGGTGCAGATCGGCCCTTCCTTCAAATCCCGCAGCCTGTTCAACCCGGTGGCCGCCGACACCGGCGGGCAGATCCCGTTTCAGCCGGATCCGCGCACGGAAAATGTCAGCGAGCGGCTGCATCAGCTGATCCACAACCATCGCGTTCGCGGCCATATGATTGCCGCCGTCAATCCGCTGGGTGCCACCCATCCGTGTCCGCCGGAACTGGAACTGGATTATTACAGCTTCTCGGAAAGCGAGCTGGGCCTGCTTGTGAACTCGCCGATGTTGCATTACGAAACGCCGCTGACCGTCCGCGAAATCTTCCAGCGGCTGCGCGCCACTTATTGCCGCTCCATCGGCACCCAGTTCATGCACATTGGCGATCTGAAGCGGCGGCAATGGCTCCAGCGCCGGATGGAAGCCTCGCAAAATCGCCTGGAGGTTTCCCGCAAGGAACAGCTCCGCATCCTGATGCGGCTTACCAGTGCGGTGGCGTTCGAACAGTTTCTCCGCACCAAGTTTCTTGGCGCCAAAACCTTTTCCCTCGAAGGCTGCGAAACCCTGTTGCCGCTGCTCGATCTCGCCATTGAAAAGTCCGGCCATCTGGGCGTGAAAAACGTCATCATCGGCATGGGGCATCGCGGGCGGCTCAACGTGCTGGCCCACATCCTCGGCAAAAGTCCGTGTGAGATCTTCCAGGAATTCACCGATGACCGGCCGGAGCTGTGGCAGAAACGCGGGGACGTGAAATATCATCTGGGCCACAGCGGCGACTGGGTGATGAGCGACGGCCGGAAAATTCACCTGTCACTGTGCTTCAACCCGAGCCATTTGGAATTTGTCAATCCCGTCGTGGTCGGCCGGGTGCGTGCGCATCAGGATCGCTTCGACGACCGTGATTGCCGCAAAATCCTGGGCGTGCTCATCCACGGCGATGCGGCGTTTGCCGGCGAAGGTGTCGTCCAGGAAACGCTCAACCTGAGCAAGCTGGCCGGCTACTCGGTGGGCGGCGTGCTGCATGTCATCGTCAACAATCAGATCGGTTTCACCACGCCGCCGGACCAGGGACGTTCGACGACTTACGCGACCGACGTCGCGCGCATGTTGCAGGTGCCGATTTTTCACGTGAATGGCGAAGACCCGGAGGCCGTGGCGCAGGTCGTGCAACTGGCGATGGATTTCCGCGCGGAATTCAAGTCGGACGTGTTCATCGACATGTATGGCTACCGTCGCCTGGGCCACAACGAGACGGATGAGCCGACGTTCACCCAGCCGCTGCTGTATAAAAAAATCGCCGAACGTCCCAATGTCCGTGAAGGCTATCTCGGCCATCTGCTCGAACTCAAAAATGTTTTGCGCGCCGAGGCCGACAGCATCATGACCGAATGTCACGCCAAGCTGGAGGAACAATTGCAGGCCGCCCAGGCCGGCCAATGCGAAGTTGCCCCCGAACGACGCAATGTCTGGAGCGATTATATCGGCGGCCCCGAACCCAGGGATGAAACGGTCACCGGCGCGGACATTAAAACGCTGTCCCGGTTGCTGCATCAACTCGCCGCGCTGCCGGCCGGATTTCACGTGCATCCCAAACTGGAACGCGCGCTGGAAGCGCGGCGCGAAATGGCCGCCGGCAAACAGCCGCTCGACTGGTCCGCCGCCGAAGCCCTCGCGCTGGCGACCCTGACGATTGCGGGCGTGCGCATCCGCCTGACCGGACAGGACACCGGACGCGGCACCTTCAGCCAGCGCCACGCGATTCTTTATGATCAACAGGACGGTCACCCTTTTATTCCGCTGAAAAACCTCGACCCCGGACAGGGACCCGTGGATATCGTCAACAGCCCGCTCTGTGAAACCGGCGCGCTGGGTTTTGAATATGGTTACAGCCTGGACTGCCCGAAATCACTGGTGCTTTGGGAGGCGCAGTTCGGTGATTTCGTGAATGCCGCCCAAGTCATCATTGATCAATTCATCACCAGTGCCGAAGACAAATGGCGCCGGCTGTCGGGTCTCGTGCTGTTGCTGCCGCATGGATTCGAGGGCATGGGCCCCGAACATTCCAGCGCCCGCCTGGAGCGGTTTCTCACGCTCGCGGCGGAGGACAACATTCAAATCGTCCAGCCGACCACGCCCGCGCAGTATTTTCATGTGCTGCGACGGCAGGCGCTCCGCAACTGGCGCAAGCCGCTGATCATTTTTACGCCCAAAAGCCTGCTGCGCCATCCGCAGGTGGTCTCCACCCTGGAAGACTGTGCCGGCGGCCATTTCCAGCGGGTGTTGCCGGACGATGCCAAACCGGCGGATGCGAAACGCATTCTGCTTTGCACCGGCAAAGTTTATTATGATCTGGCGGCGTATCGTGAGGAACACAAACGCGGCGACGTCGCCATCCTCCGGCTGGAGCAGCTTTATCCGCTGCAACCCGGATTGCTGGAGCAGGTGCTGAAGCCCTACGCGGAACACACGCGGGCGCTCTGGGTCCAGGAAGAACCGGCAAACATGGGCGCGTGGCGCTTTCTGCATGAAAAGTTCGGGAAGAAACTTTTCGACCGGTTTCCCTTCGCGCTCGTCAGCCGGGATGAATCCGCCAGCCCGGCGACCGGTTCCTCGCATGCGCACAAGCTGGAACAGATGAATCTGGTGCAGCGCGCGTTTGGCGACCCGGAAACCAAGCCGGGAGCAGGCAGCGGCAACAAACAATAATTCAAAAGAGCGTCATGAGGGGATTTTTCAATGGACTGGTGTTCGGCGTCGTTTTAGGCGCGGTCGGTTTCTGGTTTGTGCAAAAAAAGGCCGCGGAACATCCCGAGGCGCAACAACGCTACCAAGACGCCGCCGCCACCGCCTATACCAATGCCAGCGTGGCCGCCGCCAGCATGTCGGATGCATTGAAGGCAAAACTGGACACGCTCGACTTGCACCCCGATAAAATCAAAGCTGAGCTGGCGCGCACCGGTAAAATTGTCCGCAGCAAAACCCAGGACCTCGGCGCAAAAGCGGCCGATGCCGCTTCTGACGTGCGTGCCGTGACCGAAATCAAGGCCAGGTATGCCGCGGATTCAACGCTTTCGGTCTGGAGCATTTCCGTTGGCTGCACGGACGGTCACGTGACACTTTCCGGCACCGTTTCATCGCCGGAGGACATCGGCCGCGCGGTCGCCGTTGCCTATGACGCGGACGGCGTTCGCGACGTCACCTCCACCTTGACGGTTAAACCCAAAGAATAAATTCTATGCCCATCGAAATCACAATCCCCGCCGTTGGCGAATCCATCAATGAAGTCCAGATCAGCGAATGGCTGAAGGCCGAAGGCGACAGCGTGAAACAGGACGAGGCGATCGCGGTCGTTGATTCTGAAAAGGCGACCCTTGATCTGCCATCGCCCCAAGCCGGTAAACTGGTGAAGATTTTGCATAAGGCCGGTGAAACCGTGGCCGTGGGCGCGGTCGTCGCGCACCTGGAAGCGGAAGGCGAAACCGGCAAATCCAAGTCCGAAACGCCGGCCACGCCCGGGGCAACCGCCGGCGACAAACCAAAAGCGAAAGCTGAAAAGCCGGAACCAGCTCAAGCAACCAAGGCGGAAATGAAACCCAAGCCGGAAGCCGGACCGGCCGCGGCTCCAAGTTCCACGGACGCGGCAAAATCTGAACCCAAAGCAGCAAAGCCGGAACCGAAACCCGTTTCCAAAACCGAAACGAACGCTTCCGCGCCGAATGTGCCGGCCGCGAAAAACTCTTCCGCCGGTCGCGAAGAAGAAATTGTGCCCATGACCATGCTGCGCCGCACGGTGGCGAAGCATTTGGTCGAGGCCCAGCAGACGATGGCGATGCTAACGACGTTCAATGAAGTGGACATGTCCGCCGTGCAGGCCTTGCGCAAGGAACATCAGGAGGCCTTCGAGAAACGTCACCAGGTGCGGCTGGGCCTGATGTCCTTCTTCGTCAAGGCCGTGATTGATGCCTTGAAACAATTCCCGCAGCTCAATGCCGAGGTGCGCGGGAACGACATTATTTATCGCAATTATTTCGACATCGGCGTGGCCATCGCCAGCGAACGCGGTCTCGTCGTGCCGGTGTTGCGCAATGCCGAGCGCCTGAGTTTTGCGGAACTGGAAAAGGCCATCGGCGATTTCGCCCGCCGCGCGAAAGACGGCAAACTCAAGCCCGACGAACTGACCGGCGGCACGTTCACCATCACCAACGGCGGCAGTTTTGGTTCCCTGCTTTCCACGCCGATCATCAATCCGCCGCAAACCGGCATTCTCGGGATGCATTCCATCCAGGAACGGCCCATCGCGATGCAGGGACAGGTGGTCATCCGGCCGATGATGTATCTGGCCGTCAGCTATGATCATCGGATCGTGGACGGGCGCGAAGCGGTTTTATTTCTGCGCCGCATCAAAGAGGTCATCGAAACGCCGGCGCGGATGTTGATCGAAGTCTGATCAACGCCAGCTCCGGCGCGCCGGGGGATTGAACGGGTTGGATGCGCAACCTCGCCACGCGGGAATCAAAGCGGGCGGACGCGGCAAAGAAAAAAGGTGCAAAACGTTGTGCCATGAATTGGCGCTGATTCAAATCCCTGAACTTTCCGCCGGCGCGAAACCAACCATGGAGGACTCAGCCGGAACGATTCGGTAGAAAAAAGTTTTAACCACGGATGGACACAGATAAACACGGATTGGGAACGGTTTTCTGAAATGAAAATGAGTTCACCGATCGGTGCCTCCTACCAAGTTCGCTGAAGTGGTCCTTTCTCCGGTCTTTCTCCGGTCTTTATCCGTGTCCATCCGTGTCCATCCGTGGTTGAACTGCATCGTTCCGGCTAAGAGGACAGAGGCTCGGAAAGATTGTGCCGACCATTCGTCACGGTATCGAATGGGCGACATTTTCTTCGAAG
>DATLVR010000093.1:0-18119 GCA_035577265.1 Verrucomicrobiia bacterium | reverse complement strand
TGCCTCCTTTGCCTATTTTGATTTCAGCGGCCAGGCGGAGGTCAGGGTGACACAGAACCGGGTTCATGTTCAGTCGGCGGAAATCCGCCCGATTTCCCGCCACCTTAAGCCGCTCATGAGCAACCCGCCGGCGGATTCCTTTTCGTTCACGCTTGACCGCCCGCAAAATCTTTCCATTGAAGTGAACGGCGACCGGCTTCACAACCTCCATCTCTTCGCCAATCCGATTGAAACCAATGTCCCGTTGCTCACGGACACGAATGTGATTTATTTCGGCCCAGGACTGACGGCGAACCGACGGGCCATCCGCGTCGGCTCTGGAAAAACGGTTTATTTGGCGGGCGGTTCCGTGGTTCAGGGCGTGATTGTCACCGACGACGGCGCAACCAACGTCACCATTCGCGGTCGCGGTGTTCTGGACACCTCACCCTGGAACGACGCGAAAGGTTTTTACATCAAAGGGCAGGACTGGCAGACCTCTTCGATCAACCTGCGGCGGACGACCAACGTCCTCGTGGAGGGCATCATTCTCAAGCAGCACGTTGACTTCGCCGTCATGGGCGGAGGGGTGGATACTGCGACCATTGACAACCTTAAGTCCTTCAGTTCGCAGGAATGGGGTGACGGCATTGACATGAAGGCCAGCCGGCATGTGAAAATCCGCAACTGTTTTCTGCGCACATCGGATGATTGTATCGCCATCTATGGCAGCCGTGGCGAATATCATGGCGGGTCTTCCGATTGGGACGTTGCGGATTCAGTTTTCTGGGCGGACAAGGCGCACGCCATCATGATTGGCGTCCACGGCGCGTATCAGGCCGACGGCGACGTCGTCGAGAACCTGCGCTTTCACGACATTGACGTGCTGGAAAACAACGAATTCTCGACCAATTTTTGGGGGGCCTTGGCGATCACCTGCGGAGACAAAAACACCGTGCGCAATGTGGATTTTGAAAATATCCGCGTGGAACACATTCGCGAGGCGGGCGGCAATCTGATCCGGCTGGCATTTGGCTGCTTTGAACCATCAACCACGCTGGGACGACAGATTGAAAACATTCATTTCAAAGATGTAACTTATGATGGAATGGCCGGCTCGGTCATCAGCGGGAGTCCCGGGCATCCAATCAAGGGGGTGACGTTTGAGAACCTCATCATCAACGGTGAGCGGATAAACGATGCAAAGCAGGGGAAAATCACCATCGGCGAAAACGTCAGCGGCGTCGCTTTCAAATAAAAAGGTGATTTTTATAATCGCCATTTATGGGCCATATGAATCTATCCAACGTTGATTTTATAGTCATGGTCGTATATCTGGCGGCCATAGTCAGTTGGGGGTTCTGGCACAGTTCACGTTCCAGCACGGAGAGCTACTTTCTCGGCGGCAGAGGAATGCCCTGGATGGTGGTCGGGCTGTCCATGTTTTCAACCCTCGTTTCGAGTTCGGCGCTGGTGGGTTGGGCGGGGGACGCCTACAGCACGGGCATTTCGGTATTCAACTACGGTTTGTCCGGAGCCGTTCTGCCGATTGTCTTCTTCCTGGTGTTTTTCCTGCCGTTTTATCTCAAAAATAAAATCTACACGCTGCCTGAATTTCTCGAAGGCCGCTACGATGTCCGCAGTCGCACCTACCTTTCAGTCTTGACGGTGGTTGGCTACACTTTCGCTGATTTGTCGGTGACCTTGTATGCGGGGGCCATCATGCTCCACCTCGTTTTCCCCGGCATCGGTTTCAACGCCATCATCTGGGGGTTGGCGTTGCTGGGCGCATCCTACACCATAGTAGGCGGCCTGTCGGCGGTGATGTGGGTGGAATTGGTTCAGGCATTTGTGCTGATGGCCGGTTCCGCCGTGCTGACCTGCCTGACGTTTGCCAAGGCCGGCGGCTGGAGCGCGGTCATGCACGCCGCGCCACCGGGGCATTTGAGTTTGATCCGGCCACCGGGTGATCCGTCCGTGCCGTGGCCGACACTGTTCATCAGCCTGCCCTTGCTGGGATTTTATTACTGGGGTTTAAGCCAGGCCATGGTGCAGCGCACGTTGAGCGCCCGCAACACCGACCACGGACGTTGGGGAAATCTTTTTGCGGGCGGGTTAAACTTTGTCGTGTTCTTTCTCATGGTTCTGCCCGGCATCGCCGGGCGGGTCTTGTATCCCGACCTGGCGAAAGGCGACCAGATTTATCCCAAACTCGTTTTCGAAATGCTTCCCTCCGGTTTGAAGGGGCTGGTGCTGGTGGGTTTCATCGCGGCCATGACCTCGGTGCTGACCTCGACCCTGAATTCAGCCCAGACGTTGTTGACGATGGACATACTTAACAAGCTGCGACCCGGCATGAGCAGCCGGCAACAGGTGGTGGCCGGCAGCATTTCGGGCCTGGTGATCATTGTCATCGCGGCGCTCTGGGCGCCGCAGATTCAAAAGTTTGACTCGATCATAAAATATTTTCAGCAACTGCTTGCTTATATGTGTCCACCGGTGGTGGCGGTGTTTTTGTGCGGCCTGTTCTGGAAACGAGCCACCGCGTCGGGAGCGTTCGCGGGGTTGATTTCCGGCCTGGTGATCGCCTTGAGTCTGCTGTTCGGCATAAAATACACGCCTTTGGCCAATTGGAATTTTCTCTATGTTGCGCCAGTGGTTTTCGCGGTCTCGCTTGGCATCATCATGCTCGTGAGTCTGGCCACCCCGCCGCCCGCGGAATCCAAGGTCAGGGCTTATGTATGGAATGTGCAGGTATTCAAGGATGAAACCCGGCAACTGGCCGGCGTGCCCTGGTTCAAAAATTATCGCGTTCTGGCCGTCCTGCTGCTGGTCGTCACGGGCGCGTTCGTTTTCATCTGGCGTTGATATTTTGACCTCATGAAACTTGAAAAATATTCCCGGAACCCAATTCTTTCCCCGAATCTCAAGCAACCTTGGGAAAGTCTCGTCGTCTGTAATCCGGGCGTGATCCATGACCGGGGCACGTTTTACATGCTCTATCGCTGTGCGGGCAAAGACGCGGCACACGTCATCCGCTTTGGCCTCGCCACGAGCAAGGACGGTTTTAACTTCAAGCGCGCTTCCACGAAACCCGTTCTCTCACCCAGCGTGGACGGAGAGGATGCCGGCTGTATTGAAGATCCACGCATCGTCAAGATGGGCGGGCAGTTTCTCATCACCTACGCCTATCGGCCTTATTTTCCCGGCCGGTATTGGCTCGCCGCCGACAACGCCGCTTTCAACCCGCGTGACCCGACGCAGCCTCAAGCCTTCGGTGAAAACCTGACCTCATCGGGTTTGCTCCTGTCCAAAGACCTGAAAGCCTTTCGTCGCCTTGGCCGCATCACCGACCCGACGCTGGACGACCGTGACGTGATTTTGTTCCCGGAAAAAATCAACGGGAAATTTGCGTTGCTCCGGCGTCCGATGCAATGGACCGGATCGAAATACGGCACGAAGTATCCGGCCATTTGGATTTGCTTCGGCCACGATCCGCTCAAATGGGGCAAAGATTATCTGCTCGCCAAGAGCCGGTTTCATTGGGAGACGAAAATCGGCGGCGCGACGCCGCCGCTCAAGCACCAGAAGGGGTGGCTTGTCCTCTATCACGCCGTGGACGCAAAAGGCGTTTACCACGTCGGCGCAATGTTGCTGGATCTGAAAGACCCGCGCAAAGTCATCGCGCGCGTTCCGGAGCCGATCATGTCGCCCGAAGCCGACTATGAATGGCAGGGACTTTACCCGCATGGTGCCGTGTTTCCGACCGCGAACGTTGTCTTGGACGGTAAACTGTTCGTCTACTACGGTTGCGCGGACAAGTTCGTCGGCGTCGCCACGGCGGACTTCGACCAACTGGTGAACTACGTCCTGCATTTCAAATCCTAAAGTATGAAGCAAATGTTTTTAGTCCCCGCCCGGTGTTCGCTTTTGCCAACCCAAAGCCGCGCCGATACCAGCAGGGCAATTCTATAGACTTGTTATGAATCAACATCAAGCAGCACATTCCCGCGCAAATGGGTCTGAAGTGAGCGTCGCCGACCCTTTAATTGTCACGGAAAATTTAATCGAGCCAGGCCGGACCGCTCATTCACCGGGTGGTGCGCCCGCAACCAGCGCAGCATGCCCGATCCCGTTGAAGATGGAAGCCACCGTCTTATCCGCGAAGTCAAATCAACATCCTTACGGTCACTTCAACGAAGACGGCACGGAGTTTATTGTGACCAATCCCGATGCCCCGCGCGCGCTGGACAATTTCCTTTGGAACGACGCTTGTTTTTCCATTGTTCAGCATACCGGGGCAGGGTGCTTTGACTACCAGCCTGGGGACAAGGAAGCCATCCAGCTTCTCACCGGCATCGGCCGGACTTGTGATTTCGACGTGGTGGGACGCGAACACTTGATGAGCCGGCTGGTTTACATCAGGGACAACGACACCGGGACCTTCTGGAATCTTAACTGGGAGCCGGTCTGCCGGCCCGGCGATAAGTTCGAATGCCGCCAAGGCCTGGGCTACACGATCCTGACCAATACGACTGAGGGCATTGAGGCCCGCTTCCGCATCTTCGTGCCGCCGGGCAACGATCCGGTCGAACTCTGGGACCTGGCGATCAAGAACTGCCGCCCGGGCGCCCGCAATCTCTCCGTCTTTGTTTACGTCCAATTTCAGTTTGTCTTCAAATGGGGTTTCAACAGCTATGGCGATGCCATCTATCGCGAAGCCCATTTCAACCGTGAGCAGAATGCGGTGGTCGCCTCCAAACACCCCTTTCGCCGGCCGCACGATTTTCTGACCGGCTTCCTGACCAGCGACGAGCCGGTTGCGGCCTTCGATGGCTCGCGCGATGCCTTCCTGGGAACTTACGGCACCTTGAAAGATCCTGCGGCTGTGCAACGGGGCCGCTGCTCCAATACGCCGGGGTCCGCTGATGCGACGGTGGGTGCCCTCCAGTTTGACTTTGTGATCAAGTCCGGTGAAGCGAAGCCGCTGACTCTTGTGCTGGGTGCCACCGATGACGAGAGCAAGATCGCTTCCTTCCGCGAGCGTTACCTCGGTCATACCGACACTTTTTTTGCCCAGCTCGCCGCCCATAACGCGAGCTTGGTCGCCAAGAATCGGGTCCAAACCCCCGACCCGCTTTTCGATCAGATGGTGAACGTCTGGATCAAGCAAGGGGCCAGCTATGGCAGCCGCTGGTGCCGCTGGGGCTGGAATGGTTATCGTGACATCGTGCAGCACGGCCTTGGGGTTTCTGCGCTCAATCCGGCGCGCACCCGCGCCATTCTGCTGGAGGCCCTGCGCCATCAGTTTTCAACCGGCCTGGCCTTGCGCGGCTGGAATCCGGTGGATGAAAAGCCTTACAGCGACAGCGCCCTCTGGCTGGTATTCACCCTCTGCGCCTACCTCAAAGAAACGGGTGATCTGGCCTTGCTGGAGGAGCAAGTCCCTTATTATGGCGGCGACGCCTCGGCTTCCGTCTTGGATCATATCCGCACCGCGCTCGACTTCTTGGAAAAGAACAAAGGGGCGCACAATCTGATCTTGATCAAGTTCGGTGACTGGAATGATTCACTCACTGGTGTCGGCAAGGAAGGGCGGGGCGAAAGCGTCTGGCTCTCGATTGCCTACGCCGAAGCGATGCGCGAGATGGCCGCGCTCATGGGCAGTCTTGCGCGGGCTGACGCCCAGGCCGATTACATGAACCGCCGCGACACCATCGCCGCCGCGATCAACGCCCATGCCTGGGACGGCCAGTGGTATCGCCGGTGTTATGATGATGACGCCCGCCCCATCGGCTCGCACGAGAACCGCTTTGCCCGCATCTTCATGGAGCCACAATGCTGGGCGCTCATCGCTGGCATCGCCAGTCCCGAGCGCGCGAGTCAGTTGATTGACGCGTGCGATCGTCTGTTGCTGACAGAGATGGGCTACATGCTCCTGGCCCCGCCCTATACGGAACTCGATCCCAGCATCGGGCGCATCTCCAGCATGGAACCGGGCATCGCCGAGAATGGCACCGTTTACACCCACCTGAACATCTGGATGATTCTGGGTTTGCTCCGGTTGGGCAAGGCCGACAAGGCCTATGACATCTTCAAGCGCATTACCCCATGCAGCCTCTCTGGTCCGGCGGATCCCAAACGCAACGCGTCGTTCCTCTACTCGAACTGCTATTTCGGCCCCCAGCATAAAAACCGTCCCTTCCAGCAGGAATTCACCTGGATCACTGGCTCCTATGCCTGGCTTAACACGGTTCTGGTCAACGAATGGATCGGAGCCACACCTGACTATGCCGGCTTGCGCGTGCAACCCTGCCTGCCCTCGACCTGGTCCGAAGCGAGCATCGCCCGCACCTGGCGCGGAGCGACCTATAATATCCAGGTTCGCAATCCGCATCGCCTCGAAGGCGGGCGCGTTGAACTGGTGGTGGACGGCAAACCCTGGCCGGGCAATCTTCTGCCGGCCTTTGCCGAGGGTGAAATCCATGAGGTTATTGCCACCCTGCTTCCGCAGGACGAAGCGCCGCCATCCTCCCCCGCGGGCTTGCCGGCCGGAGCTTTATCAGCCGGCGCCAGTCGGCCCGGTTAACCCGCCATCAGTTGGAAATTGAGTTGGACCTGAACTGGTTCGGGGAAGATTTGTGCAGGCGCTCAAACGCTGCCCGCAAATTTTTGCCGGTGCCGAAGCCGCAGATGCGGGCGATTTCCTCGGTCGGCTTGCAGTCGCGGACGGCAAACATGGCTTTCGCCTTTTGGAGACGCAGATGAGTGAGAAACATCGCCGGGGATGTTTTTCGTTCCGCGCGGAAACGCATTTCCAATAACCGGCGGGAGACGTGAGCCGCTTCAGCCACGGCATCCATGGTGAACGATTTTGTATAATTCTGCTGCAAAAATTGGACGGCGCGTCTCACGACCACGTCATCGGCATGGAGGACATCCGTTGACGCCCGGGCCATCACCTCGGAAGGATCGATCAGAACCGGTTCCGCCGGCGACGGTTCCCCGCGCATTAATTTATCCAGCAACCGGGCGGACTCATAACCCATCCGGTAGGCGTTGACACATACGCTGGTCAACGTCGGAGCAGTAAATTCACACACCATCAAATTATTGTCCGAACCGATCACCGCCACGTCCTCCGGCACCCGCAGGCCGATTTCACGGCAGGCGGACAGGACGATGAGTGCGCGAAAATCGTGGACCGCAAAAATCCCAATCGGCAGGGGGAGCGTCTTCAGCCAGCGCTTGATGGGTTCATAGCGTTCATTCCACAAGGCGTCTCTCGTCATATGGGGCAGGAGAAAGCTGGCGGCCTTCAAATTTGCATCCTTGGCCGCCTGTTTGAATCCCCGCATCCGTTCGTCCGAATACCACCGGCCTTGAACCCCGTGATAAACCAGATTCTTCAGTCCCAAACCGATCAAATGTTCGGCGGCCAGCCGGCCAATCCGCTGGTTGTTCAGCGTCAGCCTGGGGATTTGGCAGTTGAAATTGAGGTCTTCACCGATGTTGACGACCGGGACGCGCCATTTACGGAACAATTCCAGTTGTTTCAGGTTGTTTGCATGAACGATGATTCCGTCGATGTTCCATGATTTTAAACGGGACCAATCCAGCGGAAAATCGTCGCTGCTCTGCGGATCCACCGGACAGGCGGTCAAAAGCCATTTGTGTTTGGCCGCATAATCATTGGTCCCGTTAAAAAAGCGCGTAATTCCCCACGGTTTCGACTCGGGAAGGGCCAGGGCGATCTTGATTTGATGTGTCTTCATTGGAACTCATTTGCGCAAAAGCAACAATTTGCGCAAACCTTACCAGATTTGCGCAAATTGTCCATTGTCACTCCGGGAATTCTCCGTAAATTCTCCCACAAAACCGAGTTGCCGCCGGGGTTCGAAGAAACCCACGCCTGACAGGGTTGTCCGACAACGTGACTCCGGCGGTTGCAACCGCACAACACCTGCGCCGACAAGTTTGCGGCGAAGCATCAGGGATTCGGACGCCCTTAACAAAAACCATAGAGAGCCATTAATTTTTGATCATGCAAACAGAACCCGGGCAGTGGAAAAGCAAATGGCGGTCACGCGCAATTCAATGGCTGCTCCTGAGCCTGATGGTCCAGGCCGTGACGGTCTTTGGATTGAATTTCAACATCACCCTCGCTTCCCTGACCAATCACAACACCTCCGCGTATCCAGCCTACAACCAAGCCAACTTCGCAGCGAACTTTGGGACGACCAGCTGGGTCAACCAGAACGGCACAACCATGGCCATTGACCCATCCCAGATGGATGAGTCTTTGAACCCGGTCACGCCGGGCCACGTTTCCCATGCCGACGTGCATACCCTGATCCCCAGCCGGCCCGACCTGCGTTGGTTTGCAAACGGGACCTGCTGGTTCGGCGAACCTTCGCACATCAACATCGGCGTGAACAATAATACGACCGCTTACGTCGCGTCGATGATCTCCGACCTGGAGAGCCGGGGATTCAACGGGCTCATCTTTTCCTGGTATGGCAAGGGGGATCAGTCGGATGCCGTGGCGCTGAAAGTCCAGTCCTATCTGGCGAGCAGCAGCAACACCAACAAGAATTTCCACTTTATCATCATGGTTGTCTTCGGAAATTTTCATGGCGGGGAAAGCGTCACCAACCTCGAGGCCAACATCAACTATTGCAAAAATCAATACTTCAGCGATCCCAATTATGAACGCGAGCCGTTGACAAATGGACAGCCGATTTTGATGTTTTTTAACGTGCGCAGTTCCACCTACATGAGTGCGGCAGACATGGCGGCTGTGAAAGCCGCCACCGACCCCAACACACTATGGGTGGATGAGCATACCGGCCATATCACCGAGCCCTGGTTAAACATGACCTATCAATGGACCGATGACTTCCCCACCGGGGTCAATGCCAGTGACCCCTATAATTTAAGAGCGGTGACCAACGAATTTGCCACCCTCAAGGCTTACCCCGGCAAACCGGCCTTCGGAGCGATGTGCGGAGGATTCAACGGCACCCTGACGAAGTCGGTGGGCTGGTCGGAGGGCAAGTATCTTCCTTCGAGCAACGGGCTTTGTGAGGTTGTCCGGGCCGCCGCCATTAACTCGGTGATACCCACCAATATGACCCGCATGCAGTGGGCCACCTGGAGCGATTGGGAGGAGGGAACGGAAGTTGAATCCGGCATTGAGAACCATTTCGCCCTGGCCACGCAGTTGAACGTCTCCAACCTCCTTTCGTGGACCATCACCTCTGGCGACGAGCGGACGATAGACCATTATGAGGTCTACGCCGTGACGAATGGCGGGAACGCGGCTCTTCTGGGTTCAGTGCCCGCCGGCGTCCATCAAACCAACATCAGCCAGCTGGGCTTAACTTCCGGAAGCTATCAGATCTATGTTGATGCCGTCGGCAAACCTTGCATCCGGGACCACCTGAGCCCGCCCGTCTCCGATGTGAATTCGGGCGCGCCCGTGGTGCTGTCGGATGTGCAGCCACTCACCCAGACCGTGTGGCAGGGCGACCCGGTAACCTTCACGGTGGTCGGAGGCGGCGTGGCGCCTTTAAGCTACCAGTGGACTTTCAATGGCCAGCCCATCTCCGGGGCGACGAACTCCATTTATACCTTTGGCGGCCTCACAGGAACCAACTACTATGAGGTCACCATCACCAATAGTCAGGGCACGGTGAATTCCAGCACCGGCACGGTCGTGGGCGTGGCGGGGACATTCTTGAACGCTTCCAATTACAATGCGATGCGGATCACGTTCAGTGGCTGCACCAACGGGGTGGGCTTGACCAATTTCCCGGTGCTGCTCCGTCTGAGCACCAACCTTCCCGGGTTCTCTTATGCGCAGTTTGTCTCGCCCAGCAACGGCGCCGACCTCCGGTTGACCAGCGAGACCGGACGGGAACTGCCCTTCCAGATTGATCAGTGGAATCCGACCGGGGAGTCGCTGGTCTGGGTGCAGGTGCCCGCGATCACGAGCACCAACGACTACATCACCGCCTGCTGGGGCAACGTGGCGGACAGCGCGATGCCGCCCTGCAACACAAACGGGACGGTCTGGACGACGCTGAACGGTGCGAATGATTTCCTGCTGGTCTATCACCTGAGCCAGAGCGGATTCCCTTTTGCCGACAGCACACTGCAGTATCCGGCGAATTCGGGGCTGGCACCGGTCTTGACCGACGGCATGGTCGGGAACGGTTGCACCTTCAATGGCAGCTCGCAGTTTCTCGACGCGGGTTTGGTGCAGATTGGAAAAACTTTCACGCTGTCGGCTTGGGTCAATATCGCGCCCGCCGCCACGAGCGAACAAACCATCTGGTGCAACAAGCAGGGCGGCTGGAACACCGCCGGCTTCGATTTTTATGTCAATACCTATCAAACCAGTGACGGCAAAATCTATTTTGACAGTGCCGATGGAGTCGGCGGCAATGTCTCGTCCAGAACCGCCGCTCATGCGGTTGCTTTCGGGCAATGGCATCTTCTCACCGGCACGATGGATGGAGTCAATGGCGCGGTCCACGTTTACGTGGATGGCGTGGATCAAACGATCAATCCCGGAGTGGATACCGCTTTCCAAGCGACCAACTATGTGCGTTGCGGGTCGCTGCTGACCGGCACCCCTGGCACAACCGGCACCTTGTGTTTCAATGGTTTGATGGACGAGACCCGCATTGAAAGTGGTGTCCGCTCCTCGGCCTGGGTTTGGTCGAGCTGGGCCACGGTGGCCGACAGTGCCTTCGCGACTTACGGGGCGATAGTTCCTGCGGCGGTGATCCTGCATTGGCAGGCGGCCAGTGGGCAGCTTGTGTTGACGTGGTCGGCGGGCACACTGCAATCAGCCAGCCAGGTCGCCGGCCCGTATGGCAATGTTCCTGGCGCGACCTCGCCTTACACCAACACCGTATCAGCAACCCAACAATTTTACCGCGTCAAAGTCCAGTAGGTGAACGCGCATGAAATCATTTCCTATCGGTTATATCCTGCGGACTGTGATGTTAATTTTTGGCGTCGCGACGTTTCCTGTGTCCGCACAGCCGAACCAAAGTCCCGTCATCACGCCGACAAATGAAATTGCCTTGTTCGACGGCAAAAGTTTTTCCGGCTGGACGTTTATTTCCCAGGGCACTAACGCACTCGCCGTATCCATCTGGTCGGTGACCAACGGTGTCATCGTGTGTCAGGGCAGGCCAAACGGCTACGCGCGCACGTTGCAAAAATATCGCGACTACCAATTGCACGCCGAATGGCGCTACCCGGACGGGGCGGGCAATAGCGGGATTTTCCTGCACCTTAATCCGCCAGACCAAGTATGGCCGTTTTGCTTCGAGGCCCAATTGCTGTCCGGCAGCGCGGGCGAAGTCCGCATGAATGGCGGCTCGAAGGCTGAGGGATTGACGGCGCAGCATCCCCTAAGCATGGCGCGTCGGCAGGCCAGTTCGGAAAAGCCGCTGGGCGAATGGAATGCCTGCGACATCGTTTGCCGTGCCAACACCATCACTGTCCACGTCAACGGCGTGCTTCAGAATGAAGTCACCGGAACCTCGGCGGCTTCGGGGACGATTGGATTGCAAGCGGAAGGAAAGTTGGTGGAATTCCGCAATCTCGTATTGGAGCCTTTGCCTTGAGTTCGTGGTCACACCCACCCGTATGCGGCTGATGCATCAAACCTTTTTCCTGAAACAATATCAAAAAATGAAAATGCTGAAAACCTTGCTGCTGATTGGGTTTGCCGTTGTGGCCCGTGCTGATGCACAAACCAATCTGCCTCCCCCGACCGAAACCCCCGGCCAGTCCGTGGAAACCATCGTCTATATCCGCCACGGCGAAAAACCACATTCGCCGCAGAGAATGGCCGGAAGACATTCTCCTTCACCGTTGACCATGAAGGATTGAATGGACTGGGCGACAACTGTCCCTAACGTTGCAAACTCAAGAAACTAACGTTAACAACCGGCGCGAACCTTCGCTAATGCTCGGCTCGTTGGAATTGCTGCATTTGGTGTCCCCGCCAATATGACTGAATTTTAATCCATTTAATCATGTCTCACGCGTGCATTTTGACACCGGTTGTCGCAACGTCCATTTGCCGGGTTTCACCTCTTTGCCCAGACCTATGAAACAACTCCGAATCTTCTTGGCTGGTTTGGTTTTTTGTCCTGCCCTTTTGCTGGCCAGCTCCGGGGGCGTTACGATCGCCCAAATCAGCGACACCCACTTTGGCGAGAAACATTCTCCGCAGGCAGCCGCGAATCTGCGCCAAGCAGTAAAAATGATCAACGCGCGCCATCCCGACGCAGTCATTGTTTCCGGAGACATCGGGGAAAACGAGGAGAGCCGGGAGCAGGTGAAAATGATCTTAAAGGCACTGACCTCTCCGGTTTATTTTGTGCCGGGCAACCATGATTTTCAGGACACCAACGGCCTTGCACACTATCGGAAACAGTTTGGCCCAGACTATTACCGCTTCCAGGTAAAAGATGTTGAGGTGCTGGCGCTCGATACCCAACTGCTGGGCAACTATGAAAAATTCGAGGCGAAGACATCCCCGCCTCTGTCACCCGGAATGGAAGTGGAATCCCAAAAGATGCTAGCCTGGCTGGCTCAGCAGGCGGAACCAATCAAGGGCAAAGTGGTCATCGCCGTTCAACACATCCCACTTTTTCGAGACAACGGCTTTCCCGATGCGAAACCTTATTGGACAGTAAATGCGCCATACGCCCAGAGCGAAACGGATCTGCTCCATACGCTTGGGGTCAAACATTTGCTGGCCGGGCACTGGCACAACGGGCGGGTTTTTGAACAGGACGGCATCACCATCCATGTGGCTCCGGCCACCAGTTGGCTCCCCTTTGGCGGGGAATTGGGTTTTGCCCTGCATACCATCACGGCAACAGGTGAGGTTCGCACCGAGTTTGTGCCTCTGCCCAATAACCATCCTTAACCCGTCTCTTTGGAAAAAACACGATTTCTCAACCCCAAATGTCGCCTGCAAGCACCGAATATAATACCGGCGGAAAGCCGGTTGTAAAAAATGGTTAATGCGCGGAAAATCAAAAAATGAACTATTCAAAAATGACCGCTATAAAACATCTGATCAATTGTGGAACCGTAGCCTTGTTCCTGGCTTCGCCCGTAACGGGCTGGAGCGCCGACAATCGGCCCAACCTATTGTTCATCCTGTCGGACGACCATGCCTGGCAGGCCGTCAGTGCCTACGGTGGATCGCGGCAGTTGATTCAGACGCCGAACATTGACCGGTTGGCGCAAGAAGGAATGCGGTATGATCGTTTTCTCGTGAACAATTCGCTGTGCGGCCCCAGCCGCGCTTCGTTCATCACCGGCGCTTACAGCCACATCAACGGCTTTTACAACAACGACAACTGCCGCTTCGACGGCTCCCAAGTCACCTTTCCCAAGCTGCTTCAACAGGCCGGCTATCAGACCGCGCTCATCGGCAAGTGGCACTTGGAGACCGACCCGACCGGCTTTGACTATTGGGAAATCCTGCCGGGTCAGGGCATTTATTACAACCCGACAATGATCCGGGACGGCCAGAAGGTGAAACATCCGGGCTACGTCACCGACATCATCACCGACCTTTCGCTGGACTGGTTGAAACAGCGCGACCCGGCCAAGCCATTCATGCTGCTCTGCTGGAACAAGGCACCACACCGCCCTTGGGAACCGGCGTTGCGCGACCTCGATTTCGACCACGACCGAACCTATCCGCTGCCCGACAGCCTGTTTGACGATTACTCCGGCCGCGGCCTGGCTGAACATGACCAAAACATGACCATCGCCAAAACGATGACCTTGGACACGGACAACAAACTCACTGGCCCGCCGGATCTCACGCCGGAACAAAGAAAGACCTGGGACGCCTACTACGTCCCGCGCAACGAGGCATTCCTGAAGAAAAACCTCACCGGCCGGGCGCTGACCGGGTGGAAATTCAACCGTTTCATGCACGACTACCTTGGGTGCATCAAGGGGGTGGATGACAACGTCGGCCACCTGTTGAAATACCTTGATGACTCCGGCCTCGCCACCAACACCATCGTTATCTACTCCTCCGACCAGGGATTTTTTCTGGGCGAACATGGCTGGTTTGACAAACGCTGGATTTTTCAGGAATCCGCGCGCACGCCCTTCCTCATCCGCTGGCCAGGAGTCGTCAAGGCCGGGAGCGTTAATACAAACCTGACGGCCAACATTGACATCGCCGAGACCTTCCTGCAGATCGCCGGCCTGTCCATCCCTGACCGGATGCAGGGGCGGAGCCTCCTGCCGTTGCTCAAAGGCACGACGCCCGCCGACTGGCGCACGGCATTCTATTATCATTATTATGAATATCCCGCCTGGCACCAGGTGCGCCCGCATTACGGCGTCATCACCGACCGTTACACGCTGGCACATTTCTACGCGCCCGACGTTGACTACTGGGAGCTCTTTGACCGGGAAAAAGATCCCGGCGAAACGCACAGTGTTTTCGGCAACCCCGCCTACTCCGCCGTTCAAACCAACCTGATGCAAACCGTCACCCGCTTGCGGATCGAATTAAAGGAACCGGACAAGGACGATCCCAAGACGTTTGGCGATCAAAAGCCGCCTGGGTCGGCTGGTAATCATTGAATCCATTGAAGAAGCGCGCAGTCCCCCGCAGCTTCGAGTCGGGCAGTGCCGGGCGATTTTAAATTGGCGGGTCTTCAGGTTGATGGGGCTGCGCAATTATAACCGGTTTGCGCAAATAATACCAGATTTGCGCAAAATGGCCATTGGATAACGGGAAGCTCATTGTAAATTTTCTTCAATGAAATTCGAACAAAAATTCTCCAATAGAGAAGTCGCCCCGACGGGAGCTTTGGGAATGCGTTCTCGCCTGACGGACATCGGCCGGGAAAAACACCCGGCGACCCGCCAGCGGGTCGCATCGCTGGACAGAATTTGTCATCCATCCAGCGATATCAAGTTGGAACAAACATCCCCCGGCCGCGCTGGTCGAGGTTTGATTCTCGGATTCAAGATTTCAAGAAAGTGCGCGACGGGTCCGATGGCGGCGCGTTCCGGGCAATTCTGCGGCAGAAAAGCCGCCTTGGTCAAAACCTTGGATATGTATTCTCTTCGGACGGACATTTTATCGCCACCTATGAGACAACGTGTTTGCAGAAAAGCAACCTTAAGGACGCAGGTTCGGCACACCACCATTGCATTGTGTATCCATGCCAATGGCCATTGATCAACATTTGATTTTGCCGGGGCTCGCTCCGTCGCCCACGCAGGACTAGACGGAAGTGCGCCCGCGTAATCGAATCCATCCAACCTGACCAGATTTCAGCAGCTACAAGTAAAAACACAACCAGCAAAACCCCCGAAAAAGTATGAACAAACGAGTATTAAGCTACCTGGTGATGGGAGCGTTCGCCCTGATCGCCGGCACGATGGCGCAAGCCCAATCAACCTATTCCAATGCCGTTGCCGCACTGGGTCCCGTGGCTTACTGGCCATTGAACGAAACCACCGCGCCGTCGGGCGGCTTGTATGTGGCCACGAATTCCGGCGCGCTGGGCGCCGCCGGGAATGGCTATTATGAAACCTGGTGGCAGACCAACGGCGTTTCCAACGCGCTGATCAGCAGCAACTCCATTGTCCATATCGCCGGCGCGATCGCGGGCGACAGCGACACGGCCCTCCAGCAAGGCGTCATTGGCCAATACGTGGTCATTCCGCGCTTCACCAATGGCGTGGTCAACAGCGCGGTGACCATGACCGCTCCCTTCACGATTGAGACGTGGGTGTTTCCGACGAACAATACGGCCAACCAGCTCAAGCCGATCTTGGCCGAAGGATTCAACAATGTTCAGGCTACGAACCTCGGTTATGTCACCCAAACCGATGGAACATCCATCGGAATGTTTAGCGGCTTTATCTATTTCAACACTTGGAACGGCGCAGGCACCAAGATCGAGATTGACACCACCGCGCTTGCGCTTAACAAATGGTATCACGTCGTCGCCATCTTCGATGGCACGATCATGAGGCTATACACGAATGGCGTTCAGGTGGGGACCACCAGAACCCCGGTGACGGCCAACGGCACGAATTACGTTGTTGACCTCGTTTCTCCGCTCATCATCGGTGGTGGCAATGAACTGGGCATCAGCGGCGGCGCCAATGTTCCGTTCGGCGGCGCCATTGACGAAGTGGCCATTTATAACACCGCGCTGACAGCATCCCAGGTGACGACCCATTATGCCAACGGCACCAACTCGGCACGGGCCACTTCCTATGCAACGGCCATTGGAGCGGACAGCCCCAAAATTTATCTGCGTTTGGATGAACCGGCCTTCGCCGGCGCGGCGGCCCCGGCCACCTATCCGACTGCCAACAATTACGGCTCGCTGGCCTCCGCCGCCAATGGCAATTATCTGCCGGGCGCAACGCCCGGCGTTGCGGGACCGGCTTACAGCGGCTTCGGCTCGCCGAGCTATGCGGTTGCCCTCAATGGTTTCAATGCCGGCGTGGATGTCGGCGGCGGCAGCCTGCCGGCCGCGCTGAATCCCACCACCAATCAACCACTGTCAGTCGCGGTCTGGTTCAAAGGCAATCCCTCGGATTGCGTTGGCCGTTTTCAGACCCTCGTTGGCCACAGCGATTCGAGCTGGCGTTTGAATTTGGATCTCAATGCCGGGGTGCAGTTCAATCCGGGCAACGGCCCGCAACTGCAGTTTGCCAGCGTGGCGGACGAGCTGACCAACGGAATGTTTGTGAACGACGGCAACTGGCATATGGCGACGGGCGTTTCTGACGGCACCAACGATTTTCTTTACATAGACGGTTTGCTGGCCAAGAGCGGCAACGCCGTGGCTGCCAACAGCGGCAAACTGTTTGATGTCATCCTCGGTGGTGATCCGCAGTATCTGGCTCCGCAACCGGTCGCGAACGGTTCCGGCGGTGGCCGATGGTTCGACGGCAGCCTCGCGCAGGTGGCCTTCTTCACGAACGCCCTCACCGGCGCGCAGATCCAAGGACTATATTCCGCCGCCGGTGTTCCGCCTTACCTTTGGCTGCAACCCAAGTCCACCACCAATAATGCGGGTGCGAACGTCACAATCCCCGCCGGAGCCCACGGCAGTAGTCCGCTCGGCTATCAATGGTATCAAAACGGTTTGCCGGTTGCCGGCCAGACGAACGCCAGCCTCGCCTATGCGCCCGCCGTCGTCGGCAACACCGGCACCTATCAGCTGATCGTGACCAATAACTATGGCGCGGTCACCAGTTCGGTGGTGACTCTCTTTCTTTTCGGCGCACCACTGATTCAACAGCAATCGGTGACCGACATTCAGGTGTTCGCCGGCGCCAGCCCCAAGCTGCAGGTCACCGCTGCCGGCGCGCCGCCGATTTCGTATCAGTGGAATAGCAATGGCGTGGCGATTCTTAATGCGACCAACTCTGCCTATGTCGTAACCAACGTCCAGGCCAGCGCCACCTATACCTGCGCCCTCACCAACTTTATCGGTGCGGCTTCGCCAGCCTTCAACCCCGTAACGGTTACGGTTCTTCCCGATCCAACCGCGCCTTACCCGCTGGCAGTGCTGGCCGACAAACCGGCGGCTTATTTCCGGTTGGATGAGGCGGGCGGCACCACGGCTTATGATTATGCCGGCGGCAATAACGCCGTTTACACGAATGTCTCGCTGGGCCAGCCGGGTTACAATTCGCTCGCCCCGGTGCCGAGCGATCCGACCGAAACGGCGGCGGGATTTGGCTTCATCAGCCCGCCCAATAATTACGCGGGCAATGGGCCGACCTATCTCAACTTCGGCACGACCAATGGCGCCAATGCCAACTTTTCTGTGGAAGCATGGGTCACCCAATTCTTGTTCAGCGGTGGCGGCGACGGCATTGTTGCCATCGGTTACGGCAATGGCGGCGAGCAGTTCGTGCTTGATACGGGAGCCACTGCGTCCGGCTTCCTCCGTTTTTTAGTCCGGAACGCCGCCGGCACCGGCTTCAGTGCCAATAGCACGAAAAGCATCGCAAACGACGGGTTGTGGCATCATGTCGTCGGCGTTTGTGACGAGGCGAATGGACACATATATCTCTATATGGATGGTGCCTTG
>DATLVR010000092.1:0-58093 GCA_035577265.1 Verrucomicrobiia bacterium | reverse complement strand
GGTTCGGCGTCAAAAAAGGTCACGAGCAAAGGGCAAACGTGGCCGGACACGGGATCGTCACCGCCGAGAAACGGAGCAACGAGCTTGTCGATCTTTTCCGGCAAATGATAGGCCTCCGCCGCGTGAATCGGGAGTTGCGGCGCGAGACGAGCCTGAAGCTCGTTCATCACGGCCAGTTCGTCCACGCCCGGATGGCATTCAACGACCACAACCGGCTTTTTCGTCCGGGTCTTGGCAATCGCCTCCTGCAATTGCGCGGCGATTGGGTCCCAACCAGCGACACACTCATGCGCCGCGTTGAGGACGGCAACAAAAGGAAACTTGTCGTAATTGGACTTTGTCATTTTCTCATGTGCCGATGCATGACTGTGACTTGGCGGCGCATGACTGGCAAAATTATCATTCCACTGCCAATAATTCCACTGCCGATGACGACGATTCAGGCCGTAGGGGCGAATCAACTTTTTGATAGGTGACAAGGGTCAGTTTCGGGAGCAATCAACGCCTGATCTCCCAGCGCTGAGGGTGACCTTTTTGCCGCGTGCAGACACGTTCAACAGCTTGCCGGTGAACGGGCGTGGCGTCTGCGGGTCGGCCAGGAGATTTTTTCCGTCTAGTGATGGGGCAAAACCGAAGAACGTGTTGATGACGACATCCGCAAACGCGACGCCGCTGATGCATTCCTTCATGCAGCCTTCGCGCTCGGCAATGCGCACCGGCGCATCGTATCTGTTGCGCTGCGGCCCGTAAAATTCCCGGGCCTGCGCGAACGGCCCTTCCTTCGTGACTTCCGCCGTGCGGCAGTAAAAATCAAACGCATCGTTTGGAAATCCCAGCCGCCACATCGTGCCAGCCATCAGTGCTGGCCAGCCGTCATACGCACCCATTGGTCCGTGGTCGGGACGATCGGAAATGGCGGCAGCGGCGTCTTTCAGACTCATCGCCCGCATCCAGTCGCGCATGAGCAGCTCGCGTTTGACGAACTCCGTCATTTCACGGGCAATGTCAGGTGTGAGATCATTGGCCAGCGCATTGCCGACATAGATGTAATCAACGCAATGCCGCAGCTCGACACGCTTGCCGTCGTTGTGCAAACCATACCAGACGCCATCGCCGGATTTGTAAAGCGACAGCACGGCGGGCAAAAGTTTTTCCGCCTCGTCACGGAGTTCCTTGGCGTAGGCGGCATCGTCTTTCAGCGCTTGAAGGGCGGCGTCCTGGCGCATCATCCAGATATTTTGCGCGTTGCAGGAAGCAACGCGGCCGATATAAGCCGGCGCACATTCCAGCAGGTTCTGGTTTTCTCCGTAGTCCGCCAGCGGGCTGCCGGGGCGGACGAGCGTTTTCCAGTCCGTGGCCATTTCGTCCATGCGCTGAAGCACGGTTTTGCCGTCCGCCAATTTTTCATCGAGAAAAGCCAGGTCGCCGCTGACGTGTAAATAATCCAGCGCCGTTTTGAAAATCGTGCAGGCGTTGAAAGCGTAGCCGGTGATGCGGTCGTAAGTTTTGGAGTCAAAACCGTTGGTGTCGGTGAGAAAAATGACCTGCCCACTGCGCGGATTTTGCACAAGCCAGCGGCGCAGAGTGGCTTTCATTCCAGCCGGTTCGAGCAGGGCCCAGACAGTGCTTTGCATCGAGGCATCCCAATAAAACTGCGTGCCTGGCGCGCGCTCGCCGCTGGTGATGAACGAGCGCGGATACACGGGAAATTGCGTGCGCTCCAGTTCCAGCATCGTGACGATGCCCATGTAATAATTCCGCTTCAGCGCCACGTTGTCCGTGACCAGCACCGGCAGGTTGCCGGAAAAATGTTTGTTGCCCGGAGTGAATGCGTCGGCCCAGCGGCGCTCCCAGCATTTCTTGAAGCCGTCGAACTCAGCCGAAAAATGTTTGCGCCAGTGCTCCACGTCCGCTTGCACCTTCGGCGAATCTGCCGCCCGCCCGTCACCGACGATGAATCCCATTTCCTTTTTGCCGCCGGCGGATAACGCGACTTTCCATTGCCAGCGGACGATGCCATGGTCGTTCGTCACCGAACTGGGTTTTGTCGCGGGACAGATGACCGTTGCGAAGCCTGGGCGCTGGTTCGTGTTGAGAACGGAAAATCCGTCCAGCAGCAGCGAGCCGGCAACCGACAACGCCAGGTCCACGTTGGTTTTCGTCCCGGACGGATTGGCGATCTGCATGCGGACGAGCACGGCGCGCTGCTCGTTGATCATCCGCGTGTCCGTTTCCACGGCCAGCCCGCCGCAATCGGGATTGCGCCGCAGGGCGCGATACGGACACCACCGGCATTCCGCCGCCGGATATTCTTTGCCTGCGATCGTCAGGGTGACGAGTGGATAGCCGGCACTCCACTTTCCATCTGCCCAGCCCCATAACCAATCTTCAGGATTGCAGAAAAACGAAGTCAGATCCCGGTTGATGATCAGCATGTCGTGAAAATTATTCACGTCCGGCGGGTTGGCCACCTCCTTCATCGGCAGCCAATCACCGGCCATTTCATCCAGCGACGGCACCCCGGCCGGCGTTTGCGCCAAGGCTGAAAAAGTCAGAAAAACCAGGATCGTTGCCAGTCTGAAAACCGAGGATGGATTTAACCCGAATTCCGAAGTAGCCGGGGCTGGGGCGGCGGATCGGCCGGTGCCGGAGTGCGCCCGTCTCGGGCGCTGCAACGTGATATTTGCCACGCCGTTGAATGCTTCCCACCAGCGTATGCTCGAACATTGCAGCGCCCGAGACGGGCGCACTCCGGCGGTTGGAAAACCCACTTCGGAATTTGGGTTTGACTTCACTTGTTGGTTAAGCTTCTTCGATCACTGGATTGGTGAGCGTGCCGATCTTTTCGATTTCGATGCTCACGGAATCGCCGGGCTTGAGCCAGCGCGGCGGCTTTTGCGCCATGCCGACGCCGTGCGGCGTGCCGGTCAGGATAACCGTTCCCGGCAACAACGTCGTGCTGCCGCTCAGGAACTCGATCAGGGTTGGAACGTCGAAGATCATGTCGTTCGTGTTCCAGTCCTGCATCACCTGGCCGTTCAGCACGGTGCGGATTTTGAGTTCATTGGGATTGGGAATCTCATCGGGCGTCACCAGCACCGGCCCGAGCGGACTGAACGTGTCAAACGACTTGCCGCGGCACCATTGGCCACCACCGCGTTTAATCTGCCAATCGCGCGCACTTACGTCGTTGCAGCAGGTGTAGCCGAGCACATGGTCGAGCGCATTTTGCCGGGAAACATTTTTGCAGGCGCGCCCGATGACCACCGCCAGTTCGCATTCGTAATCCACTTCGTCGCTCCGCAAATGGGTTGGGATTTGGATGGGTTCGCCGGGATTCAAGAGCGTGTTGATGCCTTTGAAGAACACGACGGGATATTCCGGAATCTTCGCGCCCGTCTCCTCCGCGTGACGGCGGTAATTTAAGCCGATGCAAATGATGGAACTCGGCTGAATCGGCGCGAGCAGTTTGGTGACGTCCGCTTTTTCAGTCGTGAGCTTGGGTGATTGATGGAGGTCGCCCGCGAGTTTTAAAGCCGTGCCATCGGATTGTTGCGCGGCGTGACCGGTGATTCCTTTGCGATCCTGGTAACGAATGATTTTCATAAATTATTTTCCCGCGCTCCAACCACCGTCCAGCATCAGTGCGCTGCCCGTGACCATCGCGCTTTCGTCGGCGGCGAGATACAGCGCGGCGGCAGCCACCTCTTCCGGCTTGGCCATGCGCCCGTTCAATTGCGTCGAGGCCATGTCTCGATAAGCGGCTTCTGGGTCGGGATATTCCTTGAGCCGCGCCAGCACGAAGGGAGTTTCAACGCGGCCTGGGCAAATGCAATTGAACCGCACGCCCGTATGCGAGTGATCCAGCGCCAGCGCCTTGGTCAAACCGACAACCGCAAATTTGGTGGTCGTGTAGGCCAGGCGTTCGCGCACGGCGATGACGCCGGCAATCGAAGCCATGTTGATGACGCTGCCCGATTTGCGTTCGAGCATCGCGGGCACGAACGCCTTGCAGCAATTGAGAACGCCGCGCACGTTTACGGCATAAAGCTTGTCCAAATCAGCCGACGTCGTCGTCAGCAGCGAACCAACATGACCGATGCCCGCGACGTTCGCCAAAATATCCAGGGGGCCGGCCGTTTCCGCAGCCTGGGCACAGGCGGTTTCGCTGGCGACATCCAACGGGATAAACTTGGCACCAATTCGCAACGCCGTGGCGCGTCCGTCGGCTTCGTTGCGATCCGCAATCCACACCGTGGCGCCGGCTTGAACAAAGGTTTCCGCCATGGCCGCGCCGATGCCGGAGGCGCCGCCGGTGATCAGGGCGATTTTATTTTTGAGATCAAACATGATAAATCCTTTCCGCGTTGGTCTGAAAGAATTTGACTTGGTCGGCCTCCGCGGCAGCTGAAAAGAAAGCCCGAACGGTTTCCAGCCACCGTTCGTAACTGGTCGCCAGCGTGGCCACCGGCCAGTCGCCGCCAAACAAAATCCGGTCGAAACCGAAACACTCCAGTGTCCAATCAAAATAGAATTTTAGATCAGCGGGCTGCCAATGGTTCCAGTCGGCCTCGGTCGTGAGACCGGATATTTTACAAACGACGTTCGGCAGGCTCGCGAGCTTCTTGAGATCTTTCGCCCATGGTTCCTTTGTTTTACCGCGCACATCCGGTTTGCCGAAATGGTCCAGCACGAAGTTGACCTGCGGAACGCGCCGGACCAGTTCGGTGGCAGCCGCCAACTGGTCATGGCGAACGCACAGATCGAAAGTGAAGTTTGAATTGGCGAGCAGTTTTACGCCGGTAAGGAAATCAGGTTGCAGAAAAAAGTCTGTATTGCGTTCGCCCTGCAAATTGCGGCGGATGCCCTTGACCAGCGGGCGGGCGGCAAGCGATTTAAGTTCACCGCGAATGGACTCGCCCTTTTCCAGCGCTGCATGGGCGACAATGCCGCTCAACCGCGGTTCGTCTTTCGCCAGGCGAGAAACCCAGTCCACTTCCGCGCGATTTTTGGCCGGGTCACAACCGCTCTCGACAAAGATAATTTTGAGGACATTCGATTTCGCGCTGGCCGCTGCGAAATCCGCCGGCAGCAAGGCGCGGTTCAACGCTGGCAGTTCGTCGAGCCACGCGTAACGAAGGTGGCCGGGATCCCACCAGTGGACATGCGAGTCAACGATGGCTGGCAGATTCATGGTCAGGCCGGTTTCAGATCGCAGCTCGCGCCGGCTTCCTGGGGCGTTTGATAAACGCCGCCTTCGACTTTGCACGGATGAACGAAGTGTTCCCGCAGATGTGGAATGTGTTCGAGAAAAATAACCTCATGACCGAGCGCGATGTGATTGAACAGGGCCAGATGCTGATGCAGTTGTCCCATGTCACCGACGTGCGGCACGGCGGGCACACCGAATTTGCGGCACAGCAGACTCACGACGACAAATTCGCTCACGCCGGCGACGCGCACGGCATCGGGCTGAATGAACCCGGCGCATTTTGCCTGCAAATAATTTTTGAACACAACGCGGTTCGGGACATGCTCGCCGAGCGCGATTTTTGTCGGGGCAATAGCATCCGCCAGAGTCTTGTGGCCCAGCACGTCGTCGGGATGTGTCGGCTCCTCGATCCAGAACGGATTGATGGCGCGCAGCCGCTGGCAGATGTCGAGCGCCTGGGGCAGCGTCCATTGTTGATTCGCGTCCACCATCACCCGCGCCTTGTCGCCGGCGACTTCGCGGACAATGTGCGCGCGACGCAGATCGCGCTCGGGATCGCGTGAGCCGACCTTCAATTTCATCGCGGTGAAACCGGCGGCGATGGCGCGCTTGCAATTTTCGCGGACCTGATCGTCGTCGTAATTGAACCAGCCAACCGATGTGTCATAGCCGGGATAGCCGGCCTTCAGAATGCCGTTGCGCGACGGACGCGTTGGCTGGTGTTCTTGAAGAATCTTCAAGGCCGATGCCGCGGTCAGTTCGTCTTCGAGATAGGAAAGGTCGAGCGTGGCGATGATTTGTCCGGGCGAAAGGTCGAGCAGCAGTTTCCACAGCGGCACGCCGCGCGTCTTGGCCCACAAGTCCCAGCAGGCGTTGGTAACGGATGCCAGCGCCAGTTGCACCACGCCCTTGTGTGGTCCGAGCCAGCGGAATTGTTGTTCATCGGCCATGGCCCTTTGCAAGTCGCCGAACCCGGCCATGATTTCTTCGATGGTTTTCCCGACCAGTCGCTGCGCGTAAAATCGGGCGGCTTCGCAGACCAGCTGATTGCCTTCGCCGAGCGTAAAGGCCAGTCCGACGCCGGTCCGGCCCTGATCGTCATGCAGCTGCGTGACCGCATAGGAATAAACCGGGTCTTTATGAATCGCATCGCTTCCATGGCCGTGGCCGATGGGAAACCGCGCGTCGCGGGTGGAAATATTTTTGATCATAAGTTCAAAGGGTCCGGCGATAACCGAGTTCCGCTCCGCCGCTGACGTGCATGAGGTGACCGGTGATGAACCGCGCCTTCGCTGAAAGCAGAAAGACACACGCATCAGCGATGGCATCGCCATTCGGGCAATACCCCAGCGGGTGGATTTCGTCCAGACGCCGCTCCATGGAATCAGGATCGGGTTGCTCGGAACACCACTGACGAAGCATCGGCGTCCAGGCGCCAGCCGGGCAGACGGCATTCACGCGAATGCCGTGCTTCGCGTAGTCGAGCGCCATGGATTTGGTGAGCGCGTTCATACCGCCCTTGGTCGCAGTGTAGGCCGCGTGAATTTCCTGTCCGATGACCCCCACCAGGCTTGAGGTGTTCAGAATGCAGCCTTTGCTGGCGGCCAGGGCATTGAAGGCATGACGGGTGGTGTGGAGCACGCCCTTCAAATTGACATCAAACAGACTGTCCCACTCGCTGTCCGTGGTTTCGTGAAGCGGTTTTGAGGGATGGGAAATGCCGGCGTTGTTATGGACCGCGCTGATCCGGCCGAAGCGCGCCAGGGTTTGCTCGATGGCGGCTTTGACCTGGTCGTCGCGCATCACGTCACAGGCGATGCCGAGATGACCGGCACCCAGTTCGGCGGCGACGCTTTCGACACCTTCGCGGTCAATGGCCACGATGACGACATTGGCGCCCGCGGCGGCGTAGGCCCTGGCGCAATCGCGCCCGATGCCGCAGGAGCCACCGGTGAGAAAAATAACTTTGTCTTTAAGCAGCGTATTCATGGTAAAAAATAAACCTCCTTTGTGTCCGTCCAGATTTTTCCCTTTGCCGCCGCATCCGGCAGCGGCGACTGGCAGGGATCGGTTTCCTTCCACCAACGTTGGGTTTCGGGATCGTCCGCCATGCGTTTCATATCCGCCTCGAAATTGGTGCCGGTGTATTCGAGATAGGCGAAGAGATAAAGCCGGCCGTTGATCTCGCACTCGTGGATGGAAAAATTATGGATGTGGCATCGGGTGATCGTCTGGTTGACGGACGGCCACGGATGCGCGTGCAGATTCTCGTAGTGTGCGGCCTTGTCCGGCTTGAGCCCGGTTACCCAGGCATAACGTTGCGGCGGCTTCGGTGTGGCGCAGCCGGCCAGAAAGGCAACGCAGAGCAAAGCAAAAATTGTTTTCATCCCGAACACCGAAGTGGAATTTCCCAACCGCCGGAGTGCGCCCGTCCCGGGCGCAGCCACGTGGCATTGGCCGGGCCGTGGAGCATTTTCCCGCCAACGAACGCTCGAAGATTGCAGCGCCCGGGGACGGGCGGCTTCGTCCGGTTTCAAGCCAGTGACCCAGGCGTAACGCTGCAGTGACCGGCCAGCGGCGCAGCCGGCCAGCAAGGCAACGCAGGGCAAAGCAAAAATTGTTTTCAACCCGAACGCCGAAGTGGAATTTCCCAACCGCCGGAGTGCGCCCGTCCCGGACGCAGCCACGTGGCATTGGCCGGGCCGTGGAGCATTTTCCCGCCAACGAACGCTCGAAGATTGCAGCGCCCGGGGACGGGCGCACTCCGGCGGCGGCATGGCCGCTGCGCGGGCACCGGCAGCTTCGGCGTTCGGTTTCATTATTTGCACATTCATTGGTCAGCGAAAAATTAAATAGAGCGCCACAAACACCGCCAGAATCGCAACCGTCAGCACGCGATAATTGCCAAGGCCGCGTCCGCCAGCTTCGCCCCGCAACGGTTCGCGCCAGTTCTCCCAGACCAGCACTTTGGCTTCGGGCTTGAACGGCTCCGGCAAAGCGAACGTGCTCACGATCATGATGACGACGCAGGCCACGAACAGGAAAAAGGCGATGAGCATGAAATCGCCGCGATAAATGTTGTTCCAGTCGAGATAGAACGTCGCCAAGCCCAGCATCATTCCGGTGATGAGGGTGATGAACGCGGACTTGCCCGAGGCGCGCTTCCAGAAAACGCCCAGCAGGAAGACGGCGGTGATCGGCGGGGCGACGTAGGAAATCAACTTGTTGATGCCTTCGAAAATGGTCGTGTAATGGCCGAACAATGGCGAACAAACGATGGCCAGAATCGTCCCGACGACGGTGGTGATTTTGCCGATGCGAACAAGCTGGTGATCGCTGATGGCCGGCCGGTGGCGTTTGAACAGATCGTAGGCGACGAGGGTGGCGGTGGAGTTCAGCGCGGCGGAGCAGGTCTGCATGGCGGCGGCCAGCATCGCGGCGGCCACCAGTCCTTTCAATCCGACCGGCAGCAGGTGCAGGATGAGAAAGGTGTAGGTGTCGGCGGCGGTCTGCGGCGCCGCATCACCGAAGGCGTGCTTCTGCACCAGCGCAATGCAGATGACGCCGGGCAGGACGAAGATGAACACCGGCAGGATTTTCAAGAACGCACAGAACAACGGGCCAAGCCGGGCGTTTCTTTCGTCCTTCGCCGCGAGCACACGCTGGACAATGGTTTGATCGCAGCACCAATACCAGATGCCCAAAACCGGATAGCCGAGCAGGATGGAATACCACGTCAACCCGCTGGGATCCCTGGCGTCGCGCGCCATGTTCAGGAAATTTCCCGTGCCCCAGGTGACTTTGCTGTCCGCCACGCTGGCGAGCGGATGCGGGTTGGAGGCGAGCGTGTGGGCGAGTTCCGTCCAGCCGCCGATTTTGAGATAACCCACGACCGTGATGACCACCGCGCCGACGAGGAGCAAAACGGTTTGCACGCTTTCCGTCCAGACGACGGCGAGCAATCCGCCGAGCATCGTGTAAAGGCCGGTCAGCAATCCGAGCACCACGATGAACAGCAGCAGCGCATCCACGCCCAGGAGGGTTGCGCCCGGGGCAAGTCCAAGAATTCCGCGCAGCACCCACGCCGCCGTGTAGAGCGCCACGCCCATGTGGATGACGATGGCGGAGAACAGCGACACCACGGACAGCACATCCCGGCAGCCGCGGTTGAAACGGCGCTCCAGAAAGTCCGGCAAGGTCGCGACCCGGGAACGCAGATACAGCGGCGCGAAGAACAGCGACAGCAGGATCAGGGTAAAGCCCGCCATCCACTCGAAGTTGCCGAAGACCAGACCATATTTATAAGCCGCCTCCGCCAGGCTGACGAGATGGACGGTGGAAATGTTCGCCGCAAACATCGCCAGACCGATGACGGGCCAGGCGAGGGTGTTGCCGGCGAGAAAATAGTGTCCGCCCTCGCCGCCGCGCTCGTTCTTGCGATGCATGAATCCGGCCACGACGCCAAGTCCGACAACCCCGATCAAATAGACGGCAATGAGCGTCCAGTCCACGCTGCTCATCGGGTTGTTCATGGCGGAAGGGTTCAAGGGTGTTCCTGTTTGTTCAGAACCATTCGATCTCCTGAATGGTTGGACCTTGTTTGGCGGAAAGGATGTTCAGCCGGAATTCGCGCGCCTTGACGGTGGGGAAGGTGACTTCAAAGTCGGCGCTCAACGTTGCGCCGGACAGAAAAGTCTTCCACTCCGTGCCGTCACGGTATTGCAGTTCGTAGTTCTGCACCCGGCCCGCGTAAGCTTCACTGATCCGAACGCCATGAATGCTCTGAATGCCGCCGAGGTCGGCGGCAATCCATGCCTGGGAAAGACTGTCGTCGGTGGCCCAGCGCGTCTCGGGGCTGCCATCAAAGGCGAATTGCGGACCATATTGTGACGCTTCGTTTCGATAGGTGTTGGAAGCTGAGGCTTCGATCTTTGGTGGAGTTGCTACGGACGCTGCGCCTTTGATTTCCAAAACCACCGTGGTTGAAATCTCGTTGGTGGCGGTCACCGGAAGTTTTACCAGCACACCATCCTTCACTGTTTTAGCCGAGAGGTTTTTCCGGGATTGATCTGCCAGCAGATATGCTTTTTGCACCTTGCTATGGAGGCCGGGGACGAGCAGTTGTCCGTTGGCGGGCCAGTCGAACACGTGCAGATAAAGTTTTGTGACGTCGCCGGAAACCTTCTCTGTGCAGCGGCCCCAAGGCAGTTTTCGGGCGAACGGGCTGGCGGAGGTTCCATAAATTGCCTCGCTGTTGACCTGCATCCAATCGCCGATGGTCTGGAGGCGTTCGAGGCTGGCATCGGGAATCACACCTGCGCTGGTCGGTCCGACGTTGAGTAGATAATTGCCGCCTTTGCTGGCGCAATCAATCAGGTTGCGGACGAGGGTTTGGGCGGACTTCCAGTGATGGTCGTTTAGGTTGTAGCCCCAGTGATCGTTCATCGTCATGCAGGATTCCCAATAGGCGCCCGGACCAAAGCCGGAGGGCGGGATCGTCTGTTCCGGCGTGCCGTAATCGCCCATGTCCCCCGGCTGGGCAAAGCCGCCGCCGGCGGTGTTCGCGGGTTTGCTGACGCGGTTGTTGACGATGACGCCGGGCTGCAAGCTGCGCACGTAGCGGTAGAGATCATCGCCGCGTTCCTTGGTCCAGGGCGATTCCCATTGGCCGTCAAACCACAGGAGCCCGATCGGCCCGTAGTTGGTCAGCAATTCCTTCAACTGGCCTTTCATGTAAGCGTCGTAGCGGTCCATGTCCGGCGGACCCGCTTTGGCGGCGACGTCGTTCCAGGCACGGCGGTTGCCCCAGTCGGGGTGATGCCAGTCCATGATCGAGTAGTAGAGGCAGAAATGGATGCCCTGAGCCTTGCAGGCATCGGCCAGTTCTTTCACCGGATCACGTTTGAAGGGCGTGCGGCTGATGCACCAGTCGGTCAATTGCGAGGGGAACATGCCAAAGCCGTCGTGATGTTTGCTGGTGAAGACGATGTATTTCACGCCGGCATTCTTCGCCGCTCGAACCCAGGCATCGGCATCGAATTTCACCGGGTTGAACTGGTCGGCGTATTTTTCATACTCGCTGACCGGCATGTGCGTCTCCTCAAGAAACCACTCGGCGAAATTGGTGTAATCATTCCATTTACCGGCCGGCACGGAATAAACGCCCCAATGGATGAACATGCCGAAACGCGCGTCAGCCCACCATTGCAGGCGCGCCTCCTTTTGTGCCGCGGTTTCTTGAAGGGACGAGTTGGTTTGAACTGCGTCGCCGGCCACCGCCTTCATGCCGGGGAAAAGCAGGACGGTGAGCCCGATGAGAATCGCCGGGGAAAGAGCCCCCGCCAGGTGGAAGAATTTTGGCATACAAGGTTTCATAAGTTATCTGGACTGCAGTTCGATCCCGGTAATCGTCGGGCCGTTGGTCGCGTCAAGAATATTGAGTCGAAATTCCTGGGCGGTCACCGGCGCGAATGGTTTCTGATAATTGTCGCCCAATGTTGTGCCCGTCAAAATGGTTTTCCAATCTTTTCCCGCCCGAAACTGAAGTTCAAATCGCTGCACGCGGTCTGGATAGGCTTCGATGATGCGGACATGATCGACCGTGCGTGGCTTCAAAAAATCCACGGCGAGCCAGGACTGTCTGGCATCCGGGTCGGTTGCCCAGCGCGTTTGATCGTCATCATCAAACGCGCACTGCGGGCCATACGCGGCGCTGTCGTTTTGAAACACGTTCGAAGCTGTGGCTTTGAAAGGCTCGGGGAGCGGCACGGCCGGCAAATCCATGGCGGATCCATCCAATTCCAGCTTGACGATTGTATCGCCGGCATCATGACGGTCGAGGGGAATCTCGAGCGTCAAGGTTTCCCGGTCCTGACGGAATTTCAGTTTGCCCCCGTTCAGGATGGAAGCAGATTTGATTTTGCGCGCGATGCCCGGCAAATCAATTGAGCCGGTGTCGCCGCGCAAAACATGGACGTAAATGACGTTTCCTCTGCGGGTGCTGGCGATGGCTTTGGTGGGTTTCCACGGGCCGCCACGAGTGCCGTAAATGCTCTCACCGTTCTTATCCAGCCAGGCGCCGGCTTGTTTCAAGACTTCAACCTGCCGCGGCTCGATGCGGCCATCCGGCATCGGGCCAACATCCAGCAGGAGATTGCCATCGCCGCCTGCGCATTGCGCAAGGATCCGGATCACTTCGCCGGCTGTTTTGATTTTATCGTCCGGTTTCCATGACCACTGGGTGCCGAGCGTCATGCAGGTTTCCCACGGCGTCTGATCGTCGTAAGCCCCGATGGTTTGTTCCGGCGTGTGAAAATCTTCGCCGGGGGCGAGCCGGCCTTGATGCACCCACTGTTCATGGGTGCTCATTTCGAGGCGATTGTTGACGAGCATCTGCGGCTGCAGTTTGTGCACGAGCGCCTGGGTGTTCGCCGGATCCCACATGGCCGGGCGACCATCGGTGTCGAACCAAAGCACGTCGATCCGGCCATAGTTGGAAAGCAACTCGCGCAGTTCGGCCTGGATTCTTTTTACAAAGCGATCGTTGTTGGCCGAGCGGCAATCCGGGTCGCGCCAGTCCATCGGCGAAAAATACCAGCCGAGCTTTTCATTTTGCCTGTGCGCGGCTTCGGCCAGTTCCGCACAGACATCGCGATGGAACGGCGTCGCGCCGATGTTGTAGCCGTCCACTTTTGAATCCCACAACAGGAAACCGTCGCCGTGCTTGGCGGTGAGCACCATGTATTTCATGCCGGACGATTTCGCGATGTCCACCCATTCGTTGGCGTTGAAATTGGTCGGGTTGAATCTTTTGTAAAGATTGTCATACACCTCGGCGGGGGTGGCGCCATGGTTCGGGGAATTGGTGTTTGAATTGGCGCGCGACCAGCTGATTTCCTGGCCGGTGAGGCTGACCGGGCCCCAATGGATGAACATCCCAAAGCGAGCGTCCCGCCACCACGCCAACCGGGTATCGTGCGGAGACGGGGGTTCAGCATGAATCACCCCGGCAATCGCACCAATGGCGATGAAAATTAAATGTTTCAATCCGTTTGTTATTCTCATGGTCACACCAAAACGCGCCGACACGGTCCGAAAGACCCCTGGTGTCGTTGGCTGCTGTGGAGAAGATTGACAGATTGCGGGGCGGCAAATCTTGCGTTATTATTCGCCGAAGAACATTGAACACTGCATGAACACACGGCCGGTCTACCGAATGGGCGACAAGCGTTATGGGATCGATAATTGCGAGCCGCAGCGGGAGGCTGTCCGCGAAGGGAAGATCGAATTTCACGCACTGACCAAGGGGCACTACCCCGGCACGCTGATGCCCAAGGACGTCTTGCCCGGGCTGAACAGCATCGGTTTCTGGGATGCGAACACGTCGCAGGATTGGGGATTGAATCCCCACCGGAACGAGGGGATCAAAATCGTTTTTTTTGAAACCGGGACCTGCGATTTGGTCATGGATCAGCGAACCTATAATTTGCATGCAGGCAATTTTTTGCTGACCCGTCCCTGGCAGCTTCACAAATTCGGCAACCCGAACATCGGACGCGGGCGACTGCACTGGCTGATCCTCGATGTCGGGGTCCGGCGGCCACAGCAGACCTGGACCTGGCCAAAGTGGCTGGTGATGACCAAGGAGGATATTGCCGAACTCACCGAGCGCTGGCGGCAGATTAAAAACCCCGTATGCACCTCCACTCCGTCCATTGCGCAGTCGTTTCGTGAGCTGGCCAAGTGCGTTACCGCCTGGGGGCAGCCCCACGCCGTTTCCCGGATGACCGTCCACTTGAACCTCCTGCTGATCGACATCCTTGACGCTTTGTCTGAACAGCAGACGCAGGAAACTCCGCATTCCACCTCCCGCCAGCGCACGGTGGAATTGTTCCTGCATGATGTCGAAACCAATCCGGCCGTCAGCAGCGAGCCGTGGACCATCAACAGCATGGCCGAACGTTGCGGCATGGGAGTGACGGCGTTTTCAAAGTATTGCCGCGAGCTGGTGAATGTCGGGCCGATGGAATTCCTCAACGATTGCCGGCTGGAACGCGCGGCGCAGCAGTTGCGGGAGAAAAAAGGGCTGTCCATCACGGAGATCGCCCTGGGTTGCGGTTTTAATTCCAGCCAGTATTTTGCCACGCGTTTCCGGCGGCATTTCAAGATGTCCCCCAGCCGGTTCGTGTCAGAACCGGTCCGACCCGCCTCCAAAAAATGAATGAGCGGCGTGGTTGCCTTCAACCCGCGCCGCCCATCCCGATTCCAAATCCGTTACTTTCAAATCGCGCGGTTTTTCCGGCGGAAACCGTAGAACATCGCACTGGCACCCGCCGCGAGAAAGGCCAGCGTGGAAGGCTCCGGAACCGGCGTGATGTCGCGCACTTGAAAAAGATTCAACTGGGCGGATGGAAAGTTTGGACCAGAATTCAATGAAAGGCTCTCCGTTGTAGCATCTGCCACAAAAGTGCCGATGATGAATTGTCCGGCGCCGCCGACAGGTCCGTAACTTAAAAAGGCGGAAGTGTTGGCACCACCGGTGACGCTTTCCGTTCGTTGCGCGGTTGTGGAATTACGCGAGTCATTAACCCACAATTGAACCAAATAGGTGTCCCCAATTGTCATGCCGCCCCAACCGAAACTGGGACTGCTGGCGTCATTTTGAAAAGCACCGGAGGTCATATAGTCGTTATAATTGGCATCCGAAGTGCCTGGATTATTATAGGTGTTGTTGCCGGTGTTGTTCTGGAAGTTTTGGGTCAAACTAGGCAGATCGCTAAAATTTTGAAAAGTCACGGTGTTAATTGTGAAGCTGCCGGACCCGTGTGGTGCCCATGAACCGAAATACGAGCCCAGAGTGCTTACATCGGAAGGGTCAGAAATAGTCTTGGGAGTTTGCCAAGTTACGTCGGCAGCATTCGCGGCTGCGGTAATCAAGCCGGCAATCGAGGCGCCTAGAATAATTGTTTTCATGGTTGGTTGGAGTTGTCTTTTCATGGTTGCTGGTTGGTGTTGTTGGTTATTCGACTGAAAAGGGGGGGTGTTGGATGAATTCAATTTGACCTTGGAATGCAGCCCGGCACGGCGGTTGAATCGGTGATCATGTTGACACTTTAGTTACTTGCATCGTGTTGGTCTTCCAATTCTCTTCAGCGAAGAATATTGAACATGACGCCGCAAGCTCCCCTGGCCGGGCCTGGGACTTCCGTGCGAGGTCCGGAGAGATCCGGCAAAGAACGCTGGCGGTCTGCCGGCAACCTGATTATAGTCGAATCGAAAAATTCCCCCGCATGAAGTGGCGCGAAAAACAAGATGGTTTTGCCGGACAACGCCTGGTCGTGGTGCCGCGTCCGGTTCTGGTCACGGCACTGCAACAGCCGCTGCTCCGCCATTTATTGCCGACCGATGCCGGCTATTATCCGAAAGCCAAAGGGCACACGTGTGCGCGGAAACACGGCTGCCCGGAAGTGATCTTCATTTACTGCGCCGATGGCAGCGGCTGGTGCGAGATTGCCGGACGCCGGCATGAGATCGCGAAGAACCAGTTGATGGTGATCAATGCCAGCACACCGCACGTTTATGGTGCCAGCAAAAAAGCGCCCTGGACCATCCACTGGTTCCACGCCGTCGGCTCCAATGTGCCGTTCTACCTGGAACGGCTCGGCGTCACCGACCAAAAACCCGTGGTGTCGCTGGGCGGTGATGTGCAGTTGTTTTCGCTGTTTGAAGATGTCCGGGAAGGCTTGCAGCACGGTTTCACGTTGACCCACCTGATTTACGCGGCGCATTCGCTGGCGCATCTGATGGGATTGATTCTGCGTCACAAGGAGGAATTTTGGCAAGGTGAGACCAGCATTCGTGAACGGATGGACAAGAGCATTGAGTTTATGAAAGGGCATATGCGGGAACCGCTGAATATTGCAACCCTTGCCGCCTTGGTTAACCTGTCGCGGTCGCATTACACCACCCTTTTCCGTCGAGTAACGGGTTATGCGCCGTTGAGTTATCTGAACCATATCCGCATGCAACGTGCCGTGCAATTGCTCAATACCACGGACTGGTCCATCAAACAAATCAGTGATCAACTTGGCTTCTCGGACCAGTTTTATTTTTCCCGGGCCTTCAGCAAAATGCACAATCATTCGCCGTCCGAACACCGGCGGCGTTATGCGCCCTAATAATTTTTGCAGGGAAGCAGATGTCACATTGAAGCCCTCGCGCTGACGTTACCGGTCAGTTATCCATGCACAGTATTGGAATGTCCATTGCCATTCCAGCCAATGACTGAGAAATTATTGGATTCATCAATGTTGCACACACAAGACAAAATTGCATGGCTCAGTCAAACCTCCATTCATCTGGTAACAATCAGCTGGGGGATGTTCTGCGCTTTATTCCTGCTTTTACCATCAGCCGCTCGAGCACTTCTGCCGCCCGTGCAAACGGGCAGTCTGCTTCAAATGACCAATGGCAACGTGCGTTTGGAGTATGACCTGAGCACCGGCCGGGCAAATTTTTACTGGCAAAATTCCCTTAAAATCGCTGGTTTTTACGCCGGTGTTGGCTTGGACACTTACATCACAGGCACGGCCTATGCAAACCGTGCCTGGATGGTGACGAATAATGGAGTCGTGATTACTTCAACGGGCAGCGGATTGCCGACGATGAAACAGGTTTTCATTTTCGATCAGAATGACAGTTTTCTGACCCGCGTGGACATGGTTGGGAATGCTCTGCAATCGCGCTGGATGGGGCCGCTCGTCATGGATACAACCGGCGGTGTGGATGTCGGAAGCTACAGCGACAATCGTGCGCTTATCGTTCCGTTCGACAATGATTCATTCACTTTCAGTTACAATGCCATGCCCCTCAACAACACCGCCACGAGTTATGAAGCGTCGGCGTTTTATGACAACACCACTCGAAATGGTCTGGTGGTTGGCTCGGTGACACACGACACTTGGAAAACGGGCGTCTATTTCCAAGGATCGAACAACAAGCTGGACGTCCTGAATGTCTTTGGGGGAGCAACCTCCAGCGACACCCGCGACGTGATGCCGCACGGTTTGGTGACAGGGAACACCATTTCTTCGCCGACCGTATTCGTGGGCTTCGGCACTGACTGGCGGACAACGATGGAGGCTTATGGCGATGCCAACGCAGCCATGGTTCCGAAACTGGCGTGGAACGGCGGCGTGCCATTTGGCTGGAACAGTTGGTATACTTATGGCACGAGTGTCAGTTACTCCAACGCAACCGCAGCATCGAGCTTCGTAAAAAGCAACCTGCAAACGAATAACTTCAACGACAATGGCGTGGCCTACATTAACTTGGACTCGTATTGGAGCAACTTGAGCGATACGCAGTTGCAGCAATTTGCGAACTACTGCCACGGCAATGGCCAGAAAGCCGGCATTTACTGGACGCCCTTTGTGTTCTGGGGAACAGCCGATCAGGGCTCGAATTGGATGATGAGTGGCAGCAGCACTTACAACTGGAGCGATGCCTACCTGCGAACCACCAACGGGAGCGTGCAGACGATTGATGGCGGCATCGCGATTGACCCGACGCATCCTGGTTTCAGGCAGTTGACGACTTATTATATCAACTATTTCAAGGGCTTTGGGTTCGATTATTTGAAGCTGGATTTTTTGAGCCACGGCGCATTGGAGGGCGTGCATTACGATACGAACATCACGACGGGGATACAGGCGTATAACCAGGGAATGCAATATCTGCTCACGCAAAACAACGGGCGGATGTTTTTGAGTGAATCCATCGCACCAATTTTTCCGTATCAATACGCACACTCACGGCGTATTTATTGCGACGCTTCCACGACCATCAACGATACCATGAACACAATGCAGGCGGTGACCTACGGTTGGTGGATCAATAACCGGCTCTATCAATACAGCGATCCTGACGTGATGAAATTTTCCGGCGGAACGGCGAATGAGAACCAGAGCCGTTTGATTAACTGCGTGGTGGCGGGAACGGTCTTTTTGAACAGTGATGATTTGGTGTCGACCACCGGCCAAAACCTGGCACGAAAGTGCCTGACCAATGCGGCCATCAATGAAATTGCCAGATCTGGGATTAGTTTTCGGGCGACAGAAGGGAATACTGGGGCCGGTGCCGCCGATACTTTTGTGAGACAAGACGGCAATACTTGGTATGTGGCGGTATTTAACTACAACACACTTTTCAGTGCGACCAAAAGCCTTAATCTGGCGCGGCTTGGAATTTCGGGAACTTACACCGCCGTGGATTTGTGGAGCGGCGCAGTCTCTACTCTCAGCGGCGCAACATGGAGTGTGAGCCTGGGGGCAAGGCAGGCGAAGTTATTCCGATTGGGTTCGGGCAGCACCAGCGCCACCGGCCCAACCAATCAATTATTGGTAGTTGGCAGTCCCGTAACTTTCAGCACGGTTGCGGCGGGGACACCACCTTTCAGTTATGTGTGGAAGAAAAACGGGACAACTATCGCTGGCCAAAGCGCGAATACAATCACGCTGAATTCCGCAAGTCTGGGCGACGCGGGGACTTATTCGGTGGTTGTGACGGGGGGCAGTGGCACCGTGACGAACAGCGCGATTCTGGCGGTTAACTTGTCGCCCATAAGATGGGTGGTCGGAAGCGCGGATTGGATGAGTCCGGGCGCATGGAAGGATTTCTCCGGGTCGAACGCGGTTTATTCCGATGGAACAATGGTCGTTTTGGACGACACCGCCAGCGGGACCTCGCCGATTGCGGTGGCGCTGAATCAGTCAGTATCGCCCGCAAGCGTGACAGCAAGTAATGTTGTCAAAGATTATACGATACAGGGCAATGGCGGCATCGCGGGGGCTTCAGTCACACTCACCAAAAATGGTGCGGGCAAACTGACGCTCGCAACGGATAACAATTACGCAGGGACAACGACCATTAACGGCGGGATTTTGCAGATCGGGAACGGCGGCACAAGTGGCACTCTGGGTGGCGGATTTCTGACGAACAATGCAGTGGTCGCATTTAATCGCAGCGACACGTGTATTTTTCCCAGTCTGGCCGGAAATTATCCGGCACTGCTGGGTGGCCCCGGGATCCTCAAGCAAATTGGTTCAGGCAAACTCGTTTTCAACTATCAATATGTGTTCGGACAATGGGTGAGCACGCCTATTCAGGGGCTTTACGTCGGGCCGGGTGCTGTGGCGGAAACAACTTCCTACAACCCGGTGGGGCCAGTGACGCTCGACGGTGGCACTTTGTCGTCATCGGGTGGCAACAGCGCGAATTACCAGAGTTGGGTTTTGTCGGGTGGAGCAACCGTATTAAGTAATGCCCAAACTTCGGTGATTACCAATAACAACTCGGTGAACCCGTTTTCACAGGTCGAACTGCGGGATTCCACCGTGTTCAACGTGGCCCAAGGTGCGACCAACGGCATTGATTTGCTGGTGCCAGCCGTTTTAACCCATTCGTATTGGGAGTATGGGAACTGGGGCACGCTGGTAAAAACTGGAAACGGCACAATGGTGCTGACGGCGGCCAACTTGTTTCAAGGCGAGACCATTATCAGTGGCGGGACGCTGCTGCTTAACAGTCCGGGTTCGATTGTGGCTTCAGGTTTTCCGGTGACGGTGCAATCCGGCGGACACTTTGGCGGCACGGGCATCATCAATCGAAATACGAGCGTGCAAGCGGGCGGCTTTCTTGAGCCGGGCAATGATGGCGCAACCATCGGCACATTGACATTCAACGGCAATCTAACGCTTGCAGGCACAACCCGCATCAAACTGAACAAGTCATACGCGCCTTCCAACGATCTGGTGAACGTCAGCGGCACGCTCACGTTTGGCGGCACGCTGGCGGTCACCAATCCAGGCCCGACCCTTGTGGCTGGTGACAGCTTCTACCTGTTTAGCAAATCCGGCCCGGGATCGTTTGCGAATCTCGTTCTGCCCGCGCTTTCCGCCGGTTTGGGCTGGACCAACCAATTAGCCGTGAACGGCAGCATTGCAGTCATTCAGACTGTGAATCCCAATCCAACCAACCTTGCTGCGTGGTTCGACAACGGAAATTTGACGCTGAACTGGCCGGCAGACCACATCGGCTGGCATCTGCAATCGCAAACGAACGATTTGGGCACGAATTGGTGCGACATCATCGGATCAAAGACAACAAACAGTTGGGCCGTTCCCGTTGTCTTGACTAATCAGAGTGTGTTTTTCCGGCTGGTTTATCCGTAGGGTGTTCCGTAGCTGCTTTATGACCGGACAGCAGTGCTATTATTTCAATCTCGCTTGCCCCATCGGAGGATGTTTCCGTCGCCAAGATATTAAACCGGTCAATTGTCCATGTAATCCGGCGGGCTGTCCATTCCTCCGAAGTGAAAGCCATGATATTACTTTCAACCATAACCACTGAATCCCACCAAAGCTTGACGGGCTGTAGAGGTAGACGCTTGGGGAACAACAACATTCAATGGAGCAGACAACCCAAAACAACCTAATCAGACATCAAATGAAAAAAACACTTATACCACTGATCGCCACGGCGGCATTATCGCTTGCCGTGAACCGGGAAGCTCTGGCACAGACGGTTGACGGCAGCACGCTGTTCAACCCCAACATTGACCTCTCATCAGGAGCTCAAAACGGCTACGTGGGGTATGTGGGTGGTATTTTTCTCACCTCCTATAATTACTACCCGCAGGTAAATTATCTGGGTTATTATGACAACGGTGGAAATGGTCTGGCGAACAGTCATGTGGTGTCGCTTTGGGATGCTTCTGCCGGTAACACACTGCTGGCCACGGTGACGGTGCCGGCAGGAACGTCCGCGCCTTTGGTGGATGGCTTCCGGTGGGTGCAATTGCCTTCGACAGTGGGCCTGACATATAACAATTACTATATCATAGATGCACAAGTGGACAATGTGGATACGTGGGGAGATCTGATTACTGGTGCCGGGCAAGTCACATTTAGTGGGCAGTATGCAAATTTGGACGGCGGTTACGAATTTTCCCGGGCAGGCCGATATGGAGGTTCTGACCCTGCATCGAACCAAGCAGGAGGATCAGACGCGATCTATCCGGCTGCTAACTTGGGCTATAATGTGATCCCCGTTCCCGAGCCGGCCACCTTGAGCCTTGTGGGAATTGGGATGGCTGCGGTTTTGGGCTTCATGCGAAAGCAACGGCGTTGAAATTTTCGAGTTAAAATCAAGCCGCCACCACAAGTGGCGGCTTTTTTGTTCGACACGAATTCGCCAAATCGTTTTTAAGCCATTACCCGTTATGAGTTGCGCGCGTTGGATTCGTGCGATTCTTCGTTTGACCGGAAGTTGCCGCAACGGTTATCAACTGACTGATGCTTCCGTGTCGGAAAGGACGGGCCACCTCAAAAGGAATAAAGCGACATCAGCCTGTCGCGGCAGTCCAAATTCAATCGCAGGCCTCATTGAGCCCTTTTCGCGTTTCGGCCAGGGTTTCATTCGTTATAAAAGCCAACCATGGAACTCGTGTGCAGACGGTCGGGACCGGTGTGACCCGGGAATCCGTGTAAGATCGCGTGATGACTGTGGATCTGCTTCATCCTCCGTATATTGACCGGCGCGTTTTTTGCAGTCAAATTTGCCATTTGCGCAGGATGGAAAATGCACGGTTATTTTCCATCTGTCATAAGATTTTGAGCGAGGATAACTGTTGAATCAGTGCGTTCGCATCATTCATTTACAAGTCAATTGTCCATGCACACCGCTGAAACGTCCATTCCGGTTGTGGATGGCATGTGGCATATTCAGAACGTTCCAGCACACAACTCATCAACAAATCATTTTGCCCAAATGAAAACAGAATCCTCAATTGTCGTCTTGGCAAGCAAGCTACCGTCGCGCGTCATCCAAGCGGTTTGTCTCTTTGCCGCCTGTTCCGCACTGGCGGACACTGAACAATGGCAAGGCATACCCGGTGTGAGCGCAACCACTAATTGGACCGATGCGGCCAACTGGACGTCTCCGCAGCAAACCTATTTTAACCAGGTTCAATTCAGGGGAATTGGCGCCAACAACAATGCAAATTTCTCGGTGAACAACGTGTTGGATGCCACCACCGGCGTTGCCCAGATGCCGATTTGGGAACTGGATTTTGTCCCCACCAACGGTAATTACACCACGCTAATTAACCCGGGTGTCACCCTGACCGTTGGGGTGGGCAATCACGGATTCCTGACCGTGGGGGCCGACCAGTTGAATGGAAGCAGCCCCGCTCCGGCCAACGCGGTGGAAACGATCACCATCACCGGCAGTGGCGGAACGCTAAACATGCCGGGCACGGGCGCCAACCTTTGGGTGGGCCAGGGATCGCCAACGCCGGGCGACAGCCATAATGTCACGCTGGACCTTTCAGGTCTGGACACCTTCAACGCCAGCGGGGGTGCGGGCAGCGGCAATTTTATTCACGTGGCCTTCGGAAGCCAAAGCCAGAGCGGCTTCACCACCAATGAAAACGGCACGTTGTATTTGGCCAGGACCAACGTGATCTCCTTGGGAACTGATTTTCAAATCGGCAACACGGCTGGTAGTAGTTCCATGCCGTGCGGGGTTTATCTGGGGATTAACAACTCCATCCTGACCGGCACCGGCAATCTGGTTGTGGGCGGCCCGGGCACCGGGTCGGCCGGGGCCAAGATGGCTTTCAACCCGGCCTTTGTGGGCGGGGCGAATGTGCCGGTGGCTAATTTGGGCGGCAATGGCGCCGATGGACGGATCGTTAACTTTTATATCGGCAACGCCAATGGCAATTCGCAAGTTGCCGGCACCGGCCTTTGCGATTTTACGGGAGGCAACGTCGCGGTGATGGCGGGCACGATGCAACTGGGACAGGGTGGCAACGCCGGAGCCAATTCCCAAGGCACTTTGAACTTTAACCTTGGCAGCGTCAATGTGAACAACGCCACTATTGGCAACCAGGAAGTCAGCAGCGGCGGCACGGGCGTGGGCGTCGTCAATATCGGCACCAACGCGACGTTGACGGTCAACAACACGCTGACCTTGGCTGCCGTCACCGGCACGCTGACGCCCGGTTCAGCGGGCACCATCATAGTCAATGGCGGTGCGGTGGTGGCCAACAACATTGTCAGTGGAGGTGGGGCAGGCACGATTAGCTTGAAAAGCGGTGCGTTGATGCTTTCAGGCACCGGCGGAACGGTCGCGGCTCCCATCAGCGCTTTGACCACCACTAATTCGGCTTTTAGCCTCGCGTTGGCGTCTCCTTCATCCTCCAATAACATCGTGGTTACAAGCCTCACGACCGGCGGCACAACGAACATCATCAACATCACCTCCGCGCCTGCCTATCCCAGTTATCCGGTGCAGATTCCGCTGATCAAATACTCCGGCAGCATTGGCGGTGCCGGCTACAATTTCGGGATCGGCACACTGCCGGCTCTGTATGTCGGCCATCTGGTGAATAATTCCGCCAACTCCACCGTTGATTTGCTGCTGACCGCCGGCTCCGGCACCTTGACTTGGACCGGATCCAGCAGCGGCAACTGGGATACCAGCACGGCCAACTGGACTTCGGGCGGGCCGGCGGTTTATTCCGATGGTAATTTTACGAAATTTTTAGACGGGGCGAACAATAACACTGTCAACATCACCATCGCTGTCATGCCGGCGGGCCTCACGGTCAGCAACACCTCGCCCGCCTACACGTTTAATGGCAGCGGTTCCATTGGCGGCTCCGTCAGCCTGGTGAAACAAGGCTCTGGCACGTTGGTGGTGGATAATACGGGAAACAATACGTTTTCCGGCGGAGTTACCATCAGTGGCGGCACACTGCAGGTCGGCAACAACGATGCTGCCGGCAATTTGCCGTCCGGCTCCATCACCGATAATGCCAATCTGGCTTACGCCCGTTCAGACAGCTTGACCGTGAACAACACCATTTCAGGAACCGGCTCGGTCATGCAAAAGGGTGGCAGCACGCTTACCCTCAGCGGTGCCAATACCTTTACCGGAAACGTGGTCGTCACCAACGGCAGCACGTTAATGGTGGGCAGCTCATCCGCGTTGGGTGGCGGCAGCGGCAGCATCATTGTGGCCAATGGATCCGCCTTGGACATCAACAATAATTCCCAGAACAAGACCATCATCGCTTCCGGCACGGGCGTGGATGGCAATGGCGCGATTTATAATAGTTCCGGCGGTTTTCCTTCACTGGCTTCCGTCACTTTGGCCGGCGACACCTCATTTAACCTGGCGAACCGTATTGATTTGATTAACGCCACGTTGAGCACGGGTGGTCATGCCTACAACCTGACCTTGAACGGCAATACTTATTTCCAATGGCAAAATACGACGGTTGATGCGGCCTTGGGCAACATCAATTTTGCCAGCGGCACTTGGGGCTTGGTCGGTCAAAACTCGTTTGGCAACCCGGCAAGCACGCTGACGATATCGGTCAACTCAACCTTGCTTTATTACGGCACTTCCTATGTCAACAAAGGCGTGGATTTTCAAAACGGCCTGATCCAAACCGCCGGCGGCGATAACGTCATGAACGGGGCGATGACCTTGGAATCCGGTTTCGATACCTTCCAGGTCGGCGGCGGCACTTCCTTGACACTCAGCAACATCTTGTCTGGCACTGGCACCTTGTATATGAGCGGTGGCAGCGGATCATTGGTGCTCGCAGGCAACAGTCCGTCATATACCGGCAACGTGTTTGTGAACGGCGGCTCAGTCACGCTGAACGGCAGCATCGGCGGCACCGTCACGAGCAAAATCAACACCACCCTCGCCGGTTCGGGCTCGGCGAGCGGCTTGGTGGATGTCAGCGGCGCGTTTCTGCCGGGAACAGCCGGCGTGGCGGGAACTTTCAATGCCCAAGGTGGTTTGACGTTGGAAGGCAGTGCCGCTGTGACTGTGGACTTGGCACCCAATCTCGCCATTGGCGGCGGAACCAATGACCTCGTGGCAGTTACCGGTGACCTCAACGTGAATGGTAACAACATCACCATCAACCCGCTCACCGGGACACTGGCAAATGGAACTTATATATTGTTCACCTATACCGGCAATCTCAACGGCTCATTCGGCACGGCTTCGACCGTATCGCAGTCCCGGTATGGTTTCGCCATTGACACGAGCACGCCTCACCAAGTGAAGCTGAACGTTACGGGTGTGGCCAATGTGCTCGCTTGGAACAACGGGGCCAACAACGGTCAATGGGATGTGCAAGGCTCGTTCAATTGGACCAATCTGACCACGCATGTCGAAGACCAGTTCTTCACTGCGGATATCGTGCTGCTGGATGACAGGATTCTCAGCGCGGCAAATCCGAACGCGAATCTAGTGATCCCCAGCGGACAGGTGGTTGTGCCGGGCGTGGTGACGAACAATTCGAGTGCGAACTACTCCATCAGCGGCGCGGGCAAAATCAGCGGCGCCGCGAGCATTGTCAAACTTGGCAGCAGCACGCTGACCATCAGCAACGTCAACGATTTCACCGGCAACTTCACCATCGCCGCCGGCACCGTGAAACTGGATGGCCTCACCTCCGCGGCGGGAGCCCCCAATGGCACATTGTCCATCAGCAACGGTGCCACGCTGGCGGTGAATTTGTCCGGAAATTATCCGGCTGGCGACGCCGGTTTCGGCAACAAGCCGATTGTCGTATCCGGCACCGGTGCCAACGGCCAGGGTGCCATCCAATTCACCGGCGGCCCGCTTTACGATGACAGCGCCACGCTCGGTCTCGGCCAAAACATCAAGTTGACCGGCAACGCGATGTTCAGCGGCGCCGGACGGTTCGATTGGGGTTTTCCAGGTGCCGGTACCACGTTGAGCAGCGGTGGCAGCAATTACAACCTGACCGTCAGTGTCGGGGGTTATTCAGAATGGAAAAATATCGGCATTGATACGAACCTCGGAAATATTGACCTTTACCAAACCTCTGGCAGCCAGCAAACACTGGCCATCCAGGCTTTGGGCGTCAGTTTGGGCAATCCGACAAATGTTCTCACTCTGCACTCCAATGTTGTTTTCAACATCCAGCATGGCAACTCTGCTGCCGGCGACAACGGATACGCGAAAGTCGTCCATATCCTGCCCACGGCCGTCTGGCAATACGGGCCGAACGGCGGCGCAGGCGATTACCGCCTGAAAACCTCGTTTGTGTTGGAGGACAACGCCGAGCTGGACTTCTACAACGGTGGTGGTGGCACAGGCAGCGGAACCGTGATCAGCGGGACGGTTGTGCTCAATGGCGTCGCGCATCTTCAGATTGGTGACAGCACCGTCACATTCAGCAACGTCATCAGTGGCACCGGCGGTTTCTACTGGGACAACTACAACAACACCGTCGCGTTTGCTGCGGCTAACACTTATCAAGGCATCACAGACATCCGTTCTAGCCGAACATTAGCTTTGATCGGCAACGGTTCGATCTCAGGCTCTACAAACATCAGCCTGGCGGCCAGCGCGACCCTGGATGTGAGCGGCCGCACCGATCAGCGGCTGACGCTGGGAGCCGGTCAGACCTTGCAAGGCAGCGGCGTTGTCAACGGCAGCTTGACGGCTGGCTCCGGCGCGGCCGTTGTGCCCGGTGGCGCCGGAACCATTGGAACGTTGACGGTAACCAACAGCGTGGTCTTGTCTGGCACAACCCTCATGGATTTGAACCAGACCGCCGGAACGCGCGACCAGATCACCGGTGCCAGCATCACTTACGGCGGCACATTAAGCCTGACCAATCTTGCAGGCACCCTGACCGCGGGCAACAGCTTCAAGCTGTTCAATGCGTCGAGTTACAGCGGTTCCTTCGCCAACGTCACACCGGGCACGCCGGGAGCCGGTCTGGCTTGGGACCTGTCACAGTTGAACAGCGGTTTTGTGAATGTCGTCGCAGCGGGCGGCACCGGTCCGGTTGTAAACAATCCTAAAATCGTCGGCGGCAACCTGATCCTGAGCGGCTCGGGCGGCACAAACAACGGCCCGTATCATGTGTTGATCACGACCAACCTGGCAATGCCATTGGCGAGCTGGAGCGTGTTGACCAACGGAGTGTTTGATGCCAGCGGCAATTTTTCATCCACCAACGCGTTGGGAACGGCGAAGCAACAGTTCTATATCATTAAACAACCGTGATGGATTTGAGTCGGGGTTGATGCAGGGTCGCCGGAGGCGAACAGCCTCCGGCGGCTTGCCTGAAAAGCGATTCAGCAAACCGCAGTGAAACATTAAGTATGGAAAAGCGAATGCGAAAACAAACAGGATTTACTTTGATCGAATTGTTGGTGGTGATTGCCATCATCGCGATTCTCGCGGCGATGTTGTTGCCCGCCCTGTCCAGCGCCAAGCGTCGGGCGCAACAGATCAGTTGCCTCAATGATGTTAAACAATTGACCCTGGCCAATGTCATGTATGTCGGTGACTACAAGGTTTGGGTTGGTCCGATGGATTCAAATCCCGCCAATAGTCAGGGTGATTGGATGGGTGCCATGCTCGCATTTTATGGCAACGCCACCAACGTGCTGTTTTGTCCCACCGCCCCGAACAAAGGCAATCCGAGTGGTCTGACCAACCCGCAAGGAACCGCTGACTCTGCGTGGTTATGGACCATTTCTAATCCGCCATATTCCAGCAGCTACGGTTACAATTCATGGCTGAATGGTGGCTTTGGAGCCAATCTCACCACCTATCCTGGTGGTGGTTATAAAAACGACGCTTCCGTTCAAAACCCGACATTGACCCCAATGTTTTTTGACGCTTTTTGGATTAACTGCTGTCCGGGGGAAAATGATTCGCCGTCCTCTGGATCGCCAGCCTCAGGACTAGGCTCAGGGGCGGGCGGTGGGCCGGGCGGTGGGGCATCTTACAATCTTTACAGTGGAAACGCTTCCTATGAGGGAATGAACCGTGTCACCGTCGCCCGGCATGGTGTTACCAGTGCCCCCAAGAGCCTGGCCAAGGGTTCGGCCTTGCCTGGGGCGGTTAATATCGGCTTTACGGATGGACACGCAGAAAACATCAAGCTGCAAAAACTGTGGACCTTATATTGGCATCGTGGCTGGATTCCCCAGGATGCGCCGACGCCTTGAAGAAAATCGGCATTGAGAGCTTGAACCCATGTTGCCTACAACTGGCAGGAAAAAGAACCGTTGCCTTATGCTGGCCATGCAGCGCAATACCAAATGATCCTTGCAAGGATTGAAACAAGTTGAAACTTCTTGAGCACCGACACACAAGTTGAACCTTCCAATTTCCAGGCCGATTACAACCTCGGCTATGTCTGGCTCATTTCGGTGGCGACGGCGATGGGTGGCCTGCGGTTCGGCTGGGATCGGTTGGTTGTCGGCGGGGCAAAACCATTTGACGCGGGTGTTGATTCGGTGGTGGTCACCGGCGCCAGCGGAACAGTGGCCAACTTGACATCCAGCCAAGCTTCGCGACGATGATCAAAAAAATTCTTTCATCGCTGATGCTTTCACTCTGCACGACGCTCGCGGCGGGCACGCTCAATCTCGCCGGCGAATGGCGTTTTCAACTCGATCCCCAGGACGAAGGCGTCGCGGCGCAGTGGTGGAACCGGCCGCTCGACGATTCCATCGCGCTGCCAAACACCACGTCCGGCGCGGGCAAAGGCAATCCGCTCACGCTCGAGCCGGCGCTCGACAAGACGTCGCTGCAACATCTGCACCAGAAATTTTCCTACGTCGGCCCGGCGTGGTATCGGCGCAGCGTCGAGATTCCGGCGGATTGGCGGGACCAGGATGTGGCACTCATCCTGGAGCGCGTCATTTGGGAAACGCAGGTGTGGATCAACGGCCAGCCCGTCGGGATGCAGGACAGCTTGAGCACGCCGCATCGCCACGAACTCGGCGCGATGCTCAAGCCGGGCAAAAACGAAATCGTCATCCGCGTGGACAATCGCCAGAAGCTGGAGATCGGCATCGGCCACGCTTACACGGACGAAACGCAGACGATCTGGAATGGCGTCATTGGCCGCATCGCACTGGTGGCGCGCGACCCGGTGCGCATCGAGCATCTGCAATTACGCCCTTCGCTCGCGCGCGACGGGGTTGAGGTCACCCTCGCCATGCACAATGGCAGCGGGCTGGAAGTGACAACGGAACTATCGCTGCGCGCCGAAGCGCAGAACTTCCGGGACGATCCTCCCGGCGCGATCCAGCAAACCATCACGCTCAAACCCGGCGACACGAGCCAGACGATATTTTATCCGATGGGCCGGAAGTTTGAGCGCTGGTCCGAGTTCAATCCGAAGCTCTACCGGATGCGCGCAACCCTGGCCGGCGCCAACGGGCGCTCCGAAATCACGGACACGTTCGGCATGCGGGAGTTCAAGGCGGAGGGCCGGCAATTCACAATCAACGGCCGGCAAACGTTTCTGCGCGGCACGCTGGAGTGCTGCATTTTTCCGGAGACGGCGCACCCGGCGATGGAGGACGCGAAGTGGGAGAAGATCTTTTCCACGGCGCGCAGCTACGGATTGAATCACCTCCGCTTTCACTCGTGGTGTCCGCCCGAGGCGGCGTTTCGCGTGGCGGACCGGCACGGGTTTTATCTGCAGGTCGAGCTGCCGAACTGGAGTTCCAAGATGGGCCAGGTGCCGGCGGTGGATGAATTCTTCCGCCGCGAAGGCGAGCGGATGATCCGCGAATACGGCAACCATCCCTCCTGGGTGATGTTCAGCATGGGCAACGAACTGCTGGGCGATTTCGCCAAAGTCGACGAACTGGTCGCGCATTTCAAGCAGCTGGATCCGCAGTTGCTTTACACCAGCACGTCCTATTCGTTTGCGAAGGGGGCCTTGCCGCGCGGGGAATTACCCGGGCCGCAGGATGATTATTTTATTTCGCAAAAGACCCGCAGCGGCTGGGTGCGCGGACAGGGCTTCCTCAACAAGACCCCGCCGAACACGGTGAGCGATTACTCTGAAGGTCTCGCCTGTCTGAAAATCCCCCTGGTGAGCCACGAGGTCGGGCAATACAACGTGTATCCGGATCTCGCCGAGATGCCGAAGTATGCCGCCGGCCCCCTGCGCCCGCTCGGTTACGAGGCGATCCAGGCCGACCTCGAAAAGAAGGGACGCCTCGCCGACGCGCCGCGCTATACGCGCGACTCCGGCAAACTCGCGGCGGTGCTTTACAAGGAGGACATCGAACGCGCGCTTCGCACCCAAGATCAGGCGGGCATTGCCTTGCTCGACCTGCACGATTTTCCCGGGCAGGGCACGGCGACGGTCGGCTTGCTGGATTCATTCTGGGACAGCAAAGGGCTCATCACACCGGAGCAGTTCCGCCGCTTCTGCAATCCAACCGTGCCGCTGATCCGCATGGCGAAGATGATTTTCCAAAACGACGAAACGTTTGAAGCCGCCGTGGAGATCGCGCACTTCGGCGCCGCGCCCATCACGAATGCGACGGTGCTCTGGACGCTGGGCGATGGCCGCCAGGAGGTGGGCCGGGGCGAGTTCAAGGTGCCGGCCATTCCGCTGGGCAACGGAATCCAGTTGGGCCGCATCCGGCAGCCGCTTTCGGGCGTGACCCACGCGGCGAAACTGAAAGTGACCGTGGAAATTCCCGGCACGGCCATCGGCAACGACTGGTCGGTCTGGGTTTACCCGACGCAGAGCGCGACGCCCCAAACCACTCCGGAACTGCTCGTCATGCACGGCGTGAATCCGGAAACCCTCGCCGCGCTCGCCGCCGGGAAGCGCGTGTTGCTCCTGCCGCCGCGCGGGGCATTGAAAGATCCGCTGCCCGCGCGGTTCATTCCCGTGTTCTGGAGCCCGCTGCATTTCCCGGACCAGCCCGGCACGCTCGGCGCGACGATTGACGCGGAGCATCCACTCTGGAGAAATTTTCCCACTGGCACGCACACCGACTGGCAATGGTGGGAACTGACCGCAAAATCCGTGGCGCTCAATCTCGACGGCTTGGATCCCGGCATCGGCAAACCGTTTTGTTTCGTGGACAAATACAATCGCAACGAACTGCCCGCCGCGATCTTCGAAGCGAACGTGGGCGCGGGGCGGTTGCTCGTCTGCACGCTCGACGTTGAGTCCGATCCGGGCGGACGCATCGTCGCGCGGCAATTACACCGGGCGTTGCTGGAATATGCGGCCTCGCCGGAGTTCCAACCCAGGGGCCGGCTGACGCCGGCGCAATTGTCCGCGCTCATCGGCGAAGCGGATGTGCTCGTGAAGGCGGACAGTGAATATCCGACGCACCCGGCTGAACTCGCAGTGGACGGCAAGCCGGACACGTTCTGGCACAGCGATTGGGAATCGGCCGTGAAGCTGCCGATCTCCATCACGCTCGATCTGAAGTCGGCCAAGGTCATTGAAGGCTTCACCTATTTGCCCCGCCAGGACATGGCGAATGGCCGCATCGCCCGCTACGCTGCGCAGGTGTCGCTCGATGGCGCGACGTGGGCCGCCGGCGGCCAGCCTGGCGAGTTCGCGAACAACCAGGAACTTCAGACGGTCAAGTTCGATCCGCCGATCAAGGCGCGCTACCTCCGGCTCACCGCGTTGAGCGATCACCGGGGTAAAGGCTACGCCGGCGCGGCGGAGATCAAGGTGTTGCTGAAGGAGGAAAGCGATGTGAGACTCGGGATGGTGCCGGGCTTCCACGATCACCAATAAAAGAATCATGATTACCACTGCAAACATTGGCGCGACAAATCTCAAAGCCGACTACAACCTCGGTTACGTGTGGCTCATCTCGGTGGTCGCCGCGATGGGCGGTCTGCTGTTCGGCTGGGATTGGGTGGTTGTCGGCGGGGCCAAGCCTTTTTTTCAAAGATATTTTCAACTCACCAGTGAAGCCCAGATCGGCTGGGCCAATAGCTGCGCGCTCATTGGATGTCTGGTGGGTGCATTGGTCGCCGGTGCGTTGAGCGACAAATTTGGCCGGAAACGCCTACTGATCATCGCGGCGATGATTTTCGCCGTGACGTCGCTGGGCAACGCGCTCGCCGGGAACTTCACCGTGTTCATTGCCTGGCGCATCTTTGGCGGCGTGGCCATCGGCCTGGCCTCCAGCCTTTCGCCGATGTATATCGCCGAAATCGCGCCTGCGCAGATCCGGGGCAAGCTGGTTGCGATCAATCAGCTCACCATCGTCATCGGCATTCTGCTCGCCCAGGTCATCAACTGGTATCTGGTGCGCAATCTGCCGCAGGGCGCGACCGATGAGTTCATCCGCAACTCCTGGTTCGGTCAGCAAGGCTGGCGCTGGATGTTCGGGCTGACGGCCGCGCCGTCATTGTTGTTTTTCATCGGCATGTTGCTGGTGCCGGAAAGCCCGCGCTGGCTGGCGAAAAATGGAAAGACGGATCAAGCCCGCGGCATTCTGGAAAAGATTGGCGGCAAAGATTACGCCCGGGCCGCCACGGCGGAGATTCAATCCACGCTGGCCAGCGAGGAAATCCAGTGCGTGCGGTTCGCCGACCTGCTTGAACCGAAGATGCGCAAGGTGATCGTCCTGGGTGTGGTGCTGGCCGTCTTCCAGCAATGGTGCGGCATCAATGTCATTTTCAATTACGCCGAGGAAATTTTCCGGGCGGCGGGCTACGACATTTCCAGCGTGCTCAAAAACATCGCCTGGACCGGCTCGGTGAATCTGGCCTTCACGCTGGTGGCGCTGGGCGTGGTGGATCGCGGCGGACGCCGTCCGCTCATGCTGTTCGGTTCGGCGGCGCTGGCGGTCATCTACATCGTGATGGGCTTTTGCTATCGAGGTGGCGTCCAGGGATGGCCGATGCTGCTGCTCGTGCTGGCGGCGATCGGCTGCTATGCGATGTCGCTCGCGCCGGTGACCTGGGTGGTGATCTCGGAAATTTTTCCGAATCGCATCCGTGGCGCGGCGATGGCCGTGGCGGTCTCGTCCTTGTGGATCGCCTGTTTCCTGCTGACCTACACGTTTCCGATTTTGAACGCGACGCTTGGTTCAGCGGGAACGTTCTGGCTCTACGGAGCAATCTGCGTCGCCGGTTTCATTTTCATCAAATTCAAGCTGCCTGAAACCAAGGGCAAAACGCTGGAACAAATTGAAAAGGACTTGGTGGATTAATTTTTTACCTGATGAATCGAATGGACACATTGGAATTGAAACGCGGCCCGGCTATTTTGCCTTCGCGCAACGGTGGTTCGAATGCGGCCGCCGTGTCGGTGCGCGTCGAAGACGTGGTGATTCCGACATACCTGCCGGCGCCGCCGGATAAAAACCCGATGTTTTTGGAAAAGCGGGTCTATCAAGGCAGCAGCGGCAAGGTGTATCCGCTGCCGTTCACGGATCGCATCGCGGAAAAGCCCGTGGACCGCAAATGGAAGGCGATCTGGATCGAGAATGAATTCATCCGCGCGATGATTCTGCCGGAGATTGGCGGGCGCATCCACGTTTTGCAGGACAAGACCAACGGCTACGATGTGATCTACCATCAGGCCGTGATCAAGCCCGCGCTCGTCGGGTTGGCGGGTCCGTGGATTTCGGGCGGCATCGAATTCAACTGGCCGCAACATCATCGGCCGGCGACGTTCCTGCCGGTGGACTTTGAACTCGAGGAGCACGCCGACGGTTCAAAAACCCTCTGGTGCAGCGATCACGATCCGATGAGCCGCATGAAGGGCATGCACGGCGTTTGCCTGCATCCCGGCAAAAGTTTTCTCGAACTCAAAGTCCGCGCCTACAATCGCACGCCGTTTGTGCAGACGTTTCTGTGGTGGGCCAATGTTGCCACGCGCGTCCATGAAACCTATCAAAGTTTCTTTCCGCCGGACGTCGGGTATGTCGCCGACCATGCGCGCCGTTCGATGAGTGAATATCCACTGTGTCAGGGCCACTATTACGGGGTGGATTACGGCGCCCGCGGACGCAACGGCGTTCCCGCTTCCGAGCGTCCGGCAAATTTTGTTTCGCCGCACGCCGCCAATTCAAAATTCAAAATTCAAAATTCAAAACTGTGCAACTATGCGCCCAATGATCTGTCGTTCTACGCGAATATTCCCGTGCCGACCTCCTACATGTGCATGGGCAGCCAGGAGGATTTTTTTGGCGGCTACGATCACGCGGCGCAGGCGGGCATCGTGCACTATGCCAACCATCACATTTCACCCGGCAAGAAACAATGGACGTGGGGCAATCACGAGTTCGGTTATGCCTGGGATCGCAATCTGACGGACGCGGATGCGAAGGGCGAATTTGCGCCCTACATCGAAATCATGGCGGGTGTTTACACCGACAACCAGCCGGATTTCAGTTTTCTGCAACCCGGTGAAACCAAATCGTGGAGCCAGTATTGGTATCCGATTCAAAAAATCGGCCCGGCCCAACACGCGAATCTCAACGCGGCAATTTCGCTGACCCTGGGAGCGCCGGCGTCCCGCCGGCGTGTTGCATCGGACGCGAAACTCGCCGGCGGGACGCCGGCGCTCCCAAGCGTGCGCCTCGGCATTTCCGTCACGCGAAATTTTCCCGCCGCAAAAATTGTTCTCGCCGCAAAAGGAAAAAATCTTCTCTTGCTCACGCGTGATCTCTCACCGGCGTCGCCGCTGCTGGAGAAAACCGAATTGCCGCGTGGTGTTGTCGAAACAGATTTGTCCATTCGAGTCTCGGATAATGCCGGACGGGAATTGATTGCTTATCAGCCCAAACCGCGCACGAAAGCCAAAGTTCCGCCACCCGCCACCGAACCACCCGCGCCGGAGAAGATCGCCAGCGCCGAAGAACTCTTCATCACGGGCTTGCATCTGGACCAATACCGTCACGCCACGCGGTCACCGGTTTTGTATTGGGCGGAAGCCCTGCGTCGTGATCCGCTGGATGCGCGCTGCAACAATGCGCTCGGTCTCTGGCATCTGAAACGCGGCGAATTTCCCGAAGCTGAAAAATGTTTCCGTAAAGCCATCGAACGTCTGACGCGTCGCAACTCAAATCCTTACGACGGCGAAGCCGGTTACAATCTGGGCCTGTGTTTGCATTGCCTGGATCGCGATGACGAGGCTTACGATTCCTTTTACAAGGCGACGTGGAATCAGGCCTGGGCTGCCGCCAGTTACCATGCGCTGGCGGAAATTGACTGCGCGCGGAAAAATTGGGCCGCCGCCGTGGAGCATCTGGTTCGTTCGCTGCGTTTCGACACGGACAATTTGCGGGCGCGAAATTTGAAAGTGATGGCTTTGCGCGAACTGGGAGAAAGCCACGAGGCGGATTCGCTGCTTCAATCCACCTTGCAACTCGACCCGCTCGACGGGTGGGCGCGGCATCTCAACGGCGAAGCCCTTGCGGACGGCCACCATCACGATTTGCAGGCGCTCCTCGATCTGGCTCACGATTTGACGCGTTCAGGCTTTACGACTGAAGCGGTTCGATTGTTGCATCGCCCGACCACGACGCCAAAGGATTTGCCGGACCAAAGTCTGGGCGCGCTGCCGCTCGTTCATTATACGCTCGGCTGGCTGAATGAAAGGCGCGGCGACAAGAAAGCCGCGTTGAAATATTTCAAGCAAGCCGCCGCGCTGCCGCCGGATTATTGCTTCCCGTCACGTCTGGAGGAGATTGAAATCTTCGAGGTGGCGATGCGCGCGAATCCACGCGACGCCAAAGCGCCGTATTATCTCGGCAATCTGTTTTACGATCGCCGCCGCCACCACGAGGCCATCGCGCTTTGGGAGAAGTCCGCCCGGCTTGATCCGGATTTCTCCATCGTCTGGCGCAACCTGGGCATCGGCTATTTCAACATCCGCCGGCAGCCGGTCAAGGCGCGTGCCGCTTACGACCGGGCTTTTAAAACCAATCCGGCGGACGCGCGTTTGCTCTACGAGCGCGACCAGCTCTGGAAACGGCTCGGCGAGAAACCGGCCAAACGTCTGCGGGCATTGTCCCGGCATCCCGGTCTGGTGCAACAGCGGGATGATTTGAGCATCGAGCTGTGCGCACTTTACAATCAAACCGGCCAGCACGAAAGGGCGGCTCAACTGGTCGCCAGCCGCGGGTTTCAGCCGTGGGAAGGCGGCGAGGGCGGGCCGCTCGGCCAGCATGTTCGGGCGCAACTGGCGCTGGGCCGCGCGCGGCTGGCCAAAAATGACTTTGCCGGGGCGCAACGGCATTTTGCATCCGCCCTGACTTCCCCGGGCAATTTGTGCGAAGCGAAACACCTTCTCGCGAATCAAAGCGACATTCATTTCTGGATGGGTTGCGCCCTGGAGAAATCGGGCGAAACGAAAGCTGCGCGGGGACATTGGCTCAGTGCGGCCACGTTCAAGGGTGACTTTCAAGAAATGAGCGTCCGTGCATTCAGCGAGATGACGTATTACTCGGCCCTGTCATGGATGAAACTGGGTCAACGCGACCGGGCCAAAAGGCTGTTCCGCGATCTGCTTGCCTACGCGCAGGAACTGCACCGGGCGCAGGCGAAGATTGATTATTTTGCGACGTCACTGCCAACGATGTTGATTTTTGACGACGATCTTCAATTCCGGCAGGAGACGACCGCGCTGTTTTTACAGGCGCAGGCGCGGCTGGGATTGGGGCAACCGACCCGGGCGAAAGTCCTGCTGCAAACCGTGCTGCGGCGTGATCCGAATCATGCGCTGGCGGCCGACCTTTTGAGCGAGGTGAAGCCATGATCGAGATCGAGAACAGTCCGGGGATTTTTTTCGGGGCGCTGCCAGAGTGTGTTCAATGTTCTTCGCCGAACAATTTTGCAAGACGCTTCCGCGGTGAATTGCGAGGCTGTTTGTCATGAAAGCGCTTTCCAACCAATGTGCCATCCGCCAGCTTCAGGGCTTTGCGGTGCATGTGTTGCGCAACGACGAGATCGAGCTGGCGGTCGTGCCGGAATTGGGCGCAAAAATCATTTCGCTGAAGAATCTGCGGACCGGACGCGAGTGGCTGTGGCATCCGCCGGCAGGCCTGCGGCTCTTCAAAAATCAGATGCGCGATGATTTTTCGACCAGTCCGCTCGTCGGCATCGATGAATGTTTCCCGACGATTGAGCCCTGTTCCTGGCAGGGGCGGGAATTGCCCGATCACGGCGAAGTCTGGAGCGTGCCGTGGCAGGTGGATGGCGAAGCCTGGGAGAATGGCATCCTGAAAACCAGGGCCCGGCTGGGCATTTCGCCGTTTGAATTCGAGCGCACCGTCGAACTGCAGGGAAACGAGGTCCGCCTCGGCTACCAGTTACGCAACCTCAGCGCAATCCGGGAAAGCTTTCTCTGGGCGATCCATCCGCTGCTGCAGATGGAGGGCGGCGATGAACTGGAATTGCCGGATTCAACGCGCAAATTGTTCAACGGTGAAACCTGGGTTGACGCGGTCTCTTCAACGATTCCGGACCGGAACTGCGCGAAAATTTTTGCGCGCCCGGTCAGCGAGGGCTGGGCCGCGATCCGTAACCAGGCCAGGGGCGACCGGCTGGAATTCAATTGGGACTCGACCGAGAACGATACGCTGGGTCTGTGGTTGACGCGGGGTGGCTGGCATGGACACCACCACCTGGCCATCGAGCCGACGAACGCGGATGACGATTCCCTGGCGGTCACGGCCGCGCGTAAACGTTGCGGCACGGTTGCCGGTAAAAGTTCCGTCACTTGGCAGCTTGGTATGCGTGTCGGTTTGTGATGGTTCTGCGCTTCAGCGGTGAACAGGTGCGGCGGTTTATTCATCCAACGATGTTACGAGACGGTTTTGTTTGTGGTTTGGCAGATATTATCAATATGAAATTCACGTTTGTCCGCCGGCTGGCGCTGTCCGGCCTGTTGTTTGTCACGGCTCAATTAATGGCCGATACCGTTCCGCTGTCGTCGCTGGATCTCAGCCAGATGACGGCCGGCTGGAGCAACGCCAAGGCGAACCTGGGCGTTGCCGGAAAACCAATCAGCATCGGTGGAAAGCGATTCGCGCACGGTGTGGGCACGCACGCCGCCAGTAATTTTCGCGTGGAGCTGGACGGCAAGGCGACTCGCTTCACGGCCAAGGTCGGGGTGGATGACAGCGCCGGGAAGCAAGGCAGCGTGGAATTGATTGTCCTGGGTGACGGAAAAATTTTGTGGCGGAGCGGGATGATGGTGGGCGGACAACCGGCGGTTCCGGTGGCTGTGGATCTAACCGGGGTTAAGGTTCTCAGTTTGCGCGTGACGGACGGCGGCGATGGCGAAAGCAATGATCACGCGGATTGGGCGGATGCCAGCCTCACCATGATCGATGGCGCGGCCAAACCGCTGGCACTTCCGCTGCAGGAACACTTCAGCGTGAACACAAAAAATTTCGCCCTGAATTTTGAGGTGGGCAATGATGGCCGGCTCTATCAACGCGCGGCCGGCGTGGTGGCCGCAACCGGCAAGTTACTGCGGACCGATGAAGCGTATCCGCAGGCGGGCGACGGTTACATCTGGGAGCCGGCACTTCAAATTGTCCACGCTGATGGAAACACTTCGACGGTTCTGATCTTTGATGGCATTGCGCGGACCAACGACCATGCCGGTCGCGAGCTGACACAAATCAAATTGCATGATCCGGCTTATCCGCTTTCGGTCACGTTGAATTTTCGTGCCGACCAGGAGCGGGACGTGGTCGAACAGTGGGTGGAGCTTGTCCATCACGAATCTGGCCCGATCACTTTGGAGCGGATGGCTTCGACGGCGTTGTTGCTCCCGGCAACGAATGTTTATCTGACGCATTTCTTTGGCGATTGGGCGAAGGAGATGTTGGCGCCAATCACGGAGCAGATCACACCCGGCACCAAGGTTCTGGATTCCAAGATCGGCGTGCGGGCGGATCAATTTCGCAATCCTTCCTTTGTGTTGTCCCTGGACGGGCTGCCGGTGGAGAATCATGGGCGCGTGCTGGCCGGTTCGCTGGAATGGTCCGGCAGTTTTCAATGCGCGTTTGACGACGACGGCCAGGGTGTCCGGGCGTTGTGCGGCGTGAATCCCTTTGCCTCGGCATATCATTTGAAGCCGGACGAAACTTTTACCACGCCCAAAATGATCTGGGTCTGGAGCGCGAACGGCCTCGGCGAGATGAGCCGGAAATTGCACAGCTGGGCGCGCGATTTCGGAATGCGGGACGGCCACGAAACCCGCGCCGTGCTGTTGAACAACTGGGAGGCGACGGGCTTTGATTTCGATTTCAACCGCATCGTCAGCCTCTACGATCCCGCGAAGGAAATCGGCACGGAATTGTTCCTGCTGGACGACGGCTGGTTCGGGAACAAATATCCGCGTGTGAACGACCATGCCGGGCTGGGCGACTGGCAGCCGAACCGTTCGCGCCTGCCCAATGGGCTCGCGCCGCTGGCCGCCGAAGCCGTGAAACGCGGCCTGCGTTTCGGCATCTGGATCGAGCCGGAGATGGTGAATCCAAAAAGCGAATTGTTCGAGCAACATCCCGACTGGGTGATCCGCCAGCCGAAACGCGAACTGGAATTGCAGCGCAACCAGCTCGTGCTCGACCTCACGCGGCCCGCCGTGCAGAAGTTTGAATGGAACACCATCAAGGACATCTTGAGCGTGCCGGGCATCACCTACGCGAAATGGGATTGCAACCGTTACCTCACCCAGCCGGGTTCCTCGTATCTGGCACCCGGCCGGCAGTCGCATCTCTGGATGGATTACGTGAACGCCCTCTACGCCCTCATGGACCAGACGGCCAGAACTTTTCCGGACACGGAATTGATGCTGTGTTCCGGCGGCGGTGGACGGGTGGATTACGGCGCGTTGAAATACTTCAATGAATTCTGGCCGAGCGACAACACCGACCCGGTCTCCCGCGTGGCGATGCAGTGGGACTATTCCTATTTCTTTCCGATGATGGCCATCGCCAGTCACGTCACGCATTGGGGGAACCGTCCGATGCACTTCGCGTGCAGCGTGGCGATGAGCGCGCGCTTTGGGATGGATCTCGACCTGACCAAGTTGCCGGCGCAGGACAAGTCCGTCTGCGCGGGCGCGATCGCGGCCTACAAAAAAATCCGCGAGGTCACCGCGTTTGGTGATCTGTATCGCCTTGAAGATCCGCATCAGGGATTTCGCGGTGCGATCAATTTTGTTTCAACGGACCGGGCGCGGGCGGCATTGTTCGTGTTTCAACTGAAAGACGGCGAAAACGCGGCGGTGCATCCGCAGGGACTTGACCCGGCCAGGCGTTACACAATTCACGAACTGAATCCTGCGCCCGGCCGTGCCGCCATGCCGCAGGAAGGCAAAACCTTCACCGGCGAGGAATTGATGCGCGACGGCATCATGCCGTCGTCCTCCAAACAACTTGAAGCTTCGGTCATTGATCTCGGCTCATGATTGACACAGCCAGCAAAACACGGTCCGTCCGTTTATCCATGAAATACAAATTACATGGCTCGATGATCGCCGATGCCTCGCTGCGTGGCTGGCGGTTAATTTCATGAACCACATGATCAGCAGAAGAAAATTTGTGACGGCGACACTGACAGCCACCGCAGCCGTGCTGACTTGGGAGCCGTTGGTTTCTCTTTGCCGCGCCGCCACGGTTTTGACGCCCCGGCGTTTGAACCTGGGCGGTGAATGGAAGGTGTCGCCAGCCGGAAAGGATGACTGGATTCCCGCCACCGTGCCTGGTTGTGTGCATACGGATCTGCTGGCGTCCAAAAAAATCCCCGATCCGTTTTATCGCGACAACGAAAAAGCGGTGCAGTGGGTGGGCGAGAGCGACTGGATTTACCAGCGCACTTTCAGCGTGCCGGAAGACGTGCTAAAGAACGATCGCGTGCTGCTCCGCTGCGAAGGCTTGGACACGCTCGCCACGATTCAAATCAATGGCCGGAAAGCCGGTCAGGCCGGCAACATGTTCCGATTTTGGGAATTTGATGTGAAGCCGTTTCTGCGGGCCGGGGATAACTCGATCGAAGTCACTTTCGAATCGCCCTATACCCGTTTCAAACAGAAGGAAAGTGATCTCGAACCCGCAAAATGGATCAAGGGCCGCGCCTGGGTGCGCAAGGAACCTTGCAGCTTCGACTGGGATTGGGGTCCCTGTTTGCCCAGTTGCGGCATCTGGAAAAATATAACGCTGGAAACCTTCAACGACGGACGCATCGCCGACCTGTTGGTGCGGCAAAACATTGACGGCAAAAAAGCGACTTTGGATGTGGAAGTGACGGTGGAGTTGGTGGGTGAATCCACCAAGCTGTTTCAGGCCGTGATCACGGTTGTGGACCAGGGCAAAACCGTCGCGAAGAAAACTTTTACCGTCGCCGAGGGTTTTGGCCGGGGTCAGGTGGAGGTTAAAAATCCCAGGCTTTGGTGGCCGGCGGGCATGGGCGAACAGCCATTGTATGAAGTGAATCTGGAATTGCTGAATGCCGATGGCAAGACGGTGGATGCCAAAAGCCGGCGCATTGGCCTGCGTGAACTAAAAGCCGTGCTCCCGCAAGGCGATCGTCCGCTGCATTTCGAGGTCAACGGCATTCCGTTTTTCGCCAAGGGCGCCAACTGGATCCCCTGCGATTCGTTCACCAGCCGGATCACGCCGGAAATTTTGCGGCGCTATGTTGCCGACGCGGCGGCGGTCAACATCAACACCCTGCGTTTCTGGGGCGGTGGTTATTACGAAGACGACGCGCTGTTTGACGCCTGCGATGAGATGGGCATCTGTGTCTGGATGGATTTCAAATTTGCCTGCGCGGCATATCCAGCCTTTGAGCCGGAGTTCATGGAAAATGTGCGTCATGAAGCGCGCGATAATTTGCGGCGGCTGCGGCATCATCCCTGCATCGCCGTCTGGTGCGGAAACAACGAAATCAGTTTGTCGTGGTGGAAAGGACCGACCTGGGCGCCGAACCGGATGAGCACGGCGGACTATGATGAATTGTTCAGGAACTTGCTGGCGGAGGAAGTCCGACGCTATGCGCCGCAGGCCAACTATGTTTCCGGCAGCCCGGACTGCGGCGACACGCACTATTGGGAGATCTGGCATGGGCCCAAGACCTTTGATGCGTATCGGACTCAGAGCGGATTTATGAGCGAGTTCGGATATCAATCTTTTCCCGAACCCAAAACCGTTCGTGCCTTCACCAATGAAGAGGATCGCGCCTCGGTGGTTTCGCCGGTCATGAACTGGCACCAGCGTTCGGGCGGGAGCAATGGCAATCAGAAGATGGTGGACATGATTCATCATTATTTTAATCCGCCAAAAGATTTTGAAACGACGCTCTGGCTGAGCCAGATTTCGCAGGGCTACGGCATCAAGATCGGCGCGGAATACTGGCGCCAGACCATGCCCAAATCCATGGGCTGCGTTTACTGGCAATACAATGACATCTGGCCGGGCATGAGCTGGTCGTCGGTGGATTACTTTGGCCGCTGGAAGGCGCTGCATTACCTGGCGCGAAAATTCTACTCGCCGCTGCTCGTTTCGGGGTTGGAAAACATCAAAGACGGAACGATTGACCTTTTTGTCACCAGCGACGAACTGGAATCGCATCGCGGAAAACTGAGCTGGAACGTGACGGACCTGGCCGGCAAAACCTTGAGCCACGATTCCATGTCGGTGCCGGTTCCCGCGCGCAAAAGTGGGAAAGTCAAAACGCTGGATCTGCAAGCGGAAGCCCAGAAGCGGGGTGCGAACGGGCTGTTGACGTGGCTGAAGCTGGAAGTGGACGGCAAAACCGTTTCGGAAAATCTGGTCCTGCTGGCGTTGCCGAAAGAATTCCAGTTGGGCGATCCTAAACTGACCTCCTCAGTCAAAGAATCAGGCGACGGGTTTCTGGTCACCATCCAGTCCGCGACCCCCGCGCTGTGGGTTTGGCTGGAGCTGAAGAATGCGGATGCAACCTATGCCGACAACTTTATCCACCTGATGCCGGATGCGCCGCAAACGGTTCTGGTTCAGCCCAGGCAACGGATGAGCCGGGAAACTTTCCTTGGTGAACTGCAAGTCCGCAGTCTTTATGATACGTATTTACCAGCATGATGTTGCGCGTCCGGCCCGGAGCGCAAAAAACCCACGCATGATTCTCAAAGCGACCAAATGGCGGCTGGCACTGTTGCCGGTGGCCGCGTTGGCATGGTTGACGACGATGACCGTGCCGGCCGCTGCCGGCCAATCCGATTCGTGGTCGCTCATTTCGCCAAATAAAACGTGCCAGATTACTGTCACTTTGAGTGACGGCGGCCAGCTGAGCTATGAAGCACGATGCAATGGAAAAGTCGTTATCGCAAAATCGCCGCTCGGCTTGCGCCGCGATGATCAGGACTTCACCCGGTCACTCGCGTTCGAGCGTGCCGGAAAAGTTGAAAGGCGGCGTGAGAAATATGATTTGTTCACCGGCCCGCAACCGCAGGTGGATCATCGATTGAATTTTCGCAGCCTGACGTTTCGCAATACCAACAACGCTGCGATGGAAATAGATCTGGCGGCCAGCGACGAAGGCGTCGCGTTTCGTTATCGCTTTCCTGAAACCAATGACACGGTTCGCATCGCGGAAGCTGAATTGACCGGGTTCACCCTGGCAAAGAACGCCCGTGGCTGGTTGCAGCCTTACCATGCGGCCGGACCTTATACTCCGGCTTATGAAGATTTTTATTTCCAGGTTTCGCCGGGTGACCCGCCGCCGGATTCGAGAGCCAAAGCCGTGGGTTGGGCGTTTCCGGCGCTGTTCCATGTTCCGGATGCGGACACGTGGGTGTTGCTGACGGAATCAGGAACGGATGAAACGTATTGCGCCTGCCATCTCGCCCCGGATTCGCCCGGCGGCGTTTATCGAATCGCTTTTCCCTTGGCGGACGAAACCACGAAAGGTTACACCAACAAGTTCGGTCCCGAACCGCGCCATGCCTTGCCGTGGACGATGCCGTGGCGCGTGCTCGTGCTGGGCAAGTCCGCCGGAGATATCGCCACCGCCACGCTCATCACGGATCTTGCGCCACCATCAAAGATCGCTGACACGTCCTGGATCAAACCGGGCCGCGCATCGTGGGCTTGGTGGTCTTATCCCGATGGCCCGGCGACCGGAAAACTGTTTGATGAGTTCACCGACTTTGCCGCGAAAATGGGCTGGGAATATACGTTGTTCGATGCCGGTTGGTGGGCGCCAGGATTGAATACGATTTCCGGGCATGCGATTTCCCAAGGCGTCATGCCGCTGGCCTGGTTGTATGCCACCGACTTTTATTATCCGGAGCGCGGCGCAAAGAAGCTGGACGAAATGACGGCAGCCGGCGTGCGCGGGGTGAAGGTGGATTTCTGGTGTTCGGACCGGCAGGAAGCCATCGCCGCGCAACAGGCATTGATGCGCGAAGCCGCCGCGCGCAAGCTGATCGTGAATTTGCACGGCTGCACCATCCCACGCGGCTGGCAGCGCACGTGGCCGAATTTTTTGACCTGCGAAGCGGTGCTGGGCAATGAATCCTATTTTTACGAGCCGCGTTACACGGAAAAAGCGGCGGAACTGAACACGGTTTTGCCCTTCACGCGAAATGCCGTCGGGCCGATGGACGTGACGCCCATCGCCGTTTCGCCGAAGAAGTATGTCCGCACGACCACCGCCGCGCATGAACTGGCGGCGGCCATCATCGCCACGTCAGGCATCATCCATTACGCCGACCGGCCGGAACTGTTTGAATCACTGCCGCCGGAAGCGTTGAAAGTTTTTCGCGATGCACCGGCGCGCTGGGATGAAACGCGTTGTTTGATTGGCGAGCCGGGGCAGGTTGCCATTTTCGCGAAGCGCTCCGGCAAAAGCTGGTTCATCGCGGGAATCAATGGAACCGGCGAAGCGCTGCCCGTGAACCTGGATTTGTCGGCTTTCGAAAAATTCCCAAAGCGGCTGCTGATCACGGAAGGCACGAACGCCGCCATGCAGGTGGCCGCTGCTCCGCTCGCGGCGGCAGCTCACTGGCAGCACACGTTGCTGCCACGCGGCGGATTCATTCTCCGATTGGACAAATAAAAGCGGAACCCAAATTATGCTGGATTACCAACGATGGCCTCGCGTGACGTCCGCGCTTCTGCTTGCCACCCTGGTGGCCGGCACAGGCCCCGCGCAACCGGCTCGGGCCGGACAATTACAGACTGGAGATACGGTGGCCATTTGCGGCGATTCCATCACCGAACAGAAACTGTATTCTGCATTCATCGAGGATTACTTGTTGATGTGCCAGCCGGCGCCGGATCTCAAGGCGCATCAGTTCGGCTGGAGCGGCGAGACGGCGGGCGGTTTTCTGAACCGGATGAGCGTGGAGGTTTTGCCGTTTACTCCGAGTGTGGCCACGGCATGTTACGGAATGAATGATGGCGCCTATGCGGCGATCGATCCGGCGCGGCAGGATGCCTATCGCAAAAACACGACGGCCATCATCAAGACTTTCCGGGACAGCGGCGTCCGCTCCATCGTGATTGGCTCGCCGGGATTGGTGGACACAGACACTTTCGACCGGATTCCAGGCAGGAATTTTACGGCCACCAATTACAACCATACCCTGGCCGACTTCGCCCGGATCGCACGTGAAGTCGCGACCGACCAGGGGGTGGGCTACGCTGACGTTTACACATCCATGGCAGCGGTGATGAAAGCCACCAAGGCTAAATACGGTCCGGCTTACCATGTCGCCGGAGCGGATGGAATTCATCCCGCAGCCAATGGCCATCTGGTCATGGCTTTCGCCTTTCTGAAAGCATTGGGTTGCTCGGGAGACATCGGCACGATTACTTGGGACGCCAAAACGGGCGCTGCCACAGCCACTGCGGGTCACCGGGTTTTAGCTGTCAGTAACGGGATGGTTGAGATCGAATCCACCCGTTTTCCATTTTGCTTTTATGGCAATCCCGCCGACCCCGACAGCACGCAGGGCGTGCTGGAATTTCTACCCTTCAATGAAGACCTGAATCGTTTTCGCCTGGTGGTCAAAAACGGCCGCGCCACCCGCTTGAAAGTGACGTGGGGCAGGGGATCAAAAATATTTGGCGCGAACCAATTGGCACAGGGCATCAATCTGGCCGCTGAATTCATGGACAATCCATTTGCGGAACCGTTCGCAACGGTGGACAAGGCCGTCCGGGAACAACAGGCCTTTGAAACGCCGGCGGTGAAAAATATTCTGCACAACCTGCCGGAGTGGAGTGGTCTGTTGCCGGAAGAAAAGGCCGCGTTGGAACAGCTGAAAACCGCGACGCTTCGGAAGGCTGAAGCATTGAGCCAGGCATCGCATTCCGCCATTGTGCCGGTCAGACATTTGATTCAAATTGAACCGGCTGATTAAATCGGCAGGATATTTCACATGCAGGTTATTTATTCTATGAAAAAATCATCATCCACTCGCATTACGCGATCCATCCTGGCCGGGATTTTACAGATCAGCCTGCTCCTGTCGGCAGAAGCCGCATTCACCGCGCCTGAAACCACCATCTGGTTTGACGCGCCGGCGAAAAATTTCACCGAGTCGTCGCCGATGGGCAACGGCCGGCTGGGCGCGATGATGTTCGGCGGCGTGGACGAGGAGCGGATTGTTTTGAATGAAAGTTCCGTCTGGTCGGGTTCGCGACAGGATGCTGACCGGGAAGATGCCTATAAAGTGTTGCCGGAGATCCGCCGTTTGCTCTTGGAAGGAAAAAATCCTGAGGCGGAAGCCTTGGTGAACGCCAACTTCACCTGCAAGGGTCAGGGATCGGGCGGCGGTCAATACGGCTGCTACCAGGTGCTAGGCAATCTGCATCTGTCTTTTTTGCCCGGTAACACCAACACTCCGGTCGTTGGCTACCGGCGCGAATTGGATTTGAGCAACGCACTGACCCGTTTGCAGTTCAGCCGTGGTGGCGTCGAGTTCCGGCGGGAAATGTTCGTCAGCAAACCGGGTGAGGCGATGGTGCTTCGTCTGACGGCGGACAAACCCGGGCAGATCTCCTTCGCCGCGACCATGGATCGTCCGGAGCGATTTGCCACCACGGGTGATGGAAACAACGGCCTGTTGATGACCGGCCAGTTGGACAATGGCGTGGACGGCAAAGGCGTGAAATACGCGGCCCGCATCCGCGCCGTCAGCCAGGGCGGACGGGTTTCGGTGCAGGGGAATGTGCTGACTGTGAGCAACGCCAACGAAGTCGTTTTGTTCATCACGGCGGCAACGGATTATCGCGGCTTCGCCGGCCGGCAGCTCACCAATCCGGTGGCGGCGACCTTGGACGACTTGAACAGTGCTGCCGGCAAATCTTACAACTCTTTGCGCAAGGCGCACATTGCGGACTACCAGAAATATTTCCAGCGGGTTTCGCTGCAACTCGGGCCGTATGATGCCGCTGCGGCGGCCCGACCGGCGCCGGAACGCATCATTGCTTTCAAGGAAGGCACCAACGATCTGGCTCTGCCGGTGTTGTATTTCAATTTCGGCAGGTATCTTTTGATCTCATCGTCGCGGCCTGGCGGACTGCCGCCGAATCTTCAGGGAATCTGGGCCGAAGAGATTCACACGCCTTGGACCGGTGACTGGCATCTGGATGTGAACGTGCAGATGAATTACTGGCCGGCGGAAGTCTGCAATCTTTCGGATTTGACCGGGCCGCTCTTCGCACTCATCGCTTCATTGCAGGAACCGGGCGCAAAAACCGCCAAGGCCTACTACAACGCCAGTGGCTGGGTGGCGCATGTCATCGCCAATCCGTGGGGCTTCACTTCGCCGGGGGAATCCGCTTCGTGGGGCGCGACCACCGGCGGCTCAGCCTGGCTCTGCCAGCATTTGTGGGATCACTGGCTGTTCACGCATGACAGAAAATTTCTGGAATGGGCCTATCCCATCATGAAGGGCTCGGCACAATTCTACGCCGACATGCTGATTGAGGAACCCAAACATCATCATCTCGTGGTGGCGCCGGCCAATTCCCCGGAAAATCATTTTTACACGGCGGACGGGCACGATGCCGCGATTTCGCTGGGCACCACCGTTCACGACCAGATGCTGCGTTACCTCTTCGGCGCATGCATCGAGGCTTCAACCATTCTCGGCATCGACGAAAAGTTCCGGAATGAACTGATCGCCAAACGCGCGCGGCTGGCGCCCACGCCGGTCGGTTCCGACGGCCGCGTCATGGAATGGCCGGAAGAATACAAGGAACCCGAGCCGCAACACCGCCACATCTCCCACTTGTGGGGCTTGTATCCCGGCGACGAAATCACGCCGCAGGGCACGCCGGTTTTGGCCGCAGCCTCGCGCAAAACGTTGATCGTCCGCGGTGACAACAGCGTGGGTTGGAGCTATGCCTACAAAGCGGCGTTGTGGGCGCGGCTGGGCGACGGCAATCACGCCTGGTCGCTGGTGCGGCAGGCCCTGGCACCGGCCACGGGAATGGATATGCGTTACGACGGCGGCGGCGGGGTTTATCCCAATCTTTTCGATGCGTGTCCGCCGTTTCAAATCGACGCCAACTTCGGCACCACGGCCGCCATGGCGGAAATGCTGCTGCAAAGCCAGGAGGGCATCATCCGCCTGCTGCCCGCGCTGCCCGATGCCTGGAAGGAAGGGAAAGTCACCGGACTGCGCGCGCGCAACGGATTCACCGTTGACCTGAGTTGGAAGGACGGAAAGCTGACTTCGGCCACCATCCATTCAGACCTCGGCGAACCCTGTTCCGTCAGTTACGGCGGTAAAACAGTTGTCCTGGTAATCAAAAAGGGAAAATCCGTCGCTTTGAATGGAAGTTTGAATTAAGCCCGAAGAATTCCGTTCAACCACGAAATACACGAAACACACGAAAGGAAAGCCAAGGCCCGAGAAGGCCAACACCACGCTTGCAGGATTCAAATCCGAGTCCACCGATTGGTGCCGTTGCTTCCGCGCTTGCAGAGCCATTCGTTCCGGTTTTCGCGCGTGTATTTCGTGGTTAATTCAACTGCCTGGTTCCGGCGAAGGCGGCCTGTCAGCTAATCTGCTCAAAGCACTGGCCAAGGTGCAGCGCGAATGGAGCCTAATGACCCTGACCTACAACCTCAAGCTGGTGCTGAACTTGGTGAGCTTCCAAAAACTGATGGTGGCGGCGGGCTACCAGTGCCGGCGGGTCAGGCCTGCCCGCAATAAAGCGGGTTGTTCCGTCCTGACAAGTGTGGGCATTCCGCCCATCCCCAGTTGAACCGGATGGATTTGCTCCGGCAAAACTTCCCCACCCATGAAAACTTTCCCGCTGCCTGACTGCAATTCGACGGCCGTCAAATTTTTTCACACGGGCTCGCGACTTTTTAGGCGGCTGAATCATCCGGATCATTCTTCTCATCTTGTGTGTTCTGGCGCTTGGTTTGATCACTCCGCAATTTCGCCAAGCACCGAGCCTTTTTTGACCGCCAGCACAAGTGGTTTGACTAGGGGGCTTGGCAAACGTAGGATTATTGCGAATGCTGGCAGCTGAATCAAAGGTGGCGACTTCGGGCTCAACCGATTCGCCAGACACCAACCCAACTCGTTCCTGGAATCAAATCGTGGAACAGGTAAATCCATTTCTGCAGGCGGTCAATCAGCGGTTAATCCAGCAGGCCAATGATTTTGACCCGAAAATTGTGCCTTACGCGCAATCCGCCTTGAACGGGAGCGGTAAACACCTGCGGCCCACGCTGGTCGCGCTGGCGGGCAGCGCCGTCGGCAAAACCAGTGAGGCGCATGTCACCGCCGCCGTCATCATCGAAATGGTGCATCTGGCGACGCTCGTGCATGACGACGTGATGGACGAGGCTCAGATCCGCCGCGGCCAGCTGACCATCGCGGCCAACTGGGGCAACGAAATCGCCGTCCTTTTCGGTGACTGCCTGTTCGCGCAGGCTTTGAAGCTGGCCTCAAGTTTTCCCACCACGGAAGTCTGCCGGGCGGTGGCGATGGCGACCAACACGGTTTGCACGGGGGAAATTCTCCAGACGCAGCATCGTCGCAATTTTGAGCTTTCCCGCCGCGAATATTTCCGCGTGATTGAAATGAAAACCGCCGAGCTGTTCACGCTCTCCTGCGATCTGGCGGCGTTTCTGGGCAATGCGACTGCGGAACAACGCGCGGCGTTGCGACAGTTCGGTGCGGCCTTCGGCACGGCGTATCAGGTGTATGACGACTGCGTCGATTTATTCGGCTCGGAATCGGCGGCGGGCAAATCGCTCGGCACGGATTTAGCCAAGGGCAAGTTGACCTGGCCGGTGCTGCTGGCTTGGGAGCGCGCCGCTGTCACCGACCGGACGAAGCTGGAAAGTTTGATCCAGAACTGGCAGCCGAAAAACCTTTCCGCCGTGAACGAACTGCTGGCGCGTTACGAAACGTTTGAGCCGTCGCTGCAGGTCATCACAAAGTATCTGGAACAGTCGCGACAAGCGTTGAAAGTTTTGCCGGAATCCAGCGGCCGGGCGGGTCTTTTTGGCCTGGCTGATTTTTTAGCGCAACAAACGGCGAGTTTGACGGTTAGTATTTGAATGACCATGCTTATGGCCGAACCAGCCGAACTAACTGACCAGGAGCCAGCTGTTCCCACGGCGGAAATGGATCTGGTCCGCCGTGCCCAGGGTGGCGATCTGGAGGCTTACGACGAGTTGATCAAACGTTATCAGGAGCGCATTTACGCGACGATTTATCACATGACATCCAATCACGAGGATGCCAACGATCTTGCGCAAGATGCCTTCATCAAGGCGTTTCAAGCGCTTAAGTCCTTCAAGGGCGGCTCGAGTTTCTACACCTGGCTTTACCGGATCGCCGTCAATAAAACCATCAATTTCCTCAAGCAACGCAAGAATCGGCTCCACATGAGCCTGAACGATCTGGATTTCAATGCGGAGAACAATCCGGACTTGGTTGCCCTGATTTCCGACAAAACCCCGCGGCGGGAGGCCGGCTTGAAAGAATTATCAGAAAAATTGAACGAGGCTTTACTGAAGCTGTCAGAACAACATAGACTGGTCATGGTTTTGCATGACGTGCAGGGGCAATCGCATGAACAGATCGCTGAGGTCATGGATTGCAACATCGGAACCGTTCGGTCGCGATTGTTTTATGCGCGTCAGCAGATGCAGGCGTGGTTGACTGATTATTTGAAACCAACATGAACGAAAACGAAACTAACTTCGAATCGTTGCGCCGCTTGCTGGCGCACAAACGGCATGAGACGCCGCCGCCGGGATACTTCAACAGCTTTTCCGGCCAGATCATCGCCCGCATCCGTGCCGGCGAAGCCAGCCCCGCCCGAAACGACAATTCTTCTGACATCTCCTGGCTTTTGAAGTTGCTGCAGGCCTTCGAATTGAAACCAGCTTTTGCGGGTGCCTTCGCCTCCGCGCTCTCCTTGCTGCTGGTATTGGGGATTGTTTACGCCGAACGCCCGGATTCCGGTCCGCAACCGATTTTGCAGACGGACGGGCAATCCCTCGGGTCCATCGCCGCCATGTCATCGGGCACGATATCACAGCCGCCCATGGCCAATGATTTCACAACCAGTAACAGTGCCGCCACCAGTCTTCAGCCGGTGGCGTCGCTGTTTGGTTCGCAGAATGTCTTTGCCCAGCCGGTCAGCTTTTCCACTTCCGGCAACTGACCGCTCGGTTACGCTTCTGAAATTCGCGGTGCGCGCTTGAAACGCCGCCGCGTTTTTCATTTAATCAAGGCCAGTGCCAACCAAAGTCATCGCCGTCGCCAACCAAAAGGGCGGAGTGGGGAAAACCACCACCGCCGTCAATCTGGCCGCCTGCCTGGCCGCGTTGGGCCAGCGCGTTTTACTTTTTGACCTTGATCCCCAGGCTAACGCGACCAGCGGCGTCGGCTTGCAAAAAATCGAGGGGGCGAGTGCGTATCGCGTTCTGCTCGGTGAAGGCAGCTTGCTCGAGAAGATCAAACCCACCGCCTACGAACGTCTCGAAGTCGTGCCCAGCGAAGTGGATCTATGCGCCGCCGATCTCGAGCTGGTCCGAACCGAAAACCAGCTGCTGGCGGTCACCCGTGCGCTCAAGCCCGTCGTGGATAGCGGACGCTTCGACGTGATTCTGCTGGATTGTCCACCGTCACTGGGAATTCTCTCGCTCAATGCCTTTGTCGCCAGCGATGGGCTGCTGGTGACGCTGCAATGCGAATATTACGCGCTCGAAGGGATTTCGATGATGACCCGCGTGCTCGGCCAGTTGCAGGCGGCGGGTGCGAATCCGAAGTTGGAAATTTTTGGAGTCGTGATGACCATGTTCGACGGCCGCACCAAACTTTCCAATGAAGTCGTCGGCGAAGTGCGGAACCAGCTTGGAGCGAAAGTGTTTGAGACCGTGATTCCGCGCAGCACCAAGCTCGCCGAGGCGCCGAGTTTCGGCCAGCCCATCATCCATTACGACAAATACAGCTCCGGTTCGGCAGCGTATGAACTCCTGGCGCAGGAAGTTTTGGCGCGATTACTAGCAACTTAACTTGCAATGAAAGAGGCAAAAGCATTTGCAATCCTGCTTCTATTTTCCTCGATTCTGTTGCTTATTGGTTGCAGTTCGGTTGATGTTTCAAAAAATTCTGGTTTTTCATCTTACGTTGGGCGTGACTTGCCTTTGCAAAGTGCCGCTGCATTAAAGAAGAACAATTCCGATCTGGACGTTTATTACGATGGTATTCATTCAAAATTTATTCTCATGAATGACGAGACGCCGGAACTGGGATTTGTTGACAAAGCCATTGTCCAGCTACCAACCAATCATATTATTGTTCTGGATAAGGCTCGCGTGGAATTCAGGGGCGACTTGGAGCGGATCGTTGCTTACGGTCATACGACTTTGCCAAACTCAACCAACCAAATAAATTTCGCCTATCTTTGGGGAACGGATTTTCAAATTCAGCGTGCGCCGTGGTAACTTCTTTCAGTAAAATCTGTGCGGTGGTTGACCGGCGAGAGGCCGGCGCATTGGGATTATCCAATGTTCAATGCGCCGACGAATCAGCTTTAAATGCTGGCCGGATTGGAGACGGTGGTTTTTTTCTCCGATTGCAAAACGGGTTGGCAAAAATTGCCTATAGTTTGGCATAAAACGGTAAGTCAGGCAGGTCAGGAAATCATAATTCATCCTGCGCTTGCTGCCATTAAACGGAATCATTAAGCTCAAGCACCTTTTAATATTTATGGCCAAAGAAATTCTCGAAATGGTCGTCGAAACTGCGACGATGGAACTGCCCGACACCAAAACCCTGAAACTCAAATGGCCCGACGGCCACAATCCCGAATTCAAGACCGGCCAGTTCATCACGCTTTACTGGCCGGACACGACCAACTACAAGCGCGCCTATTCGCTCTCGTCCTGCGCGCTGGACCGTGGTTTTTACGAGGTCACCATCAAGCGTGATGGCAAGATGGGCACGCGCATCGTGGATTGGGCCAAGGCGGGTGATAAAATGTTCGTCATCCCGCCGGTCGGAAAATTCCTGCCGGCATACGAGCCCAACAAGCATCTCGTCTGCATCGCCGGCGGTTCGGGCGTGACGCCGTTCCGCGCCTTTGCGCGCGAGGCCACGCGGCGTAAACTGGACACCAAGATCACCGTGCTTTACAGCGTCCGCCAGCCAAAGGACATCATCTTTAACACGGAATTCCGGGAGTTGGAAAAGGAAAATCCGAATTTCAAATTCCAAGTCACCTGCACGCGCGCGACGCCGGAAGATAACTGGACCGGCCGCAACGGCCGCATCACACCCGAATGGATCAAGGAAATCGCAACCGATCTGCCCAACACGGTTTTCTACGCCTGCGGTCCAAATGCGCTGGTGGAGTTTGCCGAAACCCTCGTCGTCCACGACCTCGGGATGCCGAAGGAGCAGATGAAGACGGAGAAGTGGGGCTGAACCAATTAAAAATGCAAAATTATAAATTAAAAAAATGCGAGTCGGTTGCCCTATTCCGATTTTGCATTTTTAATTTTTAATTTTCAATTTTCATGAAACGCACTTCGCTCTACGCGGCGCATCAAAAACTCGGCGGCAAGCTCATCGAATTCGGTGGCTGGGAAATGCCGGTGCAATACACCAGCATCACCGATGAACACCTGGCTGTCCGAAGCGCGGCCGGTATCTTCGATATCTCCCACATGGGCGAAGTCACTGTCAGCGGCGCGGGTGCGGAAGCGTTTCTGAATTCCGCCCTCACGAATGACATCCGCAAACTCGGTTCGGGTGAGGGCCAATACACCTTGATGTGCCACGAAAGCGGCGGTGTGATTGACGATCTTTACGCCTACAAACTTTCTGCCGGGGTTTATTTTCTCGTCATCAATGCCTCGCGCATTGAGCCTGATGTCGCGTGGCTGAAATCGCAGGCCGCAAAGTTCACCGGCGAACTCAGTCTCACCGACGCCTCGCATCAATACGCCGCCATCGCCGTGCAAGGTCCGCGCGTGAAAGAATTCATCAACGAGTGCATTCCGGGCGCTTCGATTTCGGCCATGCGCGTCGCGTCGGTGACCGATTTACGGAAGAATCAGATCGGCGGATTCAAATTTGACCATCACAGCGTTCTTGTCTCGCGCACCGGCTACACGGGCGAAGACGGATTTGAAATCGTCGGCAGCGACGAAGCCATCCAGCATCTTTGGGATAAATTTATTTCCACCGGCCAGCCGTTTGGTTTGAAACCCGCCGGACTTGGTGCGCGTGACACGTTGCGCACAGAAGTCTGTTACCCGCTCTACGGTCATGAGCTTGATGAGAACACCACGCCGATTGAGGCGGGTGTCGGTTTTTTCGTTTCGCTCGACAAGGGTGAATTCAACGGTCGCTCCGTGCTTGCGGAGCAGAAGGCGAACGGCGTGAAAAAGAAATGCGTCGCGTTCAAGATGGCCGACAAATCCGCACCGCCGCGTCCGCATTATCCGATCTGGGCGAATGGCGCGCTCGTTGGCGAAGTCGTCAGCGGCACGCAAAGCCCGTCCCTGAACCTCGGCATTGGCATGGGCTATGTGCCGGCGGAATTCGCGAAAGCGGACACGAAGCTTGAGGTCGAAATCCGTGGCAAACGCTTCGCCGCCGTGGTCGTGCCGAAACCCATTTATCGCAAAGCTTAGTCCGGTCTCATCGTTCCGATGGAAAATCATGCTCGCCAAACCGGGCTAATTCCCTGATTCTATTGCAAATTATGTTGTTCACTGGAACCTACACCGCGATTGTCACGCCCTTCAAAAACGGCGAGCTGGATGAAGCCGCACTCGAACGCCTGATCAAACTCCAGATCAAGGGCGGTGTGGACGGCATCGTTCCCGTCGGCACCACGGGCGAATCCCCCACGGTGGATTACGCCGAGCACATCAAAATCATCGCGTTGTCGGTGAAGTTCGCCGCCGGCAAGGTCAAGGTGCTCGCCGGCACGGGCGGCAATTCCACGAGCGAGGCGATCTATCTCACGCAGGAAGCGGAGAAAGCCGGTGCGGACGGTTCGCTCCAAGTGGCGCCGTATTACAACAAGCCCACGCAGGAAGGGCTGTATCAGCATTTCAAGGCCATCGCGAAGGCGACGAAACTGCCCATCGTGCTTTACAGCATTCCGGGACGCTGCGGCATTGAGATCGGCGTGGAGACGGTAAAACGCCTTGCGCGTGAGTTCAAAAGCATCGTTGGCATCAAGGAGGCAGGCGGCAGCTGCGACCGCGTGTCGCAATTGCGGGCGGCAATCGGGCCCAAGTTCACCATCCTCTCCGGCGATGACTCATTGACGCTGCCGTTCATGTCCGTCGGCGCACAAGGCGTCATCAGCGTGGCGTCCAACGTCATCCCGCGCGAAGTGTCGCAAATGGTGAAGCTGTTCGCGTCGGGCAAAGCCGCCGCCGCCTTGAAGCTGCACGAACGATATTATCCGTTGTTCAAGGATCTGTTCATCGAAACGAATCCGACGCCGGTGAAAGCCGCCCTCGCGATGATGAAGGTGATCGAGGAGGAATCCCGCCTGCCGCTCGTGCCGATGGATCCGAAGAATTGGGATATTCTGCGCACGACGCTCAAGCGGTGCGATGTTTTGGAATAACTATGACACGCATCATCATCACTGGCGTGAAAGGCCGCATGGGCAAGGCACTCGTGGCCTGCGCCGCGAATTTTCGCGAACTCGAAATCGTCGGACAGATTGATGCCGGCGACGATTTGTCCGCCGTCATCGCCAAAAGCGATGTGGTGATTGATTTCAGTTCCCATGGCGCGACGCCGGGCATTGTGGAACTCTGCGCGAAAAATAAAAAAGCGGTTGTCATCGGAACGACCGGACATTCGGAAAAGGAAAAATCGGAAATCGGAAATCGGAAATCGGAAATTCCGATGGTCTGGGCGTCCAATTTTTCCACCGGCGTCAACACGCTGTTCTGGCTCACGCGCAAGGCGGCCGAGATTCTCGGCCCGGACTTTGATCTCGAAGTCGTCGAAATGCATCATCGCCTGAAAAAGGACGCGCCGAGCGGCACCGCAAAATCGCTGGCCGAAATCCTGGCGGACGTCCGCAGGCAGGAACTGGAACAAGTCGCGCGACATGGGCGGGTGGGCATTGTCGGCGAGCGCACCCCGGCGGAAATCGGCATCCATTCCATTCGCGGCGGGGATGTGGTGGGCGATCACACGGTGATCTTTGCGAACAACGGCGAGCGGGTCGAGCTGACGCACAAGGCGTCGAGCCGTGACACCTTTGCCAACGGGGCGCTGCGCGCGGCGCTCTGGGTCGTGACGCAAAAGCCCGGCCTCTACGACATGCAGGACGTGCTGGGGCTGAAATGAAGTCAGCAGCCAGCAGTCAGCAGTCAGTGGCAAATGGCGTCGGCCAGTTTGAACGGGACGGGTATCAAATCTTCAAATCACTGCTTGAACCGGGCGAGTGTGATTTATTATCAGTAGAATTGACGCCACTTTTTGAGCAGCAGCAAAAATCAGCAGCGGGCAAGATCGGCGGCTTGAGAAACCTGTTGCGGACCAGTTGGCTCGTTTCACGTTTCGCATCATCCGCAAAGATGGTTTCGCTTTTGGAAAATCTCACCGGTTCATTGGTGTTTCCCGTCAGGGCCATTTTCTTCGACAAAAATCCCGAGGCGAACTGGCTGGTGCCCTGGCACCAGGATTTGGCCATTGCCGTGGCTGGGCGCATTGAAACGCCCGGTTACACGGCCTGGTCAATCAAAGACGGGACGTTCCATGTGCATCCGCCGCGGGAGATTTTAGAGAGCATGGTGACGGTGAGGTTGCACCTCGATGACTGCGACGCGCGCAACGGAGCATTGAAAGTTCTTCCAGGAACGCATCGTTTGGGAAAACTTGGCGCAGACGAACTTTCAAAACGAACCGGCGGTGGACCCGTTGTCTGCGAATTGTCGAAAGGCGATGCGCTGTTGATGCGCCCGCTGCTTTTGCATGCATCCGCGCCCGCCGAAAATCCCAAACACCGTCGTGTGCTGCATATGGAATACGCCGCGCAAGAACTGCCCAACGGCCTGAAATGGCGCAATAGCTGATGCCCTCAACCAACTGCCATCAACCATCATCGCTCGTGCTCATCGCCCTCGGCTCAAACCTCGGTGATTCGCGCAAAACGATGGTGGACGCGATGGCGCGGCTCCAGGACTTTTCCAGTGTGCCAATCCTGAAATCTTCCCTGTGGCAGACGACTCCGGTGGATTGTCCGCCCGATTCGCCGAGATTCTTGAATGCGATCATTGGTCTTGTGCCCCGAAAAAATGAGACTCCCGAAACCCTGCTGGAAAAGCTTCACGGGTTGGAAAAGGATTTTGGCCGGCAGCCAAAGACAATTCCCAATGAGCCGCGTCCGTTGGATTTGGATTTGATTGCGTTTGGAAATGAAATCCGCAGTTCGCCGCAATTGATTTTGCCGCATCCGCGCGCTCACTTGCGGCGTTTTGTGCTTCAGCCCTTGAGCGAGATCGCGCCGGAGTTGATTTTGCCGGGGCAGG
>DATLVR010000091.1:0-51449 GCA_035577265.1 Verrucomicrobiia bacterium | reverse complement strand
GTCCGCCGCGTTGAGTTGCGCACCAACCGCCTCGTTAACGACACGATGGTCGGCGCCTACTTGAGCCATTTCAAGGGACGCGGCATGGACTTCGAGGAACTGCGCGAATACATCCCCGGCGACGACGTGCGCGACATTGACTGGAACGTCACCAACCGGCTGGGCCGCCCGTTCGTGAAGCGCTATCGAGAGGAGCGCGAACTCGCCGCCGTGCTGGCGGTGGATGTCTCCGGCTCGTCGGCCTTCGGTTCGGGCAATCTCTCCAAGCGTGAATACGCCGCCGAAGTCGCCGCCACGCTCGCGCTGTCCGCCACGCGCAACGGCGACAAAGTCGCGCTGCTGCTGTTCACGGAGCAGGTTGAATTGTTCATCCCACCGCGAAAAGGTCGTCGCCACATTTTGCGCATAGTTCGCGAGATGCTCGCGTTCAAACCCAAGCAACGCGGCACGGACATTCCCGCCGCGCTGGCGTTTCTGAACCACGCCCTGCCCCGCCGCTCGATTGTTTTTCTGCTCACGGATTTTTTACATAGTGCCACATCCCCCTCACCCGGCTTCGCCACCCTCTCCCCCACCGGGGGAGAGGGAAGGGCGAGGGGGCGCGATGTCATCCAGGAACTCGGCATCACCAACGCGCGTCATGATCTCGTTTGCCTGCATCTGCACGATCCGCGCGAGAGCCATCTGCCTGATGCCGGACTGCTCACGATTGAAGATGCCGAGACCGGCGAGATACTTGAGCTGGACTCCGGTCGCGGTTCGGTGCGCGAACGCTTCGGTTTGATCAACGAAGCCAGGCTGGAACAACTGGATCAATCATTGAACCGGACTGCCGTGGACACGCTGCGGTTGAACACGGTCGAACCGTTCGCCCAAACGCTGCAGCGTTTTTTTGAAATCCGCCGCGGACGGAGACGCCGTTAATGAAAAACAACATTCAACATTCAACATTCAACGTTCAACGCCGAAGGATCGCGCGCTGTGTTCTGGTTGGCCGTTGGAAGTTGAATGTTCAATGTTCAATGTTTCCCCCGGCATTCTTAATCCTCCTCGCCGCCCTGCCACTGCATGGCCAGACAAACACCTCTCCATCGTTGCTGCCGCCGCATGGCGAAATCCCACCGAGTCTTCCGGAACAGTTGCAAATCGTGACCGCCCAACATCCAGTCTCCTTCGGGCTGGCCGGATTTGGAATCATGATCGCACTGGCATTCGGTGCCTGGCTGATTTTCCGCCCCAGACCAAAATTGATGATCCCGCCGGCAGTGCAAGCCCGTCAGGCGCTGGAAACGTTGCGCCACCAGCCGGAAGATGGCCTGGTGTTTAGCCGCGTTTCACAGATCGTCCGGAATTATTTCATCGCCGCGTTCCAACTCCCGTCCGGCGAATTCACCACGGCTGAATTCAGCCGCGCGCTGGCAGGACGCGAAGAGATTGGCCCGGAACTCTTTACTGTCGCGACAAATTTTCTGCGCGACTGCGACGCGCAAAAATTTTCCGTAACGGCAAGTCCTGCACCGGCTAATGCCGCCAACCGCGCGTTGCAACTGGTCGCGCAAGCGGAACAGCGGCGGACAGAACTCCGGCAACGGGCTGAAACGCAAACCCAAGGCCGGCGCGCATGACGGAGAATTTTGAATTTCAATTCCCCTGGCTGCTCGGCCTGCTCGCGCTGCTGCCGGTCTATGCGTTGCTGCACGGCCAGGCCGGCAAATTGTCGGCGCTGACATTTTCCAGCGCGGACATCGCCCGGGCGGCGGGCGCCAAAGCCCGGGCGGCGGCGGGGCGGCTTTTATTCTTTCTGCGGCTGCTCGTGGTGGCGTTCACCATTGTCGCCCTGGCCGGACCGAGGCTGGCCAACAACCATGTCGAGACCGAAACGCCGGGCATTGACATCATGCTCGTGCTGGACCTTTCGTGGTCCATGATGGCGGTGGATATGGCCGCGCCAGCCGAAAAAGTCACGCGCTTTGATATCGCCGACGAGGTGCTGGGCGATTTCATCCACAAGCGGCCCAATGACCGGATCGGGTTGGTGGTATTCTCGGGCGTGCCGTATCTCGCCAGTCCGCTGACGCTGAATCATGACTGGCTGGCCGAGAACTTGGACCGGATGCACATCGGCACCATTGGTGATCTCGGCACGGCCATCGGTGATGCGATCGTGGTCGCCGCGAAACGGCTCAAGTCGGTTCCCAACAGCAAGAGCAAGGTCATCATCCTGCTCACCGACGGCGACAACAACAAGGGCGAAATCGAACCGTTCCCGGCCGCGCAGCTCGCCGCCGCCGTGGGCGCGAAGATCTATTCCATCGGCATCGGCATCGAACAACCGTGTCACCTGCCCGCGTTTGATCCGGCCACGGGAAAACTGAAACTGGATACGAGCGGCAACGTCATCCCGACGCTGTTGCTGCAGCCGGCAAATTACTCCGTGCTGGGCAAAATGGCGGACATGTCGCACGGGAAATTTTATCGCGCCACGAACCGGCGCGAGCTCCTGAATATTTACAACCAGATTGATCAGCTGGAAAAGACCGAGGTCAAACTCAATCGTTACTCCACCTACGAACCCCTGTTCCAATGGCCGCTGCTGGCGGCGTTGAGTTTGCTGGCGTTTGAACTAATTTTGTCCAATACACGATATCGCCGGGTGCCATGATGGATTTTTCACATCCGCATTTTGAAGCGCCGCGCTGGCTCTGGCTTGCGGTGGTCGCACCGTTGCTGCTGGCATGGCTGCAGCGGCGCGCGGCATTGAAACGCCGGCAGCAGCTGGCGCAGATCGCATCGCCGCGATTCGTGGGAGAACTGTCCGCCTCCCACAGTCCGATGCGGCGGGGATTCAAGAGCCTTTTGCTGCTGCTGGCCGTGGTGCTTGCCGGCATTGCGCTGGCGCGCCCGCAATGGGGCGAGTTGAAATCCAGCGGCCAATTTCTCGGCGAAGACGTGGTCTTTGTGCTGGACACCTCTTACAGCATGTTGTCCACGGATGCGCGTCCCAACCGGCTGCAGCGCGCCAAGCTGGCCATCTCCGATTTTGTCCGGATGCACGGACGTGGCCGCGTGGGATTGGTCACCTTTGCCGGGGCGGCATTTTTGAGCTGCCCTTTGACACTCGATTACGATGCCTTTGATAACGCGCTGCAATCGGTCAACGAAAAAATCATTCCAGTTCCCGGCACCGACATCGGCCGGGCGTTGCAAGAGGCCGATCATGCGATGGAGAAAAACAGCCGTCGCAAGCTCGTGGTATTGTTGACCGACGGTGAAGATCTGGAGAAAGGCGGCGTGGCGACCGCACGCAGACTTGGCACCAATGGCGTGGTGGTTTTCACCGTGGGTGTCGGCTCACCCGCCGGCAGCGAAATAAAGATGCTGAATCCGGCGGGCCAGCCGGAACTGCTGCGCGACGCCAAAGGCAAAGTGGTTCGCAGCCAGCTGGACGAAAAAGAGCTGGCCGCCATCGCGCAGGCAACCGGCGGCAATTATTATCCGCTCGGTCCGCTGGGCGAAGGACTGGCCAAAGTGCGCTCGGCAGTGGAAATTCTGGATCGATCGGCAGGATTGAAACATGCGCGCAGCCGGGGCATCGAACGCTTTTACTGGCCGGTGGCGGCGATGCTGGCGCTGGTCGTCGTGGAGTCGCTGATTGGAACACGGCGCGGAAAGCGAGGGGACAAATGAGAGGGAAACATTCAACATCCAACATTCAACATCCAACGCCCATTGGCCGATGGTCGTCCGCCCGCGCCAACATTGGATGTTCGGTGTTGAATGTTAAATGTTGGATGTTCTTTTTCTTAATCACCCTGTGTCCGGCGGCGCTTGGTTCAACGAATGATTTGACCCACGCAGATATTTCCATTTCGCCGCCGCCCGTGGCCAGCGAAAGTCCGCGCGCACTTTACAACGCCGGAACCGGAAAACTGCGCGCCGGAAAATGGAACGACGCTGAAATGCTGCTGGAATCAGCGGTTTCAAAACAAGATGAGCGGGTGCAACCGGCGGCACTGTTCAATCTGGGCCATGTGCGATTCGCGCTGGGAAATGAGGAATTGAAAAAATCGCCATCCGCTGGCGCGGCCGGCAAGCGGGCCCGGGCCGCGGGGGAAGCGGGTGACAACGCCATTCAAAAGGCGACAGATGCGCTGGCCAGCAATGAAGTCCAGCAGATGGTGGAAGCTTATTTTATTGGTCGAGGCGCCCGCAAAGAAATGCGCGCGGCAACCAAGGCGGTTCAGAGCGCGATGGAAGCCTACGGCAAAACCCTTTCGAAATGGCGCCGGTCGCTGAGCGATTTCCAGAGCGCGGCGGAGTTGAATCCCGCCGACACCAACGCGGCGCATAATGCCGAGGTTGTCGCGCAAGAGATCGCCAAGCTGGTGGACCGGCTGCGCGAGATGCAGCGCGCCGCCGCGGGCCTGGGTGGCAAACGGGCTGATTTGAACGGGCTGTTGAGCCAGTTGAAAGGACGCATTCCGGCGCAGAACGCGCCGCCCGGCTCTTCCGGTGAAGGTGAAGAAGGCGAGGACGGTGATGACGGCGACAATCCCTCACCGGAATCGCTGACCGGCATGAAGGAATCCACCGGCAGCGGGGGATCCGAGTCGAGGTTGTCCATTTCCCCCGAAGCCGCCGCGCAGCTCTTGAACGGCATTCAGCCTGACGGAAAACAACTGCCGATGGGGCAAGGCGAAACGGGCAAGCCAAAGGACCGTTCCGGACGCATCTGGTGAACTTTGTGAATATGCGTATCAATCATTTCATTTTGATGATTCTGGTTTTGTCGGTGGGACCGGCATGGGTCGCTTACGGCCAGACCCAGGGAGTTCCGACGCCGGATCAGCTGGCTCAAATCATCAAGTCCCAGCCGGTGGTGGACGTCTCAGCGCCAGTGACGGTGACGGCTTCGTTTGACCCGCCGCTGGTCCGGCCCGGAGAAAAATCCATTTACCGGGTGACGTTCGATGCGACGGAGGTTTCCGTCCAACTGCCGGACCAGATCCCGGCGCCGCCGTCACTGGAACTGCACCGGAGCGTCAGCGGGCAGAACATGCAGGCGGTTAATGGCGTGCCGCGAATCATCTCTACTTTCAACTACGACACCCGCGCCGCGCAGCCCGGCGTGTTCACCGTGCCGCAATTTATGGCGGTGGTTTATGACCGGCAGATCGTTGTGCCGGCGGCGCAATTGGAAGTTAAAGCTGAATTGCCGGAACCCCACGAACCGGTGCGTCAGCTGAGGTTGCAGACCTCCGCGACGAATGTTTTCGTGGGGGAACCCTTCAATGTCTCGGTGCGGTTGCCGGCCACGGCAAATCACCCGGTCGAAGGAGTCGGGCAACTGCAATTGAACGGCGAAGGATTCATGGCCGACAAAAACACGGTGCGGCAATCCATCCAGACGGTCGAACAGAACGGCGCCAAAGCGCCCACATTTATTTACGAAACCAGCGTCACCCCGATTTCAGCCGGACTGATCGAGCTTTCCGCGCAAGGCTTCACTTCCGGCATGCAGTTTGGCGGCCCGGTGATCATCACGGGCCAGATTTCCCTTCCCAGTGGGCAGCCAACGTTTGTCCTGCTCGAATCTGAACCTCTCACGATCAATGTCCGCCCGTTGCCCACGGGGAACGAATTACCCGGTTTCACCGGTGCGGTCGGCAGTTACACGTGCGATCTGCCCGGCCTCGCCACGAACATGTTAAAAGTGGGTGAGCCGGTTCAACTCACGGTCGTCGTTCGCGGCCCGCAATATTTAAACCGCATCAGTCCCCCGCTCCCACCGACCGTCGAAGGCTGGCAAATCTTTCCGGCGGAGCGCGGCGGCCTCATCGCCGGAGCGGGAGCCAGTGGTCCGGGCGCCATTTTCAAATACACGTTGATTCCCCTCTCCGCTGAAGTGCGCGCCACACCCGCGATTCCCTTCAGCAGTTTCGATCCGACACGCGCCCAGTATGTGAATCTCACCATTCCGCCGGTGCCCGTGTCCGTGATGGCGGATGAAACACTGACCAATGCAGACACCGCACTGATGCTTTCCGGAAATGCATCCGAACCCGGGAAAAAGCCGGGCTTGAGCGGGCTCGCAAAAACACCGGGCCACACCGCCGGCAGTCTGGTGCCACTGCAATTGCATGCGTGGTTTCCGCTGATTCAAGCGCTGCCCGCGCTGGGATTTTGTGGACTGTGGTTTTGGGACCGACGCCGGCGTTATCTTGAACAACATCCGGAAATCGTCCGGCGCCGTCAGGCTCGCCGGGCGTTGCGACGCGAAATGCGTTTCCTCGAACAGGCTGCCGCCACCGGCGACGCCGCCGGTTTCGTTCATCGCGCGGTCAGCGCCCTGCAAATCGTCAGTGCGCCGCATTATCCGGCGACGCCCCGCGCGTTGGTCTGCGGCGATGTGTTGCAGATTCTCACCGTGTCCGAGCGCGAAGGGAATTCGGGAGCAACGGTGCGCCACTTTTTCACCGCGGCAGATGCCACCGCCTTCAGTGAAGGCGCCGGTAACAACGCAGGACTGCTCGCGGAAAAATCCTCCTTGAAGAAGATCCTGGCGCAACTGGAGGCACGCCTGTGAACTGGAAATTTCAATCTTTACTGGTGTTCCTTGTGGTGCTGGCGGGCGCGTTCAACGGACGGGCAGCGGGTGAGGCGGCTTTCCGCGAAGGGGTCACGCACTACGAAGCGGGACAATTTGAACCGGCGGCGCAGGCTTTCCGAAAATCGCTCGCGGAACAAGCCGCCGCCGGGACGCTGCTCAACCTCGGCTTGGCGGAATGGCGGCGCGGGCAGCCGGGCGAGGCGATTTTAGCCTGGGAACAGTCGGCCTGGCTGAACCCATTGGCTGCGGACGCGCACCGCAATCTTTCGTTTGCGCGGGAAACGCTCCAGGTCAATCCGCCCGAGCTGACGTGGTGTGAGCAGACCTCGACCTGGCTGCCCGCCAGCTGGTGGACTTGGATCGCCGGCGGCAGCTTGTGGCTGGCGGTGGCGATGGTGACCTTGCCGGGATTTTTTCGGATGCGCAAAGCAGGCTGGCATCAAACCCTGGCCGCGCTGGCATTGGGGATTTTTTTGTCAAGCCTTCCGCCCAACCTCGGGGTTTTTACACGCGCCGGAATCGGAATTGTCACGGGAAAGGATGCAACATTGCGTCTGACACCCACCCAGGCGGCGGAAACGCTCGCGTCCCTGCCAGTGGGTGAGCCCGTTCACCGGCTGCGCACACGCGGGGATTATCTTTTTGTTCACACGCAGTATGGCAACGGTTGGGTCGCGCGGAGACAGGTGAATTTCATCTGTCCAAAATAAACGGGCATGGCGAAGGCTGAAGCCGCCGCACCTATCCGCCATTCCCGGAAACATTTACCGCCACCGGTCACTGGCTGGACTTGAATAAACGGCCTGAAGATTCAAAAATCGCGGCAAGGTGACTTTTGAGCAGGCTTCCATCGCGGAACCGGCGAAGCGCGCCGACAAAACGATTTTGACGCGGAAGCCTGACTATTGTATAAATTAGAAAGTTGGTTCCCATAAAAAATGGCGACAAACCCAAACAGAACGGGGCACACGGGATTTACGCTGATCGAGTTGCTGGTGGTGATAGCTATCATTGCCATCTTGGCGGCATTCCTGATGCCCGCGCTTTCCAAGGCCCGCATGCGGGCGCAGGCCATCTCCTGCCTGAACAACACCGGCCAGCTCCAGCTTGCCTGCCAGCTTTACACAGACGACCACGAAAATTATTTCCCTTACAATCTGGTCATGACGCCGTCATCCTTCCGCACCAATCTCAACTGGGTGAATAACGTCATGACCTGGACTGTTACTAATCCCCGGGACTCCGACAACACCAATGCTGCAACAATCATCAATGCCAGTCTGGGCACCTATGCGAGCGGTAACTTGGGCGTTTACCGCTGTCCGGCCGACCACGCGTTAAGTGCCGCTCAAAGTGCCGCTGGCTGGAGCCACCGGTTGCGCAGCTATTCGTTGAACGCCATGCTGGGAAATGCCGGAAGCGCCTCCGCCACGGGCGTGAATCTCAACAACCCCAATTACCGGCAATTTTTCAAAAACACGCAGATCCCTCGTCCGGGTGAAATCTTTACGTTCCTCGATGAACACCCTGATAGCATTGGCGACGGCTATTTTCTGAACAAACAAGCCGTGTTCACTCCCATGGGGTATGGGAATTACGTTTCCGGCCCGGATGAATGGACGGAATTGCCGGCTTCTTATCACAACAATTCCGCTTCGTTCGCCTATGCCGACGGTCACGCCTCGCTGCATCACTGGCTGAAGGCCAGCACCATCGTTCCACCCTACCCGTTCGTCGCGAAACTCCCCATCCAGATTCCCCCCAAACCCGACGGCGAAGACGTCGACTTCGACTGGCTGATGCAACACATGAGCATTGGAAACTGACGCTGACGAAAATGGTGATCGGAATTTGCATCAGAGATATTGTTGAAGTGTTTGCATATCGCCCGCCGTCCCCAGAAAATACAGTTGATCACCTTGCGTCCACGTCGCCGTCGTCAGCCGGTTGATTTTGGAAAGCTGCGGAGCAGTCCCTGAGGGTGATTTTCTGACCGATTTCCGGTCCACGATGAACAGCCAGAGGTCGCTGGTCACCTCCGGCGGAGCCTGGCGCGTGCGGAAACAAACCATGGCAACCTTCACACCCTGCCAGTTCTCAACCGCACAACCCGCCAGCACAGCCTGCTGCAACGGGGCCGGCAAAATGAAATCCGCCGGGGCGTGATTCTGCGCCAGATACGCGCGGATCGTCGCCGGGTCGTTCGTCACCACGTCCATCGCATAGCCGCGCAATGCCACGCCCGCCATCTGGTTTTGATAAATGACCAGCGTGTCCTCCGGTGCGGGACGGGAATACCAGAACGAGCCGAAGGCCATCAGCAGCAACACCGCCGCAACCGCCGTCAGCGCAACTTGCTTCCGCCAGACGCGCATCCGTTCCTGCGCCGCCTGTTCGGAAATGATCTGCTCCTTGAGTCCGGCCGGCGCGGCGATCTGGTGAAAGGTCCCGCGCAAGGCTGCCTGGCGGGCGCAATGGATCACCTGCCACTCCTTCAACTCCCCCTCGCGTTCCGCCAGCGCCAGCGCCTCGGCCACGTCCGGGTCTTCGACGTCCGCGGTGCCAGGCCGGTAGAGCAGTAAAATAGTTTTAGCTTCGTCGCGATTCACAAATTATTTTGCTTGAGGGTTGTGGTTTTTTCACCGGTCAACAGCTGGTGCAACCGCTCCAGGCCGCGCGCCAGGCGCGACTTGACTGTGCCCAGCGGCACCTCGAGGATGGATGCGATTTCGTTGTAGGAATAATCCTGCAAATAGAACAGCGCCACCGGTGCCTGATACACCTCATCCAGTTGCGCCAAGGCCAACAGCACCTGCGCCGTGTCCAGTTGATTGACCGAGGGTGGTGTTACTACCGGCAGGTCCCCCGCCGCGTGCTCCAGCTCGACGTGCGGGAAGCGCGTTCGTTTCCGGCACGCGCTCAAGAATTCGCGATGCAGGGTGGTGAACAGCCAGGTTTTCACTTTGGTCAGATCGCGCAGCTGATGGCCTTTGTTCGCCCAGATGCAAAAAGACTGTTGCACCAGGTCGCACGCATCCGCCTCGTCGCGCGTCAGGCTGAAGGCGAATTGATATAGCGGCTCGTAATAACGAGCCACCAGGCTATCAAAGTCCATTCCTTCAGCCATATTGAATCATCAAAAGTAAGAGGTCATACGACACCATTTGTTCCCGCGAAACCCGGGAATAAATTACACGACACCATTTGTCCCCGGGAAATACGAGAATAATTTTTTCGGGAACAAACATCAGGATCACGCGCCCCACGAAAAGCTGCCGATCATTAAATCAAAATCCACGGGTAATTGCATGAAAAAATATTTGTTCGCCATCGCCGCAGTTGTCCTGCAGTGCTTTGCCATTGTCCCTTCCAGTGTTGCGGCCACCGCCATCGTTCTGACAAGACGGCGGCCCCATTTTTCGCGGTGACTAATAGTCTGGCTGCGGGCAACTACACCCTTTCAGCCATCGCTTCGGACAATCTCGGAGCCAAGGCCACCAATACCACGAGCCTCAGCGTGGTCACACCGCTGGCACTGACGAGCAGCAGCCCGCAATTGTCGGCCGCCGGTTTTAGGCTCAATTACGCCGCCAATACCGGGCTTACCTATGTCGTTCAGCGAGCCATCAACCTGATCGTTCCAAACTGGATTTCGATAATCACCAACACGGCGGCGAGCAATCCCATGGTCTTTGTGGACACTCACGCAACAGACTCTCCAGGATTCTATCGCGTCGGACGGTTGCCCAATCCCTGACCGGAGCACTGGAAATCTTGAATATGCCGACATTGCCATTGGGGGTGAGCATCTGGCTGTGCATTTCATTGCTTTTGTCGGGTGCAAAAGCGGCGGCGGCATCATCCCCCGGCGAAACCAACACCCCGGTGCGCACCTTTATGGCCAGCGGCACTGTGATGGAACTGAAACCCGATGGACGGACGATTGTCATCCGGCACGGGGCGATTTCCAATTACATGGCCGCCATGACCATGCCGTTCAAGGCCAAAACAACCGGGGAACTGGCGGAGCTGCATGCCGGCGACATTGTTTCATTCCAACTCCATGTGACGGAAACGGAAAGCTGGGTGGATCAAATTCAAAAAACCGGTTTTGTCGCCTTGCCGGCAAAAACAACCCTTTCGCCGGACGCTCCCGCCGTTTCTGTGAAAAGCCCCCTGCTCAGCTGCAAATTCACCAATGAACTGGGGCAGGCGGTCAGTTTGGACAGTTTTCAAGGGCAGGCACTGGCTGTCACGTTTATTTATACGCGCTGTCCGCTGCCAGAATACTGCCCGCGCCTTTCCAAGAATTTCCAGGAGGCGTCGCAAAAACTTGCCGCCATGAGCAACGCGCCGGTGAACTGGCATTTTCTTTCCGTCACCTTCGATCCGGAATTCGATACGCCCGCGATGCTTCAGGCCTACGGCAACAGTTACGGTTACGACCCGGCACATTGGAGTTTCCTCACCGGGTCGGCGGACAAAATTGGCGCGCTGGCCCAGGCGTCTGGCGTAACCTTTGAACCCGATGCCGGAACCATCAACCACAATTTCCGCACGCTCATCATTGATGCCACCGGACATTTGCAAATGATCTTTCCCACCAGTGGAGATTTATCCGATGCCATCGTTCAGGAAATGATCAAGGCTGCCGTGCCGCCGCTCGCCGCCCGCCGGCCTTGCGAAGCCAGTGAAGCCGGATATTGGCTCCGGCGGCTGCACTCCTATTTGCCACGGCGCGGCCACCGTGCAATCCGGCGCGGCACAGAAATTCACCTGCCCAAGCGGCCCTCCGTGCCGGCTATCAACGCCGCTCTCGCCGTCAAGCTTCAACGAACGAACCCGATCCAACTCAAACGGCGGTCATGCTTTCGAGCCTGACCGCCGCCGCCAACTTTTGCCGGCCCCAATCACGGGTTGGGCAAGCGGCCCACGCGGTAAAACCCGGTACCGTCTGAATTTACCGCGTTGGTAAACTGCACCGGGGTGCCGGGAGCAACATTGGTCACCAACGACACCCAGTTCAAGAGATTGGATGAGCTTTGGACAACGTAGCTCAGGCCGGCATCGGCCGTATAGCCGAAGGAGAATTCACCATTATTGACCGTGGCCTCAGAAAGATTGACCACCACCGGGTTGACCACCGACACGTTCACAACCGCAGAAGTCACGGAGGTTCCCGACGCGGTCGCCACGGCCATGAGCCCATAAGAACCGGCGGCAAGAGCGCTGGAGGTGAGGGTGAACGGCGCAACGGCAACCGCCCCCTGCGAAGCACCGTTGGCGAAAAATTGCACGTTGGTCACCGAGCCGCCGCTCACCGTGGCGCTGGCACCCAATTTTAAATTTGCAGGTGCCGCAAAGACCGTGCCGCCAACCGGGTTGGTGATGGTCACGCTTGGTGGCGAAACGACGGAGATGTTGACCACGGTGGAAGTTGCGGAGATTCCCGCCGCCGTGGCTACAGCTGTTAGTGCATAAGGACCGGCCGCAAGATTATTGACCGTGAGACTGAAGGGTGATGTCTGGTCTGATCCCACCGAAATGCCGTTGGTGAAAAACTGCACATTCGTCACCGTGCCACTGCTCACCGCAGCATTGGCTCCGATGGTCACGGTCGCTGGCGCCATAAAAACCCCACCACTGAGTGGATTTGTAATGCTGATGGTCGGGGTCGGCAGCGTCACCGCCGGCGAAGATCGTTGGTAAGAAAAGCTCCCCCCGTCGCTTTGGCCCCAAGCGGTTAATTTTAGGACGAGATAAATGTCATCGGGCATGATATGCACATAGAACGTTTTGCCCACGCTTACTCCCGGGCCGATGCCTGTATGCGGCGCGCCAACCACGTTGGCAAAGGTGCCATAAGTGAGCGAAGCCGCGCTGGTCAACGGCCCCGAAGCCAGCGCCCACGTAGTCTTGAGGGGGCTGGTCGAACTCCAGCTGCTTTCCGCTGCGCTGTTAAATAGGGGCAAATTAAAGCCGCGCGTCAGCCAGACATTGTTCACTGCATCAGCGCCGACATGATTGGTCGTCAGCTTGTCCACGACGCTGCTGCCGGTGCCTGCAGGGTGGACAAAAGTATTTGTCGGACCCGTCCAAAACGTTGGCGTTGCGCGCAACAATGTGCCCGTTGCCAGCAAAACCGCCGGCACGGCGATCCTTAAAAATCCCAGCGATGACAATTTTGATGTTTGCATTTTAGATGTGAGGTTTGGATTTGATTTTTGTTCCCTTAATTTTTGCACGCACAATGTTGAATAGTTCTTCAAGGGCCGGATGAACGGCCCACACGATAAAAATTCGCGCCCGCGGAATTTACCCCGTTGGTAAAAGACATGATATTGCCCGCAGCAACATTCGTAGCCAGCGCCACCCATTGCACCAGGTTGGTTGAGCTTTGGACGACATACGTGGCCCCGGTCTCGGTGGTGTAATTGAAGGCGAACTGACCGTTGTGGCTGCTCGCTCCAGAAAGATTGGACGGAGTCAGCGTGGAACGCAGGTAAGCGAACCCGCCGCTTCCACCGGCACCCCACACGGTGACTTTCATGGACAGGTAAATGTCATCGGCGATGAGATGCACAACCACCTGCTGGCCGACCAGCGTGACGGGCGACGCGCCATTCAGCCAGGCGAGCCAATTCGTGTAATGCAGCGAAGCGTAATTAGTCAGCGTGCCAAAGGCCCATTCCGTGTTCGTCGGACTGAGAGCGGTGGCGTTAGTTTCATAAAAGGCGTTAAAAAGCCCCTTGGATGCAGCGCGGGTCAGCCAGACATCCGGTGTGATCCGGTCCTGATTGGCCGCTTGAGTCGGATCGGACGAAGGCTGGTTGTAGATGAGCAGCGGGCCATTCCAAACCGTGGCGGCGTGGGTCAGCGGCGCTGCGGCCAACGTCAAAATAAACACGATATTGCAGACAGTCCAAACCGATGATGGGCAGCCATGATGTTTTTCGATCATCGAATGTCGGAGGTTCGGGACGGCAAAAAGTTCCCGAAAATTACATCGAACATTGACCCGGTGTTGAGTGCAAATTAAGTGAACTGGTATGGCAGTTCAATTGGAAGTCCGGCTTCCCCATTGGCGGGCAAGCTTGGACGCCGTGCTGCCCATACGAAAAGCGCGCAAATGGTTCCGCGAAATTAATCCGGAACAATTTCCATTCTCATTCATCGCACTTGCAGATGGTTGTTATATTTTTACAGAAAAAAGCATTTAACCTTGATGTTAACGGCATTTTTGCCTTATTTGCTCCTCCATTGTTTTGTTTTATCGCAAACACCGGTGTTGGCGACAAAGGCAATTTGACGTTCACGTCCAGCACGGCAAAAGCCCCTGCTGGCGACCTGATAAACTGGACGCGGTGGAGTGGTTCAGGCAACCATGCTGTCGCGAACGCGCCATCTTCATGTTTGACGCCACCGGCCAACGACGTATGATTTTCCAAACTGGTGGAAATCTTTCCGGCCAGAACGTCGCCGGCATCACCAAGGCGGCGGCTGTCATCCGCCAGGCCTTTTCACAACCTCAAAAAACATGAAACTGAAGCGGACACTGGCCGTGACAACCGGCCTTGGCCTGGCGGGCGGTGCCTTGGTATTGCTTCTGAATTCCTGTTCCACCACGCCGGACGCCGTGGTGGTGCCGCTGGAAATTCCCGGTGCGCATTATGTCGGCAACCAGGCCTGCGCGGACTGCCACAAGAATATCGTCCGCATCTTTCCCGCCAGCCCGCACGCGCGGATTCATTCAGGCGATGGGGCGATGGCCGGCCAGTCCGGCTGCGAATCCTGCCACGGACCAGGCAGCAAGCACATCGAGGCCGGCGGCGGCGGAAAATTCATCATCAACCCGGGCAAGGATCCGGCGTCCTGTTTTCAATGTCATGCCGACGTGAACGCGGAGTTTAACCTGCCCCAGCATCATCCGGTCATCGAAGGCCACATGAATTGCGTGCAATGCCACGATCCGCACGGTGGCGACATTTTCAAACCGGCGGGCGGCCTGGCCATGGCGCGGCATAACGAGAGCTGCGCGCAGTGTCATCGCGACCAGACCCGGCCGTTTGTGTTTGAACACCCGGCGATGCGGGAAGGCTGCATCGTCTGCCATAATCCGCATGGTTCGATCAACCAAAAAATGCTCGTCCAGAGCGATCCGAACCTGTGCCTGCGCTGCCACGCCCAAGCCCAGGCGGCGGGCAAACAGATTTACATCGGCAATGTGAATCATACCACGAAGCTGCAACAGGGAACGTGCTGGGCTTCCGGCTGCCACACGGCGGTTCATGGCTCAAACGTGGATCCGCGATTGAGGTATTGAACACAACCCGCCAATTTGAGTGAAATTCCCTTCATCAAACAAATTCGGCACGCAAATATTGCTCTGGCTGTCGGTTTGCCCGGTGCTGTCGGCCGCTGAAATTGAAACGAATCAGCCTCCACTGCCGGCAACGGCAGCAATTGTTTTCGACCGCGACATCCGGCCGATTTTTGAAACATCCTGCCTCCGCTGTCACGGGCCGGAAAAACCGAAGAGCCATTTCCGGCTCGACAACCGCGTGGCGGCGCTCAAAGGCGGCAACGAAAACCCCGACGACATCGTTCCCGGCGACAGCTCCGAAAGTTTGCTCATCCGTTATGTCGCGCGGAAGGTGCCGGACATGGAGATGCCGCCGATCGGCAAAGGCGATCCGTTGACGCCGCAGCAGATTGACCTGCTGCGGACCTGGATTGACCAGGGCGCGGACTGGACCACGACGAATCAACCGCCGCAACCCGCTTTGACTTTTGCCCCGACGCTCCGCTGGATCAACGTGCACGGCAATCAATCCCAATTCCGCGAACTCGAAGGGGTCAACAATGGCTTTTCCGGCGGCGTGGAACAGTTTTCGTTCACCGACCAATCGAGCCTGGACGGGAAACTCTTCGTGACCGGACATGCCAATGTTCCCAACCAGGATTTTGACGTGAAACTGGCGCTGGACAAAACCGACCTCGGCTTCATCCATGCCGGCTTTGATGAATGGCGGAAATATTACAATGACACGGGCGGCTATGATCCGGTGGTGACACCGTCGCAGTTCAGTCTGAACCGCGACCTGTATGTGGATAACGGCCGAGCCTGGATTGATTTCGGTCTGGCCTTGCCGAATCGGCCGCAAATTGTCCTCGGTTATGAATACGATTTTAAGAACGGCGACAAATCAATGTTGGACTGGGGTCAAGTGATTGAAAACGGCATCAAAAAAGACATTTATCCGGCGACGCTGGGGGTGGATGAACACACGCACATCCTCAAGTTCGATGTGACGCATGATTTCGCCGACTGGCATCTGGAAAACAATGCCCGCCTCGAGTTTTACAGCATGAACAACAGCAGCGAGGAGTCGCAGATCAACTCCGGTGGCACCACGCCGGACACCTTCATCCAGACGCGGGACAATTATCAATCCACGCAGGGCATGGACACCTTGATGCTGGAAAAGCAGATCCGCGATTGGTGGTTCGTGTCGGGCGGTTTTTATTACTCAAAACTCGAAGCCAGCGATTTTTTCAATCAGACCACCATGTCAACGGTCGTTCCTGGCAGTCAATTGAGCAGCCAGCAAATTACGCTGGACCGGCAATCGGAAATCTTCAGCGTGGCCAGCCTGTTCACGCCGCTGACGTATCTGACTTTTTCGTTGGGTTCGCAAAATGAATGGACGCGAGAGAACGGCTTCGGCAACAGCATTCCCGACCTTGATTTCACGCCCCCCGTGAACACGCCCGCCAGCTCCAATTCGGATCTGTTCAAGGCCAGCCAGGATGCCAGCATGCGTTTCACGAAAATTCCGTTCACCGTTCTGTTTGCCGACGGACGGTTCGACCAGGAAAGTGTCAGCCAGTTTCAAGAGCAGGACCCTGGCGACCCCGCTGCGGACACCGAGACCAAGATCAACGCCATGAACTATCGTTACGATATCCAGACCGGATTCAACACGTCGCCGTGGCGCTGGGTCGCCTTGAACGCGCAGTATCAATATCAATACAGCGACAGCGACTACAACTATCCCGTGGACGTGGTAGACGGGATTGCCGGAGCATCCAATGGTTATCCGGGGTTCATTCTCAGCCGCAAAATCCAGACCGACGGGTTTGAAACGAAACTCGATCTGCGCCCGGCGAACTGGTTGAAGGCCACGCTGACCTACCAGATCACGGACACAGACTATTCCTCGAAAACCGATCCAGCATTTAACTACAACGGCCTTGGGCAGCCGGTTTCTCCCGGCGGCCCGATCACGGACGGACATTCCAGCGCCCAAATTTATGGCTTTGGGGCCACGCTCACACCGATTCCGCGGCTTTATTTCTCCAGCGTTTTCACTTACACCCATTCGCGCACCACCACGGACGCCAAAAGCGATCCCTACAACGTGCCTTACGAAGGAGACCTCTATACCGTCACCACCACGGCGACGTATGCGTTGAACGCGAAAACCGGGCTGCAAACCAGCTACATTTTTTCAACCGCCGATTACGCCGAAAACAGCGCGCAGGCGGCGCTGCCGCTGGGCATGAATTTCACGCGCCATGAAGTGATGGTCGGCCTGACCCGCCAGCTCACCAAGCACCTGTCCGGCGTGTTGCGCTACCAGTTCTCCCAATACTCCGAGCCGAGCAGCGGCAACGCGAACAACTTCACCGCCCAGGGCGTCTTTGCGACCTTCGTTTACAAGTGGCAGTAAGCGTAAGAAATCGAAATGCCTCGTGGTATTGGAACTGCAAAAAATCAGCGGCCGGGGGAATCGGGTTGGTTTGCCAGCCAGAAAATCAAGGCCATGAACAGCGAGACGCCAAAAATGCACAGCACGGTCAAAAGCCAGATCTGCTTTTGATGGCTGGAAAGAGTTTGTTTTCTGACCCGGCTGCCCATATTTCCAAAATAGGAAGCACGGGAATGGATTTTGTTCCCGAAAATGTGGAGGCCGGCCCGGCTGCTGAAAAAACATCGCAACTGACCGCATGGCACCACAGGCGCGTCAGCTTTGCCGCCTTCGCAATCAGAAATTTCCACGCCTTTCCGGCGCGGCAGGTTGGGCTTGTTTTTCGCCGGCCCAAAGCCCAGCCTCCTTTGCACTATGCGCGACCTGATTCACCCTGCCGAACGCCTCGTGGACGCGATGGCCCGCATCTATCACTACCGGATGACCACGACCTCCGGCGGCAACCTTTCCATCCGCGATGCCGATGGTTCCATCTGGATCACACCCGCCCGCGTGGACAAAGGCGCGCTGCGCAAGGAAGACATCGTCCAGGTGCATCCCGACCAACGCACCACCGGCCGTCACAAACCTTCCTCCGAATTTCCGTTCCACAGAAAAATCTACGAACTGCGCCCGGACATCGGCGCCATCATTCACGCCCATCCCGTGGCGCTGGTGGCGTTCAGCATCTGCGGCCAGACGCCTGACACGCGGCTGTTTACCAAGGCGCACACGCTGTGCGGCCAAGTCGGCTTCGCGCCCTACGCCCTGCCCGGCAGTGAGAAACTCGGTGAACGCATCGCCCAGGTGTTTGCCGCCGGGCACGATTGCGTGATGCTGGAGAATCACGGTGTGGTCGTGGGCGGACGCGATTTCCCCGACGCCTTCCGCCGCTTTGAACTGCTCGAGTTTGTGGCCAAGACCATCGTCAAAGCCCGCGCGCTGGGTCCGGTGCGCTATTTGACGGACGCGCAAATCGGGACCGGCACGAATCCGGCGGTGCCGCTGGAGGAATTCACCCCCGGCCCGCACACTAGCGCCGAACGCGCATTGCGCCGCGAACTGTGCGACTTCATCCGGCGCGGTTATCAGCAACGTCTGCTCATCAGCGCCGCCGGGAGTTTTTCCGCGCGGCTGGATGAACGTTCCTTTCTCATCTCCAGCGAACTGGTGGACCGCGCCACCATCACGGCCGAACAGCTCGTGCTCATCCGCGATGGCAAACGCGAAGCCGGCTCGCGCCCCAGCCGGGCGAGCCGGTTGCACCTGCCCATCTATGCCCGCCATCCGGAAATCCGCGCCATCGTGAATGCGACGCCGGTGAACGCCACCGCCTTCTCCGTATCCGCCGCGAAGCTGGACACGCGGACCATTCCCGAGAGCTACATCTTCCTGCGCGATGTGGCCGTGCTGCCGTTCGCCTGGCTTTATGACGCGCCGGAACGGATCGCGGAAACGATGACCCCCAAGTTTCCCATTGCCCTTGTCGAGAACGACTGCGCGCTCGTCCTGGGCCAGAGCATTCTCGACACGTTCGACCGGCTGGAAGTGCTCGAATCCACGGCGGAAGCCGTGATCTTGAGCCGTGCGATCGGTGAAGTGAAGCCGATGGGCGACGCAGTCATCAAGGAACTCATCGGCGCGTTTTTGTCTTGAGCGGGAGATGACGAAGCAAATCCCATCGCGAGAATTTTCAAAGCGGCGGCAAATGATTCTCCTTGACCGTAGCGGCGCGTCGGCAGACCGCCGCAAACTTTTCCGCTCTTTTTCAGATGGCGGCGCTCTGCCGAGACGCCGCTACGAACGCAAAGCTCCGTCAGGAGCGGAATCTTTGTAGCAATCGCAATCAGAAATTTTTCAAAGCCCCGTCGGGACGGCATCTGAATATGGTGCTCCTGACGGAGCTTTGAATTGTGTGGCGATGATTTCTACAGAGATTTCGCCCCTAACGGGGCTGGGCGGGGCGCGAAAGAATGCCCGGCGCTTGGCGGACTCGTCGCGCCGGAGCCTTGGCGTAGGCGGATGAAATGAATTGAAATTTCCCAAAAATTCTCGACTCGGTTCGGAAATGGGCGTATTTAGAAATAATCAAAACAAGCGACCAAGGTTAATATGCAATTAAAGCGCTACAGATTGTTTTTGAAAGTTCTCAGTGAAGAAAAGGATTTTACGGAAATAATTGAAGGCTTTAATATCTATCGTAAGTCTACCAACGACTGGATTGATTCAAACGAGTCAGAAGTAAAAGAAGAGTATCTTGTAAAAAGTCTTGAGTTCACTTTAAGAAAAGAGGTGCACTGGCGACGCAGGAACGCGTTAGAAGCATTTTTCCCTCTCTCTCAATTTAAGGCTGTGGTGTTGACACAATCATTGTCACCAACAAAAAAAACTACTCGCGATAAGATTCAGCAAGTTTTAAAGGAGACAGTAAAAGTTGCAAATAATGAGTTTAATGCTGCATACGATGGCGCAACGGGTTTGCTGAACAGTCGCTCACTGGAAGAAGCAATCATTAAGCTAGCCGGAGTTGTTCCTCCACTTTTTGAGTCTGCAAATGTCGAAATCAAGCCTGTGGGTCAGATGACTTTGATGTCGCTTGACATAGACTATTTCAAGCAAGTCAATGATTCTTACGGGCATGACTACGGAGATGTAGTGATTAAATGTTTTGCAAATCGGCTTGAAGGAATAGTCAGCTCATATAAAAAAGAATTTGGCTCGGCTATCACGATTGAAATTGGCCGTAGCGGCGGCGAGGAATTTGGGATTGCTTTACATGGCGATGTAAATGTTGACCGTGTGAAATTAATTGCAGATCGAATAAGAACAGCCATTTGTGATAACGAACTTCCCACAGAAGCCGAATGGGCTCAATTATGCATGCAAAATGGCAGGTGCCCAATTATACTTCCGCATGTTAGCGAGCGTAGAATTACAACAAGCATCGGCATCGCTTCTCTAAAGAGGCCAAGCATTGAAAATGCGCTGGCCGCGTTTGCTGACTTACGGAGAGAGTCTGACGCAGCCTTGTATCGGGCCAAGGCAGGCGGGCGTAATGCTATTCGTTATTTCCCGGAAATTCGAGATCGTTTCGGAACTGTTATTGAACATCATCAGGAAACCAATATCGTGACGATCGATATAGGCTCTCAAGTAAATGTAAAAAAGGGCCAAGAATTTCATGTATACCACCCTGATTTCACAGGTGGAAAAGCATTTATATTTTCTGATGGCCGCAGCAAAAAACGATTGGGAAATTACCCAAGGTTTTCTTCTGGTCGAATCGTAGTTTTTGATGTCCAGCCTGAAATTTCATTTTGCACTGTGGCTGATAAGAGTTTGGAGCGTTTTCCGTCCGGTTCGGCACTTGAACAAATTCCACTTGGGTCTATTTATCATTTGGTTTCAGCAGAGGCAAAAGCTTCTTTTGACGGAGCGGTTAAGGCAGCTGAGTTGGACACCTATATGAATTCAGTTGTGACGCGAAACGCTCGTCCAGTAGCAGCTGTCTTTTCTCTTTTGGACTTGCCAATTGTAGAAAAAGAAAGAGGCACAGCCTTCGTTAATCGTGCGTTGGCAAGCTTGTTTGATGAAGTGCAAAAGTCATTCCCCTTGCCAGCAAAGATATGTCAAATAGATTCAGATAAAATTGCCGTGGCCGCCCAAATTGAACCAAAAGCTAACTGCGAAGCGCTTATCAAAAAAATAATTGATAGTGCCGCAAAAAAAATGTCGAATCTCGTGGAGCTTTCAGCAGGAGTTTACTCCACAAACTTAAAACTTGAAAAGCTTAACGGCGACCAGAGCAAATTCGACGGGAAAAAGTCGCTTAGTTATGCTCGTTATGCAGCACTCGCTTTGATGGGGTCGACAAAGAATATCGAATTCTTTACTGCAGAAACTGCATTTCAAATAATTTCGCATCATCGTGATCGGTCAACTTTTTCGGAAGGACTTGTGGATGCCCAAGTTTTACGAAATTTGGGAGTGGATTATTCAAGATTTGAAAACGTGACAGGGCTTTGTGCATTTCAAATTGGAAAGTATGATATTGCGCTCGCCCATTTTCAGAAAGCCATATCTCTGGAACCTGCGGCTCCAGTATTTCAGGCAAACCTGGGAATCGCCCAATTCTGGCTCAATCAATTGCTACAGGCACATGAAACATTTTCCAGAATTCACATCGAAAATCCCGATTTGAAATTGAATGATGCATACACATGTGCAGAGGCTTTAGCCGCATATGCGGCATTTAAGGACCAACCAATCAGTGTTAATCATATTGCCCTTAAATCAATGCTTCAAAATACTCTTCAATTGGAATCTTGGACCGAAATATATGGACGTGAGAAGATTGAAGCTGCTTTGGCTGAAATATCTTTATTTCAACCTCCACCGGCTCCGCCATTAAGACCGGATGAAAAATCTGAAGCCGAAACAAATCTAATTTGGACAAAATTAGTTGAGGCCGTTGGCAGAGTAAGCCCGTTTACGCGCTCATATTTAGTAGATGGTCATCCCGTGTCTTTTGCAGATGGAATATTTATTATTGGATTCCCAGTAGAATTCGAAGACCACTTATCTCTAGTTGATAATAAACGAAATCAAGTCCTCATAACAACAAAGCTAAACGAACTTGGCCATAAGGCGAAAGAAATCAAATTTATTAAGCATGAATACCCTGCAAAATAAGAGCACACCATTTTAAGTTTTACATCGTTATAGCCTAATGAATCTGAAACGCTACCTCACCATTTACGCCGCGCTATGGAAAAATTCCGTGGCGCGCGAGATGTCGTTCAAGGGCAATTTCATTCTGTGGATCGTCGTGGAACTGCTCTGGTTCGGCTTGCAGTTGTGCTTCGTCAGCGTGGTTTTCTCGCAGACCAAAACGGTCGGCACCTGGTCGCAATGGCAGATGGTGCTGCTGGTCGGCGCGAGCAATTTCATCCAGCAGGTCTATCAGGCGTTCTTCCTCGTGAACTGCACAAACCTGTCCGAGCTCGTCCGCACGGGCAAGATGGATTTCCTGCTGCTGCTGCCCATCAACACGCGCTTCATCGTCTCGCTGCGGCAGGTGGATCTGGGCGCGTTCGTCAACGCGCTCTTCGCCGTGGCCGTGATGCTTTTCGCGGCGGGGAAACTGCATCTGCAACCGACCTTCGCGCAGCTCGCCGGTTTCAGCGCGTTGTGCGTGGTGGGGATTTTGATCCATTACTCGCTGATGTTCATGCTGGCGGCCATCAGCTTCTGGACGGTGCGCGCGCAGGGCATCGTGTATGGCTACTACAACCTGTTCAACATCGCGCGGATGCCGGACGACGCGTTTCGCGGCGCGTTCAAGGCGATGTTCACCTTCGCGCTGCCGGTGCTGCTGGTGTCCAACGTGCCGGTGCGCGTGCTGGCGGACAAGGTGACTTCGCTGGGAAGCCTCCTGGTGTTGCTCGGCCTGGGCGTGGTCTGGGCGCTGATCTCGGAATGGTTCTGGCGGATCTCCGTGCGCCGCTACACCAGCGCGAGTTCGTGAAGCGAATTATTGCGAAGCCGCGGGCGGTTTGGCGCGCTCCTTGGCAAGCCGGACCATCTTGTCGAATTCTTCTTTGCCGCCGAAAAAATCATAATTGATCGGCCCGAGTTTTGGAATGATTTCGTTGAGCGTATCCCATTGCCCGGCGTGATAGGCATACCAAGCGTAATCATGATACCAGCCGGTGGCATCGGGATTGAGTTCAAAGAAACGGTCAAACGCAGACTTGAGGTCGGCCCAGACAGCAGGATCCTTCCAATAATTCAGCCGGTCTGTTTCGTTGGTGAAATTCTGGCTCATGGACCTGTGCGCATCCAGTAAAATCAGGGGGACATGGCCGCCCCATTTCTCATTGCGGACACACTCGCGTCCGAATTCGAGCATGGCGTCAATTGAGCCATACCATTTCGGCTTGAGATAATTAAGTTTTGAAGAACAGGCGTCGTAATTGTTGGTGTCTATCAGCATGGCGCGCTGAAACCAAAGCTCCAAAGTGTCCCTGCCTTTGCCTTGCCCGAGTTCAACCCGCATCATTTCACGCGGGATGATCGGGTCATGAGGATTCAATTTCCAAGCCTTGCTCAGCGACTCCCCGGCCAAAGCCAGGTTGTCGCGAAATATTTTCCACTGATTATCGCTAACAGAATTCGCCCAGCCCGTGCCGCGCGCAAACCACGCCATTTCGATATGGGCGCTGCCTTTCAACAGCCATGAAATGGATTCTTTCGGCCAGTTGGCAAAGAGCGGCTTTTCAATTTGATTGTAACAAAACTCATACCCGTCCTTGTCTCCACTCAATTGATAAAGTCCCTGACTGCAGGCATCGTAAATCTCCTGAGGCGGCGTGTTTTTGTCCGCAACCACCTTGGTCAACTCTTCAACCAGATTTTGCGCCCATTGCCCGGTCGGTCGCTGTTGATTGTCAATGCGGTTGGCGTAGTAGACTTGCTCCAGCGCCCGCATGGACACGTAGAACTTGCGGATGACGGGATAAGTGCTTTGCTGCATCTCCTCCGCCGTCTTGCAAAACGCATCGGCAAAAGCTTTCGGACTGTTCGTCTGGCTCATGCAAAAGCGGATATAAAGATAGCGGATCAGCGGATCGTCGCAGCCGGCAGCAACGGCGGCAGCACAGTTGGTGGCGACAACAGCCGTCCAATCGTCGTTTGGATCGAGGGTCTTGGATCGCGCACGAGCCAGTTCGGTCAATGCGCGTTTGGCTGGCTCGTCCCACTTCGCATCAGTGTTCCCGGCATCGTCGTAAGCAGTGACGAGTGTTTTCAGATTCCAATCCAGCTGCGACTGTTTGGTTTCTGGCGGGGAAATTCTTTTACCACAGGAAGTCAGTGCGAGACATGCGGTGATGAACAATCCAAGCCGAATGAAGTTCACCGGCTTTGGAAGTTTCATGCGCCGGATGCTAAAACGGAAAATGCACCGTGACAAGTGTTCAATCCCGCAACACTTCCGTCGCATCAGTTCAAGAAACGCGCGGCACGGTCGTGGCGTAAACCCGGGCGCCGTGGCTGTCAATCATCTGAACATTCATCCGGCCGGCCTGCAGGTTCACGGTGGTGAAACCGGGACAGGACATCGCAAATTTTGTGTGGTCCTCGCTCCTCGTGGGGCGGACCAAGGATCCCGCGCCGGAACAAAACAGGTTCACCTCGCCGGCCTGCAGATGCTGGAGGTCATGATCGTGGCCGTTGAAATATGCCTGCACCTTGTGTTCATGCAGCAGCGGCAGGACCGACTCGATCAGATCCGGCATGTCGCCATGTTCACCGCCGGAATAAATGGGATGATGGGCGACCACGATTTTCCATTGCGCCCTGGAAGCAGCGAGCGCGGCCTTGAACCAGGCGAGCTGTTTTTCCCGGTCCTGCGAGGCGAGCTGCTGCTGGAGGCTGGCGTTGGTGCGATAGCTTTTGATCAGCGGCGAGGTGTCGAGATAGAAAAAGTCAACCGTGGTGGCCGCGTCAATCTTCTCCGACTGGACGTAATAGCGCGCCGGCATTTTCCAGCGCGGACTGGTCTTGCCGTAGGCGACCTGCGCATCACAGTTCCCGCAATAATCGTGATTGCCCAGGATGACCTGCCACGGGACTTGCAAGGACGGCGCGCTATAAACCTTCTCAAATGAAGTCTGCCATTGCGGATCGTCCACCGACGCCACGCCTTTGTTGTAAAAATTGTCCCCGACGGAAACTATGAATTTTGCACCCACCGCCTGTGCCGCCGTCGCCATCTGTGCGGCGACCTCCACTTGATCTTTCTGACCGTTGCGGCCCCAATCGCCAAAGATGAGGAAATTCAATCCATCCGGCTTTACCTCCGATGCCAGCGCGGCCGCGGCATGCAAGGTGCCGGGCAAAAGCTGGCCGACCATGACAGCCTGCGTGGCGACAAATAGCGTGCGGACAAATTCACGACGGGATTGTTTCATCATTCGGCAGCCAGAATACATCTCCCAGCACGCGCCATAAACCGAAATTTCTGTGACAAGAAGGTTACGAATTGATCAAGTCAGCGCCAGCGGCTCGAATTGTTTGCCGAGAATCGGCACGCTCCTGGTCTTCAACCAGTTTTCCAGCACGGCGGCATAGACGTTGCGGAAGTCCACGTTGTATTTGATGTCGCCCTGATAGAGGTCCGACGGCGCGAGGCTGGGGTATTTGCCGAGCAATCCGGCCTTCACCTTGTCGCCGACGATGAACATCGGCGCCGCCGCGCCGTGATCCGTGCCGCCATTGGCATTCTCCGAAACGCGCCGGCCGAATTCGCTGAAGGTCATCACGAGCACGCGCTGCATGTTGCCCTGCGCTTTCATGTCTTCCACGAACGACTTGGTGGAATCGCCGAGGTCCTGCAGCAAACGCGCCTGTGAATTGATCTGGTTCGTGTGGGTGTCGTAACCGCCCTGCGAAACGTAATAGACGCGCGTGGGCAGACCGCCGCCGATGAGCTTGGCGACCAGCTTGAGCGACGTGCCCAGCTGCGAGCCCGGATAGATCGCCTGATTCTGCACCTTCGCCGCGATGTCGCGGACCTTGTCGGAACTCATCTGCGCGTCCAGCGCAGTGCGCGAAATGAAATCCACCGCCGAGCCACCCTGCATCGGCATACCCGCCGCGAGTGAGCCGATGCTGCCGCCGGAATTTTCATCGGGTGTCATGCCCGGCCCGCCGTCGGGCGCAGGACTTGACATCTCCAGTTCGTTCAACTTTTTGTAGGATTCCTCCGTCGCACTGCCATTGGACATGAAGCGATAATTCTGCGGGTTGTTGAGGCAGATGCCCTCGGGCTTCCTGGCGAAAAACGCCTGCGGCAACTGGCTCCCGATCGCCACGCCCACCGTCGGATCACAGCCGGCACAGGCGTTGTCAAAATAGCGGCCGAGCCAGCCGTATTTTTCGATCCGGTCCGAGGCGCTGGCCGTCTGCCAGATTTCCGTCGAGCGGAAATGCGAGCGGTTCGGGTTCGGATAACCGACCCCCTGCACCACGGCGAGATTGCCGGCGTCGTAAAGATTTTTGAACCCGGTCAGCGCCGAGTTAAAGGCGATGTCGTCGTTGAGCTTGATGATTTTATCGCCGGAGAGGCCGATTTTCGGGCGCGCCTTGTGATAATAATCGCTCGAATAAGGCACAACGGTGTTGATGCCGTCATTGCCGCCGGCCATCTGGAGCACAACGAGAATGGTCGAGTCCTTGCCGGTGACGATCTGCGTGGCGGAATCCGCCGCCTCGCTTTGCAAGGCGGTCAGGGTGTTGGCGAGAAACGCCGGGACCGTCCACGACAGCGCGCTGCCGAGCACGGTGGTCCGGAGGAATTCGCGCCGCGTCTGGAGTGTGATTTCGTTTTTCATAACTTTGAGGCGACCGGTGGCAAGTGGCAGGTGACAGGCTCATGTCGGCGCACGCACGCCGCATTTTTCCCGTCACTCGTCACCCGCCACATGTTACATTTTCGGTTCATGTTACTTGATAGGCCGGGGTGGACATCATGAGCCGGATGGCGGTGAGGATGTCCGCGTTGTTCAATTTGGTCTTGGAGCCGAGAAATTCACGCAGCGCCTGTTCCTGTTCGCCCTTGAGCGGCGCTTGCAACAACCGCTGTTCCAGCGACGCCACGATGGTGGCCTTGTCGGCGCGATCCGCCGGTGTGAGGATTTTATCCACATCTACACCGCCCATGCGGACGCGCTGCATGGCCTTCATGGCCTTGTCACCGCCGCCGCCACCCGCTTTGCGCGCAAAATCTCCAGCGGCCAGCGGCGGCAAGGTGCCTTGCACCAGCGATTCGGCATCGTTGTAACGGGTCAACAGCGTGTTCGTCGTGATCCAAGTCACGCCGCCATCCCAGCCCTTGACGTTCGGTGGGGCAAACAGATCCTGCCCCAGTTGACGGGTCATGCCCCAGCTGATGAGCGTGGGCGGCAGGTCGCATTCCAGCACCCGCACGCTGCCCACCAGCCATTGCACCGGGCTTTTCACCTGGTTGCGGATGACCGTCGCGCTGTAAAACTCTTCGCTGCGGAACATGACGCGCAGGAACGGTTTGAAATTATTTCCATTGGCGCGGAAGACCGTGGCGAGCGCGGTGTTCAGTTCGTCCGTCGGATATTGGCCGGCAAAATAATCCCACAACTTGGCGGTGATGAACCGCGCCGCCTGCGGCTGCGCAATAATCTGGGAGATCACGTCATCGCCGTCGAGATTGCCGGTGCGGCCGAGAAAAGTTTTTTCGCCCTCGTCATGGATGCGCGGGCGATAGACAAATTTTTCGTCCAGGCGCTCGAGCGACCAGCCGGTCAGGGCGCGCGCCCCCTCGGTGATGTCCTTTTCCGTGTAATGCCCTTCACCCAGCGCGAACAATTCCATCACTTCGCGCGCGAAATTTTCATTTGGGTGTTGTTTATTGCTTTGGGCCTGGTCGAGCCAGATGAGCATCGCCGGGTCCTTGCCCGCCTCCAGCAGCAGTTGCTGCCAGTTGCCGGTGGCGAGGCGGCGGAACAATTCATTCTGCCGCCACATGAAATAAGCGCTGCGGACCTTATCCACGCTCGTGGCGAAATGTCCGTGCCAGAAGAGCGTCATCTTTTCCTGCAGCGGCCGCGGACCTTTGGCCATGCGGTTGAGCCACCAGCCGCGCAATTCCATCATGTGCTCACGCTGGAGTTGTTGCTCCTCTTTTTGCAGCTGTTTTTTTTCTTCCGGGGTGCCGTGCTGGTTCACGTCACGGATTTTCCGCGTCCGCTCCGGGTCGGGTTTGGCCCACACGGGATTGGTGGTGGCATCGGGAATCTTTTCGTAATCCAGCAGGAAGGCAACCGCCTTGTCCGGGCCGAGATCGGCCAGGTTTTGAATGTCGGCCGGCGGACCGCCGAATCCGGCACGGTTCAGCAGATGCGCCGCCGTCGCATTGTCCCAACGGCTGGCTGAAAGTGGTTGAAGCATACGAGATTAAAGACGCAACGTTCCCGGCATAAGTTTCACGCCAGGCAATAAATTTTTGATTCGACTCTCCACGCTCAACTCTCAACACTGGCGCATGTCGCTGCCCGCTGATTATCACATGCACACGCCGCTCTGTCGTCACGCGGTGGGCGAGCCGGTGGAATATGCCCGCCGCGCCGTCGAACTCGGCCTCACGGAAATCGGCTTCTCCGATCATTCGCCCATGCGGCAGGATGATTTTGACAACTGGCGGATGCTCAATGGCCAGCTGGATGAATACGTCGCCAAAGTCCGGCTCGCGCAACGGGAATTTCCGCAGCTCACCATCCGCCTGGCGCTGGAAGTGGATTACCTGCCCGGTCATGAGGATTGGATCCGCGACCTCGCCGCGCGCCATCCCTGGGATTATTTCATCGGCTCCGTCCATTACGTTTCCGATTCGTGGGACATTGACAATCCCGCCAAGCTTTCCGAATGGAAGAAACGCGATGCTTACGAAGTATGGTCGGCATATTTTGAACGGCTCACCCTGGCGGCGGAATCAAAGTTGTTTGAAATCATCGGCCACGCGGATTTGCCGAAAAAATTCGGCATCCGTCCGGCGCAGGATTGCACGCCGCTTTACGAAAAATTCCTGAACACCGCCGCCAAATCCGGTTGTGCCATCGAACTGAACACCGCCGGTCTGAGGAAGGATTGCAAGGAAATCTATCCCAGCCGGCAGATTCTTGAAATCGCATTTCAAAAAGGCGTGCCCATCACGTTCGGTTCGGACGCCCATGCCCCGGGGGAAGTCGGCATGAATTTCGCCGAAGCCGTCCAACTCGCGCGTGAAGCCGGTTATGAGCAATGCCTCCGATTTTCAAAGCGGAACCGGGCGCTGGTTCCATTTTGACCGGCCTCGACCAGGGAGTTCGAACGCTTAAAACCCGGTGATCCGGCCGCGAACCGCTCGACACCGGGCATTGATTTTGGAAAACTTCGCGAGCACGGGAAGATGCCTGATTTTTTAATAACAGCGTGAATTTGCCTTTTCAAAATTGGAAGCCAGGGCCGGTGTTGCTGCTCATCTGCCTCGTCCTCGCCTTGGGAACCGCCGCGCTTTACTGGCCAATCACCCAGCACCCCTTCATTCTTTATGACGATGAGGCATACGTCACGGGCAACACCCACGTCACCACCGGACTGAGCGGAACGAATCTCGTCTGGGCATTCACCAGCGGCGAGGCGGCAAACTGGCATCCCCTCACATGGCTTTCGCATCAGGCGGATTGCACCTTGTTCGGGTTGAAGGCGGGCTGGCATCACTTTGGCAACCTGCTTTTTCACGTGGTGAACACCCTGCTGCTCTTCGCTTTTTTGCGGACCGGGACCGGTGCGATCTGGCGCAGCGCGCTCGTGGCAGCCTTGTTCGCCTGGCACCCGCTCCACGTCGAATCGGTCGCCTGGGTCTCCGAGCGCAAGGATGTGTTGAGCACCTTTTTCTGGCTGCTGACCTTGATGGCTTATGTCCGCTATGCGCGGAGCCGGTCGTCCCTCAACTCTCAACTCTCAACTCTCAACTATTTACTGGCTTTGTTTTTCTTTGCCTGCGGACTAATGAGCAAACCCATGGTCGTCACGATGCCATGCGTCCTGTTGCTGCTGGATTTCTGGCCGCTGAAACGTATTGAGAGTTTTTGGCTGAGAGTTGAGGGTTCAAACACGCCAGTTAAACAACCATCAACTCCCGACTCTCAACTCTCAACTCATTCCCAACTCTCAACTTTACTGTGGGAGAAAGTCCCGTTCTTCGTCCTGGCAGCCGCCGGGAGCGCGGTGACCTTGCTGGTTCAAAGCAGTGGCGGCGCCCTCTGGCACACGTCGCTAATGGGGCGCTTCGCCAACGCCGCCATCGCCTACGCGCGTTACGTGGCGAAAACATTCTGGCCAGACGATCTGGCCATCATTTACGCCCATCCCGAGCACTGGCCGGCGGCCATGTCGCTCGGCGCCACCCTGGTGCTGGCGGCGTGGACCGTTTTATGCGTGCGTCAATGGCGCCAAAAACCGTATCTGGCCGTGGGCTGGTTCTGGTTTCTCGGCACGCTGGTTCCGACGATTGGCATCATTCAAGTCGGCGGACAATACATGGCCGACCGCTACACTTACATCCCCAGCATCGGCCTGTTCGTCGTGCTGGTGTGGGGCGCGGCGGATTTGGTAATGGCTCAGCCGCGTTGGAAGAATATTTCCCTGATCACGGCCGGCGGAGCGCTGGCCGGCTGCCTGCTGGTGACGTCCGTCCAGATTACCTACTGGCGCGACAATGTCCGCCTTTTCCGGCACGCGCTGGAAGTGACCCAGGACAATTACATCGCCGCCAACTGCCTTGGCATAGCCTACGACAAAATTGGCGACCACACGCGGGCACTTTTCTTTTACCGCGCATCCGTGGAATCCCGCTCGCGCTTTCCGGAAAGCCAGTATAACTACGGCATGTGCCTCATCGCCTTTGGCCAAAAAGCGGAAGGCTTGAAACATCTGGAGATCGCCGCCACCCTGACACAGCACGACCCCGACATTCAGTGCGACCTTGGCAATGTTTTTGTGCTGACCGGAAGCTGGACGAATGCCTTGAGCTGCTACCAGCATGCGCTTCAGGCGCGTCCGGATTTTCCACGCGCCCAAAAACAGCTGCAACAGGTTCTCACCGACCATCCGGAATTACATTGAAATCAGTTTGGTAACACCGGCCGAAGCTCGACACGACCCGTTCATTCTGGAAAACTTTCCGCGCGTGAAACAATCAATCGTCACTTTGGACATGGAAGGCGTGCTGACGCCGGAAATCTGGATCGCCGTCGCCGAAACCACCAAAATTCCAGAACTGCGCCGGACCACGCGCGACGAGCCGGATTATGACAAGCTGATGCGCTACCGCCTGGCGATCCTCGCCGAGAACGGCATCCGGCTTTCCGACATCCAGGCCGTCATCGGCTCGCTCACGCTGCTCGACGGTGCGAAACGTTTTCTCGACGAACTCCGAACCCTGACGCAGGTCATCATCCTTTCCGACACGTTTGAACAATTTGCCAAGCCGCTGATCAAGCAATTGAACTGGCCCACGCTCCTCTGCCACACGCTCATCATTGAGAACGACCGCATCACGGATTATCAGCTTCGCATTCCCGACCAGAAGAAAAAAGCCGTGATGGCGCTCAAACAACTGAATTACCACGTCATCGCCGCCGGTGATTCGTTCAACGACACCGCCATGCTGATCGAGGCGCACGATGGTTTCCTGTTCCATGCGCCGGAGAATGTGAAGCAGCAGTTCCCGGACTTGAAAGCGGTGGACAGCTACGCTGACCTGATGGAATTGATCAAGGGGGCCTTGTAATGCCGACGAACAAAGGTTCATTCAAGATTTTTCGGCTGGCCGGCATTGACGTCTATATCCACTGGGCCTGGTTTCTCGCGTTCTGGTATTTGGCCAGCCGGCCGCATCAATATTCCAATTACGGCTGGAACGCGCTCGAGATCCTGTCGTTGTTCTTGATCGTCTTGATCCACGAATTTGGCCATCAACTGGCCTGCCGCCAAGTCGGCGGAAAAACGCACGACATTGTTCTCTGGCCGCTGGGCGGCGTGGCTTACGTCTCGCCGCCGCAACGACCCGGCGCACAACTCTGGAGCATCGCCGCCGGACCGCTGGTGAACGTGATTCTCGTCCCCATCCTGTCCGTGCTGGTGTCGCTGAGTTCGCATCTTCATTGGTATGACGCCTATCCGAACGGGTATGAGCTGATCCATAATATTTGGACCATCAATTTTGTGCTGCTCATCTTCAACATGCTGCCGATCTATCCACTCGACGGGGGACAAATCCTGCGCTCGTTGCTTTGGTTTATTTTCGGTCGCGCCAACAGCTTGCTGGTGGCGAGCGTCATTGGGTTCATCGGCGTGGCGGGATTGATCGGGCTGGCGGTCTTTCAGCAAGACATGTGGCTCGGCTTCATTGCCGCTTTCATTGCCATGAATTGTTGGGGCGGTTGGAAACAGGCGCAGGCACTGTCCCGGCTGGCCAAAATTCCGCGTCGGCCAGGCTTTGCTTGTCCATCTTGTAAAACCGCCCCACCGCTCGGTGAACTCTGGCGCTGCGGACCATGCGGCAAGCAGTTCGATATATTCCTCACGCACGCCACCTGCCCCCACTGCGGAGCGCAATTCAATGTGACGCAATGCCTCGATTGTGGTGAAGCACGCCCGATCGGTGAATGGCGAACCAGTGCGGACGTTTGAGCGCGAATTTGGTTTAGAAATCGTCCTCGTTCTCCTGCTCGTCCTCGTCCTCGGGTTTTATTTTCGATTACGAGAACGAGGACGACGACGAGGACGAACAGCATCAATCTTCCGCTTTAAACGCCCGCGTAATCAAATCCCGCACCGCTTTCTTGGAATCTTTTGCTTCGTAGAGCATCGCATGGACTTCATCAATGATCGGCGTCGCCACATTTTTTTGCCGCGCCAGACGATGGGCGGAACGCGTCGTGGGATAACCTTCCGCCAGTTTCGGGTGTGAGGCTTGAATGGCTTCGATGCTTTCACCGCGCCCCAGCCGCTCGCCCAGTTCACGATTGCGGCTCTGCCTGGAAAAGCACGTCAGCATCAGATCACCCAGGCCGCTCAAGCCGGCAAAGGTCTCCGGCTGCGCCCCACACGCCACGCCAAGCCGGCGCATCTCCGACAATGCGCGCGTGACCAGGCCGGCCTTGGTATTGTCGCCGTAGCCGAGGCCGTCGCTCACCCCGGCCGCGATGGCGATGACATTCTTCAACGCCCCACCATATTCCACGCCGAGAATGTCCGTGCTGCGGTAGATGCGAAATTCCGGACGATGAAACAGTCCCTGCACGGTTTTCGCCGTGCCATCGCTTTCGCAGGCGCACACGACGGTCGTCGGAATGCCCAGCGCGACTTCACGCGCGAAGCTCGGACCCGACAACGCCACGACACGATTGGCCGGCGCGTGTTCGCGCAGGATGCGGCTCATCGTCTCGCCGGTTTCAAATTCGATCCCCTTCGTCACGCTGACGAAAATTCCCGGATGCCCTTTCAACTTGGCCGCCACCTCGCGGAACCCTTGCGATGGGATCGCCAGCACCACACACTCGGCACCACCGATGGCTTTGCTGAAATCCGTCTCCGTCTTCCAATCGGTCGGCAACGCCACGCCCGGCAGATAGCGTTCGTTGCGCCCCCGCTGAAGCTCTGCCAGCACCGGCGCGTTGACGTTCCACACCGTCACCGGATTGCCATTTTCCTGAAGTGTCTTGGCCAGCGCCGTTCCCCAGGCCCCGGCACCGAGAACCGTGATTCTCATTTCGCTCCCTCCGGAGATTTCTTTTGGCCCAGCCGGTTTTCCGTTCCGGCCATGAGCCGTTGAATGTTGCCCTTGTGTTTGTAGATGGCCAGTGCGCCCAGCGCCGTGGTCACCATTCCAAGAAACAGATTATGCGGCGTCATCACCCAGACCGTGACCGGCAACGCGATGGCAGCAGCGATGGAACCAACGGAAACATAGCGCGTCACTAGAATTGCCAAAATAAAAACCACCAGCGCGATTAACAATGCCCACGGTGCCAGCGCCAGATAAACGCCCGCCGTCGTGGCGATGCCCTTTCCGCCTTTGAACTTCAGCCAGCAGGTGTAATTGTGACCGAGCACGGCAAAGATGCCCGCGAGGATTGCAAAGTGTTCCAAGCCCCAGTTCATTTGGGCAACAATATCAGGGTCAGGTCTCATGTCGTAATACCGCGTTGTGAAATGCACGGCTAAATAGACTGCGAGTTTGCAAGCCGCATATCCTTTCAACGCGTCCATCAGCAGCACAAAAATTCCGGCCGGCTTGCCGAGCACGCGCATGGCGTTCGTCGCGCCGATGTTGCCGCTGCCCACGCTGCGGATATCAATGCCCTTGGCCTTCGCCGCGAGAAAGCCCGTCGGAATCGAACCGATCAAATAAGCGCCGAGCGCGGTCAGGATGTAAGCGGGAACTGGCACAGCGATACTCTAACGGTTGGAAGTTGAAGGTTGAAAGTTGAAAGTTGCGCGCTTTGTAGCGCAGGCTGGCAGCCTGCCGTATCGCCGATTGGCAATCGGCACGCCTGCGGGTTACCAACCCGCGACACAGCAGATTGACAATCTGCGCTACACCCGCGGCAAAATTTGCGTTTCAGTTTTTATCCCCCGCTGGCACACTCCGCGCATGGCAAAAGTCAAAGTCGCCGTCCTCGGCACCGGCTCGCTCGGTCAGCACCACGCCCGCATCTACACCGAACTCCACGCCGCCGGCCAGGTGGAACTCACCGGCATTTACGACGCCCACGCCGAAACTGCCCGCAAAATCGCGGAGAAACACCAGCTTCGTGTATTCTCCTCCATCGCCGAGGCCGCCGCCGCCAGCGATGCGCTCAACATCGTCACGCCCACCACGACGCATTTTGACATCGCCAAACAATTGCTCGCGCAGGGCAAACACGTGCTCGTCGAAAAACCGATGACCGACAGCTCCGAACAGGCCGCCCGGCTGTGTGAACTCGCCGTGCAGCAAAACTGCGTGCTGCAAGTCGGCCATGTCGAACGGTTCAATCCCGTTTTCAAATTTCTCCAGGACGTCGCCACCCAACCGCGTTTCATCGAGTGTCACCGCCTGTCGCCCTTCCCTGCCCGCTCGACGGACATCGGCGTCGTGCTGGATTTGATGATTCACGATCTCGATGTGATTCTGGCGTTCGTGAAATCGCCCGTGACCAGCTTGGACGGTGTGGGCATTCCCGTGTTGAGCAAGACCGAGGATATCGCCAACGTGCGCCTGCGCTTCGCCAACGGCTGCGTGGCCAACCTCACCGCCAGCCGCGTCAGCCCGGAGCGGATGCGCAAGATCCGCGTCTTCAGCGGCCCGGCCAATCCCTGCTATATCTCGCTCGATTACCGCGTGCAGGAAGGTTTCATCTACCGCGTCGCCCGCGACGGCGAGGAGGAAAGTTCGCTGCTGAAAAAAATCATGGCCGCAAAACTGGGCATCGGCAAAGACTCCGCCATCGTCAGCCAGTTTGCCGGGAAAAAAATCGTGCGCGAACCCGTTCCGATCACGAAAGAAGAACCGCTCAAGCTCGAACTGGAACATTTCGTCGAATGCGTCCACCAGAAGCAAACCCCGCTGGTCAGCGGCGAATCCGCCAAGCTCGCGCTGGATCTGGCGTTTGAAATCACGCGGCAGATTCAACAGATTAAATAAACGCAGAGGCGCAGAGAACGCAGAGGAAAAATGAAAAGCGACTTATATGTCTACGTAGACATTGACGACACAATCGTAAGAAGTGTCGGAGCAAAACGAATTCCCATGCCCAGCGTAATTCAGCACGTCCGCAATTTGAAAAATCAAGGAGCCGTTTTGTTTTGCTGGAGTTCCGGCGGCGCGGAATATGCAAAGAAGTCAGCACAAGAATTTGGCATTGCGGATTGTTTTGAAGCTTTTTTACCCAAACCAAACATCATGCTCGATGACCAGGAAATCGCTTCTTGGAAGCGATATGTTTGTGTTCATCCATCAAATTGTAGCGACAAAACTCTGGAGGATTATCGAGCCAACTTGGAAAAATGAATCTTAACTTGCTTTCTCCGCGTTCTCTGCGCCTCTGCGTTAAAATAAATCCGTGAAACCAAAGACCTTCATGCTCATCGCCGGGGCTATTGCTGCGGAGCAGCGCACGGCAGTAGCCCATAGCGCCAGCTATGGGAAACCATGCCGTCGAATTGCACAAGCTCCGGCAGGGGCGACAGAAAACCACCGGTCACCCACCCATTTCTTCCGCCCCATCCGGGGCTTGAACCATTTTGCCAACACGTTCCCACGGTTGTCACCGTGGGCTACTGTCTCGCGCCACTCCGTGGCTGACCCAAACCCGCCAAACTAATTTTATGGCACACACCTTCACCCATCTGCTGACCCACATCATTTTTAGCACGAAAGACCGGCGGCCATTGCTCGACACTGATTTGAAATTTCGTTTGTTCCCGTATCTCGGCGGCATCATCCGTGCGCACGATGGCAAGGCGCTCATCATCAACGGCCCGGCGGATCACGTCCACATTCTGGCATCGCTGGCGGCAAAATATTCATTGTCCGATGTGATGCGCGAGTTGAAGGCGGACTCTTCCGGCTGGGTTCACAAGAATTTTCCGAACCAAAAAATATTCGCGTGGCAGATTGGTTATGGCGCGTTCAGTGTGAGCCATTCAAATCTGGTCGAGGTTCAAAAATACATCGCCGATCAGGAGGAACATCATCGCAAGATTTCTTTTCAGGAGGAATTTGTGGCGTTTCTCAAAAACATGAGATTTCATACGATGAAAGGTTTTTGTGGGAATAAATTATCTTTCGCCCCTGCTGGGGCTTGAAATTTTGTTGGACCCTTTCCCACAGCTATCGCTATGGGCTACTATCGCGCGCCACTTCGTGGCTAAAGCGATGGAAGCACAATTCCAAAATAGCTTCGCGTCTTTGTGAATTTACGTGAAGATCAAACCGTGAAACCGAAAACCTTCATGCTCATTGCCGGGGAGGCGAACCGCCCCATCCCGAAGTGGCCATCCTGAACGCGGCCCTGGACCTGCCCGCAGAGCAGCGCCCTGCTTATGCTGTAGGACATAACGGAATCACTTTTTAGTATTGTAAGCTTCTGCGCAATTCTCACTAGAGAGAACTGGGCTATCATCTAACGACCCAATAGCGACGGCGGCCACGAGGCGCGCCGATTGCAACAGCAGCGGCCCGCCGCCGTTCGCTGCAGCGCGAGGCTGTGTGAAAACTCATTTTCCGACCATCGAATCCGCCTGCTCGTCTCATCAAAGTTTTTCATATCGAAAAATTGATCGTTACCGGATTTGCTCAAACTGGTTTGCACACGGCCTGGCGTGTGGTTAGGCGTCAAATACGTCATCAAAGTCCTCTCTGGATAATGCGTATCCCAAACCATGCGGCTCCCAACATCGTGCCAAGTCCAGCGATACTGACAAGCGATACGATAAACCAGAAGCCCCATCCATCATGTCCGCGAATCCACGTGCCTCCTCGATACCGTAACTCACCGCGTCGGATGCTGGCGATCACAACGCAACATCCGAGAAATCCCAAAAGGAACACTGGGACTATCACTCCTAAGATTAAGTAACGTGTCTCCACAGTGTCACCGGTTGACGCCTAACATAAGAGCCCAGCGACCCGGCGCACGGGACGCAACGATTGCAACCGCGACGTCCCCCGCCGGGTTCGCTGCTGCTTGGTTAGGCGATTAGCCACGGATTTTTTTTGCGAGTTCAGCGACTCGTTTGCCCTGGGCACGGCAGATGGCCAGGTCTTCCGCAGTAGGAGCAAGCTCACCCTTTGGTCCCGCGGTGGTCGATGCGCCATAAGGGCTGCCGCCGCGCCCCTCCGTGTGGAGCATCCCTTCGGTGGAATACGGCACGCCGACGATGAGCATGCCGAGGTGGATCAGCGGAATCATCATCGTCACGCAGGTTGTTTCCTGACCGCCGTGCGTGGTGGCGGTGGAGGTGAAGACGCCGGCAGGTTTCCCTTCCATCGCGCCCGCAAGCCAGAGGCTCCCAGTCGAGTCGATGAGCGCCTTCATGGCCGCGGTCATGTTGCCGTAGCGCGTCGGCGAACCGAGCAACAGTCCATCGGCTTCGCGCAGGTCATCGAGGGTGCAGGGCCGGATGTCTTTTTGATCCTTCCAGATTTTCGTGGCGTAGCCGTCGCCGGCTTCGAGTTCTTTCTCGACGTGGGGAAATTCCGGCGCGCGGCGGAAGACAGCTTCGACTCCAGCGACGGACTTGACGCCAGCCTCGACTGCTCGCGCGAGCTGCAAGGTGTGGCCGTAGGTGGTGTGGTAAACGACGAGTATTTTCATAGTTGGTTTCGATGTTTATTGTTTCGGTTCTTGGCGTCGGCATCAGTGCCGATGCCAAAAGCGTTCAAAGTCAAGGTGCGCCCGGAAGGCGACAAAAGCTGAGCCAACCCGAACCCATGACGAGATACGCGACGGGCGTTCTCGAATAATCCCAAGCGCCAATCGGGTTTGGCTCCGGCGAATTAGGCCACGGTCTCATGGAAAATACTTCTTGCGAAAACTCTCCGGCAACGCGTCTCGAACCACCTTCGGACAAACCTTGTCAAATTCGGCTGACAATTCATTAGTCGTCTGCTTGTCCGTGTGATGCGTTAGCTGGATAGTCTTGTCGTTGAACACCCAGACATGACAATAATCCTCCGCATTGGTGGTCTGCATGCCCGTGTGAGGCATTAGCACGATAGCCTCGCCGGTGAACACCCATATATGACGAGCATCCTCCGCATAGACAAACCATCCATCACAAGTCAGCGGTATGTCAAACCTGCGGCCAGAACGCCAGACAACGAAAGCCGAATTTTTATGGCTGTCGCTCTGGGATGTGGTGATAGTGACTTGATTGGTGGCATCGTCCAGCTCGATGCTGCCAAAAGTGCGAAGGAAATACTGGCCAGACTCTGCCATGCAAGGCAGGCTGCAGGCCAACGTCAAAGTGAGAAAAAATGTCCGTATCATAATGGTGAGTCGAGTGGCCTAACTATGAAGTATGCGTCGGAAATGTAATACATCTCGGTCCATGGGGCCCGTTCTAAACCCTTTTATCTGGCGTGTCCAGTGGATTTCAGGCGGGAAACTCCAATCAATATTGAACTGGCAAATGCTTCACTGTCGCCAAACCCGAATTTCCCCGATCAATAATATTCCGACCGGTGTTTGGCCACGGCTTCGAGCCGGCTGCGCACGTGCATCTTTTGACAGATGTTTTTGACGTAGGTCCGCACGGTCTCGGTGCCGATGTTCAACTTGTCGCCAATTTCTTTGTAGATGAACCCAGACGCGAGCAATTCCAGCACCTCGCGCTCACGCGGTGACAAGTTTTCCGCCTCACGCGGCGAATTGCCGACCAGATGAAAATGTTTCACCACCTTGCTGGCGATGTGACTCGACATCGGAGCGCCGCCGGTGGAGACGTCGCGGATGGCGGCGAGCAATTGTTCCGGCGGACTGGACTTGACCAGATAACCATTCGCCCCGGCTTTCAAGGCGCGGAAGATGCGTTCGCTGTCCTCGTAAATCGTGACCATGATGATCTGCATGGTCGGGGCGACCTTCTTGATCTCGGCGACACATTGGATGCCGGACATGCCCGGCAGCTTGATGTCCATGAGCACCACATCGGGATTCTTTTCGAGAATCTGCGGCAACGCCGCCTCGGCGGAAACAAACGCCCCGAGAAATTTTATGTCCGAAGCGGATTCCAGGATTTGAATGAGCTGCTCACGCAATCCCTTGTCATCTTCAACGATCACCACTGTTTTTTTCATGCAAGTTAATCACCGAACCGACTTAGGCGCCTTAAACTGACGGCCGGATCCGCAGACGCATGCGAACCGTCGTGCCCTGGCCGGGTTTGCTTTCGACAAAACAAGCGCCGCCGATATTCTGCAGTCTTTGCTTCATGTTGGACAGGCCATTGCCGGGAATATTTTCCGCCGGTTGAAAGCCGGTGCCGTCGTCCTGCACGGACACATCCAGGAAGTCACCCGCGAACGCCATTCGGATGGTCACCTCGGAAGCCTTGGCGTGCTTGATGATATTATGCACCGCCTCTTTGACCGCCAGGCTGATGTTGTGGCGCGTCTGGCTGGACACCTGGACTTCATGCGGCAAATCCTGCACATGGAACCGGCAACGCAGCGTGGTCTGCTCGCATAATTGTTTTGCCATCTGGCAAAGATAATTCCCCAGCGCCTCCAGGTTGTCGTTCTCCGGATTGACCGCCCAGACGGTTTCGTAAAGCGCCGAGACCAGTTCGCGGGACATTTTGGAAACCTTGCCAAAGTCGGCGCGCGCCTTGTCCGGAAAACTCGCATTTTCCTGGGACATCGCGCTCAACAGGGATATCTGGGTGACCCGCGCGCCGAGGTCGTCATGGATGTCGTGCGCAATCCGCAACCGCTCCTGTTCCAGGGCGCGCTGTTGTTTCAGCCGGACCATCTCGCTTCGCATCCGGTGCCAGACGAAATAGCGGCTGATGCCGAGCATCAGCGCCGTGATGAGGATCACGGCCGCGCCCCAGAACCAGGAAGTTTTCCAGAAAGGCTGGGCCACAAAAACGCCGACCGAAGCTTCCGCGCCGTTCAACGTGCCCACGACGTTCAGCCCGCGCACGCGGAAGGTGTAATGCCCGGCGGGCAGGCTGGCATAGATGGCTTCATGAAAATTGCCCGACCCCATGCTATACATCTCGTTCCACTCCACCACCAGGCTGTCGCCGGGCGTCACCACCGGGGCCGATTCGAAAATATTATGCCACTCGCCGTGGCTGGCCTGGTCCTCGTCGAGAATGGCGAACGCCTTGGTTTGCGGCTCCTGGCCGAACTTCACGATCTTGGCCATGCTCGGCCGCGTGCCATCATGCATCCAGCCGGCGGGCGGATCATCCGCCGCATGACTGTTGTTATCGTCTTCAAACGGCGATTGCAGCAACACGACATTGCCCAGATCGCCGGAGGATTTCGATACGACCAGATTGGCGACGACATAAATCCCGACCGTGTCCGGCGGGCCGGCCGAAGAGATCACCACCAGCAACCGGGTCGCCAGCGGCGGCACGACCAGGGTTTCCCGGCGATGGGTCAGCGAGGAACTTTTTAACGAGCCCGTCCAGCCCGTGCTCTCGCCGTTGATCCGATAGATGTTCTGGCTGATCTGGTCGCCCGCGCCATTGTAGAACCGCACCGTCAACGCCATCTCCGCGCCGCCTTCGTGCCAGGCATTTTCGTAACCTTCCAGCAGGTAACGCAAACGCAGCGGGGGCTGGCCGGCATTGGTGCCCTGTCCAAAACCGAAGACGACATTTTCCGGAAAGGGACCCAGATTGACGCTGTCCTTGCCCCGGAATGGCAGAGATTTTCCAGCCACATTGACAGATTGAATCTCCAGGGCGTTCGTGACCTCCGCTGCCCGCAACCTGAGCGCGGCGGCCGGCAGGAACAAACCCACAACCAGCCCGGTCGAAATCGATTTCAACGCGCCGGCTTGGAAACGGTCCCGGGCACGCATCAAGTGGAGACTGAATTTCATGATCTCAATTTTAAAAGCGGACAAACCACCCGGATTATCGGAACCGATGTTTTGCAGCCGGTCACTGGGATCGCAGCCGGTAAAAACGGCTGCCGCCGCCAATCATATCATTCACCGTCTGGATGGTGCCATCACCGGTAATCGCGCCACCCAGCGGAAGCCAGACACCATCGGTCAGATTGGTTTTGTATTCCACTTGATAACCGTAGCCGGATTGCGTGGGAAAGGAAATGCCCATGTTTCCGCCGCTGCTCAAAACCGTCAAGGCCATGCTCGCCGGCGGCGTGTAAACGGGGATCAATGCGTAAAAATTGGCGTTGTAGTTGCCGTTATCCGTGGTCACGCGCAAGGTTTTGCCCAAGCCGTCCGAGGCGAGTTGCACCAGATTGCCGCCACTGTCTTTCAACGGCACCCAGGTATAAACCTGCCAGTCGCCGGTCGTCGGCACAGCGAATGTCCCCAGCTGCACCACGGTTTGACTGGACGTCATCCAGCCACTCGTCACCACGGACAGGCTGGCGCTGTCGCTCACTCCGTTGATGGCATTCGCCCCGCGCAGGTAGAGATTGTAAGTTCCCGCCGGAAACGTCCGCGTGTAATTTCCCCAGTTGCCGCCACTGTTGAAACCGACATCGTAATCCTGCACGCCGGGATTCGACGCCTGGCGCGGACGATCCGTGGCACCTTCCGTTTCCAAGCCCGGCGGATTCGGACGATAATCATGGCCGCCCTGCCCTGCATTCACGCTGTGAAAATCAATCCCGTCCACCGCGCTGCGCCCGGCGTAGGCGCCATGTTGCGGATTGTCGAAAAATAATCCGCTGCCATAATCGAAATCCTCCGCCTCAAACGTGTAGCTGTCCGGACCGAACGTATCAAAGCTAACCGTTTTGGAAATCGTGCGTCCATTGTTGTCGGTGAGGGTGATGACGGCCGTATGCGTTTTGTTGATGGTCAATCCCGGGAACGTCACGGTGCGGCTGGTGGACGGGCCGCTAAACGTCAGGTTGGTCCGGACGACTCCATCCATGGCCACACTGATGTTGCTGTTGGCAATGCCGGCGGAGGCCAGCGCCACAAAACTCAGCAGGCTCGTGGACTGATAAAGACTCGAACCATCCGGATAAAGATTGTAGATGACGGGCTGCAGCGGATCCAACACTGCATCAGTGGCCAGCGCGTAATCATTCCAGCAGTTCACCGGATTGTTGGCCGCAACGTTGACCAGACCGCAACCATTGTAGGCGTAGCAGCCAATGAAATCGTTCGTCCTGCCCGCAAGGCCGGCATTGGGACCAAAGGTGACGTTGTAAACCGGGTTGCCGCCCACGCTGGCGGAAGAATTGACCAGATGAAACACGCCGCCGTTGACGACACTGCCGATGGCGGAACCGTTGTCCGAATGAAACATCTCGATGCCCACATCGCCGCCGTTGATGTTAAAGTCCAGATAATTTCCGCCCCACTGAACCGAACTGCTGAACCGCGCCGTGCCCTGGAAATTCGTCGTGCTCAACACCGTCACCGTTTCCTGGGCCTGGTCGGCATAACCGCCAAAGTTGAACGCCGTGATCGGCGTGTTGACTGCATTGAGTGTGCTGCCGGAATCGGCCGCATCCAGATTAAATCCCTGGATGCTCGCATCACAGTAGTTGTTGATGAGTGTCACGCGCGGTCCCCGGCCACTTTCGGCGACACATTTCATATAGGTCTTTTCGATGATGCTGAAATCTTTCACCATCAATTCCGTGCAGTCGCCCAGCACATACATCTCCAGATGGTGCGACACATAACTCAACACCGGCGCCTGGACGTTCTGCGGCAGGGTGCTTTGCGAATCGCCATTATCAATCCAGTAAGTCCAGTTGCAGTGGCAGTCCGTGATGGTTCCCGACGAACCGTTGCCGATTTTGTAGCCGGTCCGCAAAGCCCAGCCATCCACCATGTCGAGGCAATGGTTGGTGCAGGTGTAGCTAGAGAGATCAATGTAGTAATAGGGATTCGGCGAACAGACGCCGATGACATGCACATTTCCGCCACGACCCTGGATGGCTGGCGGAAATGGAATGCAATTAGTGTTTTGCGTTTCGTAACTGATCGTCACGCCTCGCAATCCGCTGCCGGCTTCGAGGGCGATGGCCGCCGGACCATTGGTGGTTCCCTGCCCGCCGTAAGGTTGCAGAATCGTTCCCTTGGCTTTGCCATCGCTTCCCGACGACGTGCGATGCCGCGTCTCGAAGGAACCGCGCAATTCCACTCCGCCGGGAACGTCCAACGTGTCCGTCAGTTTATATTTTCCCGCCGGCAAATAGACGATGCCGCCTCCGTTGGCACCGGCCGCATTCAGCGCGCTTTGGATCGACGCCGTGTCGTTGCCAACGCCGTCAGCGTTCGCGCCCCAAGCCGCATCGGTCACCACATACAAATTGGTTTTGGCCGGGCGACGGGATGAAATGTCGCTGGCCATGTTGGTCCAATACACCATCGGAATTGCGTTCGAAATGGACTGGCGCGCATCCACCAGCAGATTGCTGGCGTTGCCAAAATTCACAAGCTTGGGCGTCGGACCGAACGTGCAACCGGTGAACGCCGCCCGCGTGGCATTCGCGGCCATCACGCATTGGGTGCTGCCGAGCAAAGTTGAATTCACCACGTTAAACACGCCCGGCCCGGTGAGTTGGAGCGCATTGGAGAAGGTGCAGCTTTGGAATTGCATCCAGGAATGCCAGTTGTTTCCGGTGGAGCTGACCGCCGGACCGCTGCGACCGATGATCAGGCAATGATCGAACATCGCATTGGCATTATCCGCAGTGTTGGTGCGATTGATCGCGATGTCGCCGTCCAGGGTGAAATTGGCGAACATGAGTCCAAACGCGCCGGGCATGCTTTGCGCCAGCAACGCCGTGGCGCAATTGCTCACCGAGCCGTCATAAAATGCGGCACCGGGCTGGCCGTTGGTGGCCGCGTTCGCCTCGATGCCGACCTTGTATCCGCTGATGAATGTGTCCATGCACATTTCACCGTCCACGCGCAGCAGCCGCAGCGCCGTTCCGTTGGCCCGCATCCAGCCGGCATGCGCGCCGCCGACAGCAGGCGCATTGGACAAGCCCGACAAGGACCAGACATCGGGAGAAAACCGGACATCTTCGGCATGACCCACATCAAAGATCTGATCCAGATCAATGCCCTTGTAGAGCGGCGAACCAATCAGGGTGCGCAGGATGTGTTTGTCACCGCCACCGACCACGCCCTGATACGAATTCACGAGCACGACATTCTGCACGACGGAATCACCACCGAGCCGGATGGAAAAGGGATAGCCGACGATGGCCGCCGCATTCTGGTTCGGATACCAGATGTTCACGCCGCGCAGCGCGGTGGAATTGTTCAAGGTGATGAATGGCGCGCCATTCGTCAGACCGGCTCCGTGATAAACCTTAAACGTCGTTCCCACCAGGCCACCACTTTTCGTCCAATCCTTCCAATCGCCGTGCAGAATCACGCCCGTTGGAACAGAGATATTCTGGTAAAAGGCGTAGTTGCCCGCCGGCACATAGACCACACCACCCCCATAGCCGCCTGAATTATAAACCGCATTCATTGCCGCTTGAAAGGCGCCGCTATCGTCCGTGATGCCGTCACCCACCGCGCCGTATTGTTGCGGCGTCGCGATGGCAACCACGATTTCATTCGTGTTGAGCGACGGAACGATCACGCGCGGCTGATTCGGCGAAACATAAACCAGCAACAGGCGCTTGTTCACCACGTCATCCGTGATGGTCACGCCCGACGGAATGCTTCCCGCCACAAAATTGCCAACGCCGCTGCGTGTCCCGCTGTATTGCAGCAGCACATTCGTGCCGGACTGGACCACGTTCTGCACATTCACAGGGACGTTGCCATTCATCACCAGATTTCCGGCGGCGTTGATGAGCGGAGCAGAAAAATTCCGGAAGCCGCCAAGATTGAATGCCAGCGTCGGTGTGCCGCTGCCGAGCGTCAGGCTTGTCATCGGCAACGAAGTTGTCGGGTTGGCGGCAGTCACGCTCAACGTGCCGCCGGTTGTGTTCGTGTAACCCATCGCGACATTCGCCGTGGTCTTCAAAGCGACCGTACCGTTGCTGACCGTCGTGCCGCCGGTGTATGAATTTGCGGCGCTCAAAGTCAAGGTGCCCGTGCCCGACTTGACCAAACCCAGCTTTGCGCCTGCGCCGCTGTTTTGCAGGGGGCCGTTGAATGTGGAAGTGCTGTTACCAACCGTCAGTGTGGCCGCGGTGCCCGCCGCCGTATTGTCCACCAGGCCGCCCGTGCCGGTGAGATTGCCAATGACTTCACTGTTGCCATTCAGATCAAGCGTTCCTCCTGAATTCAGCGCGACCGTTGCGCCATCATAAATCTGGTCGCCGCCTGTGCCGGTGATTTTCGCCAGTCCGCCGCTGTTCACCGTCAATCCCGGCCCGCCGATCGCATGAGCGCCGCCGCTGCTCGACTTGTTGAGATTTACGGCGCCTTGATTCACGAGGATGCCGGTGCTGCCGTTATCACCATTGCCGCTGGTCGTCCAAGTTCCGGCGCCAGTTTTGGTGACCGTATAATTTCCGTTGTTCGGTGAATTGACCGCGCCGGAACGGCCCGCAGCTCCCGTCGTCAACACCCGCCCTGAAGCCACAGACCAGACCTGGTTTGCGCCGAGATTGAGCGCACTGCAATCCACCGTCAGGTTAACCGTTGCGTTGGCCAGACTGATACCATTGCTCAAGGTCAGCGTCGTATTGCCGAAGATATAGACCGGCGCCGCAGGATTACTGACGACGATACCGGCCCACGTCGCCGCGCCACCGAGAGTGTTGGTGCAATTCGCGGGTGTCACGACGCCAAGGTTCCAGACCGCAAAATCATTTCCAGCCGGCGCGACACTGCCGACCCAACTGCCGCCCAGTTCCAGAGTGTTATTGTTGTCGGCCTTGAACTGATCCGCCTGCGCCGCCAAGACGGACAGACTGAAGAGCCAGCCGATTAACCGGGTTCGTGGCCAACGGAATGGTGTGGCAAATATTTTTTCCATGATGTCATCAGCACAATAAATGGATTACGGCGAATCCGGTTTTTTGGCGGCAAATTCCAACTTCGACAAGAAGCTGACATCCGAGCAGCTGAATTTCCCGGCAAATTTCCATTCCCCGTTCAACTGGACCACTTTGACCACCAGCAGATTCCAGCCCAGCTTGAGCAACAGCGGATTCTGCGAAAACATTTCCGGATCCATCGGGCCGTGGCGCTCATGTGAGCCGAGCAATTCGCCATTCAACCACAGTTCACAGCCGTCATCACTGCCGTAGGTGAAGGCCAGCTTCGGCAGATTCGGCTCGGAAAGCAAATCGTTCAATGGCTTGGGCGACTTGATCCAAACCGCCAGATAGGCCAGGGCATTGTCCGACGGGCCGGCGGGCAGAATGTTTTTGAAATCAAACACGGCGGTTTTATTCGCTTCCGACAAAGTCCATTTCCTGCCATCCAGCATGGCGCCGGGCAGCATGTCGCCGCCGGGCATTTGAACGGCATAAGCCATCCCCGGCTCGGAAAAAGCGAAGCCGCCACAGACAAGGCCTTTCACCAGCCTCCCGCCGAAATCAATGAAGTCGTTTTGCATCGCGATGCGCTCGATCGGGATGCCTTCATTGCGGAAGAGTTGCTCGACGAAACGGGCTTTGGCAATCGAATCAATTTCCGGGCTGAGATTGCAGAGGATCACGCGACCTTGCTTCAGCGGACGGATCGCGATGGCCACGCGCGGCGCAGGGTTTTCAACTTCAGAACGGAACAAAGCCGCCGTCTTGACCGGCTCGCCTTGATAATTCCATTTGCGCCAGTCGGCGGGACAGGCTTCCAGCACGACCTGGGCGTCCTGCAAAAAGTTTCCGCCCAGCCCGAAAGCCATCTGCCGCCAGTCGTCGCCTTCCGAAAAATATAATCCCGCATTGTCCAGCCCGGCGAGCAATGCGTCGTTTTGCTTCACCACGAACGAGGAGGCGATGCGCGGCGAAGCCACCAGTTCCCCGCCAAACCAACCGCTCAAACATTTTGCGCCGGCGGGATTGATGTTCCAGATCCAAACCGTGCCGCCCTGCCCGAGCATTTTGTCCACCGCATTTTTCAGCTGGCTGGCTTGACGTTCATCCGCGATCTGGGACCCATCAAGCAACAAGAAATCCGGCTTCGCATCGTCAACACACGGCGACAGCTTCACGCCGACCCGGGCAAATGTCTGCGCGAGGCGGCCGCCATTTTCCGGAAGATAGCCAAGGGTTTTAGTTCCCCCGTTGGTTGACGAGACCGATTTCGCAGCATCCACAGCCGGAGGTTTTGCCCAGCGGGAATTGGTTTGATGCAAGTTGGCGTCGCGGATGGCATCAAACATCGGCCAGGCCAGATACAGCGGCAACTTCGGGTCGTAACCCGGATTCAAGGTGGTGGTGTAAGGCCCCAGCCGTTCGGGCTGCATGCCGGGAACGCCCTCGCGATATTCGCCGAAGAAAATTCCCTCGCCGGCGACGATCGGCCGGCTCAAGTCGCGCTTGCCCAGCGGCAGTGGCTGCACCGCATACCAGACGAGGTTGAAAACACTTTGATACGCCGCGCCATATTTTTGCTGGCCGGACAACAGACCGTAGCATTCATAGGCGAGACCTTCCATCCGGCCGGGATCCGAATCATAGGCTCGATTGCCATTGAACTTGGCGACCTGCCTGGGCGTGCCGTAATAAGCCATGCTCGTTTCGCCCACCGCCCACGGCTTGCCGGAGGCGGCGGCTTTTTTCATGTCCTCGTCGCCGCCGTAATGGATGTTGATGACCGGCAGCCGCCCGCTCGCGTCCCATTCGCCGTCGCCGGAAATCCAGGTCCGCGTGGGGTCGTTCGTGAGACAGATATTTTTCCAGGCGGTGATTTCGTCGAGGCAATGGTCAATCAGGTTCGTCGGCGTGTGCCAGACGTTGCGCAACACCGGGAGGATTTCATTGCAGACGCTCCAGCCAAAGACGGAAGGATGATTACGGTCGCGCGTCACCAGCTCGGCCACGTGCTCGCGGCAATTTTTCCAGAACACATCGCTGTCGGCTTTCGGCCCGCCATCACTCAACCAGATCGCGCTTTCGTCGAGAATCATGATGCCGGTCTCATCGGCCAGGTCGTGGTAGAACGACGGATAAACCGACGCGTGCAAACGGACGGCGTTCGCGCCGGCGTCCTTGAGCAGGCGATACCAGGCATTGGCGTAACGCCGGGTCATCTGCGGAACACCCATGAAATGCCAGGAGTCGCCATGCAAGACGATGGGCTGGCCATTGAGGAAAAGTTCGCCGCCGCTGGAAGTAAATTGCCGCCAGCCGAAGCGCTGATATTTGACATCCATCGGTTTCCCGTTGGCCGACAAATTCAGCAACAGGCCGTAAAGATTGGGTGAATCGGGACTCCACGGTTTCAGTCGTCCCGCCACCCTGGCGGTGAGGACCACGGTTCGCGCTTCGCCGGGAGCAAGTTTGAGAGGTTGGCCGGCGAGTTCCAAAGTGGATTTGCCGGCGAGTTTCCATTTCACTTCGGGAGCCTCCAGCACCGACTGGCCGGCTTCGTTGAGCCATTCGCGGACACTGCCGGACAAGTTCGCGATCACGGTTTCCGGGCTGGCATTGGTGATGGTGGCTTCCACATGCAGTTCATCGCGGTCCAACCACGATTGCACAAAGACATCGCTGACGGCCAGCTTGGGTTCGGCCAGTAAAAAAACATCCTGCCAGATGCCGGCGATGTGCGTGCCCCAGAACGAGCCGGAAAGATATTCGCGGCGTCCGTAAGGCCCGGGCCGGTCAAACGCTTTTGCACCGACAACTTTCACGAGAATCTGGTTCTCCGCGCCGAATTTCACCCAATCGGTCACGTCAAATTCGCGGGCAAAAAAAATGTCAAAGCCGTCTCCCGCCCGCCGGCCGTTCACATAGACCACACATTGGCCCGCCACTGCGCCCAAATGCAGCACCACGCGCTTGCCAAGCCAGTTGTCCGGCACGGTCACCGTCTTTTGCATCCACGCGGCGGGAAGTTTCTCCCACGATTTTGGATACGAAGGATACGTGAGAAAGTCGCCGCCTTGTTCGCGCTGGTCCATGGAGAACGAATTGACGTTCCAAGGCGAAGGAATCTTGATGGGGGTTGTGTCCCAGGCGGGCAGTGGCGGCACCGTCCCGCCGGGGATTTCAGTGTTCTGGTCTCCCAGGAAGCGCCAGGTGCCGTTCAAACATATTTCATCCCGCGCAGGCTTCTCATACTGACTGACCAATCCGCCTTGCGGCGCAAATGCCCGGTCAAATGACACACCTTGTGCGGCGGCAAGCACCAGACCGGCCTGGAGAAACAGAAAAATTGCCAGGGCCGGACGACACCATTTTTTCTGATCCGAATAAGGGATCAGACATTTCGCGAGCCCGGCTGAATTTTTATCATTATACATGTTCATGGATACACTGACTGGATAAACGGCGTTCGGTTATTTTTGGCGGGGATCAAGTTGGAGTGTGCGCACGAGAAAATCATCCAGAACTTTGTCAAAACCCGCGCCCCCAGGAAAGGCATGACCGCCGCCGGGCGTCATCCAATAGGTCGCATCCGCGCCAACCGCCTTAAGTTTTTCACAGAGCGCCTTGCCGTGGAGCCCGGGCACGATGGGATCTTTTTCGCCATCACAGATCAATAATGGTGGAACGCCCTGACGCACTTGACCGATGGGACTCATCCGATTGTAGAGAGCTTGATGAACTTGGGTATCAGGCGTGATTCCACGGAATAAAATCCGCAGTCGCGGATGCGAATCATAAGGAATTTTGTCGTCCGGCCCGCGAAAAGAGATTTTCCCAGCTGAATTGGTGACGACATCGCCCGGTCCTTGATTCCAAAAGCGAACAAAGTCCGTGGGTGGAATATAACTGAAGCTGCCCGAGACCCGGGCACTGACACCTTCAAGGCCGGGGACTGGCCCGCCGTCATCGAAATCTTCGGGCACCATCGCCACCATCAGGCTCAAGTAGCCGCCGGCCGAACCACCGGTGACATCAATCCGGTTTGGATCAATGTTAAACCGTTTGGCATTCTGGCGGATGAAACGGATGGCGTTGCGACAATCACGGATGTTTTGCGGAAAAGCACCCGCTTCACCCAGGCGATACTGGATGGAAAATATCGCCAATCCATGGCGCATGAAAAACTGCCAGCCACCCACGCCATCCACTTTCGTGGCCGCCTCTCCGCCGAACAACCAGCCACCATGGATTTCCACGATGGCGGGCACGGGGGCGTTGGTGTTTTCCGGCAAAAACGCATTCAGCTTCAAGTCCTGATCCCCGACCCTGGCATACACAATATTCAGTTCAGAATGGTAAGTCGGAAACGGCTGGCCGGCCGCAGCTTCAACGATGGCGCCGAAGCACATGGCCAGACTCAAGCTGATCAAGATGAATACGGATGATTTCATCATGCTTCCCAAAGCAGAATCTCGGAAGCGGCGCGGCAGGATGTGCAGATTGTTACTAATCCCTATAGGTAACCCGGCCACTGTGATTGGGACATCCCCGTTTTAGGGGATATTGATTGGCAGAAGGCCTCTATAGCTTCTGCTGCAAATCATGGCATCCTTACCCACCGCGACAACTTCATCCTCTTCCCCGAACAACGGCCAGACGTATCGCGGACCGTTTGCGATCATGACGGTGTTGTTTTTCATGTGGGGATTCATGACGGTGTTCAACGACATCCTGATCCCGCGCTTCAAGGAGGCGTTCACGCTGGACTTTTTTCATGCGATGCTGGTGCAACTCGCGTTTTTTGGCGCCTATTTCGTGGGCTCCCTGCTCT
>DATLVR010000090.1:0-13175 GCA_035577265.1 Verrucomicrobiia bacterium | reverse complement strand
CCAATACCGTCAGGCAACTGGCTGCGGTATCCGTGATGGATACGGTATCCACATACCAGCCGATCACGTTGCCGCCAGAATTGCCGTTATCCGTCGCACAGTTCCAGCGGAGTCGGATATTTTGCCCGGCTGCCGATGCGGGCAACTTGACGGTCACCGATTTCCAGCCACCGGAACTGCCGGCCCACGCGGAGCGGCCACCCAGCGGATTATCCGAAGATGTGGTGATGGCCCGGTTGTAACCGCCGGTGATAAAACTTCCGCCGGCCGTGAGAATGTCCGTGAATGAACCGCCCCCGATTTGTATCTCTAACACTCCGCCGTCGTAATACGTCCGGTTCCCACCGTTGCCGGCAAACTCCAGGTTGTAATTGTGGCTGAAAGCCAGCTGCGCGTTGGTGCCGGAAATGGGGATCGCCGGTGAGACCAGTGCGTTCTGGCCGGCGGCGGCCGCATCCGCAATGAATGCTGAATTGGGGGCGGTGTCGGACAGGGCGGCTGAGACAACCCAGTTCGCCGCCGTCCCGGAAACCGTGGCCGTCGCCCAGCCGACGGGCAGGTTTGGCGCGGTCACCCCGTCAAATTTTTGCGACAGGCCAAATCCTTTTCCCAGGGGCAATGTGAAATTGACGGCGCCAAGATTGTTCGTTCCATCCTGGAGTTTCAACGCAGCGATGATGTTCGAACCGCAAGTCCCGGCGGCGGTGAATGTGAACGTTCCGCTCGCGGCACCGCCAAATGCCGCGAGCGTGCCGTAGCTCTGTGATCCGCCGGGGGCCAGCACACCGGCATTTGTCTGGAGTATGGCGATCAAGCTGGTCGTGGCCTGATTGCCGGAATTTTGCAAAGCGAAACTCACGGACACGGTTTCACCCGGATCGATCGCTCCGTTGGTCGGCGAGGCGCTTTCCGTCAAGAGCGTCCAACTGCCGCCCGCAATGGACGGCGCAAAAACCAGCGGCGCCAGCGCGTTGATCAGATTGGTTCCATTGGGCGTGCCCAGACCGGTGCAAAGATCGTAACCGGCGACGGCGTAGTATTGCGAAAGACTGGAGGGCGAGGTGTTATCGCCCGTGGCGATGTCATGGAAGTTGCTATTATAACTGGCCGTGTTAGCCATGGCATAGAGCGTGGGATTCAGAAAGCCAACCGGGGGTTTGGCGGCGAGCACGGCCTGCTGGTTGATGAGAGCGCAATATCCCGACCACAACGGTGCGGCGCAACTGGTGCCGCCGACGGTTTGAGAGGAGCCGTTGCCAAAAGTCACATAGATATTGTCGCCGGTAAGGGAGACGTCAGGAACATTACGGTAAGTGGTGGAACCCCCATTTGCCGCCATGCTGATGTTGGTCTGCCAGCTGGGAATTTTATAGTAGGTGCTGACGCCGCCGCTGCTGCCGGTGCCGCCACCCCAATTCCAGGTCGTTTCCGAAACATATGAGCCGCCGGCGCCGGTCATGGACAGCGTTGTGCCGCCAACCTGCGTGATGTTCGTGCTGTCGGAAGGGAAGGCTATCGAGCCGGTGAACGCATCGGAATCGCCGGTTGCATTGAAAAACGACTGGCCCTGTGCGGCCATCTGCTTGAAGATCTGCTCCGAGGTGGCGTCGGGAGAACCGCCGCCCCACGAACAACTCAGCTGTTTGGCCAGATTGTCATTGGCCATGCGGCTCAAGATGGTGGACCATGCCGTGCCTCCGTTGGGTCCTTCATACACGATGATCTTGTCCAGTCCCGGAGCCATCGAAATCGCCATCTCAATATCCAAACAAACTTCCACTTCACCGCTGCCGGGCGTGGGAACGCCGCCGTTGATGAGGACATTGGTCAGGACGACGCTGGTCGTGATGCCGGCCTGGCTGATGTAGGCGGCGATGTCGTTGGAGTGATACCCGTCAAATTGCAACAACCCGACCGATTGCCCGGCTCCGGTCAGTGGAGTGCCCGGAACATACGCCGCGCGAAAATCATTCCCGCGATACGAACCACCGGGTCCCGAACCCACGAATGGTGTCGCAGCAGATTGAGTCGTGAGCGGGCGTGGTTTGAAATTGGGATGCGGTAACGAAAAATTGTTCAGCCCGCTGACATTCAGCACGGTCACCGGAGCGGCCACGGACGGCTCAGTGTCTGGCGCGAAAAAATCACGCGACTCGTTCGGGTGCCGGTAGGTTCGCAACGTGATCGCAAAAACCCGTTCCACCGTTGCCGCCGTCCCGACCACGTCCACGAGCACCCGGTTCGGATGTGTGCCGACGATTTGAAACCCGTTCGTCCGCACAAAATCCAGCAAGGCCGCATAGTCGGATTCCGATGGCCCAAAACGTGCCGTGAATTCTTGCGGCGTGAGGTATTTGCGGAAATCCGGACTGGCCGGATCGTAAAGTTGCCGGAGCAATTCATCCAGTTCCGGCTGATTGCGCAACGGCAAACCGATGGTGAGATACAGTTGATTCGTTGCCGGGAGCGAATTCACGGGTCGCAAACTTGCCACCACTGCCGGCACATGGCTGGGCAGCATCTGACGGCCCGCCCCGGCAGCGGTGGCGGAAAAAACTCCAGCGGACGCAAGCCCAAAGCTCATGCCCGCTGCAAAAATAAAATGCTTATAGGAACTTCTCAAACTGAGATTCATCCTAAAAAAGCCGCAAAGTTTGTGCCACTGTTTGATTTTCATGGACTTATTTTGAGGTATTTAGATAACGCGCCAGTTCCGGGACGGCGGTTTTGATTTCCAGCACCGCCAGATCGCACATCCGGGACGCGCCATAGGCGCAGAAATGTGTGTCATCCTGCCGGCCTTTCGGCAAGCCGGGATATTCTTCGGCCGTCACCCAGATGTAGATTTTCTTGGACAATTCCGGTCCTTCGCGGCGCAGCAACTCATCGCTCCGCTTGTTCAGATCCATCAACGGCACCCCCTGCTCCGCCGCCACCTGGCGCACCACCGTCACATAATCGCCGTGGGTGTCCACAACCTTGCCACCGTCGTCAAATTTTCGCCGTGCCACCGGCGTGGCCAGAATCGGATTCGCCCCGTGCGCCCGCGTCTCGAGAACGTATTGCGTCAGATTGGTCTTGAAAGTGCCGAATGGCGCGGCATATCGCAGCGCGTCCTTGTCCTTCTCGTCGTTGTGGCCGAACTGGATGATGACCCAGTCGCCGGGCGTGAACGAATTCTCCACCGTCTGCCAGCGGCCTTCGTCGCGGAAACTCTTGGAACTCCGCCCGTTCATTGCGTGATTTTCCACCCGCACGCCGGCCTTGAAATAAGGCGGCAACATCTGCCCCCAGCCGCGCTCGGGATTTTCCGGAATCAACGGCTTGTTCGCCATCGTCGAATCGCCGATCAAAAAGATTGTGAATCCGTTCGTGATTGGCCGGGCCGCCAGATCCAGCTGCGGCTGCTGGACTTTGCCATCCTTGGCCGCTTTCGCCGGCTCGGAAGCAGACCGGCTTGAAGGTGAAGCGGCAGCATTGGTTTGTGCTTCCACCGAAACGACCGTCAAAAATCCCAGCAAAGTGAAAACAAATTTAATCATGCGTTTTTCATAAATTGGATTGAAGCAGTATGTCGCGTGCCGGTGGAAATTCAATGCGCGAAACTCCGCGTCAGGGCTAAAAAAGTTTGCCCCGTTTGGCCACCCGCCCTAACGTAATGTTGTGTCCGTCAATTTCACCATCCTTGGCAGCGGTTCCGCCGGCAATTGCGCCTACCTGGAGACCGGCGAAGCCCGCATCCTTGTGGACGCCGGATTTTCCCCGCGCCAGATCCGCCAGCGGCTCGCCACCCTGGGCCGCACACCGGAGAATCTCACCGCCATTCTCGTCACCCACGAACACAGCGACCACATCGCCGGACTGATCGGCATCGCGGCCAAGCTGAACATCCCGATTTACTGCAACCGCCCCACGAAGGACGCGTTTGAATTTAGCCTGAAAACCAAGTTCACCAATTGCAACTTGTTCAACACCGGTGCGAGTTTTGAGATCGGCGATGTCCAGGTGGACACCTTTGCCATTCCGCACGACGCACAGGATCCGGTTGGATTTTTAATCCGCACCGCCGCCGGCAACTTCGGCTTTGCCACCGATCTCGGCCACACGACCAGGCTCGTGCTCGACCGCATCCGCGCCGCGAACGTCCTCGTGCTTGAATCCAATCACGACGTGAAGATGCTGCAGGATTGCCCGCGCCGTGCGTGGAGCCTCAAGCAGCGCATCCTCGGACGTCACGGCCATCTCTCAAACGTGGCTGCCGCCGAGACCGCCGCACATATTATGTCCTCCGAACTCAAGCACCTCTACCTTGCCCACTTGAGCCGCGAATGTAACAAACCCGAACTCGCGGAACACATCATGGCCGAACAGCTTCATCATATCGGCGCGACGCACGTCCAGATGCAAATCGCCGCGCAGAATGTGCCATGTGCGACCTTAAGTTTATGAATAGAAAGGTTTATGTCCTATAAAGCAGATCCGGTTGCGCCACCCCAAATCGAGCAGGCCATTCTATTGATTCGCGGTCAGCGTGTGATGCTCGACCGCGATCTGGCTGCGATGTATGGCGTCACGACCGGTAATCTTAACAAGGCGGTGCAGAGAAACGAGTCCCGCTTTCCCGCCGACTTCATGTTCCGACTCACGGCGGATGAAGCAGAAGCTTCAAGATTCCAAATTGGAATCTTGAAGAATGGACTGCATTTCAAATATTTGCCGTGTGTTTTAAGGTTCCTCGCTGTTTTCGGTGGAATGTCCGGCGTGAGAGTGAGAACAGGGATGGGGGGAACGTCCACCCTCACCCCAACCCCCTCCCCCAAGAGAGGGAACGACCGTAGTCCGTCTCTGGTTTTGGGGTGGATGATTCGGCCGAGCCCGTCGCTGGAATCTTCAAGAAAACGGGGAACCATTCCCCCTCTCCCCGGGGGAGAGGGCTGGGGTGAGGGCGAGCGTTACCAACATTTTTCCTGCCGTTACCCGGACCCGCTGTTACCCACCGAAAGCAACGTGCCATATCGCGTGAAGGTGAAACGCAAATGAGACATTTGCGGATTCAGAACATCACTTCCTTCGATGCGCCGGAAGTCGCGCCCTATCGGACGATGCGCCGGTCGTCGGAACATGACGTGCTGGGCATCTTTGTGGCCGAGGGCGAAAAAGTTGTGCGCCGCCTGCTGGCCAGTGATTTCACCGTCGTCTCCATCGTGCTGCCGGAAAAATGGCTGGCCGAATTCCGCCCGCTGCTTGAAGCACGCCCGGAAGACATCACGGTTTTCGTTGCCGAAAAAGCATTTCTCGAATCGCTCACCGGCTTCTCGTTGTTTCAAGGCATCCTCGCCGTCGGAAAAATCCCCCCGCCCGCTTCGCTCACGGAAATTCTAGCGAACACCGCCCAGCCCCGGTTGTTCGTTGCCGTGGACGAACTGGCGAACGCGGAAAATCTCGGCGCGCTCATGCGCAACTGCGTCGCCTTCGGCGTCCAAGCGTTGCTTGTGGGTGAAACTTCCAGCAGTCCCTATCTGCGCCGCTCCGTCCGCAATTCCATGGGGGCGATTTTTCAATTGCCGATCTGGGAGGTGAGAATGGCAAACGCCGCCGTCCAATTGCGGCGCGATGACCCGGCTCCTTTTTCCCTGGCAAAGACCTTGCATGATTTACGCGCGCGCGGGATTCGCTGCATCGCCGCCCATCCGCACGCGAATGGCCGGACACTGTCGCAGGCGGATTTTTCCGGCGATTGCTGCGTGGTTTTCGGCAGCGAAGGCAACGGCATTTCCACGGACGTGCTGGCCGCGTGCGAGGAAGCGGTGGAGATCCCGATGCTGAATGAGGTGGATTCGCTCAATGTCGGCGCGGCGGCGGCCGTGTTCCTTTACGAAGTGAACCGGCAACGCGGAAAGGCTTGAGACATTGTCCCTGCCCTGCTCAGAACGGACGGCGTAGCGCGGGATCACTACTTTTTTGACCCGGCGTCTTTGTCCATAGAATCAGAATAAATCTTCTCCACGAAATCGGTCGCGCGGCTGCAGAGCGGCCGCCAGTCGAGCTCGGTCTCGACCCGGGCGGCGGATTTGCAGGCTTCCAGCTGCCATTGAAACGGCGACTCATTCAACCACCCGATTATTTTCTGCCCGAAATCAATGCCATTGAAATCCGCAAACCGCACCAGCGGATCCCCTTCGAAATAACTCTGGATGCTTTTCAACGGCGTGCACACCGTCGGCAGACCGACGGCGACGTATTCCACCACCTTGGCGACGAACGCGCAGTGCGTCCCGGCCGATTCCTCATACGGCACGATGCCCACGCTCGCATCGGCGAGATGCTTCGCAACTTCCGCATAGGGCACGAAACCGGTGGCCTCAAATTTGAATCCGGGAATTTCCCGCTGTGCCCGTGACAATAATTTTTCCAGCGCCGCGGTGCGCCGGCCGACGAACCGGAAGACGGTTCCGGGCCGGTTTTGCACCACGTGCCGGATGGCATCGAACGCGATTTCACCCAGGTGATGGGCGTCAAATGAGCCATGCATGACCACGACGGCCGGACGTCCTTCCGGCGGGGTCTGGGGACGGAATGGAAAATTCGCCGCGTCATAACCGTAATAAATCGGCAGGGTCTTTTCGCGCGGAAAGCCGCGCGCCGCGATCTGGGCGGCAAATTCATTGGAGATGGCGCAGACGCCGTCCACGCCGTAGCGGACGGGCAATGAGATTTCGTAGCGTATCAATGCGTGCACGAGCGGCTTCGGGGCGATGTAGCCCGGCCATGTTTCCATGAAGCCGGTGAGCAGATCGGGGAAGTTCATCACGACCGGCACACCAAGCTGCTTTTTCAGTTTGCCGGCGGCCACGGCGGAAATGGCATGTTGCGACAAGAGCAGATCAAACTTCAACTTGCGTGCCGCAGTGGCCACCATACGCTGCAGAAAAAATGGGTAGGCCAGATATTTGAGATTCCGCAGACTGGCGTAACGGCCCATCTGCCATGCCGTGAACTGGTGGAGATGAATGTTGAATTTTTTCGCCACGCTTTCCGCGTCAGCGATTTGCGGACAAAATACGTGGACCTTGTGCCCGCGCCGGACCATCTCCTCGACCAGGTAGATCGCCTCCGCCGAACCGCCGCCGGACGGCGGAAAGAACGGTTCATGCGTCAGGAATGCGATGCACAGCGGCTTGGACGATAATTGCACGAGCAGACGCTATGAAATTTGGGGGAGGTCGTTCAATCACAATTCACGACAGGCAGAGGTGAAAAGTTTTGACAATCGCGGTTAAAACTTTAGATTACGCGTCGTCCCGGATGGGGTCTTAGCTCAGTTGGTAGAGCACCACAATGGCATTGTGGGGGTCAAGAGTTCGAGCCTCTTAGGCTCCACCATTCTAAACCGCCCGCTAATGTTGATTCAGTTCAATGTTGGCGGGCTTTTGTTTAAGATGAACGTCCGATGACATGTTCGCCACCGACGGTAACCTTAATTTCAATTTTTGGTTCTTTCATTATCTTATTATAGGTAGCTCTTAATTTTCTGCCGCAACTTTATTGTTTATTTTTATTTTGAGTGGGTGAAGGGAATCGAATCCACCGCCTATTTTCAACCGCTTGCGCAATTCACGAAGCCGTAGAGCAGAAATCCTTTCGTATCTGCGAACTACGCCGGAAATGACTCAAAATGCAAATGTCGTTGGACGAAACGTGGCCCGATTTCGATACCAAAAACGCTGGTCGCAGGATTTGCTTGCAACCAAAATGTAACTCTTGGGGATGTATATCACTCGTGACGTCCTGGCCAATATTGAAACCTTCCGCTGCCCGTCATGAAAAACCATTTTGGTGATGCGCCCGATTTTTTGTTCGTCATGCACCAAAACATACGCGGCCTGATTGCAGGGATACCAAGTAGTCTCGTAGTTCACGATCACTTGGACGCCGTTTTTTGGCAGCGGCGGGAATGCTCACTCGGCGGGCGCGGCGAGTCGCGCCATGACTTCCGTCTTCCATTCCGCGCCAAGCTCCGGCGCGGTCTTGCCGGTGTATATTTTCCACAGGCCTTCGTCGTATTTGTTTTCACGCATCGCCGCGTTCATCTGGCTGACGATGTCCTGGTCGTATTTTTCCGAAACCCAGTTCAGGAAATTGGCCGTGATGCGGTAGCTGTCGCCGTAATTTGGCGAAAACTTTTTGCCATGTTTCCGCAACCAGACCATGTCCGCGCCGTGGCTTTGCGGTTCATACTTGAACCAGCGGAAATAATCCGCGCTGCCCTCCACCAGCCAGCCCGGGTTTTCCCCGTGGAATTGCTGGACGACATGGACCGCTTCGTGGATCAACGAGCCGACTGCCTCACCGTTCAGTTCTTTCTCCAGCCAGTCGGAATTGGCCACGACATTGCGCCCGGCAGTGAACGCCACGCCGTCCATCGGCTTGAGCGTGATCTTGAAATGGTCCGGCGCGGCGTAGCCGTCGCTCGCCAGCAACGCCGAAATTTTCGGATACCACTCCGCCAGTGCTGGCGCGAGTTTGGTCCCAGCCCATTCTTTCAGGCCGGGCGCTTTGGCGGTGTTGATGGTGATGGTGCATTTGCCATCGGCGGTCTTGATGCTGAAATCTTCAGATGGTGCGGCAGCGGACACGTCGGGAGCGCTGGCATCAATCACGTCAATCTCGCTGAAGAACGTATTACCAAAGTCGTCGTCGCGCTCGGTCGCGGAAACGTCGAACAACAAATAACGAAATTTGCCGAGATCGCTGTCCGTGTCCGCAATGCTCACGCCGTATTGCCCGCCGCCGTCCCCGGATCTCGGCCTGGTATTCACGCTGGCGACAAGTTTCCAACCGCACGAATCGGGAGCCCTGCCATTTTTGGGCGTGGCAATAAAATTTGTGGCCGTCCCGTCGGCGGCATACAGTTTGTAAATTTGCGGGCCGCGCGTGCCGGGATGCCAGGAATAGGTGTTGACCTGCCGGATACTGATGGCACTGCCCAAATCCACCAGCAGCAACCCGCCGGCGGAACCGGCATCAAAGAAAAAATTCTCCGCCGGCTGGTCGGCATCGGTCGGCAGCCTGCCATCGTTCAATCTGCCCAAACCGCCGCTGTTGGAATCCGCGTCGCCATCCACGATGCTGAATTGGGCCCTCGTAGCCGCATCATTCATCGAAGGACTCGGCGCGGACTTGAATACAAAGGCGGGCGTGGTCTCGTTGTTCTTGTGATAATCCACCGTCACTTTGGTTTCCGCGCGGACGCTGACTGCCGCCAGGCAGAACAGCCCAAGGCAGGTCATTAAATGATTTTTCATGTGAATTGATCTTTGTGTTGTTGGTCACTTCGGAATGGTGGCCTTGGTTCCCCATTCTTTGTTTGGTTGCGGGCCCATCAGGAATTCAATCTTGCCGCCGTCCTTCAATTCCTTGTATGGCAGAAACGGCGAGTCCCAATTTTTCCCGTTCAGGCGGACGGACTGGACGTAGATGTTTTGATCCGAAATATTTTCCGCCGTCATCGTGAATTTTTTTCCGTTGGAAAGGTGCATCACGGCCTTTGGAATTTGCGGTGCGCCGATGACATAATAATCGCTCGCCGGGCAAACTGGATAAAAACCCATGCAGGTGAACAGATACCAGGCCGACATCTGACCGCAGTCGTCGTTGCCGCAGAGCGAACCTGGGCCGCTGCCGTATTGCGTCGAGACGACCTGATGCAATTTCTCCGCCGCCTTCCACGGCTGGCCGACCAGGCTGTAAAGATAGATGACGTGATGCGCCGGTTCGTTGCCGTGCCAGTATTCACCGATGCAGCCGCGCAGGTCGTTGGCCGAAAGTTCGCGCTGAAATTTTTCGGATTGTTTCGCGTCAAATAGCGAATCCAGACGTTCGATGAATTTTTCTTTGCCGCCCATCAATTCGATCAGCCCCGGCACGTCCTGCGGCACGAACCACGAGTATTGCGAACTGGTTCCCTCGGTCACGTCCTGCAAATTTGTGCCGCCGCCGAACAGGTGCGCGTCGAAATTCGTGCGCCAGTTGCCGGTCGAATCTTTCGCGCGCATCCAGCCGCTGCCCGGATCGTAAATGTTTTTGCAACTCGCGGCGCGCTTCATGAAATAATGGTAGTCATCTGTTTTGCCGAGCGCCTTGGCCATCTGCGCGATGCTGTAATCGTCGTAGGCGTATTCCAAAGTTTTGGAAAGCGATTCGTCTTCCTCGTCGCACGGCACATAACCCAGCTTGCGATATGACGCGAGGCCATCGTAGTCGGGATTCATCGCCGTGGCTTTGATGGCGTTGTAAGCGCGCCCGGCATCGAAGCCTTTCACGCCTTTCAAAAACCCGTCCGCGATCACCGGCGCGGCGTGGTAGCCGATCATGCACCACGTTTCGTTGCCTTGCAGTTCCCACATCGGCAGCAGGCGATCCGCGCTCTGGTCAAAATGATCGAGCAGTGAATTGATCATGTCCGAATCATGTTTCTCCTGAATCAACGCCAGCAGCGGATGCTCGGCGCGGAACGTGTCCCACAGCGAGAACACGGTGTAGCGGATGAAATTTTTGGCGTGATGAATATTCTGGTCAAAGCCGCGATACTCGCCGTTCACGTCCTGATAAAGATTCGGCACAAGGAACGCGTGATAGAGCGACGTGTAAAAAGTCTTCTTCTGCGCCTCCGTGCCTTCGATTTGAATCTTGCTCAATTCCTTGTCCCACTTGGCGCGCGTCGTTTCGCGCGAGCCGTCAAAATCCCAGCCGGGAATTTCCGCGTCGAGATTTTGCAGCGCATTCGCCGCGCTCACGGCGGACACGGCAACCTTCACTTGAATCACCTCGTTCGCCTTCGTTTTGTATTTGGCGAGCAGTTGCAGATTGGTTCCCACCGCTTCGTTGCGGCTCCGGAAACGGTAATTCACATAGCTTTTGTAAATCACCGGCTTGCCGTCCTTGATGATTTGCGCCTCATCGAACGGGCGTGAAAAACGCGCGGCGAAAAAAAGCTGCCGCTCGCGCGCCCAGCCGTTCACCAGATGAAAGCCGGTAATGGTTGAATTGTCCTCGATGCGAAAGCGCGATTCCGCGATGCGCCAGCGGCCACCGCTGATGACGTGGCTCAGGTCCGTCAAGATGGAAGCCTCGTCGCTCGCGGGAAACGTGAAGCGCATCATGCCGGCGCGCTCGCCCGCCGTGAGTTCGGCGGTGACGCCGGATTTTTGCAGCCTCACTTTGTAGTAGCCTGCCGAGGCCGATTCGTCGTCGTGTGAAAACAAAGATTGATAGCCTTCTTCGGGATGATCCTTGCGGCCCGCTTCAAACGCGGGCCGGCCGGTTTGCGGCACGAATAAAAAATCACCGAGGTCCGGACAGCCCGTTCCGCTCAAATGTGTGAGCGAAAAACCTTGAATGGTGGGATCGGTATATTCGTAGCCGGAGTCCGTGTCCCAGTTCGTCGTGTCGGTATCCGGGCTGAACTGGAGCATGCCGAACGGCGCGGACGGCCCGGGAAAAGTATTCCCCTCGCCCTGTGCACCCACGAACGGACAAACATAATCCGACAGGTGAAACTCTCCAGCGGCATTTACCATCAGCCCGCCGAGCAAACACGCGGCAACCAGTGAAAACCGAAGGGTGTTTGGCACCGTGTATCCGATATTTATTTTCATAGTTTTTTGATCGGGCGATCTCGCCGGCAACGCGGCGTAGTCAGCGCGTTTAATTTTTTGAATCATTTGGCCCGGTGGTGATGAGCAATTCTTTCCCCCGCATCAACTCGTGGTGAGGGATAAAATAGCCGTCTACCCTGCGGTTGCCGTAAGTAATTTCAGAAATCTTCTGCCCGGAATTTTTCTTCACGATGGTGAGCGTCTCGCGGTTCAATTGCATTTTCACTTCATCAAAGAGCGGCACGGTGACGATGTAATCTTCGTCCGCCGGTGAATAAGGGTAAATGCCGATGGCGTTGAAGACATACCACGATGACATTTCGCCGGCGTCATCCATGCCGCACAAGGTCCGGCCACCGTCCATGCCGTAGAAGCGTTCCATGATTTCGTTAAGGACCGCCTGCGATTTTTCCGGCTTGCCGACCCAGTAATACAAATACGGAAAACCGTGATCCGGCTGGTTGCCGTGGCAATACTGCCCGATGAAGCTGTTGATGTTCATCGCAATGTGGTTGGTGTTCCACGGAATCGAAAACAGCCGGTCAAGTTGCTGCTCAAACGCCGCCTTGTTCGGATAAAGTTTGATCAACCCTTCCGTGTCGTGCGGCGCGAAAAAAGATGACTGCCACGCGTTCGCCTCGCGATACATGTATTCGTAATACGGAAACTGCGGATCGAAGGGTTTGACCCAGTCGCCATTTGCCAGGCGTCCGCGCATCAAACCCGTCGAGGCATCAAACACATTCGTATAGTTGTGTGCGCGGCGCATCATCAGCGCGTAATTTTTTTCGTCGTGTAATTCGCGGGCCAGCAGTCCAACGGCGTAATCGTCGTAGGCATATTCCAGCGTCTTGGTGACACCGGCCTTGGCCTTTGTTTCGATCGTGGGATTTTCGACGACCGGCGTGGAGACGTAGCCATTTGTGATGTATTCCCCGACAAATGGCCGGGCCTTCGTTTCAACCGTGGCATTGGTAAGCAGCAACTTGTAAGCGCTCTGCACGTTAAATCCGCGCAAGCCGCGCAGATACGATCCGGCAATGAACGGCGCCGCGTGGTCGCCATGAAAAAATGTCGGCATGAAACCCGTGCATTCACCGCGATCAATCAAAGACCGGATCACATCCACGGCGACATCCGGCGAGAGCATTCCGAGCAACACCAGCTTGTTTCGATAATCATCCCACAACGACGGCACGGTGTAGTAGCGAAAATCTTTTTTGGCCACGCGCCCCTTTTCGTCCGTGAATTCGCCGTTTACATCGCTGCGCAACGCCGGCCAGAGAAACGAACGATACAGACACGAATAAAAGATTCCCTTCTGCCGCCCGGTGCCGCCAGTCACTTTGATTTTGGAAAGCAACGTTTCCCAAGTTTTGGAAGCGTCGGCTTTGACCTGTTCAAAACTTTTCCCAGCAAGTTCAGCTTCCAAGTTTTTCTTCGCGTTCTCGGTGCTGACGTAGGAAAAGCCGATCCGGATTTCCAAAAGCCCGTTGGTTCCCTCAAAGCTGACCTGTG
>DATLVR010000089.1:0-7353 GCA_035577265.1 Verrucomicrobiia bacterium | reverse complement strand
CCGCCGTAAGAGAACGCTACATTGCAACCGATGAAAGACTGCTTGATCAATGAGTTCCAAGCCCCGCCGCCCCAGCCCCGGCCACCGGTGACAAAGTTGGAACTGATCTGGCAATTGATGAGTGTGCCGGAATAGACACCGCCTGCGCCGTAGGCCGCAGCATCGCCGGCAATGATGCAATTCGAAATTACCACCGACTGCGAACCGTACCAGACGCCGCCACCGGCTGAATCCGAACTTCCGTCAGTGACCGGCCGGGTGGCTCCGCCCGCCAGCGTGAAGCCGCTGAGCGAGGCGCCATTCGCCAGAGACGCACTGCGCACAGCACCGTTGCTGTTGGTGGTTCCGGGCATTCGATATCCCAGTATGAATGTCGTTGCCGGACCATTTACGCTCCGAACCGCCAGCGAATTTGTCACGGTGATCCGGTTGGTGAGCAGCGTGTTCACCGCCGGCCGGCCCCCGCTCTCGTAAATTCCATTCGTTACCAACACTAAATCACCCGCACTCGCCGCATCAATCGCATCCTGGATGTTCGCAGCCGCCGTCAGCCAGTTGGTGTAAGGCGGCGTGGGACCGGGGCTGTTCAAGTCCACGTAGAGTGTCACGGCGGTGGCATTGAAGATAAACAGCATCAAGCAGACTGCGGCGAAGAGTTTTTGATGCCTGTTCATAATTCCGGATGGGAAATTGATTAAGCCCATTTGCGTTCCGGATAGCAATGGCAAATTCAACCCTTTTCTGGCCTGATTATGGCTTGCTTTGTCTTTTTGCAAGCGGTGCGGTAACATCCCGCGCAAATGAAATTTCTTCGACGCTCGTTCAGCCGTTGGCTTGGCCTTTTCATCGTGACGTTTCAACTGGCGGCGGTCGCGGCGGAATCGCCCTGGCAGCGCGTGATGGTGATCGGGGCCAGCGCTTCAGCCGGATTTGTTTTGTCCGAGCCGTTTGGCGGAACGAACACGGACCGGTGCCGGTTGAACCGCTATCTGGATGCCGCCATCACCGTTCCCCATTCGCCGGTGGAAAATCTGGCGAGCCCGTTGCTGTTCATGAACCCCGAAGGGTTTGCACCGGTGCAGATCGCCGCGGCAAAGAACGGCCAGCCCACCCTGGTCGTCGGTTTGGATTTTCTGTTCTGGTTTTGCTACGGCGACGCCGCTTCCGATGCGGAACGTGCCCAGCGCTTCGAAGGCGGCCTTAAATTACTGGAACAGATTCGATGCCCGTTGGTGGTCGGCGATATTCCTGATGTGTCCTTCGCGACGAACACCGGGATCATCCGCATCGGACAGGTTCCGGGCGAGGCGGCGCGTCAGGCCGCCAATAGACGTCTGCAGGCCTGGGCAGCCGGCCGCCCGCAAGTCACCGTCATGCCGCTCGCGGCATTCATGCGCAACACGATAGCCAATCGGGCCATTGCGATGCGCGGCCAGAAAATGCCCGCCGGGCAAACCCGCTCCTTGCTGCAAGGCGACCAGTTGCATCCGAATCCGCGCGGGGCGGCCGTGCTGGCCCTGGGCGCTCTGGAGGCATTGAGCGCCAGGCAAGCTGAATTTCCTGCCAGCGCCGTCCGTTGGAATCTCGACGAAGTTTTGCGCGCCGGCGGCCAGCTTCCGGATTAAACCCGAACTCCGAAGTTGGATTTCCAAACCGTCGGAGTGCGCCCGTCTCGGGCGCAGCAACATGATATTTGCCAAGCCGTTTAAAATTTCCCGCCAACGTGTGCTCGAATATTGCAGCGCCCGAGACGGGCGCACTCCAACGGCGGACGATCCGCCGCGCTGGCCCGGCTATTTCGGAATTCGGGTTAAAAGTTGTTTCGTGAATGCCGGTGGCGGGATATTGGGACCGGCTTCGGTTTCAAGGTTGCGCCTGCAACAATCCCCGCTGCCAGTTCATCAACTCCGCCGCGTGCTTGTCCCAGTCGCGGGCCAGGTCGCCGATGACGCTCTTGCTGGCGATGAGTGTGGGGTCGATGCCCAGTTCGTGCGCGTGGGCGTTGCGGCGCTTTTCGATTTCGCGGAAGCGACGGAATTCCGCCTCACTCGGGCGGCGGAATTCGTGCCGGAGGATTTCCGGATGCTGCGCGGGGGGGACGGCGAGCCCGGCCTGGACGGCGGCCAGCAACGTTTCCCGGCGGCGCGGGGAAATCTTGGGCGGCAGGATTGGCTCGTATGGCTGCTGCGCGGCGGCGGCATCCGCGATGTCCACCATGCGCTCGTGGCTCAACACAAAGAACGGCGGGCGGCAATAGGCGATGGCCTCCTGCTCGCGCCATTGCCACAACTCGCGCAACACGGCGAGCCCGGCGCGGCTCAAGATGGAACTGCCCTTCACGCGCCAGACGGCATCGGCGTCCAAGACGGCCGGCCGCGAACAATCCTCAATCAGGCGCGCGCAGGATTCCTGATGCCAGGCCAGGCGGCCTTTGGCTTCGAGCGCGGATTTTAGTTTGTCTGCGAGCGGCTTGAGATAATGCGTGTCGTTGCGCGCATAGATCTCCATTTTCTCGGTGAGCGGCCGCTGCGCCCAGTCGGCTTTCTGCGAACCCTTGTCCAGTTTGACGCCGAGAAAATTTTCCACGAGCGCGCTCAAACCAAATTGCCGTTCGCCCAGCAGCCGCGCGGCCAGCATGGTGTCGAAAATAGCCGAGGGCCGGAATTGATGATGTTTTTCCAGCAGCCGCAAATCGTAATCCGCCGCATGAAAAATCAGCTCGCGGCCGTTGAAGACATCGAACAGGGAATCGAGATCAATGGGCGCGAGCGGATCCACGAGTTCGTCACCGTCGGTGGTGCTGATCTGGATGAGGCAGACTTTTTCGGGATAGGCGTGAAGGCTGTCGGCTTCGGTATCGAGGGCGAGCCATTGGGCGGCGCGGAGTTTCGGCAGCAAGGCCGCAAGTTTTGCATCGGTATCAATCACGTCGGGCGGGAGTCTGGCAAACCGGCGGCCAAAAGAAAAGACTTCAAGAATTGGAACGCGGGCTTCAGCCCGCTTCATCGTTCGCAATCACAAGGTGCAAGAATAGCGGGACTGCTTTCGTTTCGCGCATTGAAGCGGCGTGAACGCCGCGCTCCGCCGGCCAATAACCGACTTTGCCCGCTTGCCAACCGGCGGTCGTCGCTTCTACCATCCGTTTATGAACCTGGCCGGCGCCTTTACCGATTGCGCACGTCAACATGCGCAGAAAATCGCCATTTTTTATGGCGAACAGGAGATTTCCTTTGCGGAACTGGAAGCGCAGTCCCGCAAATTCGCGGCGCACCTGCAAAACCAGTTCGCCGTGAAACCGGGCGACCGGGTGGGCTTGTGGCTGAAAAACTGTCCGGAATTCGTGGTGGCGGTGTTCGGCATCTTGCACGTCGGCGCCGTGGTGGTGCCGATCAATAATTTTCTCAAGCCGGCCGAGCTGGCTTACCAGTTGAACGATGCCGGGATTGAAGTCGTGATCACCGACGCGGAACTGGGCGTCCATTCCGAGGAACTGAAGAAGGCCCGGCCCTCACTCAAGTTTTTCCAGATCGAAGAACTGTCCAGGCTCTCAACTCTCAACCCCGTAAAGGGCGTGGTCCCAACGGGGCTTTACGCTTCTCAACCCTCAACTCTGTCGGCTCGCGGCGAGTCGGACCTGGCCGTCATCATCTACACCTCCGGCACCACCGGCCGGCCGAAGGGCGCGATGCTCTCGCACGGCAACCTGCTGCATAATGTCAACAGCTGCCGCATCGTGCTGGAAACGGTGGAGGACGATTGCCTGGCGGTGTTGCTGCCGATGTTTCATACCTACATGCTGACGGTGGGGATTTTTCTGCCGTTCACCATCGGCGGCTCGATTGTGCTGGTGAAGTCGCTGAACCCGCCGCGCGCGTTGTTGCAGGAGATCCTGGCGCGGAAGCCGACGATACTGCCCGCTGTGCCGACCTTTTACCGCATGCTGCTGGGCGTGCAGATCCCCGTGCCGCTCCCGCTGCGCTTGTTTGTGAGCGGTTCCGCGCCGCTGCCGATGCAGACCTTGAAGGAGTTCGAGGAAAAATTCAAAGTGCCGCTCATCGAGGGCTATGGCCTGAGCGAGGCCAGTCCGGTGGTTGCCAAGAATCCACTGCACGGCGTGCACAAGGCGGGCTCCATCGGTCTGCCGATCGCCAACGTGGAGATGAGCGTTCAGGACGATACGGGAAAAATGCTCGCCACGAACCAGACCGGCGAGATCTGCGTGCGGGGCGGCAATGTGATGATGGGGTATTGGAACCAGCCGGAGGAAACCGCCAAGGCCATGCGCGGCCACTGGCTGTTGACCGGCGACATCGGCTATCGCGATGCCGATGGCTATTATTTCATCACCGACCGCAAGAAGGACATGTTGATCGTCAATGGCATCAATGTTTATCCGCGCGAGATCGAGGAAGTGATCCACCAGTTTCCGGGCGTGAAAGAGGCGGCGGTCATCGGCGTGCCGGACGCGCGCCGGGGCGAACAGGGCCTGGCGTTTGTCGTGGCGGCGGAAGGCCAGACGCTGGATGAAAAGGTGCTGCACGAATTCATCCGCAGCCGGCTGGCGGATTTCAAGGTGCCGAAACAAATTGTTTTTCTCCCCGCACTGCCGCGCACGGCGCTGGGGAAAATCCTGAAGACGGAGTTGCGGAAACAGGCGGCGGGGAAATGATTTTTTCAAAAGCAATCGACCGCGAACCATGCGAAAGACACGAAGGGGGCGCAGCGTTCACGCCGCTTCAACTCACAATTGGAAGGCAGGCCAGCCATTCGTGACCCTCCTCCGTTATGGACGTTGAAGCGGGCTGAAGCCCGCGCTCCGGGAGCTTTCGCGTCTTTGGCATATTTCGCGGTTTTAATTCATGTCGCAAAAAATAATCTGTTACTTTTCGGTGCCAGCGTAAATGTATCAGTGAAATGCTGAATGACGACCCGACCCTGCTGCGCGAATATGCCCGGAACCATTCCGAGGAGGCGTTCGCTGCAATCGTCACGCGTCACGTCAATCTCGTTTATTCCGTGGCGCTGAGGCAGGTGCGCGATGCGCATCTGGCGGAGGAAATCACGCAGGCGGTCTTCATAATCCTGGCCAGGAAAGCCGATCAATTGCCCCAGCACGCTGTGCTGCCCGGCTGGCTGTGCCGGACGGCGCGTTACGCCGGTGCCAATGCGCTGACCATTCAACGGCGGCGGCAACACCGCGAACAGGAGGCGTATATGCAATCGCAATTGGATCAATCGCCGGAAGGCTTGTCGCGCCAAAGCGAAGCGACGGCGGAAACCTGGCAACAAATCGCTCCATTACTGGACGGCGCAATGGAACAACTCGGCCAAAAGGATCACGACGCACTGGTGTTGCGATTTTTTGAAGGCCGGAATTTCAAGGAGGTCGGCGCGGCATTGGGTGCGAGTGAAGACGCGGCGAAAATGCGCGTGAACCGCGCGCTGGAAAAATTGCGGAAATTTTTCACAAAGCGCGGTGTAAGTTCGACCACGGCCATCATCGCCGGAACGATTTCTGCCAATTCCGTTCAAGCTGCGCCCGTGGCGCTGGCAAAGGTCGTGACGGCCATCGCTGTAGCCCAAGGCGCGGCGGCCAGCGCTTCAACCTTAACCCTCATCAAAGGAGCCTTGAAACTTATGGCATGGTCGAAAGTGAAAACTACCGTGATCACAAGCGCGGTAATTATATTGGCAACTATTGGAACGGTGGCGGTTAAAAATCATTTACGACACGCACCACCACGCCAAACTGGCAGATTGAAATTACCCACTGGCAATGTTGCTCCAATGGTTCGATGGGGTTATAGCCACAATGGAATTATTCTAGCTTCCGACGGTAGCCTGTGGAGTTGGGGCGAAGAACGCTTCGGTTCGCCGGTCTTGGGCTTGGCAAATACAAATGTTCAAAATACCGTTTCTTTGCGTCGAATTGGAATTGATACGGATTGGGTGAACTTTGCTGTTGGCGATCAACATTGTCTGGCAATTAAATCAGACGGCACGCTGTGGGCGTGGGGTGGAAATTTTTGCCACCAGTTGGGCGACGGCACCAAAATTCCACGCCCCACGCCCGTGCCTTCTATTCCTGGAAATGATTGGAAACAAGCGGCGGCCGGAGCTGATAGCAGTTTTGCTCTAAAAAATGACGGCACCTTGTGGGCTTGGAGCGATGATAATTGGTCGGGGCAACTGGGAGATGGCACCACCAAAGGCAGCACTAATGCCGTGCAAGTGGGCACTTCAACGAATTGGACTAAAGTATGGGCGGGTGGTATTCAAGTGGTCGGCTTGAAATCCGATGGCAGTCTTTGGTTTTGGGGATCGCTTAACGGCAATGGCAGAGGCACAAACAATTTCCTTGTTCCGACGCGTATTTCGCCAGATACAAATTGGGTGGATGCCTGTTTCGGTTATTTTATGGTGCTGGCCATCAAGGCAGATGGAACGCTCTGGGCTTGGGGAAACGGGGCGAACTTTTATACAGGGGCAAGTGATGTCAACTTGAACGCGACACCCATGCAGGTTGGAACAGAATCCGATTGGCAGGGCTGCGCCTCTTCGCCGGGATGTTTTTATCACATCCTGAAGAAAAAGGATGGTTCATACTGGGCGATGGACACCTCGGAACATCGCTACGTCAAACCAGCTTCTGAATATAAGCCCATAGCACTCCGTAAACTTGATCTGAATAAGGATATTGTTGCCTTCACTGCCGGAGGAGACAACATTGGCGTGACGCTGACGCGCGACGGTGAAGTCTGGACTTGGGGAAGTATCATTGGTGAACTGTCTCCTAAAGACTATCGAGGGTCAAACGGTCGGCCAACTTATCCGAAATTAAGAGTCATCGAACATCCGTGGCGGCTTTCAAATGTTGATTCTCAAGATTGATTCTTCTTTGCAAACCATTTCACACGCCGCCCGCGCATTGTCTGATGACCGCCTTATGAATTTGCCAAGGCGTCAGCGTGTGGTTTGCGGCATGAGCGGGGGAATTGATTCCTCGGCGACGGCGGCAATAATCTCTCAGACGTGGGAATTCAGCGACATGGAGTTGGTTGAGAAAGCGCAGAAAAATTAATTGTCCGGTTTTGCCGGCCGGTGGACATTGTTACAATGAGGCCGAAAATAAATTGAAACGAATCTCCCATGGCGGTGTCCTATCAGGCATGAATCCACGCCGGGCGTTCACACTGATCGAACTGCTGGTGGTCATCGCCATCATCGCCATTCTCGCGGCGTTGTTGCTGCCGGCCTTGTCTTCGGCCAAAGCCAAGGCGCAGCGAATCTCCTGCATGAACAACCTCAAACAACTGGCCATCGCCTGGACCATGTATTGCGGCGACAACAACG
>DATLVR010000088.1:0-12352 GCA_035577265.1 Verrucomicrobiia bacterium | reverse complement strand
GAATTGCATTAAACCTAGGCGCTTCTTGAACTGGCTCACCTTTGAATCGGTCTCGTTCACCGCCCCTTGCAACTTTCGCAAACGCGGAAAAAGATCATGTGCTCGAAGTGGGGGCACCGCGAAATCAGTCGCGCCGAGTTCAAGCATCGCAGAAGCATCCTCCGGCTTGGTGGATTCCAACACCACAAACACGGGAATCTCACGAAAACGGTGGTGGAGGAGTCTGAAGAACAGATCAGCGTGATGATTGAAGTTTTGCGGGATTCCCAAGACAATCACTGCAGGTGAAATACGGGCCAGAATCTCCTGCAAAATCGACTCGGAATCACTTCCGGCGGTTGCAGTCAGCATCTCTTCGGCTATCTGGAATTCTCCACACTTCCCCGACCCCAAAATACATTTCACCTCAAGCAGCAACCCGGGGTCGCCTTCTAAAGTCAACAGTAAGATCCTTCCAAGTTGCATATGAGACAATCCCCATTCTGCTTCTGTGTAGTTGTGTTTGGAACTCTACGACGATTCTGTATCCTGTAAGGCCGTGGTGTAAAGTGAAATAATCCGCCCACTCCCGTTGTGGCTTTTAGTTCAACTCAGGGAATCTTTCCATCATCTAGTGTGGTGTCTCTTTTTGGTCTTGGGATCGCTTTTTACGAATCGCTCCTGCACCGTGCAAGCGAATTTGTGCGCCCAACTTAATTTTGAGACCAACTTTTTGGAAAAGTGGTTGACACATTTGGTTTGTGGTTTTGACTGCCAGCAAAACTGCCAGCACCTGAGTAATAAAAGAGTAGTGTCGGAGTAGCTTTAGACTTTCGGATGGTTGATTTCAAATCTTGACCGAAGCGAAAAAACCTGCGAATATCCCAACGTTAGCAGCGTTTTTTCTGTAATTTGCGTTCGAGCTGGGGTTTGGGATAAGCAGGTTCAAAAAAGCTAAAGCTTGCTGTTCCGGCCAATTCCGCCCTCAGCCACCACTTCCAAAACCTCTTTCGTACATCTGCGGGGTATGATTGGACGTCACCCGGAATTAGAGTTTGAGTTCCAGACGGACTTGATGAACTGCCAGAAGGCGGTGCCGTTGGCCGCCAAAGCGCCCCATCGCGCCAGAAGCGACAAGTCAAATCCTCCCACCTGATCCGGGTTGGTGCCGATGCTTTCCCGCCAGCTTGCGTCGTTAAGGTGTTATAGGCTATAATTGCGACCACTATGAGTTCAATTACCTACCTATCTGTCCAACAACTACGCCAGGCTGCCAATCTCAAGGAAAAGATTACGGCCTTGGAAAAGGAACTGAATCAGGTGCTGGGTTCAACGAGCAAACCAGTTGCTACCAGTCCGGCGCACAAAAAATTCAAAATGAGCGCCTCGGCCAGAGCCAGAATCGCTGCGGCCGCAAAAGCGCGGTGGGCCAGGGCCAAGGCCGCAGGCAAGAAATCGCTGTAAATTTTCTGTTTTACGTGAGCTGGAGTTTGATCTGCTTCGGCTCTTTATATTTGGTGGTGGCCCAACCGGGACCGGCGTGCCGATCATCCGCAAAACTGAGTCATCGCTCAGTGACTGTGGCGTGTTCCTCCATCGCCTACTCAGCCTCCACCCGGCAACAAATCCACCAGCCGCGCCTGCGGGATGCGCTCCACGATGATCTCCCGCGTCAAGTTCACCCACTGGTCGCAACGGTCGAGCACCACGCCGTCCGACGTGGCAATGACCTGCTGGCTTTCCCACAAAACCTTGTCGGGATTGAAGGACAGTTCCACCGTCATGTTCCAACCGGCAGCCGTGGCAATATCGCTGATGAACGTTTTAAGCCGCCCGCTGTTCGACACCGGCTTGTCCAGCCACCAACGGCAACAGGTCACCCCCCAGCCGGTGACGGTTTCGCCGATCATTTGCAACACCGGCGCGGTTTCGGTCACTTTGCGATAACGGCGGTGAACCCCGGCAATGTCACGGCAGCAGCCGTCCCGGCCCAGCAACACCACGCCACCGGACAGCGCGCTTTCCAGCAGGGTCAGCACGTTGTAGCCGTCGAGCCATAACTCGCGGCCACGTAGCTCAGCGGGCGGGATTTGGAGCCGACACCGATGCTGGACGGCATCAGCCGAACAGGTGCATCGGCTCACTGCCATGCGTTGACGGCTGGTGAGATTGTGGCGATTGCCCACGAGATCCGTGGCCGAGTGTGAAGCGTAACCGTGATCCAAAAGCCAGCAAAGGTCGCGGGTTGCGGCGCGCAACGCCGGAAGCTGACTTGCGGCAAAGAGTTTTACGTCCTTGGCCGCCGGCCCGCGATGAGATGGGTGTCCTGCCACGCCTCCAAGATGACACACCGTGTGTTAAAAATCTTTTCCTTGGAGCAGTGACGGTTGGCATGACACAGACCGGCTCAACACCACCAACGGCAGCGCGCGAGTTCATTCCGTTCGTGAAATCTGCCGGTCCAGTGAACTGGACCAACACCGCTGCGCGAATGGACTACAGCAGTTCCATCTCATCAAGGTGGAATGACCTGAATCGGGTAAAGCCGGCATCTGTGGCGCTCTCATCTGATCCATGAAAAGAAAACTGGCGCGAATTAATCGCGCCAGTCGGAAATCAAATTGAGCCGCGTAGCAGGGCTAGTTTTTCCAGTCGAACGCCTTTTTCTTCAGCGCGTAAAGATAGCCGGCAAAGAGGATGAACATGAACGAAACCATCGAACCCAGGATCAGGTTCCGCGTGGCGTGGTCGGCGAGCATGTCGCGGTAAACCACGGCCCACGGATACAGGAAAACCACTTCGATATCGAACAGGATGAAGAGCATCGCCACGAGATGGAACTTCACCGAGAAGCGCGGGCTGTTTTCGCCGATCGGATTGGCGCCGCATTCGTAGGCCATGTCCTTGGCCTTGCTGCGCTTGGCGATCTGGCCGAGGAAAACGGAGACGGTCAGTGTGCCCGCCGCGAAGCCAATGGCCACGACGATCAGAATGAGCACCGGGAAATACTGCATCAATTGCGATTCCATGGCGTGTAATCTAGGGGTTGCGCGGGGAAAATTCAACGACGAAAACAGGCGGTCATTGCAGGCCCACTCATCAATGGACGCCGACACGGTAAAACAACGATCCATCGCCGGTGGCCGTTTCATCCTGCCATGTCGTCATGCCCGCCTGACCGCTGATGTTATCCAAAATGGTCGAGAAAGCCGGGGGTGACGCCAGATTAGTGCCGCGCTGAATAAAATAAGAGACCCCGGCGACGCTTTGCCAGCTTACGGTCACACCCACGAGGTTCGTATCAATGAGCGGCGGAAGCATTTTCAAAACGGCCACGGCATTCGTCGGGTTGGTGCGTGCGTGCGACTCCGACCAGTTCTTCATGCCATCGCCATCTGAATCGGCATCGTCCGCCGAGCCGTCGGTGGGCAGACCGTATTGCTGCGCCCAGGCGTAGGCGAGGAGGGAAGAGGGCGTTTGAAATTCAAACGCACCGATGTCCACCGTGCCGCCGGTGACGCGGGCCAGCCCGTCAAAATCAGTCGGGCCAGGGGCGTAAAGGTTGTTGCCGGAGTTGATGCACGGCGAATTGCCTTGCAGATGGAAATCGCCGTTGACCGGATCCGCGAAACGCGGCGCGTTGGTGATGTTGAGCGAACCGCCCGGATCAGGCGTGGTGCAGCAATGATCCAGCAAGACACTGGAAAACCCGTAGTAATTTCCGCCGGGATTGTCGTAGATGACACAGCCCGTCAAGGCGCTCCAGCCGATGGAGCCGCCGCCGCCGGGATAGCCACCCGGCCCGGTCACGAAATTGCCGACGATGGTGCAATTGTTCGCGGTCGTATAATAGAGGCCACCGCCGCCAGAGGCCGCCCGGTTGTTGAGGATGAGCGAATTGTTGGCGGTGCAGTCAGCCAGTCCGCCGCCCCATCCCGCGGAGTTGCTGATGACAAGACAACTGTTCACCTGGCAACCATACGCGCCACCCCCGTAAGCGGTTGGCAGATTGTTCGACAGCACGCAGGAATTCAATGTCGCGAAAGCCGCGCCGCCGCCGCCATAGCTTGCGGAATTCCAGGTGAACCCGCAGCGGTTCAAAACTCCGCGATAAGCGCCGCCACCCGTGCTCCAGTCAAAAGGCGACGAATTTCCCGTCAGGACGCAATCGTTCAAAACTTCATTGTCCTCGCAATAAACGCCACCACCGGTGTTGCCGACGCCATTGCGCAACGTAAAACCAGTGACGGAAACGTGATTGGCCAGATACAAACAGCGCATCGTGTGGCCGCCATCAATGATGGTCACGTTCGCGCCGTTGACGCTCTGAATCACGAGCGGTTTGGCGACGACCACACGATTGGTTGTCGTCCCAAACATGCGCGAGCCGGATTGATAAACGCCATTGCTCACCACGACCATGCCATTGGCGAACGCGGCATCCACGGCATCCTGAATGTTCGTCGCCGCCGCCGCCCAGGAAGTGAACGGTGCGACTGGGTTGGCATTGCCCAGCGCAACATAATGCACCGGTTGTTGCAGAACAAAAATCGTGACCGCCGCGTTGACGCCGACGGGATGGTCGGTATTGAATACGGTGAGGGTGACCGTGTAATTCCCGGCTGCCGCCCAACTGTGCGGGATGAAAACTTTATTGCTGACAATCGTGCCATCACCGAAATCCCAGCGATTGGCAGAGGCGTGACCGGAGATTTGCCCTATGAAATCTGAAACGAATCCAGTCGCCACATTGGTGAAAGTTGCTGAAATGGCCACAGCCAGCGCGCCGGTCGCCGAACTGGAATAAAATTCATCGCAGCCGATGGACGGCGGATTGAGCCACCCATCACCGTCCATATCCACGCCGCTGACCGCCATCGTTGTGCCCGCACTGCGGCAGGGTGAAACCGAACTGATATGTTTGAGGTCCGCGAGCAACGGATCGCTCGTGATGTTATTTGCACTCAAGCCCGGCAACGGCGTCGTATCGCAATAAACCAGCGTGCTGTCGGCGGAATAATTGGTTCCACCCGACGCGGTGTTGAAATAAACGATGCAGTTGGTGGCCACGCTGGAATTGATGCCGCCGCCACCGTTGCCCGCCACATTGCCGACCACCGTGCAGTTGACAAGCGTGCTGCCGCTGCAGCCGCCACCGTTGCCAAGCGAGTGGTTACCGTTCACCGCGCAGTCGACGAGCGTGCTGTCGCCCACTCCGCCACCGGTCAGCGATGTGTTTCCAGAGATGATGCAATTGGTCAGCGTGGAATTGGACGCGCCGCCGCCATTGGAGGTGTGGTCGCTGTCGTCGTGGGTCAAATTGTCCGTGAGCGTGCAATCATTCAACGTCGAGCTGCACGCGCCGCCACCATGAACACCGTTGTTACCCGTGAGCACGCAGTGATTGAGGCTGCTGTTGCACGCACCGCCGCCATCCCAATCAGAAAAATTATTTGCGAGCACACAATGATCCAGCGTGCCGCCGTAGATTCCGCCACCAAGCCCGGTCGCCCGGTTGTTCAAGAAAACGCAATTCGACACCAGGACGCTGGAGGATTCGCACCAGGCGCCGCCGCCGCTGTATTCATAGACCCAGTCGCCATCGTTACGCGCCGAGCCATTCGTCAAGGTGAATCCGATGAGGGCCGCCCCGTTCGTCAGATACACGCAGCGCACGGCGTTGTCATTGTTCGTCAAGAAACCCTGGATGGCAGTGAATTGCGGCCCGTTTACGCCACGAATCGTCAGGGGTTTGTCGACCGCCACGCGATTGGTGAGGGGACCATAAACCGGACGCCCACCCAAGCTGTAAACCCCGTTGCTGACCATTACCGTTCCGCCGACAACCGCCGCATCAACGGCGTCTTGAATGTTCGTCGCCGCCGTCGCCCACGACGTGTAGGGCGGCACCGGGTTGCTGTTGTCGCGCGACACAAAATAATTTCCCGCAAAAACATGAATCGTGACCGTAGCGCTGACGCCGGCGGGATAGGTGTAGCTGAACACCGTGAGTGTCACCAGATGGTCTCCCGGCGCAACCCAACCGTGTGCGCCCGAAAGCTGGTTGCTCACCACCGTGCCATCGCCGAAATCCACTGTGCTGCCGCTGATGTTTCCGGCAAAGACCTGCGAAGAGAAATTCACAACGAACCCGACGGCGACATTCGTAAAATCCGCGGCGAGCGACACCGGAATCGGAAATTCGTAAGCGCCGGCATCCACAACCCATCCCAAGATGCGCGGGGTGCCTTCGAGGTCGATGATGGTGGCGACGTAATCGTTATTTCCCGCATTGATACAGGGCGAATTGGATTGCAGATGCAAATCGCCGCCCGCCAGATTCACAAACTGCGGGTCGGCAGCGATATTGCCCACGCCGGCATCGGGAAGCGGCGTGGTGCAGGAGTTATTGAGGGCGCAATTGTCCGCCGAATAATTGGCGTTGGTGAATGCGGTGTTGAAATAAACGATGCAATTGTCGAGTTGGCTGTCGAAATCCGCGCCGCCGCCCGTCCCGCCTGCGAAATTGTTGACGATGGTGCAATTTACAGCGTGGCAACCTTGCACGCCGCCGCCGTCTTGAACAGCAGAGTTGTTTGCCAGAAGGCAATTGTAAAGGTCGGAGTAGAGCGCACCTCCCCCACTGTAAGCCGACGAATTGCTGGTCAAGATGCAATTGATCAACGTGCAACCCTCCGCACCACCGCCATTGTTAGGCACCGAATTGCCGGTAAGCGTGCAGTTGACCAGGATACAACTCTCTGCGCCGCCGCCGCCGTCGAGGCTGGAATTTCCAATCAGGGCGCAATTGGTCAACGTGGAATACGAAGCCCCGCCGCCAATTTCGTCTGATGAGTTGTTGATGATCAGGCAATCGTTCAACGTCGAATGATCCGCTCCGCCGCCGGTGCTGTCGTAGGTGGAGTTATTCGTCAGCACGCAGGAATCCAACGTGCATCCGTTTGCGCCACCACCGTTAGCCGCAGTGTTGGACGCAAGCGTGCAGTTGGTCAGGCTGCAGTTGTTCGCGCCACCGCCGCCGTGATAAGAAAGCGCTGCGTTGCCAACGAGAAGGCAATTATCAAGAGCGCCCTGAAATACACCGCCGCCACTTTCGTTGGCCGTGTTGCTCCAAATCACGCAGTTTGAAATGACTGAACTGGCATCCTCGCACCAAGCACCGCCGCCGCTTTGTTCAGTCCTGCCGTCTCCATCGCTTCTTGTGGCGCCTTGGGTCAATGTGAAGCCGGTCAAAACCGCATTGGTGGCCAGATAGACACACCGCACCGCACTGTCACCAATGACCGGATTGCCTTTGATGATGGTTACCGCGGCACCATTCACACTCTGCACCGTCAGCGGCTTGGTGACTGCGACACGATTGGTCAGCGTGTCATACACGACGCGTCCGCCGGTTTGATAAACACCGTTGGTGACCAGCACTTGATCGCCAGGGTTGGCGACGTCAATCGCGTCTTGGATGTTCGTGGCGGCGGCGGCCCAACTCGCATACGGCGCCGCCGGGCTGACGTTGTTCAGGTTGACATACACCACGGATCCTTGAACGTGCAGACAAAGCAATGCCAGGAGGATTGCAGCGAAGTAGATCCTTGTTTTCATGGCGGAGGGATTCGGGTTGCCAACCATTAAACCTATTCCGGCTCCGCGTTCAAGCAGCGATTTGAGGGTCAGGATGGATTGGGCTTATCCTGACACTGCCCCGAAGTTGACCCAGCGAAATGATCGGAACGCCGCGTTTACACGGCAGCAGCGGGTTTCGCAGCAGGACTGCCGTCTGAAGGCGGCGTTCCGGGGGGCAGTGTCAAGCTGTGCGCGGATTGATTAAGAATTGAACCATCGCCGCACCGAACGGTGCGAGGTCGCGCGGGGTGCGGCTGGAGATCAGGTTGCCATCCTCGACGACCGGCTCGTTCACCCAGATGCCGCCGGCGTTTTCCAGATCGTCCTTGATGCCGAGCGAGCCGGTGACGCGTTTGCCCTTGAGGATTTTGGCCGAGATCGGAATCCAGCCGCCGTGACAGATGAACGCGACCAGCTTGCCCTGCTCGAAAAATTCGCGCGTGAGCGACAGCACCTTGGCGTCACGACGCAATTTGTCCGGCATGAAACCGCCGGGCACGAGCAATCCGCAAAAGTCTTCGCTACGCGCATCCTTCAACAACAAGTCTGACGCGGCGGGATAACCGTGCTTGCCGGCGTAGGTTCTGATTTCCGGCGCGGCGCATTTCAGCGCGTAGCCGGCCTCCTCCAGCCGCAGCTTGGGATACCAGAGTTCAAGGTCTTCATAGACGTCGTCCAGAAACGCGAGCACAGTTTTGTTTTGCATGACAAATTTATCCGCGCATTTAACCCATAAAGAAAGCACGAAAGCGGGAGCATTCCGGCTGGATATCCGTCTGACTAATTGATTCCATCCGGCCGGGAATCAATTTACGCAATGAACATTCAGAATCCACCGGCAGAAGTTCTCGGATGGAAGAAATCATTTCTGTGGCTGGCTCTGGCCGTGGCGTTTTTTCATGCGGCTTACACTTCACTCAAATATCCTGCCGCCGGCTTGCTCATTTTTGGCTATGCCTACGGGCTCGTCCGATTGACCGATCAGCCGAATGTCCGGCGCGCGTTTTATTTCGGGCTGGTCGCGGGATTTCTCTGCTACGCGCCGCAACTGTTTTTCTTCTGGCGCATCTTCGGTCCGGCGGCGGTGGTGTTGTGGCTGATCCTCGCCTTCTGGATCGGGCGATTGTTTGTGGCAGCATCCGGCGCTGGGGTAAAGTCAAAGCTGCATGGCTGATTCCGTTCGTCTGGACGGGCATCGAATATTTTCGCAGCGAACTCTACTACTTGAAATTCTCGTGGCTAAACATTGGCTGCGCATTTCAGTCTCAAATATTCGGAATGTATGGAGCCGGTTTTATTATTTTTGGAGCTATTATAATCTTTCTTCGCAGACATTTGATTGTCGGTCGTTTAAAAAGACTTTCCCTGCTGGAGATTGTTTTGATCTCTGTGTTCTTTATGGTGGTCGCGATTTTATGTCTTTCCTTTCTCGCGGAGGCAAAAGTTCGCGCTCGCCCATCGCTCAAACTTGTTGGCGTCCAAATGGAATTTCCACCCGTTGGCATCATTCCCAAAATGCTGGATCAGGCACTGGCGAAAAACCCCTACGCACCCATTTTCGTCTTGAGCGAATACACTCTTGACGGCCCGGTGCCGGATTCGCTGAAAAATTGGTGCCGTGATAACGCGCGGTTTCTCGTCGTGGGCGGAAAAGATTTCGTCACGAACGACGTTTATTACAACACCGCCTTCGTTGTCAGCACGAACGGTGAGATTGTTTTCAGACAGGCCAAGAGCGTGCCCATCCAGTTTTTCCACGACGGCCTGCCCGCGCCGAAGCAGGAAGTCTGGAACTCGCCGTGGGGTAAGATCGGCATCGGTATCTGCTACGACTTGAGTTACTCGCGCGTGACGGACGAACTGGTGCGGCAGGGCGCGCAGTTGCTCATCGTGCCGACGATGGATGTGGAGGAATGGGGAAGGCATCAGCACGAACTTCACGCCCGCGTCGCGCCGGTGCGCGCAGCGGAATATGGCATCCCGATTTTCCGCGTCGCGAGTTCCGGCATTTCACAAGCCGTGAACAGCAGCGGCCAAGTGGTCGCCAAAACTTCCATGCCTGGCAATGGCGAAATTTTCTCCGCCCAACTCCGGTTGCCAATACGCGGCTCGCTGCCGTTGGACCGGTTTCTAGCGCCCCTTTGTGTCGGCGTGACGGCCATCGTCACGACGGCACTGCTATTCCTCGTTTGGAAAGAAAAACGCGGTCAAGCGAAAGATTGAAATCGCGCGCAACCGCGCTCCGCTTTCGGAACGCCGGATTCATCCGGCAGCGGCTGCGCCAGACGCGACGTCGCGGGATTTTTTTAAGCGGGCACGACGGGCCACGCGCTGCGGATTGGGGACAATCCGCGCTCCGCATCAGGCGCACTCCGGCTACCGGGGGATGAAGTTTGTGGTAACGCTCGCCCTCACCCCAACCCTCTCCCCCGGGGAGAGGGAACCGCCAGCGCACGTTTCCGTTTTATCGGTTGACCGTCCGGCCAATCCAGCCGCGTGTTTTTCAGAAGCGCGGGAAATGGTTCTCCTTCTCCTTGGGGAGCAGGCCGGGATGAGGGAGGATGTTAGTCAAATTCGCTGACGTTTTTCCTTTTGCCCGCGCCGGTTTGCATTCAATTCACCGCCGTGTCGCACGCATATGTCCTGACACCCCATCGTCCCGAGATCCGTCTCCAGATGGATTACCCGCGCGAGTTCAATCCGCCGTAAAGCCACCGTTGAACCATCCACGCAGGCTTGCCAACGAAAATTTAGCGGCTAACTTGGACCTGAATGTTTTCTCTGACGGCATACATTGAGGCGGCGCTCGAACTGGCGCACTACGACAAGCTGGAAGACGGCACGTTCGCCGGGGAAATCCCCAAACTGCCCGGCGTGGCCGCCTTCGGCAAAACCCTGCGGGAATGCGAACAGGAACTGCGCTCCACGCTGGAAGATTGGATCCTGGTCGGACTGCGGCTCGGTCACAAGCTGCCCAAGCTGGCGGGCATTGACCTCAACCACCACGCGAATGGCCGTCTGGCACCCCATCAAAAGGCGTGAGTTGGTCCGCCGGCTGCGCGGACTGGGTTTCCAAGGACCATTCCGCGGGACGCGACATGAATTTTGGGTGTCCGGTCAGCAGCGCCAGACGATTCCGTCCAACCCGGAATACTCCACGCCGCAATTAAAAATGCTGCTCCGGCAGGTGGAAGTCATTCTCGGCAGAAAGATTTCTGCGGATGAGTGGGAGAAGTTGTGAAACTCTCACCGCCGATTGCGTTCTAAATTCCCCGCTATGTCGCACGAATATGTCCTGAAACCCTATCGTCCGGAGATCCATCTCCAGATTGATTACCCGCGCGAACTCAATCCGCAGCAGCTGGCCGCCGTCACCGCGCCGCCCGGTCCGGCGCTCGTCATTGCCGGCGCGGGCTCGGGCAAGACGCGCACGCTCACGTATCGCGTCGCGTATCTGCTGGAGCAGGGGATTCCCGCCGATCGTATTCTGCTGCTCACGTTCACCAACAAGGCGGCGGGTGAAATGATGCGGCGCATCGGCGATCTGCTCGGCCACGAATTGCGTGCGCTCTGGGGCGGCACGTTCCACTCCATCGGCGCGCGGGTTTTGCGCACCCACGCGGACGTGATCGGCTACCAGAAGGATTTCACGATCCTCGACCGTGACGATGCGCAGGATTTGATCAAGGCGTGCATGGCGGACGCGCAGATTGACAAGAAGGACAAGCATTTTCCCAAACCGGCGGTATTGAATGAAATTTTTTCCCTCACGGCCAATACGCATCTGACCACCGAGGAACTGGTGGACGGGCAATTCAGTTATTTCTCCGAGTTCGCCGCGCAAATCGCCGACCTCGCCAAGCGTTACACGGCGCGCAAACGTGCGACGAATGCGATGGATTTCGACGATCTGCTCGCGCTCTGGTTAAAACTGCTCCAGGACAACGCCGGGGTGCGCGAGCAGTATCAGCGCCGGTTCCAGTTCATTCTCGTGGACGAATATCAGGACACGAACAAGCTCCAGAGCGACCTGATTGATCTGCTCGCCGCGAAGCATCACAATGTCACCGTCGTTGGCGACGACGCGCAGAGCATCTACGCGTGGCGCGGCGCAAACTTTGCGAACATCCTGGAATTCCCCAAGCGCTATCCCGGTGCAAAGGTTTTCAAGATCGAGACGAATTACCGCAGCACGCCGGAAATCCTCAACGTCGCCAACGCCGCCATCGCCGCGAACGTGAACCAGTTCGCCAAGGAACTGGCGCCGGCCCGCAAGTCCGGCGTGAAGCCCGCGCTCGTTGCGTGTCAGGACGCTGGGCAGCAGGCGGCCTTCATCGCGCAGCGCGCTCTCGAATTGCGCGATGAAGGCGTGAGCCTGAACCATGTGGCGGTGCTGTATCGCTCCCATTTTCACGCGCTGGAATTGCAACTGGAACTGACGCGGCAGCAGATCCCTTTCTCCATCACGAGCGGCATCCGGTTTTTCGAGCAGGCGCATATCAAGGACGCGACGGCGTTTCTGAAATTTGTCGCCAATCCGCGCGATGAGATTTCATTCAAACGGCTCGTGTTGTTGCTGCCGGGCATTGGCGCGAAGGGGGCGGAAAAGCTGTGGCGGAAGTTTGGGGAGGGTCTGGCGTCTCGCGTCTTGGTTCTGGGAGCAAGAACGACCATGACCTCCAACCCCCAGACCCCAGATCCCAGACCCCAGACCCCAGACCCCAGACCCCAG
>DATLVR010000087.1:0-16761 GCA_035577265.1 Verrucomicrobiia bacterium | reverse complement strand
TTTCAGGCTGACTCTGAGGCCGCCGGTGAAGGCCAGGAGGCGAGTAGTAAACGAGTTTTCACGGGCTTTGGAGGTGTCATGGCGCATCGTTGCACAAATCGACAGATCAAACCAGAGTGGCCGGTCATGCGCGCAGGACCCCGGCGTCAGGCCTTGGGCGGATTAAGATTTTGCGAAACGATCAAGGCAGGTTGAGACGCAGTGACAGCAGGCGACTTTCCCGCTTGCGCCGACGCGTTCTGAATTTCGTCCGTCACCTCCTTCGTCGCCTTTTTGAATTCCTTGATGCCCTGGCCGAGACCTCTGGCCAGCTCGGGAATTTTCTTGGCGCCAAACAGCAACAACACGGCCAGCAAAACTATGATCCACTCCATACCACCGAGAAAAGCTGCGAACATGGTATTCATAAAATATTCCTTCCAACTATTTTCAATTTTTTAATTTCAAAAAATGAGTTCTCCCGGTGCGCCCTTGCGCGGGCGCACCGGTCGGTTAACCCTCGTTTCGATCGTGCAGCTTCTTACAGGTCGCGCCTGGCCGCATCGGCTTCTTCCGCGAGCGCCATTACAAAGTTAAAGAATGCTTTATCTTGTCCAATGAACAGACCCATGTCGGTGAAAAATGCGATGGTCGCCACCGCGCCAGCCAGCTTCGCGGAGATTGGCCGGATCACCGAGCATGGCGGCAGATTTTTGGCGATGAATTCGCACGGCGCCGGGAAGATTTGATTAGTATCGTTTGGATCGGCGTTATCCGTGCCGTCGGGCGGATTGGGCAGAGCCGAGGCCAGCGGCAATTGCGGAAACAACACATTGCCGTTTAGATCCGTCACTTCGAGCGCATTGCCGGCCTTGTCCTGCCAGGTTTGGAAATGCTGAATTTCGGTTCCGCCAATGGCACCGATAATTTGGAGCACCTCCGGGCTGTTCGCCTTGGGCAGCATTGATTGATACAGGCTGGAACCCCCTTCCTCGACGGTTGCGAAGTGAAAGCCCGCAACATTCCCGATGAATTGGATTTCAAACCCGTTGGGGTCCAAATTCCCGTTGGAATCAAACGGCGACGGCAGATCACTGTTCGGAATGCCGGGCACGTTCACCAGGTTGACCAACTGCGGGAACTGGGCGCCAAAATCAGGATTCAGCGCACTCCGGTAACGGGTATACCAGCTTGTGTCCACGGTCAGATTCATCAAGTTGGTCAACCGTTTGGCGGTCTTGTCCGATCCAGTCGCCTGACTGCTGGGCAACGTGCGAAACGGTTCAAGGCTCACCGCTGCATGGCCCTTGGACTGTAGATAACCATTGATGAAAGCCGCGTGGCTGATCTCATCACGAGTGTTCAGATTGACATACGTCGCCTCGTCACCATCCAGAATATTCAAGGCCAGTTGATAGGACTCGTTGCCCAAGGCCAGTTCATTGTATTGCTGCCAAAGATCGGCCTCCAGAATTTCCGCCACCGCCAGAAACCGCAGAAGTGCCGCGTCACCCGCGCTTAACCTGCCATTGAAGAGACGGGGGTGGATAAAGTCCGGGCGAGCGCTCGTTTGACTGCTCAACAAGGCACCAACGGGCAATGCCGCTGTTGCGCTCGCCATCCCCAACCGTTTAATAAAGGACCGCCGACCAATTGTGCCTTCGGACATGATGTTATTTTTATTTTCCATATTTCACCTGTTTTTTTGTGTTGCGTTGTTTCTCGACGAACATGAATCGTTTTTTTTGCTCATGCCGTCGTTTCAATTGAATTGAGATGAATGAAATCCAATTTCGTTCCGCTTTTGATAAGCGGAGCATCCCCGGCTGTTCACACGCGAGATTCTTCTTGTTTGGCAACGGAGAAGATAAATCGTTCTGTTTTTTGTCCATGCCGTCATTTAGCAAGACCATTCTTCACCGAATTTTATTCCCGGAAGCATTTTAATTTTTCCGGGAATAATTGCCATGCACACAGGGTCTGGATGTTTGTCACATGAAAAAGAACATCCAATGCGCGAGCTGGACTTCGGAGAAATTCACTCCCGAATTAACCTGCTTATTTCCGAAAATAAATCCCGGCCGCACACACTCAGGACAGCAAGCCAACTCAAAGTTTATGAAAAACAAACCAAACAGAATCACGGACGTTCGCCATCTATCAGTTGATACTGAACGCACCGTGTTTAACGGCCACATTCACCAGACGCTGAAATCGGTCGAAGGCAATGTGACCGCGCACGAGACCGCCCGGCCTGCGGACGCCCGGTTCGCTCGTCGTGAATATTCCGTGGTTCAACCTGCTACCGGCCAACGGGAGGCGTGTTTCCGCTGCCCTCACAGGTTGAGTCACGGCCGCTTTTGTGGTGGATGAATTGCGCCACTCGCTCCCGTTTGGTGTCCGGCGTGCGCGAAAGGATAAAACTTATGATTGCTCTTATTCTTTATGCTTTGACGATCTTTACGTTTGCCTGTTGGATTTTGGGATGGTGTTTCTGGCACGCGTATCTGGCCTTCAGCCGGTTTTTCAAGACTCACAATCACAAACGGCCAACTTGAAAATTTATGCCTCACGCCATTTTTATACAAGTGAACGATTCCGCCGCGCAACCTGGCGTGAGTGGAATCATCGTAAAATTGCGGAAGGCGACAAGAGTGAAAATTCCAATTGGCTATCAGGATGAAACAGGTTTCCACATGGGCGTTAAACCTGCCGGAAAAAAGTCAATTGGCACCGGTTTTGGGAGATAACAAAACAAGGCTCAATTTCACCGCGTGGAGAATTCAAAAATCTGCGTGATTATTCAACTGACATATCCGGTAGTTATAAATGTAAGCGCAGTCCTGAAAACCCTCAGGGCTTCGTGAGAACGCGGTCAATAAACTAAAAGTATGAATCTGGATCCACTATTATGAATATAAGTGCTCATCCAAAATCAAACAGGTTCCCAACCTGCTCTGGCCAGGCCAACTCCGGCAGCTTCTGCTCGAGCACACACCATCTTGACTTTCATCCAGCTCGCGGGCTGATGATGTGCCTTGGATGGCTTCGTTTGTATCAAACCATTCTTTCGGACAAGTCCAGAACCCACCACGCCAAGGTTTTTTCATTTAGATGCCGACTCTTGGCGCCTGGCGTGTTCACATCTCCAACCACCTCATGTAATGCCCCATGAAAAACCGCTCAATTAGCAAGTCGGACCAAAAACGAATCGTGGTGTTCACTTCGGAAGAACACCTCAGAGTTCAAGAACAAATCGAGCGGCGTGCGCGCGAGCTTTGGTGTGCGGGAGGACGTCGTCACGGCACCGCCTTAAACGATTGGCTCCAAGCCGAACGTGAAGTTTTGGAGCAATTCATACGGATTTGTGCCCGGCGACACTCGTTGCCCCAATCTTCGGTTGGCGTCGCAGGGAGCAAATCAGAGACCCAGATTCTGAAACAGGGGCGAACTGTTACGGCAAGTCACCTACAATCAACATCCACATTGGCCACTTCCCACTAATGAACACTATATCTGACAAGAACGTAACCAATCCGTATTCGGCAAAAAGAATGACCAAGCCGGTCAATTTCCATTGTTCGGCCCCGTCGGCACAATCTGTTTACATGATAGGCGATTTCAATTGGTGGAATCCGAATACTCATCCCATGCGACGCCGTGAAGATGGCTGGTGGTTCATTGAGGTGCAACTCACCCACGGTCATCATCAATATCTTTTTCTGGTGGACGGCCAGCCGGTGCTCGATCCAAAGGGCACAGGCATTGCCCGCAATGAGCGCAACGAACGGGTTTCTCTCATCGCAGTGAGTTGATCACTCATCTTTGGCGCATGAAAATTCATCACCTTTGCACCAACATTGTCAACCCGTGGAGAATCATCAATCACTTCGGGAATGCCTTGCCAGTCCAAGGAACCGACGGGAAACGTGAACTGGTCGGAGGAAGTGATGGTGATTACACGGCCGCAAAGGAGTGGGTTTCACTATCTGCTCACGAGATTGTTTTTAAATCGCCGGTTAAACGGCGGCAGCGACACGGGTTTTCGTTTGTAACCGGCCCGGCTAAATGAGGCGTTAAATTTATTCGCGACATTTTCGCCGGTCGTTTTGCAAGGAGGTAAAATGTTGGGAACAAACCCCGATAGCTTATGCTTAAAAGTTCAGCCAGCCTGTTCTTGGGCAGCCTGTTCGTCATCATCGGCGCCGTAAATGTCTGGCTCATTTTGCAGGCTTCGGCGCGGGTGAAAAATGCCCGGGCCAGTGCCCGCTTGATCGCGGCGCATCGGATTGGAGGTTACATCTTCATCTTAATGTTCTGCACCATGAGCTATTTCATGATCAGCAGACTGAAGGATAGTTCCGGCACGGTTTCGTCGGGAACGATGATTCACATGACCGTGGCGATGCTGCTGACGCCGCTGTTATTTATAAAAGTCCTCATCGCGCGCTATTACAAGAGTTACTACATCCTCCTGATGCCGGTGGGATTGTTGATATTCGTGCTGTCGTTCGTGTTGGTGGCCATGGCCGCCGGGCCTTATTTCATTCGCAATAGCAATATCCACAATGTCTCGCTTGAGGAAATCAACCTGACGAATGCCACCATGGATCTCACGCAGGCCGCCGCCACGATGCAGGAACGTTGTTCCAAGTGTCACAATCTGGAGCGCGTGGTCTCGGCCCGCAAGGATGCCCGTGGCTGGCTCTCGACCGTGAACCGCATGCGGCAATTGCCCGCGTCAGGAATCTCGGCAGAAGATGTCAAAACAATCGTTTTATTTCTGGCCTCTTTAAAATCGCCGGAACAGTCCAGTCCGCAAGCCGACTTGGCGGTTGGCAGAGCGTTGGTGAATCAGCGCTGCGCCGCCTGCCACACTCTGGATCGAGTCTATAAAACTGCGAAAACACCAGCCGAATGGCGGGCGACCGTCAACAAGATGGTGAATGAAGCCCAAACCGATGGAAACCCGGGAATTTTTCATCCGGGAGAGGATCAACAGATCGTTGATTTTCTATCGAAGACCCAAACGCCGGAAGCAGTGAGTCAAAGACAAGCGCAGGCCAGCATGGCAGCATCCAACGGGATAAGCCTGGTCAAGCCCGAAACTGACACAACCATTCAGCCTATGGCCGAACATGGTCGCGCCAATTTCAAGACGGCCATTTTTATTTTTGCCAGTTGTTTGGGAGTCACGGTGCTGATCGTTCGACGACCGGGCAAAATTCCGGTTTCTTCACCCAATGGTGCTTCCACTAAAATTTCCCAAGAAGCGGCGGGAACTGTCCAGTCTGCTCCTTCTTCAACTCATGGCACGGTTATACTAAAGTTGGTGCGAATCACCCGGCAAACGCCAGATGCCAAAACATTGCGGTTCACGCTGGCGGAGAACCGTCATCTTGCGGCCAAACCGGGACAATTCCTCACCTTCTCATTCTTGTTCGACGGGAAAAAAGTGATTCGATCTTATTCCATCTGCTCATCACCCGCCGCAACGGGCTATGTTGAAATTACTCCCAAACGCATCGGAAATGGCTGTGCATCAATATATCTAAATGATCGTGCGGAAGTCGGGATGACCGTGGAAGCCAGCGGTCCATATGGACAATTTTGCCTTGATGAAGCGAAACACAAACGGGTTGTTTTGATTGCCGGCGGCAGCGGAATCACTCCGATGATGGCGATGCTGCGTCATATTGACGATTACTGCCTGCCCACAAGCGCCACGCTGTTGTATTCCGTGCGGACGAACGACGACATCATCTTCCGCAGCGAATTGGAAGGATTGCGCACCAGACTGAATAATTTCCAATATCACATCCTGCTCTCGCAACCTACTGCCGAATGGTCCGGGCCAAAAGGACGACTCAACCGCGAATTCGTCGAAAGTAAAATAAAAGAACCCGCTTCGAATTATTTTTTTATTTGTGGCCCCGGCCCATTTATGGATGCCGCCTGCCAAATTCTTTCCAGTCTGGGCGTGGCACCTGAAACAATTATCCAAGAGAGCTTTGGCAGTCCGCCGCCGTCCGGCAGTTCCCAAGACCCGGCAATTACGGAACCAGCCTCAACCATTGAATTCGTTTGTTCCAAAAAAACTCATTCAGCCCGTCAAGGGCAGACCTTGTTGCAGGCCGCCGAACAGTGTGGTGTCAACATTCCATCGGGTTGCCGGCAGGGACAATGCGGAACGTGCAAGGTCAAACTTTTGGCCGGAGCCGTGTCCATGGATGCGGAACAGGGACTTCCGCATGATTTAAAAGTGCAGGGATATGTGCTGACTTGCGTGGGACATGCAAAGGGTCCGGTGAAACTGGATGTTTGAAAATTGCACTGATAGTTAGCATAACAGGCCATTCTTGATTGGATTTTATTCCCGAAAGCTTTTTTATTCTCCGGGAATAATTGCCGGATGCGCGCGGTCTGGATGGTTGTAAAATGAAAAAGCGCATCCAATGCGCGACGTGGATTTCCGGGGAATTCGTCCCAAAAATTATTTTTAATTTGCCGGGAATAAACCCCGTGCGCGTGCGGTCTGGAGGATTGAACAAGTTAAAAATTTATGCAAAACGACAACAAAAAACAAAATACCAAACTAGAAGTTCGTTTGGCGGCGGATGCCGTCAACCCTGACCAGAAAACCGAAAATGACGGCGTTGACCGCCGTGGTTTTTTGACGTGCATGGCCTGGGCCGGAACGGGAATGCTGTGGACCGTCGCCGGCGGCACACTTGGTTCAATGCTTTTGCCCCGGAAGGCTGGCGCGGCAGACGCGGACAGCATGATGTCAAAGGGCAGTTTCAGTTTTGTCCAGATCAGCGATTCGCACGTCGGCTTCAACAAGGAAGCCATCAATAAAGACGTGGTCGGCACGCTCAAGCAGGCGATTGCGCGCATCAACGCGATGCCGGTGGCGCCCGATTTTGTCCTGCACACGGGCGACCTCACCCATCTGGCCAGCGCGGATGAATTCGACACCGTTGACCAGTTGATGAAGACCATCAAAACCAAGCAGGTTCTTTATGTGCCCGGCGAACATGATGTCACCGGCGATAACGGCAAGGCCTATCTCGACCGCTTTGGAAAAAACACCAAGGGCGCGGGCTGGTATAGCTTCGACCATAGCGGCGTTCACTTCATCGGCCTCGTGAACGTGGTGGACATCCAGCAAAATGGACTTGGCGCGCTTGGTCAGGACCAGTTGGCGTGGCTGCAAGCCGATTTGAAAGATCGTTCCAGCGAGACGCCCATCGTCATCTTCGCGCACATTCCGCTCTGGATGGTTTATCCCGAATGGGGTTGGGGCACGGATGATGGTGCGCAGGCGTTGACCTATCTGAAACGCTTTGGCTCGGTCACCGTCCTGAACGGCCATATTCATCAAGTGGTAAAAAAAGTGGAAGGCCGCATGACATTCCACACGGCGATGTCCACGGCGTTCCCGCAACCCGAACCCGGCAAAGCGCCGAAACCCGGCCCGATGAAAGTGGAGGCCGGCAAACTGAACGATTTCCTCGGCATCACGGATGTGAATTACGTCGAAGGCAAAAGTTCGCTGGCCGTGGTGGATTCGACGTTGAGCTGATCCGCCACCATGACTGCAAAGTTTTTAACCGCTATCGCGCTCGTGGCGTTCGTGTTGACTTCTTGGTCTCAACAAACCACCAACACGGACGTCCACGGCGCAGACGCATCCCACCCGGCAACCAGCACCATAAATGGTCGCACTCTTTTTCTTAAAAATTGCGCTCATTGTCATGGTGCCACCGCCCATGGTGACGATGGACCGGATTTGCACGATCTTGGTTTGGCCGACGACTGGATTGCCAACCGAATCCGCAAGGGTAAAGCGGGCGAAATGACGGCATTCGCCGGAAAACTTCAGCCGGCGGAGATTGCTGCACTGGTTGTGTATGTCCAGTCTTTGAAATGACCTTGCCCCTCACTCCATTGAAAAGAAAATTGGCATGGCTTTTCGTCGCGCTTGTCACGGGTTTCGCCTTGTTGCAACTCACGAATCCGCCGCGCACAAACCCGGCGGTCGTGGGCGATTTGATGGCCAGAAACGCGCCGCCGCCGCACGTTGCGGCGATGTTGCACGCGGCGTGTTACGATTGCCATTCCAGCGAAACGCGCTGGCCTTGGTATTCGCGCGTCGCGCCGATGTCATGGCTGATCGCCAGTGACGTAAAGGAAGGCCGCGAACACTTGAATCTGTCTGACTGGCGAATGATCCGGAACGAGCCGTAAAACGGCTGGAGAACATGCGCGCCGAAATCAGCTCCGGAGAAATGCCGCTGAAGAAATATACTAAAATACATGCTGATGCCCGGCTGACGGAAAGCCAGCGCAAGGGAATGACAGACTGGCTGGACGCGGAAGCGGGGCGGTTGGATTTATCGACCACAAAATAATTTCATGAATTAAGGTTGCCAACGTCCGATGTTTCTTTAATTGGGGACACCTCATTCCCAAACCTCAATCGCCAGCCGTGCGATGCAGCCCAAAATGGTCAGCTACATGACGCCTTCGTGAAAATAGAGCGCGATTGGCTGTTTGCAGAGCGCCTTCTGTGCGTCAACTGGATGGTTGGGCGAGGCGAATTCGTGCTCGTGGAGTTCAACATCATGGGTTTGGTCGTAAATGCAAGTATCAAAACTGACCTTGCTGTTGCTGTCGCAATGAAAATTCCGGAAATGGATGTCGCGCGAGTTGGAAATTTTCACCGCCCACGGAAACGGTTGAAACGAATGACTGACACGATAGCTGTGGAAATTGACGAAGGTGATGTCGTGGGATGAATCAATTTCAATCGGCAGGCATAAGCCGCCTTCGCCCCACTCTTCCCCAGTCTGCAGCGCGTAAAAACCCCAGTGCGCGGCATTTCGCACTTCAATTCCATTGTGAACATGATGCTCGCTTGAAATCTGGCAAGCGCGGCCGGGCGTTCCCCTGTCGGATACAAGCATTCCCCCGTGTGCTAATGTCGAGGGCGTCCAAATATCCAAGAATGTGCCGCCGCCGCCATCAGTGATCCAGAGGCTGGTATATTGGCCGTCCCAGTGGCGATCAGGATTTGGATCGGCGGTGTGATTGGTTATGATGATTGCCTGGCAGAAATGGTTTTTGCATGGATGATTAAAGAATGCGTGAAAATCGTTTTGTTTTTTCAATCCTCATCAAGAGGGATTGACCACGGCGGACGCGACAGGCTTAATGGTTTCAAGCGCATTTGTTAGAATGGGTTATTCACTTTTTTGCCTTCGTCCAGGTGAGGATGACAGATCATTTCGTAGGAGAAAAGTGCAGGATCGTCGCGGAGGCAGGTGCAACCTGGACCGTTGGGTCGCCGGAATTGCCGCCGTCAACCGCAGTCCATTGGCCCGCCCAGATTCCCTGCGCGTTGATGGAAGCGCCGCCCAGCATGACATCCGTCTTGGCGGCGACGTCCTGATCATTCTGCACCAGATCCATCCGCTGCCATGTTCCCGCAGCCGTGGCATTGGGCAATTGGAGGGAAACCGACGCCGGTTGCGCTTTGTCACCATAACTTTTGTTGATCAGGGTCACATAAATGGAGCCGTCCCCATCCTGATAGGCGTAGGCGTTGAAATTGAAATTATTTGTCGCCTGTAACTTTACGTCCAGTGGTCGTCCATGCGCGCCCTGGCTGAAAGCCAGATAGGCATAGGCTTGGGGCCGCATGGAAAATCCCGCACCATTCGCCTGCTGCAGAAAGGCGGCGTAGTTCGGAGGGCCAAACTTTCCATCGCGACCCACCGATTCGCCCGTGTGAAAGTTCATGCCCAGGATGTGATGCGCCGCCCACCAATTGATGCAATCCAGCGCCCACAAGGTGGCCGCGTAGGTGTCGCTCGAATCCTTGGCGCCGCCATTGTAGCAACTGTTCAACTCATCAATCCGGTAAGGCACCCCTTGGACGGCCAGCACCGCGCCGACCTTGGCATAGGCATTTTCATAAGAGCCGTGGAGCTTGTTGGAAAGAAAGCGGTCACGGGCCGCGGGCGGATCCGTTTCAGCCGCCCGACCTGAACCCAGAAAATAATAATGATCGCTGGCCATTGCAAGGTGCCCGTCGGCAGACACGTCTTTCGCCAGATGCACGGCAAAGTTTCCGTCGGCGCTCGGCCCGTCAATCATCGCGTTGGGAACCGCCTTCAAAATGGCGTCATACTGCGGCTTCCATTGCGCATAAAAGGATGCATAAGTTTGATGGGGATCGGCGGGACGACGCACATTCGGCACGTTGGTATTCGCGGAATGATCCAGATCTGGCTCATTGGTTTTGGCGGGATACAAATGCGGCTCATTGCCGATGGAAAAACACTCCAGCACATCCGCATCGTTGGCCACGATATAACTGGCGAGGCGCGCCGAATTGGCCGAGTCGCCATTTTTCAAACGGAATGAATAAATCACTTTCACGCCGGCAGCCCTGGCGAAATTAAAAAGCGCATCAATATCCTTTTTCTGCGGAACCGGGATGCGCGGATCGTCCACCGCATTGGCGCCGACGCGAAGACTCTTGATGCCAAGGGTCTTGAAAGTGTTCAACAGCGCCTTGTCGCCGGCATCGAAATAGTAGTGTCCATCCTTGTCGGGCAGAAGCATTGATGACTCGTAGCTCAAGCCTAAAAAACGAGGTGGAAGGTCAGCGCCGCCGGCATCAGTCACGGTGACGGCCACAGGCTGGGTCTGAGCCACGGCGAGATGAGGAATCAACATTGTCAGTGTGAACAACCAGAGCGGGAATCGGAATTTTTTCATTTGCCTGGAGGAAGAAAGGTGGTTCAAAAGATCTAGATTAGAGTTTGCGTCATGGCACGGCGATGGAATAAATCTGGCCGTCGAGGATGAGGGCGTAAAGTTCGCCGTCCGAGTCTTCGGCAAAGCTGGAGATGTTTTTCTTTTGCTTGAGCAATACGTCATCTTCGGTGACTTTGTGCGCGTCGGCGTCGTAGCGGAATCCCCAGACTGTGCCGGCAATGTAATCAGCGTAGATGTAGATGCCGTCGAGGGCGGGGAATTTTGTCCCGCGATAAACGTAACCGCCGGTCACGCACGATCCGGCGCCGTGGTTGGGGAATAACGATTGCGGCAGCATGCTTGCCTTGTGCGGATATTCCATGACAGGTTCTATGTATTGGGCACCGACGGGGCCGGGCTTGTAATGGTGCGCGCCTTCGCGGACGCTCCAGCCATAATTGCCGCCCTTGACGATTAAATCAACTTCCTCCCACAAAATCTGGCCGACGTCGCCCGCCCATAAATCGCCGGTCTTGCGGTCGAAACTGTATCGCCACACGTTGCGCAAACCGTAAGCAAAAATTTCCTTGCGCGCGCCGCTTTCGTTGTCCGGCTCATTCATATACGGATTGTCGGGCGGGAAGCCGTATTGCAATTGGTGCTGCTGCGCGCCGCGTCCAACGGTCGCGCGCGTATTCACGTCAATGCGAAGTATTTTGGCAAGCAGGGTAGAAGTGCTTTGGCCACTGCCGAACGGATCGCCGCCGAGACCACCATCGCCCAAACCGAGATAAAGATAACCGTCGATGCCAAAACACAGTTCGCCGCCCTTGTGATTCCAGAACGGCTGTTGTACTTCAAGCACGACGCGCTCGGAACTCATGTCCGCTTTATCCGGGTCGTTGGTTAATACCCGGAGCTCGCTGATGACACTGCGGAAGGGATAATTTTGCGGCTTGGAATTTTGATCCGCTCGATTTTTTTGATTGTAGTATATGTAAAACAGGCCGTTGGTCTTGAATCCCGGATGAAACGCGATGCTCATCAGACCGTCTTCGTTTTGAAAATAAGGATTACGGTCTTCGATGTTCAAAAATTCCTTAGCGTTGCCGCCGTCCGAATCTTTTTTGAAAACGAGGATTTTTCCGGCCTGACCGACGGCAAAAAACCGTCCTGAACCGTCCGGGGCTTCGCTCAACCAAACCAGCCGGTCAATTTTCAAATTTGGAAAAACCTGTTTGAGTTCAATTTTCGGCAGCGGTTGCGCCGACACGATGTCAGCCAACATCAGCGAACAGAAAATTTGCGACAGAAGAAGATGGAATATTTTCAAGGTGCGAGGATGAAAACGAAATCGAGACAAAATGAATAGTCGGCAGAACTGCCGATATGCCTGCGTCGGCCGATCGGGCAGGTTAAGAATTACGCGACCCGGTATTCTGATTTTACGGATTCGTTCACTTGGCCAGGTTTGAAATTACACGAAAAGATTTCTCCTGGTTTTTCCCGCCGTGGTGTTCGTAGCCGCCAACCGGGTGCGCAGCGAAATGGTCATCGCCGATGTTTTTGCGCGGCAGGCGACGAACTTGAACGGAGATATTGAACTTTAACTCCACTCAGGAAATTGAGTGATATTTAAATCTAACGTGGAAATAGAGGCCATGTCGGAATCTTCAAGGCCAAAATCAAAGATATTCAAGTTTTCCGCGATATGCGCTTTCTGGGAAGACCTGGGGATGGCAATAATCCCTCTTTGGTAATGCCATCTCAGGCACACCTGCGCAACGGTCTTGTTGTATTTCTTTCCGATGGTTGCCAGCGTGGCATTGATGAAAAGCCCATGACGGCCTTCCGCAAACGGTGCCCAGGCTTCCATCTGTATGCCATGTTGCTTCAAGTATTCCAGTGATTTGCCTTCCTGGAAAAACGCATGGGTTTCAATTTGATGGATCGCTGGTTTCACGCCGCTGTTCGCCATCAAGTCGTCCAGTTGGGCGAAATCGGCATTGCTCATGCCGATGGCTTTGATTTTCCCCGCATGATAGAGCTCCTCCATGGCCTTCCAGGAACCCTTCCAATCGCCGCCGGAAGGCCGGTGAATCAAGTAGAGGTCTAAATAATCCGTGCCCAGCTTAGCGATGGACGTTTGAAATCCCTTCTTTGCCTGTTCATACCCCATGTCGGCTTTCCACAGTTTTGAGGTGATAAAGATTTCTTCACGTTTGATTCCACTTTGTCTGATTCCTTCGCCTACTTCCCTTTCAGTGTTGTAGATCATGGCGGTGTCAATGAGACGATAGCCCAGAGTGATGGCATCTGCCACGCACCTTACGCCGACGTCGCCTTTGAGTGTCATGGTGCCCAATCCAAGGCGTGGCATTTGCAGGCCGTTATTGAGTGTCACGAGCGGGATCAAATTTTTCTGGATGCTGGCATTTGGCGCGGCAAATGACCGCGCGCTACCGAGGCTCAGGAACATTGCAGAGGCGGTAAATTCCGCGCTGGTCTGCAAGAACTGGCGGCGGCTCATTCCGTTGGAGTTGCGTTCTTTATTCATATTGGTGGTATTGCGGCTTGCTCCGACGCGATGCCGACAAACATCAACGAACAGATAATTTGTGCCAGAAGGAGATGGATTGTTTTCAAATTTGCAGAATGAAAACGAAATTGAAACAAAATTGATAGCCGGCAAAACTGCCGATATGCCTCCTGTGGCCGATCCGGCAGAATGAGGATTAAGCGACCCGTTATCCTGATTTGAGGATTCGTTAGCTTGGTTGGGTTCAAAATTAAAATCGCATGAAAAGATTTCTCCCGTTTTTTTTCGCCGCCATGGCCGCTGCCGCCAGTGGACGCAGTGAAGTGGTCATCGGCGATGTTTTTGCCCGGCATACGGCGAACTTGAACGGTCAATGGCATGTCATCTTTGATCCTTATGACATGGGCTGTTTTGATTATCGCCGCCAGCCTTGCGATGAGGCGGCCAAGCCCAGCGGTGGTGTTTTTCTGGACCGGCAGCCGAAAGACAAGACGGAACTCATTGAATACAACTTCGACACCAGCCAGACATGGAACGTGCCGGGGGACTGGAATTCGCAGCGAAGAGTATCAGGAGGACGTTTTCAAGCGCACGCTGCCGATGCTGGAGAAAATTCCCGGCTTCACCGGCTTCACGCCGTGGATTTTGTGCGACTTTCGTTCGCCCCGACGACCGCTGCCGGGCATCCTGGACGGCTGGAATCTCAAGGGTGTCATCGGCCACGACGGTGAAAAGAAAAAAGCCTTTGCCGTGCAAAAAAAGTTCTACGACGAAAAGCAAAACAAAAACCGGTGATGTAAAATGGTTTTTGACATGAAAACAAAACTTCCATTCTTTCTGCCAGCCTGCCTGATTCTCGCCTGCGGTTTGTATTTAAGCGGATGCGCGTCGCCCGGCGGGCCGCCGCAAATCAACGGATACAAGGGAACTCCATTTCACGACAGTGTCTTTCATGGTGGTCCGCAGAAAATTCCCGGCCGCGTGCAATGCGCCTACCATGATTTAGGCGGAGAAGGCGTCGCCTATCACGATTCGGATGCCATCAACAGTGGCAGCGGAACTTTTAACAAACCGGACGGGACATATCTTAAGCAGTTTCGGATGAATGAAAGCGTTGACATCTCCTACACGAAATTTCACCACCAGACGCCGATTGACGACAATCCGTTCGAGCTGATTCAGCCACCCGAAAATCAACCCTACGTTGGCTGGACGCAGCCCGGCGAATGGTTCAACATGACGGTCGCCGTCAAACGCGCCGGAGTTTATACCATTGACCTTTTATACACCTCCAACCGCGGCGGAAAAATTTCCCTGGAATTGAACGGCAAGCCTTTGGTTTCTTCCATTGACATCATTTCAACCAAAAATGACAAGGAAACTGTCCCGTGGCGTCAATGGCATCACTGGAATCTCATGACCAACATGGCCGAAGTGGAATTGTCCAAAGGCGTGAGTGTGTTAACCCTTCACGTCCTCACTGAAGGCAATATAAATTTTGCCTGTCTTGATTTTAAGCCGAAAAATAAATGACCGCCATGCATTTTCATTTTATCACCTGCTTTGGGCGTCTTCCGTTGCTTGCAGGTGGCAGGCCGCGAAGTTATCATCCCGTCGTGGCACCAAAGAAAATGTCCTGCGTTTGGCCGGTGCTGTTGGCCGGAGTATGTCTGTTCGCGGTGGAAGTTTTGGCGGCGACGAACAATCCCGCGTGGGCGGCACGGGTCTGGCGATTGGATGATGGACTGCCGGACAACAGCGTAACGGGCGTCGCCCAAACGCCTGACGGTTATCTCTGGTTGGCAACCGAGAGCGGATTGGCACGGTTTGATGGCGTTCGTTTTCAGAATATTGCACTGCCGATTCCCTCCGGACGGACTCGTCCAATTATTCGAGTGATGTTGCTGGGTTCGGAAAATCAAATATGGCTCGCGCTGGAAGGCGGACGGGTGATTTCGTTATCGTCTCTGGCGACGAATGTGTTCACGACGACGAACGGCCTTTCGGGGGTAAGACCCACGGGTATTGCTCAAGATCAAAAGAGTGATGTGTGGATCGGCTACTCGGATGGCAGCGTGTGCCGGATCGCCAAAGGATATGTGACTCGATTCGCCGACAGTAATGCTCCAGCCGGCACCGGGTCATGCATTTTGGGAAGCGACATCAAAGGCCAGGTATGGTATGCGAAGTCGGGACATGTGGGAATTATACGCGACGGAAGTTTTCAATCGCTCCTGACATTGAACGAGCACATCGTTCAACTGGGACAAGCTCGATCGGGTGGGATGTGGGTTTGCGCAGGGTTGCAATTATTGCATTGTAATGAGAGCGGCATAGCAACGAATTGTGGCACGTTGCCAGCGGAGCGTTCGGGCGTCGAACCGACGGTGGTATTCGAGGGCCGGAACGGTTCGATTTGGCTGGGCACATCGGTAAACGGTTTGTTTGATTACGACGGAACGAATTTCGCGGATGTAGAAACCTCACAGGAAGAGATCCTGAGTTTGGGGGAAGATAATGAAGGAAATATCTGGGTAGGAACGGGCGGCGGCGGGTTGGATCGTTTGCGTCCGCGTGTGGTGGAATTGCAGACGGCCGAATCCGGTTTGCCGTCCGCAACGGTGCGTTCAATTTGCGAAGATAGCGCGGGCGTAATGTGGGCTGTCGCACAGAACGGTGGCTTGGCCCGCCGCACGGACGGTAGTTGGAAGACAGTCACCAGCAAAGATGGTTGGTCGGGCGCTCGTGCCAGTTGTGTTGTCAGCGACGGCGAAGGCGGAGTATGGATCGGCACTTATTCCAGCGGGCTTCAACGGTGGGCCAATGGCCGGTTCAGTGTGCTGGGACGCGAGAATGGTTTGGGTGGCGACATCGTTCGCGGGTTGCTGGTGGATCACGCCGGTGATTTGTGGATCGCCCTCGAATCACCCGTGTGCCTGCAAAGACTTCATCAAAACCAGTTTCAAACCTTCGCTCAAACCTCTAAAGGGGCCATTCGCGCGCTGGCCGAAGACACGGCGGGGACTCTCTGGTGCGGGACACTGGACGGTTTTCTCCTATGCGTGGAAGGCGATACGCTCAAGGACAAAACGCTGCAAACCTTTTCGCGGCCCACGCCTATCCGCTGCATGAAGGCGATGCCGGACGGCAGCGTGTGGATTGGCTACGCCGGCGCGGGATTGGGCATCTGGCACAATGGTAAATTCGCGCAAATCAACGAGGTGCAAGGTTTGTACGACGCGTATGTCTGCGCGATGATGGCGGATGATGACGGTGGATTTTGGTTCGCGTCGGATCATGGGATTTTTCAAGTCCGCCAAGGCGAACTCGAAGACGTGGCCGGGGGCCGGGCGAAGCAGGTGCATTCGATTCCTTTCGGGCGCGACGAGGGTTTGATGAGCTTGCAAGGCTCTTACGGTTTTGCACCGGACGCGGCGAAGAGTCGGGATGGGCGTCTATGGTTTCCGATGCGCACG
>DATLVR010000086.1:0-81678 GCA_035577265.1 Verrucomicrobiia bacterium | reverse complement strand
GCGTCACCGCCAGCGGCACGCCGCCCTTAAGCTATCAATGGCGCTTCAATACCACCAACATTGCCGGAGCCACCAACGCGACGTTGCTTCTGTCCAGCGCCCAGTTCACCAACGCCGGCGCTTACAGCGTCACTGTGAGCAGTCCTTTTATCTCGACCATCAGTTCCAATGCCATCTTGACGGTGAGCAATAAATTGGATCACTTCGCTTGGAATCAGATAATATCACCACGCTTTGTAAATATCCCTTTTACCGTTGTGATCCAGGCGCTCGATGCCACCAATGGCATTTTCACTAATTTCACAGACATGGTCGTTCTACTTTCGACCAACGGCGTGCCAATTTACCCGGTTGTTTCCGGCAACTTTGTCCGGGGTGTTTGGACCGGCACCGTCGCGGTCGCACAAGCTGCCACCAATCTCGTATTACGAGCCGGCTACAGCTTTGGCGAATCTGGCCTGGCCAATCCCATTAATATTTTCAATCGGCCGAGACTGACGACGATTCCTTCTGGCAACACTATTTATATGTTCTGGCCGGCCAGCCCGTCCGGATTTATTGTGGAAACCACGGACTGGCTTTCACCAGCTAACTGGGTTCCAGTCACGACTCCGCCGTTTCAGGTTGGCGATCAGAATTTACTGCCCGTTCAGATGTCTGGTTCCAATGCCTTCTATCGTCTGCGATTCTCTAGCCCATAAACGCGGACATGAGCGGCTGCGGAATGTTGAGGCGTGAAGCCGAAAGAGGCTGCAATTGTTGCTTGCCCGTGTCACCGTGTCTGGCAGGCTTTTGCGGATGCCTCATACGATTCTAGTCACGGGTGGTGGCGGGTTGCTCGCCTGCGCCTTGCGCGAGTTTGCGACGGTGGATTGCACCCTGGTTTTTCTTTCCCATGCTGATTTCGATTTGACGGCGCCCGCGCAAATGCGGGAGCAATTGGATGAGATCCGCCCCCAGGTGGTCATCAATACCGCCGCCTATAATCTGGTTGAACGCTGCGAGACGGAGCGTGAGTTTTCCTGGGCGGTGAATGCCACCGGGCCGGAAACACTCGCGAAGCTGTGCGGCGAACGCGCTGTGAAGCTGGTTCATTTCAGCACGGACTATGTTTTCGACGGCGCAAAAAACGCGGTCTATGCCGAGACGGACACACCCAATCCGCTGAATCATTATGGTGCCGGAAAACTGGCGGGGGAGCAGGCGGTACTCGCCGCTTCGCCAATTAACCTGGGATTGCGGACCAGCTGGGTGTTCGGATCGCATCCGACACAGACCAAATCCTACATCCATTCGGTTTTGCGTGCGGCGCAAACGGGAAACGATCTCCAGGCCACGACCGACCAGATTTCGGCGCCAACTTTTACCGGCGACCTGGCTGGCTGGACGATGGAACTCATCCAGCGCGATGCCCATGGCCTGTTTCATGCCGTCAATGACGAGGGCGTCAGCCGCTTTGATTGGACCCAAATCATCCTGACAGAAGCCCGCCACTCGGGGTTGATCCAAAATCTTCCGCGCGTTGAGCCGGTGGCAACCGGGTTTTTCAAATCCACGATGCGGCGCCCGGGCTTTTCCGTCTTGGGCAATGAAAAGCTGGCGGCATTCCTGCGCCGGCCGGCGGGATCCTGGCGCGAGGGACTGCGAAAAATGCTCGCGCACGAAAGCCGCCTTTTAGTAAGTTAAGCGCCCTTGAAAACCCGGTGGACAACAATCCAAGTCGGCGGCAGCCCGGAAATTCCGGATTTACCGGGCGTGCGCGTCGAGGCGTTGCCGGTTTTTAAAGACGCGCGCGGCAGTCTGCATGAACTCTTTCGCGTGGATGAGATTCCCGCTGGTTTCATACCGCTGATGGCGTGTTCCTCGTGGTCACATGCTGGCCTGACGCGCGGACCGCATCAACATGTCGGGCAGGACGATTATTTTACTTTTGCCGGGCCGTCGGATTTTTCCGTCTATCTTTGGGACGACCGTCCGGGTGCGGCGAAGGCGGCGCGTGGCTGGGTCATTCACACTGGTGAAAAATCGCCGTCCCGGATTTATGTTCCGCGCGGGGTGGTTCACGCCTATCGCAACACCGGAACCGTGGCCGGCCTCGTCGTGACCGTGACCAGTTTGCTTTTCAAAGGCGAAGGCCGGCGCGATCCCGTGGATGAAATCCGCCACGAACTGAATCCCGATTCACCCTACCAACCTCCGCAACCATGATTCAAGAACGCACTAATTGCCGCACTTGCGGCTCAAAAAACCTCAAGCTCATCCTTGACCTCGGCAAGACGGCGCTGGTGAATGATTTTCTCAAGCCGGAAGAGGTGGCCGCCTACAAAATCTCCCTGCCGCTGCGCGTGGTGCTTTGCCCGGACTGCTCGCTGGTGCAACTGGGGGACACGGTTGATCCGCGGATTCTCTATTCGCACTACGCCTACGTCACGTCGACGTCCAAGACGATGGATACGCATCTGAACCAGATGATGACCCACCTGCTTTCGGCCGGACGCATGGGTGCCGGCTCGAAAGTATTGGAGATCGCCTCCAACACGGGCGTGTTTCTTAAAAAATTCAAGGAGCAGGGCTGTGAAGTGCTGGGCATCGAGCCGGCCGGAAACATCGCCGATGTCGCCCTCGCCACCGCCATCCCGACGCGCAAGGAATTTTTCAATGCGGTCAATGCGAAGAAGCTGAAGGCCGAGTGGGGCGCGGCGGATTTGATTCTGGGCCGCCATGTATTTGCGCACATTGACGACCTGAAAGATTTGGTGGCCGGCTTGGAAGCGGTTTCACATCAGGATACGGTGATCGCGTTTGAAGTGCCTTACGTCGTGGACTTCTTCGAGCACACGGAATACGACACGATTTATCACGAGCATCTTTCCTATATTTCCGCAGCGTCCATCGAGGCGCTGGTGAAGGATTCGGCGTTCATGCTGGCGCGCGTGGATCATTATCCGATCCACGGCGGCTCCATCTTGTTTCATCTGCGGCATCGTTCCTCGCAGGCGAAACCGCATGCCAGCGTGGCGCAGGCGCTCGAAAGGGAAAAATCCATGCGCCTCGCCGAACCGGCGACGTGGGAGGCCTTCGCGCAACGCGTGAACCACATCCGCACCGAACTGCCCGCCCTGCTGCGCAAACTAAAGTCGCAGGGCAGGCGCATCATCGGCTATGGCGCGTCAGCCAAAGGCAACACGCTGCTGAACACCTGCGGCCTCACGACCAACGAACTCGACTACATCATTGACAACACGCCGTTCAAGCAGGGCAAGGTTGCGCCCGGCTCATGGATTCCCGTGCTCCCGCCGGAAATGTTGCTGAAAGACCAGCCGGACTACGCGCTGCTGCTGGCGTGGAATTTCGCGCCGGAAATCCTCAAGCGCGAGACGGAATATCAAAAGCGGGGTGGGCGTTTCATTGTCCCGATTCCGGAACCTAAAATTGTTGGATATCCATAGACCGTGATGGTTTATTGACGGTCTTCAGTCAGGATTAAAAGCCAACTCGCTTGCCGCGTTATTTTGGAAAATCTGCGTGGCGGCCGGTTATGCCGCGAAGGCCGTCCCCTATCCCCTTGCATACCGTGCGCAACCGGACGGCAGTCTTGTCCTCCAGGCATATTATTTTGGTGAAGTCATAGCAGATCAAGCCGGCTTCGCAACAAACCCACATTGGAAACACTGTGAAATATCTGCGATACAGCAAAATCCGGTTTCGCATCATGTAATAGTGCCGCCAGGTCGAGTGGGATCTAAATGAAATTTTAAGGCCGAGCAGATTCCGGGTTTCCTTGGTGCCGAGTTCATGGTTCAGCACGGCGCGTTTTGCCTTCAAGATTTTGAATCCGTTTTTTCGCAGTTGCAAACAAAAGTCCACGTCCACAAAGTCAATGAACAGCCCTTCGTCATACATTCCCGCTGCCGGGAAAACCCCGGCTTTGGTGAGGCTGCCGGAAGTGATGGCCGCCGGTGTGTAGGAAAACAGAGAATCCACCGAAACGGTCGCTGGGGCAGGCGCAGCCGCTTGCGGGGAACATTTTCCCGGGACGACCATGCCGACTTTCTCCGGTGCGGGGCAGGCGTGGTAGGCGCGGAATAATTCCTCAAAATAACCGTCGGCAATGGAACTGTCCTGATCAAACGTGGCCACCCATTGGCAACCCGCCCGCAGCGCCTGGCGGATGCCGACATTCAGCGCCGTGGCAATGCCAAGGTTGGATCCGTTGCGGATCAGTTCCACCCCGGCAAGGCTGCCGGCCGCTTCGACCACCTTGGCGGACTCGCCGACCGAGCCATTGTCGACCACGATGACCGTCGGAATCTGGCGGAGAAGTCGGCGAAGGTTTTCCAGCACTGAGGCATCCGGCTGATAGGTGACCACGATCGCCGAAATATCTGACCCATGGTCAGGCAACTTTTTCCCAGGAATGTTCACTTTTGGCAAATCAGAACTGCCTCCTCGCCCCGCCCGGCATCAACGCGTAACTGACGGAGTTCCGCATACTGCAGCATCAAACTGTGAAGTCCGCGAATAACATTAAACCGGACTCCAAAGCCGGTGGGACGGCTGGCTTTTTCTTTGACCTCCTTGAATCCGAAGCTTAATCCGATAAAACCGTCGGCATTGGCGGCGGAGGAACTGGCTTTGATGGCCGTAAAGCCGGCTTTTCGAGCACATATTTGCAAGGCCGCCAGCGAAAAAACTTGAAGGTGGCGCGGAGAATCCAATCCCGACCAACAATCCCGAAATTTCTCGTGACCAAAGCTCTGGATATTGGGGGTTGTAATCACCAGCCGGCCACCTGCTTTCAGGATCCGCCGGGTCTCGATGAGCAAGCCGACCGGATCGGGAACATGCTCGATGACGTGGCTCATCGTGACGGCATCAAATGAATTATCCGGGAACCGCGCGCCGGACAGGTTTGTGTTGATGAAGGTCAGATCGGCACCATACAGCTTCTTGCAATTTTCAATCGCCTTGGGATCAAAATCTATGCCGGTTGCCGACCAGCCCAGTTTGTGCAGCCTGTGCAGAAAAACTCCGTTGCCACACCCCACGTCCAGCAACTTGCCCGGTTTCATGTCTTCTAAAAACATGTGACGCATCCGATGCCGGGCCTGGTTTAAACCCATCATTGCGGAGGGGACATGGGACGCGAGCAGATAGCCCCGATGCAGAAGTAAATACAACCGCTGCAGAAAACGTTGCTTGGGATCGGCGCTATGCTCGTGAGTAAAGTAATTGGTGTAAAACAAGGGAATATCAGATTCCACCGGGCTGGGGTCCAGCCAGCACAATCCGCAATCCGGGTTGGCGCATTGTCTCAAAGGCCAGATGCCCGGAGCGGCAAACATCCGGTCTTGCATGTCCGAATACAAGATGCTGCCGGTGCCGCCGCAGAGCGGACATTGGGGGCGTTGAAACGTTCGGATTTTCATTGGGGCATGTTAATTGAATGAATTTTGCAGTTACGAAACGGCAAACCTTTTAATAAACGCGCTGGAAAGTCTAGCACCAAATAGGCACCCATTGGTTGTATTTGAATTGCCTTGAGGGGTGTTGATCCTGTCTGTATGTTTTTGAAAATTTCGTTGCCTTGAATTTTTATTGATTATGCCTGTCAAGATTTCTCCCGCCACGCACCGCAGGGGTTGGAGTTCCCCATGGCCAGTTGCAGGTCTGCTGGCGCTCATTCTGGGATTGTTATTTTACCGGAGCTTCATGGTTCAGGAGGTGGCCTTTTCCAACGACGGTCCGCTGGGGTCGCTGGTTGAGGAACAAAATCAATTGCCGCAGACCTTTGCCGGCATGTGGACCGATTTGAATTCCATCGGCTCCAGTGGCGGCATGACCGCGCCGGCCATCAGTTCATTGTTTCGCATGGTTGCCGGACCGGTCGGTTACGCCAAATTTTTACCCCCGGTTGCCCTGTTTATTCTGGGGCTTGGCGCGTTTTTCTTTTTCCGGCAGTTGCGCCTGACGCCGCTGGCGGCGGTTCTGGGCGCGCTCGCGGCGATGCTCAACTCCACCTTCTTTTCCACGGCGTGCTGGGGGGTCGCCGCGCAGCAGATCGCCATCGGCATGGATTTTTTTGCACTGGGCCTGATCGTTTCCAACACGTCGGAGACTCCGTCGTTGACCCGCTGGCTGCGGCTGGCGCTGGCGGGGCTTTGCGTAGGCATCAACGTGATGGAAGCGGCGGACATCGGTGCCATTTTCAGCCTGTTCGTGGCGGCATTTGTTTTTTTTAAGGCATTAAACGAGGAAGCTGTTTCGGCCTCGAAAAAAATCAGCGGCGGCATCCTGCGCGTGGCGGTGGTGGCGATTTTCGCGGGGTTCATCGCCACCCAAGTCGTTGTATCATTGATTGGCGGGGCAATCACCGGCATCGCCGGCACGGGGCAGGATGCGGAAACGAAGGAACAACATTGGGATTGGGCAACGCAATGGAGCCTGCCCAAAGCGGAAACGCTTTCCATCTTTGTGCCGGGTCTGTTTGGTTACAAAATGGATACGCCCAACAACATGATGCCGGCGCTGCAGGACGCCTACAAAGGCGGCCAGTATTGGGGCGGCGTCGGGCGTGATCCGGCGATTGACCGGTATTTCGACGGCGGGCGGCAAGGCGCGCAGCCGCCCGGTTTCATGCGTTTCACCGGCGGCGGCGTTTACGCGGGAATCCTGGTGGTGTTGATTGCGGCATGGACCATCGCGCAATCGTTCCGCCGGCAGAATTCCGTGTTCAGCGAATGGCAAAAGCGGTTCATCTGGTTTTGGGCGGCGGTGCTGGTCATTTCGTTGTTGCTGTCCTGGGGGCGGTTCGCGCCGGTTTTTTACAAGCTGGTCTATGCATTGCCGTATGCCTCCACCATCCGGAATCCGGCCAAATTCATCCTCGTTTTTTCGTGGGCCATCGTGGTTTTGTTTGGCTACGGCGTCCATGCTTTGAGCCGGCGCTATCTCGAGGTTCCTGCCAGCGGCTCCAACTCCGTTTCCACCCAGCTGGCAAACTGGTGGAGCAAGGTTCGGGGCTTTGACCGCAATTGGACCCTGGCCTGCGGCGTGGCTCTCACCGGCAGCGTGCTGGCCTGGCTGATTTACGCGGCGCAAAAACCCGGCTTGATCCGTTATCTCCAACTGGTCGGGTTTGATCAGGGCATGGCCCAGGAAATTGTTGCCTTCAGCAACGGGCAGGTCGGCTGGTTCCTTTTGTTTTTTGCGGCGGCGGTGGTGCTTTGCACGCTGGTTATCGCCGGGGTTTTTGCGGGCAAGCGGGCGAAGCTGGGCGGCATTCTGCTTGGCGCGCTGCTGCTTTCGGATCTGGGGCGGGCCAACCTGCCATGGGTCATCCACTGGGATTATGTGCAAAAATATGCCAGCAATCCCGTCTTGGATTTTTTGAAAGAACGGCCTTACGAAAATCGCGTTGCCGCCCTGCCGTTCCGGTCGCCGGATCAATTCCAGTTGTTTGACCAGCTCTACCGCATTGAGTGGGCGCAGCATCATTTTCTGTATTATAACATCCAGTCGCTGGACATCGTCCAGATGCCGCGTATGCCTGCGGATCTGGCGGCGTTTGAAACCGCCCTCCAGGCCCGGAATGCGGAGGATTCTTCCTATCTCATCCCGCGCCGCTGGCAGCTGACCAATACGCGATATCTGCTCGGCCCGGCGGGTTTCCTCGAGGTCATGAACAGCCAGCTTGATGCCGGACAACAGCGTTTCCGCATCCTCCAGCGTTTCGATGTGGTGCCGAAGCCCGGCATTGAACGGCCAACCCGGCTTGAAGAGCTGACCGCTGTCACAAACGCCAACGGCGCCTACGCGCTCTTTGAGTTCACCGGCGCGTTGCCGCGTGCGAAGCTGTATTCCCACTGGCAGGTCAGCACGAACGACGAAGCCACATTGAAACTTTTGGCTGGCAAAAATTTCGACCCGCAACAGACTGTTCTCGTTGCCTCGCCGTTGCTGTCTGCGCCGTCAACCAACCCAATATCCGGCCTGGCTGAATTTAAAAGCTATAAGCCTACCGACATCGTTTTTGACACGAAATCTGAAATGCCGTCGGTGCTGCTTTTGAACGACCGCTATGATCCGAACTGGCGCGTGCAGGTGGACGGCAAGCCGGCAGAGCTGCTGCGGTGCAACTACATCATGCGCGGCGTCTATTTGTCGGCCGGTCCGCACACCGTGGAGTTTCAATTCCGGCTCCCGAACGGCCCGCTTAAAATCACGCTCGCCGCCATCGCCACCGGAGTCGGGTTGCTCGGCCTCCTGATTTTTCTGGGCCGGCGCAAGCCGGCAGATCAACCGTAAATATTTTTAGGGTGCCGCGTCCGTCCGCCGATTTTGTAGATTGCCAAGTCGCGTATTTCAACCAGAACCTTGCCCGCCAGCCAGAACGGCCAGCCGGTGATGCCGCGGGCGGCGGCGGCGATTTCACTCGAGTATTTGGCGTCCCCGTTCTGCCGGACGCGTTTGGACTTGATGGCGGAACGAACGGCAAACAAGCCCTTGAGTTTTAGTTTTCGAGAAAGACTCCAGCCTTTGCCGCGTAATTCTTCGTTCGTTTCCATCGTGCGCCACTCGTCGAGGACGAGTGCCTGAAGGGTTGGCGCGCGGAATACGGTTTCATTCGACCCATGCCAGCGATAATTCCCCAGCGCCCGGCGAACGTGGATGATTTTTTCACAATGCGCACCGAAGGCCGCCCAGAACATGGTGTCCCCCATGATCGGAAGATCTTCGCGAAAACGGACCGGCACCGGCTGGCCGGCGGTTTTCAGCAGCGTGGCACAGAAGGCCTGGTTGCCCAGCTCGGCTTTGCGCTGCAAAAAAGCGTCCCGACTGATCGCTTCGATTCCGCCCTCGGCTTTCCCGGAAACACTCAAGTGCCGCCCGTTCTCGTCGATGCGGGCGTCCAATGCCCACGCCAGTCCGCGACCCGGACAGTCCGCCAGGAGCTTCGTCATCACTTCATAAAATTCCGGCTCGAGGGTGTCGTCGGCGTGGAGTAATTGTAGAAATTCCGTTCCGGGCGCGAAATCCAGGCAGCGGTTCAGGTTGCCAAATAACCCCAGATTCTTTTCGTTGCGGATGAATTCGCAGCGGAAACCGGAAAAGTTTTTGACGATTTCTTCCGTGCGGTCCGTTGAGCAATTGTCCAGCACCACGACGCGGTCCGGTTTCAACGTCTGTCGCGCCAGGGATTCCAGCGTCAGCGCGATAAACTCCTCGCCGTTGAAGACCGGGATGGCCGTGATGATTTTGGATTGCACGCGGCAAGGTTAGTCAAAAGCAGCGACGCCAAACAAGTTCGCGCTTTCATTGCGGCCGGCCTTTCGCCAGCATAAGCGTATGAAAACTGCGGATGTTCCTGTCTTCATCTTGTGCGGCGGCTTGGGCACGCGGCTCAAGGAAGAAACCGAGTTCCGGCCCAAGCCGATGGTGCCCATCGGCGAACATCCAATCCTCTGGCACGTGATGCAGATCTATGCGCGGCACGGCTTTCGCCGCTTCGTGCTGTGCCTCGGGTTCAAGGCCGAGGTGGTCAAAGATTACTTCCGCAATTTTCACCTGCACAACGCCGACTGCACCATCCAGCTCAAGACCAACGAAGTGACTGTTCACGAACACCGGCACCAGCTCGACTGGGAGGTCACGCTCGCCTATACCGGCGAAAAAAACATGACCGGCAGCCGCACCGCCCAGGCTGCCCGCAAATATCTCGGCGCCGCCGAACATTTCGCCGTGACCTACGGTGACGGCCTCACCGACGCGAATCTCGCGGAGGAATTCCGCCATCACCTCGCGCAAAAAAAACTGGGCACCGTGCTCGGCGTCAACCCGCCCTCGCGCTTCGGCGAAATCAAAGTGGACGGCGACCGCGTCGTGGAATTCGCCGAGAAGCCCGACCTCGAAGGCCATTGGATCAACGGGGGTTATTTTTTCTTCCACCGGGATTTTCTGAAACGACTCCCGGAGGATGAAGGCTGCGTCCTCGAGCGCGAGCCACTGGTGCAGCTCGCGCGCGACGGCCAGTTGAACATCCACAAGCACCCCGGTTTTTGGGGCTGCATGGACACCCAGCGCGACCGCGATCATCTGACCCAGTTCGTCGAGTCCGGCAATCCGCCGTGGCTGAAATAATTTCCCCCATGTTCGGCGACTTATATCAAGGCAGGACGGTCTGGCTCTCGGGCCACACCGGGTTCAAGGGGGCCTGGCTCGCGCAGTGGCTGGTTCACCTGGGGGCGCGGGTGCATGGCTTCGCACAGCCGCCGGCCACGACGCCTTCGGTTTTTGAACAACTCGGGCTGGCCAGCAAAATCGGCCATGAAATTGCCGACGTGCGGGAGGCGGATGCCGTCAAAAAATCCCTGCTCCGCGTCCAGCCGGATTTCGTGTTTCACCTCGCGGCGCAAGCGCTCGTCCGTTACTCCTACCAACATCCGCTCGAAACCTACGCCACAAACGTCATGGGCACCGCGCATGTCCTCGAAGCCTTGCGCTCGCTGGAAAAACCCTGCGCCGCCGTCATCGTCACGACCGATAAGTGCTACGAGAACCGCGAAATGGATTACGCCTATGCCGAGGAGGATCCTCTCGGCGGCCACGATCCTTACAGCTCCAGCAAGGGCGCGGCGGAAATCGTGACCAGCGCGTATCGCCGTTCGTTTTTCGGCAAATCGCCCGTCCGCATCGCCAGCGCCCGCGCCGGCAATGTCATCGGCGGCGGCGACTGGGCGCTCGATCGCATCGTGCCCGACTGCATTCGCGCACTGCAACGCGGCGAGGCGATTCCGGTCCGCAATCCCGCCGCCACGCGTCCCTGGCAGCATGTGCTCGAACCGTTGAGCGGTTATCTCTGGCTCGGGGCGCAACTCCATCAGCCCTCAACTCTCAACTCTCAACTCGCTGGTGCCTTCAACTTCGGCCCGGACCAGGAAGCCAATCGCAACGTCGGCGATCTGGTCGCGGAAGTTTTGAAAAGCTGGCCCGGTCGCTGGGACGACCAGAGCAATCCCAACGCCGTGCATGAAGCCAAACTGCTCATGCTCTCGACCGCCAAAGCCAGACGCGTTTTGCGCTGGCAGCCGACGTGGAAGTTTGAAACCGCCGTTGCCCGCACGGTGGCATGGTATCGCGGTGTGAATGAAAATGCCGCCGCCGCTGAAAATCTGACGCTTCAGCAAATTGCCGAATACGAAGCCAACGCCCGCGCCGCGAACAGCGCGTGGGCCGCAAAATAATTTCCCCATGTCGAAATCACCCGCCGAAATCAAAGCTGAAATCCTCCGCCTCACGCGCGAGTATTCCGCCGCCACGCACGCCGCGAACCGCTCCGGCGACGATGCCCAACGCCCCGCGTTCATTCCCAGCCAGACGACCGTGCCCTACGCCGGCCGCGTATTCAACGAGGATGAAGTCGAGGCTGCCGTTTCCGCGACGCTGGATTTCTGGCTCACGCTCGGGCCGGAAGGCGACGCGTTTGAGGGTGAACTCGCCGCGTTTCTCGGCGTCAAAAAATCCCTGCTCGTCAACTCCGGTTCCTCCGCGAACCTCGTCGCGTTGTCCGCGCTGACCAGCCCCAAGCTCGGCGACCGCCGGTTGCGGCCCGGCGACGAGGTCATCACCGCCGCCGCCGGTTTCCCCACGACCGTCGCGCCGATTTTGCAGAACGGCTGCGTGCCGGTGTTCATCGACAACGACCCGTCCACCTTGAACGCCCGACCCGACCAGCTTGAAGCTGCATTCACGCCCGGCAAAACCAAAGCGGTGATGATGGCGCACACGCTCGGCAATCCGTTCGACCTTGCCGCCACGACCGAGTTTTGCCAACGGAACAATCTCTGGCTGATCGAGGATAACTGCGACGCGCTCGGCTGCCGTTATGATGGAAAGTTCACCGGCACGTTCGGCGATCTCTCCACGCAAAGTTTTTATCCGCCGCATCACCTCACGATGGGCGAAGGCGGCGCGGTGAACGTGGTCCGCGACATGAAACTGAAGGTGCTTGCCGAAAGCTTCCGCGACTGGGGCCGCGACTGCTGGTGCGCCAGCGGCAAGGACAACACCTGCAACAAACGTTTTGGCTGGAAACTGGGCGAACTGCCCGAAGGTTACGACCACAAATACATTTATTCGCATCTCGGCTATAACTTGAAGCCGCTCGACCCGCAGGCCGCCATCGGCCGGCAACAGTTGAAGAAACTCCCCGCGTTCGTCCAGGCGCGCATGGACAACTGGAACACACTCCGCGCCGGCCTGGCCGGCCTGGAAGAGTTCATCCAGTTCCAGCTCCCGACCCACGCCACCGCGTGGTCGCCGCACGGTTTTAGCTGGGACAACTCCGGCCATCAGACCGAATGCTCCTGGTTCGGCTTCCTGATGCTCGTGAAAAAATCCGCGCCGTTCACGCGCGGCGCCTTGGTGAAGTGTCTGGACGAGGCGAAGATCGGCAACCGGATGCTGTTCGGCGGGAACCTCGTCCGCCAGCCGGCGTTCGTGGGTTTGCGCAAACAGCAGCCCGACGCGTTCCGTGTCATCGGCGATCTCGCCGGTGCCGACCGGATCATGAACGAAGCCGTGTTCATCGGCACCTATCCCGGCCTCATGCCCGCCATGCTCGATTATATCGTGGACACCATCCGCACCTTTTCAAAAAAATTCTGACGCATGGAACTCGCTCCGACAGAACTGCCCGGCCTGCAGATCATCCGCCCCCGCATCTTTCGGGACGAACGCGGCAGCTTCGTCAAAACGTTTCATGCCGGGCAATTCCGCGAACTGGGCCTGGACTTCGAGCCGCACGAGGAATTCTTCTCCGTGTCGGCCAAAGGCGTCCTGCGTGGAATGCACTTTCAGCTTCCGCCCGCCGCGCACGCCAAATTGGTTTATTGCATTGTCGGGAGCGTCCTCGATGTCGTGCTCGACCTGCGAAAAAGCTCCCCGACGTTCGGGCGCAGTTGCGCGCGCGAGCTGAGCGCGACCAGCCGTGAAATGTTTTTCATCCCCGCTGGTTTTGCGCATGGTTTTCTCGCGCTCGAGGACGGCGCCACGATGGTCTATCAGACGAGCACCGTGCATTCGCCGGTGCATGACGCCGGCGTGCGCTGGGACAGTTTCGGTTTCGACTGGCCGGTCAAAGCCCCCGCCCTGTCCGAACGCGATAAAAAATTCCCCGCCCTCCGCGATTTTTCATCGCCGTTTTAAGCGCGTATGAAAATTCTTTTCACCGGCGCGAGTTCGTTCACGGGATGCTGGTTTGTCAAAGCCCTCGCCGCCGCCAGACATGAAATCGTCTGCCCGCTCACGCGCGACCTGGAAAATTACACCGGCACGCGACGGCGGCGGATTGAACTGCTGCAACCATTTTGCAAATTCGTTCCCAACGCCTCTTTTGGTTCGGATCAGTTTCTCAAGCTCGGGAGCGCGGAAAATTTTGACCTGCTCTGCCACCACGCTGCCGACGTGACGAATTACAAAAGCCCGGCATTTGACGCACCGGCGGCTCTGCGGAACAACACGCACAACCTGCCGGCGGTGCTGCCGGTTCTGCGCAAACGCGGATTGAAATCCGTTGTGCTGACGGGCACGTATTTCGAGGCAGGGGAAGGCGAAGGCACCGAACCGCTGCGCACGTTTTCACCCTACAGCCTGTCCAAGACGCTCACGTTTGATGCGTTTCTGGCTGAATGTCGCAACGCGGGAGTGCCGCTCGGAAAATTCGTGATCCCCAATCCGTTCGGCCCGTTGGAAGAACCGCGCTTTACCGCCTTCCTGATGAAAAACTGGAAAGCCGGGTTGCCGTGCGAAGTCAAAACCCCTGATTATGTCCGGGACAACATCCATGTGGATTTGCTGGCGGTGGCTTACGCACAATTTGCCGCGAAAGTCGCCGCAACGAAAGAACCGTTGCTGAAATTAAATCCCAGCGGCTATGTCGAATCTCAGGGTGAATTTGCGCAACGCGTCGCCCGCGAAGTGAAGGTGCGGCTCGGCTGGGCGTGCGAACTCGGGCTGGCGAAGCAGGAGGATTTCAGCGAACCGCTGAACCGCGCGAACACCGAGCCCGCCGCCAAGCTCGCGCCAGAGTGGAATGAATCAAAAGCGTGGGATGCGTTCACGGAATTTTACACGGCGTCTCTCAAGTAGGAACCGATTAAAGGCCCGTCGGATGATCGAGAAATTCCCACGGCAGCCTGAACCTTTTTGAGAGCTCTACCGCGAGTGCCTTCACGCCGAACGTTTCCGTTGCGTAATGGCCGCCGTAGAAAACATTCAGTTCCAGTTCCTCCGCCAGCGCATAAGTCCAGTGCGGCCCTTCGCCGGTGATGAAGGTGTCCACGCCCTCGGCAGCGACCAGTTTCAAATCACCGCCCGCGCCGCCGGTGACGACGCCGATTCGTTCGCAGATGGTTTTGCCGCCGGGAAGAATTTTTGGTCTTGTGCCCGTCGCGCGTTCCAAACGCTTCGCCAAATCAGCGCGGGAAATTTTCATTTGCGACTGGAAACCGATTGTCTGGCCGTGGCTGTTGAAAAAGGGTTTTAATTTTTTCAGGCCAAGCGCGGCACATAGCTGTGCGTTGTTACCCAGTTTGGGATGCGCGTCGAGTGGCAGGTGCGAACTGTAAATCGCCAGATTGTTCTCGATCAGCAGCCGCAGCAGTTCGCGGCGTTTGCCCGTCCACGGATGCGATGGCGACCAGAACAGGCCGTGATGCACGATGAGCAGATCGGCCCTGGCCGCGATGGCGAGCTTCACGGTGGCGAGGCTGGCGTCCACCGTTGCCGCAATGCGCGTCACGGTGCCGGAGTTTTCCACCTGCAAGCCGTTCGCCGCACCGTCGTAGTCGCCGATGTCGCGGGTGCGGAGGATCTGGTCGCAGTGTTTGACGAGGGTGGCGAGTGGGATTTTCGGCATAAAGCGATGAAATCACAACGAACCCATTTGGCAAAGCGCTGACTAATATCGCGCTGACTGGTTTTTAAATTGGGACTACGGAAGCAGTTCCACCCGATATTTTATCTGCGCCTTGTTTCCGGGGATGAATGCGGAAACATCAGAGCCGGTTCCCTGGATCGGATCACCAAAATCAATCCAACCGCTTTGATGATCCTTGCCTTTTTTCATGCTGGGAATTTGTAATTGATACCACCGGTTCGTCACCGACGGCCATGAAACTTGCACCCCCGCCGTATCAGATGCTTTGATCAGACTTGGCGTATTGGTTGTCGTGAGCAGGGTGTAATCCACGGCCACATCGGAGGGATAAGTCCCCAGCGGGCGGTCCATGCCTTGCGAAATTGCAATCCTAAATCCGCCAGTAAACGCCGCTGTATTATGACCAATATCAAAGCTGGCGAGTTCGTTTCCCTGGTCGTCCCAGAGGCTGGCGTGAAGGTTGTTGGTGCTGTTTCCCTCCAACACAAGGCGATAGAAATGGTTGTCTTCGTATGCGAATGGCTGGTCAGTTGAGATGCCGCTGATGGAACTGCCGGCCCGAAACCGGCGGTCGCTCCCATATGAACCGCCAAATAGCGATACGATGTCGTAACGGCTTGCGTCGGTCGCGTCCAAAATCCAGATCTCAACGCAGGCATCGATGCTTGTGCCGGGTGACTGCACCAAGGTGTTGAACCGGGTCTCATAGCGAAAGTCTGAAACATAAAAATTGGTGTTCAGGCTCCATCCGACGCGCTGCAAATCCGAGAGGGAATTGCTCATGCGCAACAGTGAATCCGCGCCAACAGTCTGAAGTTGATAATTGGGAAAGCCCACATACGCCTCGGGCGTCGTGTCGCCACTGGCACCGGGCGCGTCCGGCAATGGCCCAGCCCACAACGGATTCAAGGTTGGACCATTAAATCCGTCGAAGAACACCACCGAGGCCGCCCCGAATGACGTTGCCGATGAACATAGTAAAAGCAAACCGATGGCTGCGCCTCGAAGATTGGTCTTAACGAACGCCCCGAAAAGTTGGATTGGGAATTTCATTGCTGTTGGTTACTTGTTTGACCAAAAATAAGCAAGCGCCAAACTATTTCAACGCAACCGCCCAAAAGTTTTCCCTTTCTGTTGATTGATTTCCGCGACCAGCCTTTTATAGTCCGCATACATAGGATCAAAGCCCTTGCCCACCTCCGTATTTTCTCAAACGATTTGAACCAGAGCATGGATTTCTATTGTGGCGCGCTGTTCGGATTTTATCTGCAAGCTGGACCGGGATAGTTCATTGAAATCTTCAAAGCCACGCCGTCGTAGTCGCCGATGTCGCGGGTGCGGAGGATCTGGTCGCAGTGTTTGACGAGGGTGGCGAGTGGGATTTTTGGCATGACGGGATTCACGGGTTAATGGTAACCGACGCCAGGGTAAAGCAGGTTGACGGCGAACAATTGAATGGCGGGAAAGATTTCGGAAAAAACGCGCCAGGCGATGATCAGGCCGATCATTTGAAACGCCGGTTGCTGCATCGTCTCCATCACCTTTTCGGCCTTCTCCGGCGTGGTGAAAAACATGAGCGCACCGCTGCCATCCAGCGGCGGCAACGGCAGCAGGTTGAAGGTGCAAAGCAGCAGGTTGAGTGAAAAGAAAATGCTCAGCAAGCTTGCCAGCACGTCGCCGAGGGGCGAGCCGGCGTCCACGACATGGGAAAAGTTGATGCTGGACGGTGTGTCAAAATAATGAAACGCGATGCCCACATGAATCAGCAGCGCCGCCGTCAGCAGGATGAGCAGATTCGCCGCCGGTCCGGCCAAGGACATGGTCGCGGCATGTTTGGGATGGCGCATGGCCCAATGCGGATCATACGGCGCACTGGCCCAGCCGATCATCCAACCGCCCAGAACATAAGAAATGAGCGGCACGGCCACCATGCCGACCGGTTCGCGGCGGATGTGGGGAGTGGGATCCAGAGTAACCTGGCCCCCGCGGTATGCTGTGTCGTCGCCAAGTTTCAGGGATGTCCACGCATGGGCAGCTTCATGGGCGGTCGTCGAGAACACAAACACCACATACCATTTCAGGCCCTCTATTACGTCAAGAGTCACTGGCCGCGATGCTGGTGCCAGGCAAATGCTTTGTCAATTCCCGTTGCACTCCGGCAGAGCGCCGCTGATATATTTCAATTCCACTGGCCCGTCAATGTGAAGGCTGGCCAGAAGCAGGGGTTGGAAAATTCTTTTGAGCGCAACAAAAACAACTGTGCCTCGCGCCAGGCTTGTGCGCGCGGCTCGCCGGAATGCCAGCGGCGCATGAACTCCGTCATCAACTGGCTGGTCGCCTTGTCGTTCACCGGCCAATGACTCGCCAGCACGCTTTCCGCACCGGCGAGGGTGTCCGTCAGAGCGTTTGCCTTGATCCGTGTCCATCGGTGTTTATCCGTGGTTAAATTCTTTGCGGTCGAGGTGTGCTTTGGCAGCCAGCCGCAGTTCGACCGGTGGGCGAGGCTTGGCCTATGATAACGGTGGAAAGAACCGATGCCGACGTGCGGGTGACGATTCCCAAGGTCGCGATGCCGCCCAGCACAACCGCCTGACCGAGGCGGACGCTGACCGGCTCGCGGATGACATCACGGCGGAATGGTGGGCGGCCAACAAGGATCGCTTCATCCCGCCGTCCGCGCAATGAACCCGGATGGCGTCGTGGTGGACACGAACATCGCGTTCAAATCCGGTCCGGAAGGATTTGTCCGTCGAAGTGTGGCCAGGGGAACGTATTGAATTTACTCACGCTGTCCCGCGCCATTGCCGGTCTCCAGGGCGGTCACCAAACCGACGTCAACGAATTTGACGTGGCTGCCTTCCGTATTGACGATGGCGGTTTTCCCGTCCTGGGTGATCAGAATGAACTCTGGATGCGGCACTGCGACAAGCGAACCGTCCGAAAGGCGCAGGCTGAAAGGCCGTCGCGAAGCAACCATTTGTTGCAACATTTCGATTTCCACGCTGTCACTTTAACCGCTCATTTCCGGGGAGACAACTCCGTTTTCAGGTTTTAACCCATTGCCCGCCGGGTTCTCCCAAGGCATTCTGCCGTGGTGAATCCGCCCGAACTCAAATCGTTGCAGCAAGGCGACGCTGATGCTTGGGACGCGGCGTTTCGCTGGCTGCGGCCGACAGTGTTCGCGGTGGCGCAATTGAAACTCCAGCCGTGCCCGCCGGGTGAGGTGGAGGACGTGGCGATTGAATCGCTGGAGCAGCTGGTCGGAGAGGTCATTCAGGAGCAAACGAAACGGTAAATTTCAGCAAAGAAAACCAAAGTTATTTTTTGAATATGATCAAAGCCCTCGCCCACATTTGTATTTTCTCAAACGATTTGAACCGGAGCCTGGATTTCTATTGCGGCGCGCTGGGCCTGAAGCGGCATTTTGATTTCCTCAAGGACGGCGAACTGTTCGGCTTTTACCTGCAAGCCGGCCCGGGACAATTCATTGAAATCTTCAAGGCCGGCGCCGGCGAGGAAATCCGCAGCCAGCGGATCCACCATCTGTGCCTGGAAGTGGAGGACATGGATGCGTTGCGCGCCGCGCTGGACCTGCACGACATCGCGGTGACGCCGAAAAAACTCGGCTGCGACCAGACCTGGCAATGCTGGTGCAAAGACCCGGACGGAACCGACGTGGAGTTCCAGCAATACACGCCCCAAAGTTCGCAACTCCACGCGAAGGACTGCATCGTGGACTGGTGAGCACTTGGCGGCGCAATGCCAATGAACTATCAGGCGGGTCTGTTCATACATGTCCTATGAAAGAAACAGTTGAATCGGTTTTCTTCGTCCTTGCCGTCCTGGCTTTTGTTGTCGCCCTCCCGCTCATGGGGCTTTCGCGGCTGCGGAGAGCACGAAACAAAAAGCTGGCTGTAGAACACGCCATTGCCGAGGAACGCCACCAGCAAAGCCTACGGCGACCAGATTACGCCGCGTTCTCGGCTCATTACGGCTGCCAACCACCACCGCCACTTCGACAGCTTTACGAAGGTTCCAATAGTGATCTTGAGGGCGGGTATTATGTTCAGTGTCCTGCATTTCCCAACCCGTTCTTCGTCTTTTATTTTATGCCCATGGACATTGGGAACATTTCCATTGTCTGGCCGGGAATGGAGAATTTCTTTTCGTTTGCAGCCGACGACTGCGGCAATTCATACGTCGTTGATCCCCATGAAGCCGACCCCAAAGTTTATTTCTACGACCATGAGCTTACCAAACCCCAGTGCTTGGATGTCAGCCTGTCTCAATTTCTCGCGGCGAAGCGCACGAAGAAGCCTAAATGAATGACACGCCACGTTGCCCTGAAAACTTTTTTTGATTTTCGCGCGCCCTTCCCGGTTGTTGATGCCACAAAAAAATTTCATTCCACTGATTGATTTCCGCGCGCAGCCTTTTATAGTTCGCTTTGCTTAATTCACCGAGATGAACAATCCGAACGACGCCACGCCACCGTGGAACATTGAATCCGCCCGCGGGCTTTACAACATCCAGCGCTGGGGCGCGAAATATTTCGACATCAACGACGCGGGCCACGTCGTCGCCAAACCGTTGCAGGACGCGGGCGCCACCGTCGATCTCACGGACGTGATCGAGGAGGCGAAAAGCCGCGGATTGAAATGTCCGATCCTGATCCGGTTCCAGGATATTCTCCGGCACCGCGTCGAGGCCATCAACAAGGCATTCCAAAGCTCCATCACGGAATTTGGGTATCAGGGAAAATACCGCGGCGTGTTTCCCATCAAGGTGAACCAGCTCCGCGAAGTCGTGGAGGAAATTCTGGATGCCGGCAAGCCGTTCAACTTCGGCCTGGAAGTCGGCAGCAAGCCCGAATTGTTCGCGGGACTCGCGCTGCAGAACCAGATGGGCAGCCTCATCATCTGCAACGGCTACAAGGACGCGGAGTTCATCAAGATGGCGCTGCTCGGCATCAAGCTGGGCAAGACGGTCATCATGGTCGTCGAGAAGCTGGAGGAGCTGAAACAGATCATCGCCGTTTCCAAGCAGCTCGGCGTGGAGCCGCACATCGGGATTCGCGCGCGGCTGTTGAGCAAGGGCGCGGGCAAATGGGCCGAGAGCGGCGGCGAAAACGCCAAGTTCGGCTTGAGCACGGCGGAATTGTTGGCGGCGACGGAGATGTTGCGTGCGGAAAATCTCGGCCACTGCCTGAAGCTGCTGCATTTTCACATCGGCTCGCAGGTGCCGGACATTTTGACGGTGAAAAAAGCGGTGCAGGAAGCCGCGCGGTTTTACGCCAAGCTCCACAAGATGGGATTTGCCATCGAATACATGGACGTGGGCGGCGGCTTGGGCGTGGATTACGACGGCAGCCGTTCGGCGTTCGACAGCTCGACGAACTACACGTTGCAGGAATATACGAATGACATCGTCTATTACATCGCCGATGTGTGCAACGCCGAGAAGGTGCCGCACCCGAACATTGTCAGCGAAAGCGGCCGCGCCATCGTCGCGCATCACAGCGTGTTGATCGTGGAAGTGTTTGGCGCGATTGAAAAAATCCGGCCTGGCGATTTCCTGAAATACGGCGACAACGAGCACCCGCTCGTCCGCGAACTGCTGGACATCAAGAAAAACCTCACGAAGCTCAACAAACTTGAGGCCTGCCACGACGCGCAGGAACGCAAGGAGGACGCGCAGCAGATGTTCGCGCTCGGGATGATGGATTTGCCGGACAAGGCGAAGATCGAGAATCTTTACTGGGAGATCAGCCAGGAAGTCGTGACGAGTTTCAAAGGCCAGGCCTATATCCCGGAGGAAATCCAGAAGCTCGACGACACGCTCGCCGACCAGTATCTCTGCAATTTTTCCGTGTTCCAATCGCTGCTGGACCACTGGGCACTTGGACAATTATTTCCCATCATGCCGATCGGGCGCCTCAACGAAAAACCCACGCGCGAAGCCACGCTCGTGGACATCACCTGCGATTCCGACGGCGCGATCAACAAGTTCATCGACTTGCGCGACGTGCGCGACACGTTGCCACTGCACCAGCTCAACACGAACGGCAACGGCAACCTCGAACCGTATTACATCGGCTTTTTCCTGATGGGCGCATATCAGGACATCATGGGCGACCTGCACAATCTGTTTGGCCGCGTGAACGAAGTGCACGTCTTCCTCGAACCCGATGAACCCGCCGGTTATTACATCGAGGAGATTATCGAAGGCGACACCATCATCCATTCGCTCACCGCCGTGCAATACGACGAGAATGAATTAAAACGTCAGATGAAGGCGCAGATGGACGAAGCCATCAAATCCGACCGCATGAAACCGTCCGAAGCCATGCGCCTGCTGGACGATTACGAGCGCGGCCTCAAGGCTTACACCTACCTTTCGTTTTGAACGAAGCGCACCATCAAAATTCCGGCAACCGGCACGAGGCCGAGATGCTCCGTTCGCTGGGCTGGCTGGCGCGCGGGCTTTCCGCCTTGTTCTGGGGACTGCCCGTGGCGTTGATCATCTGTGCAGAAACGGCCCGGGCCAGCTGGCTCAAGCCGCTCGGCATGTTGCCCGCGCTCTTCGCGACGGGACTTCTACTCTACGGCCTCTGGCAGATGGGCCGTTTCCAGAAACAGGAACGGCCCTGGCGCAACGCACTCGACCGGGCCAAACTTTCCGGCTTGGTCAACTTCGGCCTCTGTCCGTTTCTCTACTGGCAGAATAAAATGCCGGCGCAGCCGTTCTTCAATGCCGTCATTTTTGTGCTCGTCCTCTCGGCGATCATTTTCCTCTTCAACTTGAATGTGGTGCTGAAACAGCTCGGCGCGATGCTGCCGGACGAAACCTTGCGGCAGGAAACGCGGCATTTCACCCAGCTCAACCGCTGGCTGCTCGTCGCGCTGCTGCTGTTCGCCACCGCGTATGTGGTCGTGATGAACGATCCGCGTCTGGCCGCCAAGCTGGGGGAGTTTTTTGTCTGGATCAATCGGGCCAGTTTCTGGGCGCTGATCTTTTTCGCCCTCCTGCCGCTGGCCATGACCATGGCGCTGATCTGGAAAACCAAGGAAGTCATCCTCGACAGCGTCTTCGGTGCGCGGCAGTGATGAAGCCAGCCGTGCCGGGGATGAAAAGCGTTTGCTTCATTCGCCGACATTAAAGCGGAAGCGGCGCGAAATCACAAGGGCCTTGAAAAATTGGCTGAAATAAATCGTCAGGCTCCTAGCTTGATTTTATAGCGAGTGGGGTTCAGCTTTGTGAAGCTTTCGCGGGCTATGCAAAAAACAACGCTCAAACTATTCTTGTTGCTCATCGCCGTGTGCGCAGTGAGTGTGACGTTATTTTGGGCGGTTCGTCCATTGCTCACGCCGCTTCTACTTTTGTTACAGATGGGTTGGACGGATGCTGATATTATCAATCGTTACTGGCATTTTCGGCTCATTCAGCCTGAATGGTTGAGTAATCCACCTGATTATTACCTTTGGGCTCGGACAGAGACGTTGACCCGACTTGCAATTGTATTTGTTGCATGGGCTATGAGCACCATCTTTGTTGTCCGGCAATATTGCAAAACCTGCAAACAGCCGACACTAAGCAACTGATTTCAAAATACCCTCGACCGACTCCTTAAAACCATTGACGAAATTGACGCGGTTCAGCTACCCTCCACGGCTCTCTCAACGAGAATTATTGTGAATATTACTGTCGAAAATCTGGCCCCGTGCAAAAAACTGCTGCGGGTGGAAGTGGACGCGAAGTCCGTGGACGAAACCTTTGACGCCATCACCAAGGACTATCAGAAGCAGGCGTCGCTGCCCGGCTTCCGGCCCGGCAAGGCCCCGCGCGACCTGGTGGCCAAGAAATACGACGCCGAAATCCAGGGCGAAGCCAAGCGCAAGCTCATCGGCGACGCGTATCGCAAGGCGCTCGAGGAGAAAAAAATCGCCGCGCTCGGCTATCCGGACATCGAGGAGATCCAGTTCGGCCGCGGGCAAAGCCTGCAGTTCGCCGCGACCATCGAGACCGCGCCGGAATTTCAACTGCCGGAATACAAGGGCCTGGCCGTCAATCGCGAAATCAAATCCGTCACCGACGCGGACGTGGAACGCGCGTTGAACCTGCTCGCGCAGCAGCACGTGAAATTTGAGACCGCCGCGCGGGAATTGAAGATGGGGGATGTCGCGGTGGTCAATTACACCGGCGCTTCCGAGGGCAGGCCGCTCACCGAGGTCGCCCCGGCCGCGAAGGGTCTGACGGAGCAGAAGAATTTCTGGGTGGACATCGCGCCCAACACGTTCATCGCCGGTTTTGCCGATCAACTGGTCGGCGCGAAGGCGGGCGACAAACGCACGGTCAACGTGGATTTCCCCGCGGACTTCGTGACGAAGGAACTCGCCGGCAAGAAGGCCGTTTATGACGTCGAAGTCATCGAGGTGAAGGAAAAGGTCCTCCCGCCGATTGACGATGCGCTCGCCAAAACGTTTGGCGCGGAAAACGTGGAGAAGCTGCGTGCCGGCGTGCGGGTGGACCTCGAGAATGAATTAAAGTATTCGCAGACCAAGGCGATCCGCGGCCAGATCCTCGGCGCGCTGCTGGCCCAGGCCAGTTTCGACCTGCCGGAATCGGCGGTCGCGCACGAGACGAAGAACGTCGTCTACAACATCGTTCAGGAAAACACCAAGCGCGGCGTGGGCCGCGACCTGATCGAGAAGGAGAAGGACCAGATCTACAACGCCGCCGCCACGAGCGCGAAGGAACGCGTGAGGATGGCGTTCCTGATCCAGCGCATCGCCGAGAAGGAGGACATCAAGGTTTCGCAGGAGGAAGTGTTGCAGCGCGTGCAGGCCATGGCGCAGGCGTATCAGATCCCGGTGGACAAGTTCATCAAGGATCTGCAGAAGCGGAATGGCATCAACGAACTTTACGACCAGATCGCGCACGAGAAAGTGCTGACATTCCTCGAGAACAACGCGAAGATTTCGGACGTGCCGGCGGCGGAAGCCAGGCCGAATTAACCGGTTGGTTACCTTGAGGCATGCCGGAGCGTCTGGGTTGGGACGCGTCCGGTGGAAGCCGCAACTTTGGCCGCAACGCGGGGTTTGTTTCACGGACGCATCATGAAAAAATTTGGCGTTGGAATACTATTGTGCGCGGCGACCTTTGTGGCCGCCGCCCAGACCAATTCGGCTCCGGCGGCGACGCGCGACATGTCGTTGCAGGATTGCATTCAGGAGGCGTTGCAGCACAACCTCGACATGCAGATCCAGCGTTACAACCCGCAAATCTCGCTGTATGACCTGAACATCAATTACGCCGGCTACGATCCGACCTTCAGTTTTGCCGGCGAGCACACGTATAACAACAGCTCCGGGACGTTTCAAAACGGCCAGCGCATTCCCGGGAATGAAATCAGTGCGGATAGTTTCAGCTCGGATTTCAAGGGGGGCACCCCGTGGGGTATGACGTATGATTTGGGGGGGAATGCTTCCAGTTCCAAAGGTTTCCAATTCGGATTGGACACCAATTCCATCCTGAAAAAAGCCAACCTCCAAAGCTCCTCCGGCCAGGTCGGCGCCTTCGCGCTCACCCAGCCGTTGCTGAAAAATTTCTGGATTGACCAGACCCGCTTGAATATCCGGGTCGCCAAAAACCGGCTGCAATTTTCCGAGCAGGGTGTGCGCGGGCAGGTCATCACAAGCGTCACCGACGTCGAAAACGCCTACTATGAACTGATCTTCGCGCAGGAATTCGTGAAGGTGCAGCAGGAGGCGCTCGACCTCGCGCAGACCCAGCTCGATCAGGACCGGCAGCGGGTTCAAATCGGCAGCATGTCGCCGCTGGATGTGCAGCAAGACGAATCCCAGGTCGCCACCAGCCAGGCAAATCTCATCTCGGCCGAGAACGCCCTGTCCATCGCCGAAAATGCGCTGAAGAATTTGCTGACCGACGATTACGCCCGCTGGCACAGCACCAACATCCAGCCGTCGGAGACCCTCACCGCGGATCTGAAATTGTTCGACCTGCAGGATAGTTGGAACCGGGGCATGGCCGGGCGGCCCGACCTCTTGCAGGCGCGGCTCGACGTCGCGAAGCAGGGCATCCAGTTGAAATTTGACAATAACCAGCTTTACCCGTCGCTGGATTTGATCGGCACCTACGGCTACAACGGCGCGGGCGAGGAGTTCGGCGATACGTTCAACCAGATCAAGCTGGCCAACCAGCCGTTCTGGAGTTATGGCGCGCAGTTTTCCATGCCGTTGAGCAATGTGGGGGCGCGCAATACTCAAAAGGCTGACAAGGTGACCTTGAAGCAACTGCTGCTGACCTTGAAACAAAAGGAGCAAACGGTCATGGTGGACATCGACAATGCCGTCAAACAGGCGCAGTCGGATTATCAGAGCGTGGAGGCCACCAAACAGGCGCGCATCTACGCCGAAGCCGCACTGGACGCCGAGCAGAAGAAATATGCCGTTGGCAAAAGCACCACCTTCACCGTGCTGCAGCTTCAGAACAACCTCACGGCGGCCCGCTCGCAGGAGATCCGTTCGCTGGCGGATTACAACAAGGCCCTCGCCAATCTCGCCGCCGAAGAAGGCAGCACCCTCGAACGCAACAGCATCACCCTCGAACTGAAATGATCGGGGTGTCCGCGTGGACAGCACGCGGAACGTCAGATAAAACGAGGAAGGAATAGCAATTTCGCGCCAGCATCTTGGACTGCGGCCGCCCTCTGCCGCTCTTGCGGGCGCACGCGCAACGTCAGATAAAACGAGCGCGACGGCATGAGATCAAATCATTCAGCACAGCTGGCATTTTTTAGGCAGACCAATTTTCAGAATTCAATTTGCGCCGCAGTTTGAGGGTCAAATTTTGTTCATTCTGCAAATTCACCACAAATATTTTTCGTCAGGCTCGACTCCGTGTTTTTGGGGAAACACCCCAGGTTCATTCCTGAAATGATTTTGGCCGGCGATGCCCGGCTGGATTCGCAACGGATTCCCTGACCGCTTCACAATTTGCAATGCCTGCCGTGAACGCGACCTGGCCCGGTTGCCACGCGAACCAGACCACCGAGCTATTCGTGCAAACATCCGCGCCTTTCGCGGTGGCGATTTTTTTTCATTTGGAATAAGAATTTGCAGCACTTTCGCGCGACCTCCGGCTGCGCTCAAATAATTTTTTCGTTCCTTCGCGATTGGATTTTTTCCGCGGGCATCGTTTCGCCTTCATTTGCGCAGGCGGCGGGAACGCGCCGGCACGATTGCAAATTTCACATTTAAAAAAACCCGAGAACAATCCCGTCTGGCATTCTTTATGCAAAGTGGCCGTCTGCGAATTCAAGCTGGCGTGTTTGATCAGCTTGAAGAAACCACCGCGAACGTTTTGTAATTCGCGGTTACACAAACCATCATGCAAAAGTAGAAAGACGTATGAAATATGTAATCAAGAAAACCAGTGCCGATGAAACACATCGGCTGCCAGAAACCGAACGGCCGTCCGACCACGGTGTCATGCGGCACAGTAAACCTCCGGCACGATCGACAGGACGGTTGCCATCGTTCCTCGCCGTGCTCTCGGCGGCAACGCTATGCACCTTTCCGGCGTTGGCCGGCGGCCCGAACGACAAGAAGCCTGGGAGCTTTGAGGTGGTGGAAGCGACCATTCCCGAGATGGAGGACGCGATACAGTCGGGCCTCCTGACCTCGGAGGATCTCGTGAACATGTATCTGGCCAGAATCGCAGCCTACGACGTCGCCGGGCCCAAGCTGAACAGCTTCGGGCTGGTCAACCCGGACGCGCTGGGCACGGCGCAATGGCTTGACGCCCTGCGGCAGAAATCCAAACCGGATCCGGCCCTTCTGAAATCGTGGGGATTATCGGAAAAACAGTTCGAGGCCCTCCGCCATTCAACCGACGAGAAAGCCCCGCTCTATGGCATCCCGGTTTTGCTCAAGGACAACATCAATACCAAGGACATGCCCACCACCGCCGGCTCGGTGGCGCTGGCGGGATCCATTCCGGCCGACGATGCCTTCATCACCAAAAAACTGCGTGATGCCGGTGCCGTCATTCTCGGCAAGGCCACCATGACCGAGTATGCGAACTTCCTGACCGGCGGCATGCCTGCGGGCTACAGTTCCCAGTTCAGCTATGGGTTTAACCCCTACTTTCCATATCCGCTGTCGGGCGGTGACGGACGACCCGTGCTTTCGCCCAGCGGTTCAAGTTCCGGCCCGGGCATTGCCACAGCCGCGAGCCTTACCGCCGTCTCCATCGGTTCTGAGACCTCCGGCTCCATCCTGGGACCGTCCAGCGCGGAAGGCATCGTCGGCATCAAACCGACCGTCGGCCTCGTCAGCCGCAGCGGCATCGTCCCCATTTCGGCGGACCAGGACACCGCCGGCCCGCTGGCGCGAACCGTCCGGGACGCCGCCATCGTGCTGGGCGTCATCGCCGGTTACGATCCCAATGATCCCGCAACCAAGGCTTGCCTGACCAACGGCAACGCCTTCAGCGACTACACGAAGTTTTTGGATCCGAATGCGTTGAAAGGCGCCCGGATTGCCGTGCCAAAAACCTCGTCGCTGATCGTCTCCAACGCCGTACTGATCCTGCAGTCTGAGGGGGCCTTCGTGCAGATTATTCCGCCGCTGGCCAATCCTACTGCTCCGAGCATCCTGAACTATGGATTCAAACGCGACCTCAACGCCTATCTGGCGCAATTGCCTGCCTCCTGGCCCCGGCGGACCCTGGCCGACATCATCGCGTTCAACAACATCACTCCCGGCGCATTGAAGTATGGCCAGACGCTGGCCCTGGCTTCGCAAGCGCTCGACATCTCACCTGGAAGTGCCGACACGGCGACCTACCAAACCAACCTGCTGGCGGGCTGGGCCCAGTCGCGCGGCATCTTGGACGGGGTTTACAACGGACCTGACGGCATCCCCGGCACCAGCGACGATTTTGACGCGCTGCTCAATCCCGGCGCCGGCACACCGGCGCGTGCGGGTTATCCCAGCGTCGCCGTCCCGGGCGGCTTCCTGCCGGCGACCACCAACATCCTGAATCCGCAACCCGGCGACGTCGTCTTCTCCGGCCGGGCCTTCAGCGAGTCCAAGCTGATCGCGCTTGCCTATGCCTTCGAGCAAGCCAGCAAATTGCGTCATCCCCCGGCCAGCACCCCGCCCCTGCCCACGGACCTGATCCACCGCTGACATCCAGACGGCCAAAACGGTTTTTCAAAACCTTCAGCCTGCCCGTAACTGGGGGGGCTGAAGGTTCTTTGTTTCTTACGGGGAGGGGTTAAATCGGACGGCAAGGCGGGGGCAGTTTTAGAAAGAGGGAACCGAAGTTTCAGAATTCAATTTGCGCTGCCTGTTTGGGTTATCTGTTCTTGAAGTGCAGCCAGGTGTAGCCTAAAACACGGCATGAAGATTAATCCACCGAAGGCAATTATTGGCAAAGAAGACCCGTTTGAGCACACGCTTTTCCGTCGCAAGGAATTTGCTGAATCACTTACCAACTTGCTGCGCAACGTAGAAGAAAATCTCGTGATTTTTGTGAATGCGCCTTGGGGTGAAGGGAAAACTACATTTGCTGAAATGTGGAAAACCCAACTTGAAAAGCGCGACCATCTCAATGTGATTTATTTTGATGCTTACGCCGCAGATTATTTTGATGACCCGTTTGTTTCTTTCTCAGGTGAAATTCTCGAATTTGCTGACAAACATTTACCGGATGGAAAGAAGTTAAAAGAGCGTCGAGAATTTAAGAAAACAGCTGTCGAAGTTGGAAAACGGCTTGCTGGACTCGCTGTAAAAGTGGGAATTCGGGCTGCGACCTTGAACGCTTTTGATGAGAAGCACGAAGGCGAACTAAAGAAAATCGGTGACGAGTTAGTGACCGGTGTTTCAGAAATAAGCGCCGATGTCATCGAAAAGAAAATCGAAAAATACGGAGAAGAAAAAGATGCCCTGCGCGCATTCAAGAAAAGTTTGGAAAAACTCGCCGATAAAGTTCAAGAGAATCAGAAATTTCCTCTGACGATTATTGTGGATGAACTTGACCGTTGCCGCCCAGATTTTGCACTCGGTTTATTGGAACGAATCAAACATCTCTTTGATGTAAAAGGTGTCGCGTTTGTATTGCTGGTTAATCGCAACCAAATTGAAAACTACATTCGAACTGTCTATGGCGGATCAGATGCAGAATCTTACCTGCTCAAATTTGGTAGCCTTTTTATTGATTTGCCAAATCAAGGGTCTGCGTCAAATTCACAAGAATACCAAAAGGGGGTGAAAGAATATTGTCACAGTTTAGTTTCCCACTATGGCTTTCCGGCGCAAACGGTGGACACTCACTTTTTCGCCACTAGCATGGGAATCTTTGCAAATCATTTTGGTTTAACTCTGCGCGAAATTGAAAAGGCCTTTACTGTGGCTGCTATCTATTTTAGTTCTTCAACGCCAGATCGGTTTTCAAATCGCTCCGAAAATGTGTGGTTGATTGCTTTACTTTCCATTTTAAAAATTAAAACTCCGCTCATTTACTCATCACTTTCGAAGCAAACTTTTACATTGGATCGCTTTTATCAAGATACAAAGTTGGACCGATTAAATTTTAGAGGCGAGCAACAGTTCAATTGGGATTATCTCAATGCGCTGCTGGAATTTTATTTGATGTCTGATGCAGAATTGGAAAAGGCTGCCAAAGGCGAGGGAGAAAAGAATGGTTATTTAAGGCAAATCACCAGTCGTGGTAGCTGGACCCAAGCGAACAGGAATAATGTTATACTAAATCATTGTTCAAGCTTGGATAGGTTTTCCGTCAAACCGCAATAATGTCGTTCATGAAAGCTGTTCCCGCCACCTTGCCAGTTGCTTCGCCACTTCCTTTGTGCCCGGTGCGCCGGTCAGGTTTCGTTTCGCCATCGCGCGTTGCAGATTGAAGACGCCCAGCGCGTCGCGGCCAAATGTTTTGTCAATGCCTTGCAGCTCGGCAAGCGTGAGCTGGTTCAGCGGCTTGGCGAGGTTCTCCGCCATGGCCACCACTTCACCGACGACGTGATGCGCCGGCCGGAACGCCATGCCTTTGCGCACGAGATAATCCGCCAGGTCGGTCGCCAGCAACGCCGGGTCGCTCGCGGCGGCGGCGCAGGCCGCGCGATTGATCTTCGTGTTGGACAACATCGCGGCCATGAGCCGCGTCGAGGCACGCACGGTGTCGGCGGTGTCGAACAGCCGTTCCTTGTCCTCCTGCAGATCGCGATTGTAGGTCATCGGCAATCCTTTCAGCAGCGTGAGCAGCGACATCAGGTTGCCAAAGACGCGGCCGGTCTTGCCGCGCGTGAGTTCGGCGATGTCGGGATTTTTCTTCTGCGGCATGAGCGACGAGCCGGTGGTGTAGGCGTCGGCGATCTTGATGAAATTGAATTCCGCCCCGGCCCAGAGAATCACGTCCTCCGCGAGTCGCGAAAGATGCACGGCGAGCAGCGCGCCGGCGGCGCAGAATTCGACGGCGAAATCGCGGTCGCTCACGGCGTCCATGGAATTTTGCGTGAGCTGAACCTCGCCGTTGGCATTCACGAAGCCGAGCAGTTTGGCGACGAGCACGCGGTCCAGCGGGAGCGTGGAACCGGCGATCGCGCCGCTGCCGAGCGGGCAGACGTTCACGCGCGAGTGGCAGTCCCAGAGCCGTTCGCAATCGCGTTCGAGCATCTCGACGTAGGCCAGCAGATGGTGTGCAAGATAGACGGGCTGGGCGCGTTGCAGGTGCGTGTAACCGGGAATGACGACGTCGGCATTCTTCTCGCCAAGGGAGACAAGGACGCGTTGCAGCCCGGCGATTTCGCCGAGGAGCGCGGTGATTTCATCGCGCAACCAGAGCCGCGCGTCGAGGGCGACCTGGTCGTTGCGCGAGCGGGCAGTGTGGAGTTTCGCGCCGGCGGGAACCCGTTTGGTCAGCTCCGCTTCGATGTTCATGTGGACGTCCTCGAGTTCGGGCTTCCACTTGAACTGGCCGGCGGCGATCTCCTTGCCGATTTGATTCAAGCCTCTGGTGATGGCGCTCAATTCGTTTCGATTTAGCACGCCAATTTTCTGGAGCATCGTCGCGTGGGCGAGGGAGCCCTGGATGTCGTGCTGCCAGAGCCGCCAGTCGAAGGAGATGGATTCGGTGAATTGCGCGACATCGGCGGCGGGACCACCGGTGAAGCGTCCGCTGCGGGAGACTGGGGATTTTTTATTCATTTTTTATTTTGGCAAGGCGTCTTTTGTCACGGCGTTTTGCATAAAAGTAGTAAGCGACCAGCACCGGAATTGACATCAATAAAACCATGACAATTGGGATTGATGGCCCACTTCCTAAAATTGGCGAATGGCTGATATAATCTTTCAGGCCAATAATTTTCAGTCTAAGCAAATCCGATTGCGGCGAACCCAATGCGATTGCTTTTTCAAATGCTGTGGCCGCAAGATGATAATCACGTTTGGCCCAGGCTGCGACGCCGAGCATTTCATAGCATGCCGGCTCTCTCGGATTCATTTGTGCCATATAAATGACACCGGCTTCAAAATTTGTGTCACTTGCCAAATTCCATTTTCCGCGATAATCAGGCGGCACATCATAAAGTGACATTTCACCAAGAATTTCCCCTGCATGTTTGTGGTCTTTCGATTTCACCAGCTCTTGATAATTGGCTTCCAAATTTTGCAAAGCGTCGAAAGCATTGGTTTCGGGCACAAATAAACTTTCGTCTGGTCGGCGCAAGCGTCCCCACGCTGAATCAGTCGAAAGCATTGGATATGTGAATTCATCCACATAAACATGGCGCGATTGATACCTGGGATCACGGATCAAGTATTGCAGCAGTGCCAGGTGATATTTTTCCAAACCGAAGTGCGCGCCGGGATTGATTTCCAAGTCGCGAGCGATTTCTTTTTCCGCGTCAGCATAACGGCCAAGCAGATGGTAAGCGGTGCCGAGATTGGCATGGATGCCGTAATCCCCCGGGAATTTAGAAACAATCGACTCCAAAAGCTTCACCGCAGTTGCTGCCTGGTTTAGGCGAAGATACGCGCCCGCCAGATTGTTCCACCACTCGGGATTGCCCTCGTCGCGGTTCGCTTCGAGCTTTGTTATTCTTTCCCGCAACGGGGTAAAATCTTGCGGCGGCTCCGAAACATTCAGGATCGCTTGTGCGAGGTCGTGGCTGCGGTGCTTTTCATGCCAGAGCGATTCCGCATCCCAGATGCAGGCATGGCCAGTCATGGCGAACAACGCCAAGACAAAAACCCAGGATGAAATTTTCATTTGATGGATCCGCAGATTGCGCGAATGACACGGGCTTTTTAACGCAAAGACGCAAGGACGCAAAGGCATTTCCGCCACGTCTTCGCCGCCCGGCGTCCGGATTGGATAAACTTCTTTAAAAACCGCATTGCCGTGGGCGTGCGACTATGGAATGTTTCCGCCGCAGCCATGAGCGAATACACATATGCCTGTCCAGTGTGCGGCCAGCACATGCGATGCGATTCATCGCAAGCCGGCACGGTGATGGAATGCCCGACGTGCTTTCAGAAGATCACCGCGCCCCAGGCACCCGCCGCCGGCGACGACCAGAAATTCGTCCTGACGGGCACCAAGGTGGGCGAGCGGCCGGTGCCAAAGGCAGCGGCGGACAGTTCCATTGCGGTTTCAACGGCCAAAGGGTTTCCCTGGGCCATTCTCACCGGGGTGCTGGTGCTTGGCCTGGCGGGGGCCGGCGCGTTCGTTTTCCGCGAAAAACTTTTCAAATCCTCCGAAAGCAGCCCATCCATGGCAGATGCCCCGCCGGCCAAACCGCAAAAACAGGAAAAACCGGCGGCCGTTGCCCCACCCGCCAGCGACTCGAACTGGATGCTGTCGCTCGGCACCAACGCGATTCCCGATTCGCCCGTGGCCGGCCGGATTCACGGCCAGGATTTCATTGTCGAGCGCGCGACTTTCCAGAACGGTTCATTGATGTTGCGCAACGGAACGCACGGGCCGGTGGAGTTCGCCGCGTTCATCAATTTCAGCGGGGCGCCGGCGGAGGCGCTGTCCGGCCAGACCATCAATGTGACCACCAACGCGGACAAGGCGGCGCGCGTGTCGCTGCGCTGGAAGGATGACAGCGGCACGGTGCAAAAGTTGAATTACAATGACAGGTATGCGCTGCGGCTGGAGTTCGGCGCGCTGGCGAACAACCGGCTGCCGGGGAAAATTTATCTGTGCGCCCCGGACGAGGAGAAAAGCTATCTGCTGGGCAGCTTCAACGCCGACGCGCGCAAACCGAAGGCGAAGGCGCCGCCGAAAAGATAGAGCTCCAAATTCCAAGCACCAAGGTCCAGAGAAACTTTAAGCTCCAAAGTGAGCCTGGCGCGTGGTGGTTTGGCGATTGAAGTTTGACGCTTCTCTGGAGCTTGGTGCTTGGAATTTTTTCGTGTGTTTTGTGCGTTTCGTGGTTTCCTCTCTTCGGTTTTATGAACATCGAACTCATCAACACCGGCAGTGAATTGTTGCTGGGCCGCGTGCTGAACACGCATCAGCAATGGATCTGCCGCCGTCTCGCCGATCTCGGCTCCGTGGTGGCCCGCCAGGTGGCCGTGCCGGACACGGCGCGCGACATCCAGCACGCCGTGCGCGAGGCGCTGGGCCGCGCCGATCTGGTGATCGTCACCGGCGGCCTCGGCCCGACTTCCGACGACATCACGCGCGATTTGATCGCGCAACTGCTCGGCAAAAAACTGGTGCGCGATAAAGCGGTCTTCATGCACATCAAAAATTATTTCGCGGAGCGCAAACGTCCGATGCCCCCGAACAATGATGTGCAGGCCATGGTGCCGGAGGGCGCCATCGTTCTGGCCAATCCCAACGGCACCGCGCCGGGGCTGGCGATGCGGATCGGGTCTGGGGTCTGGGATCTGGCGTCTGGGAAAACTCATGAGCGGTCTTCTCCAGACCCCGGACCCCAGACCCCGGACCCGAGACTCCAGACCCCGGACCCGAAATGGCTCATCATGCTGCCAGGTCCGCCGCGTGAGTTGCATCCGATGTTCAACGCGGCGGTGGTGCCATTGCTGCAACGCGAGTTTCCGCTGCAAGCCCCGTTCGTCTGCCGCACATTGCGGACCGGGGGCATCGGCGAATCGGCGGTTCAGGACAAGATCAAGACCTCGCTGGATCCGCTCGTGGCGGCGGGTCTGGAGGTCGGCTACTGTGCTCGCGTCGGACAAGTGGACGTGCGTTTGACGGCCAGCGGATCGAACGCGGCGGACATCGTGCGCGAGGCCGAGGCCGTGGTGCAGAAAATCATCGGGGCAAACATTTATGGTTTCGACGACGAAACCATCGAGGAGAACCTCGTCCGTCAGCTGAGCGCGCAGAAGCAGACTTTGGCGCTGGCGGAATCCTGCACGGGCGGCGGCATCGCCAACCGGATCACCAATGTGCCGGGCGCATCCGAAATTTTTCTCGGCGGCGTGGTGAGCTACAGCAACGCGGCGAAGGAAACCTTGCTTGGCGTCAGTGCCGGATCGCTGGCGGCGCACGGCGCGGTGAGCGAGACGGTGGCGCGGGAGATGGCCGTGGGCGCGCGGGAAAAGTTCGGCGCCGATTTTGCCATTGCCGTCACGGGCATCGCCGGGCCGGGCGGCGGCACGGTGGAAAAGCCGGTCGGCACGGTTTTCATTGCACTGGCGGGAGCTTTTGGCATTGTAGTCGAGCGCAGGCTGAACCTGTATGAACGCGCGATATTCAAGGAGTTGACTGGGCAACAGGCCTTGGAAATGTTGCGGATACGTCTGGTTTCTGCTTGATGACGTTAAACTTTAGCGTAAAGTGGCGACGATTAACTCAGAACCAATTTCCAAAATGCCTTTGACTTCTGATACGCCGGCACCCCCGAGTGATCCCGTCGCTGAGAATGTCGATCCCCTGCCGGTCCCGAGGCGCCGTGGCACTTTGCTGATCGTGGATGACGAGGATGGGCCGCGCCAGTCGTTGCGGGTGATTTTCAAGGATGAATATAATCTGCTGATGGCCGAGGACGGGCCCACCGCGATCGAGCTGGCGCAGAACCACGACATCGACGTGGCCCTGCTGGACATCCGCATGGCCGGCATGTCGGGGATCGAAGTTTTGGAACGGCTCAAATATGTGAAGCCGGACATGGAGGCGATCATGATGACGGCGTTCGAGACGACCGACACGATCCGGAAGGCCCTGCGCCTGCGCGCCTGTGATTACATCAACAAGCCGTTCGACCTCGCGACGATGCGTGACGCCGTAAGCCAGGCCATGCAACGCCGCACGCTTGAAAGTGAAATCCACAGCAGCGCGGAAAAAGTCCAGGAACTGCTGGTTGAACTGCAGAATCAGCAGGTTGAGCGGCAGATCGACCGGAAGCGCGGCGACATTTACGCGAGCATCATCCATGACATCAACGGCCCGCTGACGGTCATCTCCGGTTTCGTGCAGGTGCTGAACCAGCGGCTGAACCGCACGGCGCGAATGGAGGTGGAGGACCTGGAGTTCGTCAAGAACCGGCTGAACATCGTCACGCGGCAGACCACCAATTGCATCGAGATTTCCCGGCGTTACCTCGAAATTTTGCGGACCAAGTCCGGCCAGTGCGCCCCGCGCGTCGGCGTCAACCAACTGCTCAAGGACCTCGAGCACCTCGTGCGCGTCCATCCGAGCCTGCACGAAAATGAATTTCACCTCATCCCCTTCGTGGAAGACATCGGCGTCAAGGCCAATGGCACGGACGTGATCCAGATCTTGCAGAACCTGGTGGTCAATGCGTTTCAATGCGCCGAGCACCCGCATCGCGTGGAAGTCAGCGGCGAGGTGCTCCGCGAGCCGCTGGATTTGACGGCGTTCAAGGACGGTCCGAAATCCCGGCTGCTGAATATCGAGAGCATGGACAACACCGCGCCGCTGGTGAAATTTTCCGTGCGCGACAACGGCCACGGCATTACGGCGGAAGTGCTCCCCAAGATTTTCCAGGCCTACTTCACCACCAAGGGCCCACGCGAAGGCACCGGCCTTGGTCTCAACATCGTCCAGCGGCTCATCCGGGAAGGCAACGGCGCGCTGCATTGCCAAACCGAAGTCGGCGAGGGCACCACGTTCACGGTTTATCTGCCGGGAGCGGAGCTGGTGAAATAATCCTCCGCAGATTTCAGTGCGTTGTGCAGCCGGATTGCGCCATTCCATAGGCGAACCAGCAACCCAGAATTCCCCCGACAATGGTCAGATCGGCGGTCACCGCCACCGGCGTTAAGGCGATTTTTTCCACCCGTCCCTGGCCGTCATTATAAGTTGGCAAATCATGCAGACTGATGTGGCCATCGCTGCCATAAAGCGTGAATGATTGCCGGTTGGTTTCGACAACCGCGTAATGCGCCAGAGCCCGGTTGGTTTCACCCGGGGTTGATTCAAAACCGGTACCGGCGACAAATGGCGTGTCAGGTGAGTGCTGGCAAAATGCGGCGCGCGCCGCTGATCCACACCATCACAAAGCGGGACTAAACATATATCCGCGCACCTTACCGGTGCGCCGTGTTGATGACCGCGTCGAAGGCGGGGCTGGGTTTGTGATCGCGGCGGAACAACAGCGGATAATTCATGCGTCCCCGGTTCAGCCACGAATCGCCATCGCTCACGCCCCAGAAGGTGACGAGGGCGATGTCTTTGCGATGTTTGACAAACACGGAGAAAAGACCGGCGTAACGTCTGGCCAGCGCCTGTTGCACAGCATCGGGGAGCCCGTTTGAATAAACGTTTGACGTGATCTCCCGCTGCATTTCGGCGACATCCGCGCTTTCGCTCCGCCCCAGCAAATCCACATCCAGTTCCGTGATCATGACTTTGACACCCAGCTTCGCGAAAGCCGAGAGGGTCGCGTCCACCTGTTCCAGTGCCGGCCAGTCCATCTTGACATGGGACTGCGAGCCAATGGCGGTGACCGGAATTCCCCGGGCCTGGAGTTTCTGGATCAGCGCGATGGCTCCTTTGCGCTTCGGTTCATTCTCAAGGGAATAATCATTGTAACGCAGAACCGCGTCCGGGTCGGCTTCGTGCGCATATTGAAACGCCTTCTCGATGTAGTCGTCGCCGATGATTCTTTGCCATGGCGATCGGCGCAATGTGCCGTCCTCGTTCAAGGCCTCATTCACGACATCCCAGCATTGAATACGACCCTTATAGCGACCGACCACTGTCTGGATATGGTCATGCATCCGCTTTAACAGCAGCTCGCGATCCGCCGAGTTGGTGCCGTTCAACGCCCGCCCGATGGCATCCCGAAAAACCCAGCGCGGTGTTTGGCTGTGCCAGATCAGCGTATGGCCGATGATATACATCCCGTTCGTCTCGCCGAAATCAACGTAGCGGTCGCCGGGCTCGAAATCGTAGCCATTCTCACCCGGACGAGGATGGATGATTTCCCACTTGAGGACGTTTTCGGGCGAGATGGAATTGAACTGGGCTTTGATCAGCGCGGCACCATTGGTGTCTTCGCCGGTGAACTGTTTCTGGTTGATCGCCACGCCGATCTTGAAGTCGTCTTGGTAGGCATCCTTGAGGGTTGGGGAGCCGGTCTTGGGGTTGGTCGCACAACCCGCCAGCAGTCCGGTGAACACGAGGAGAATCGATAATGATGGTGTATTCATGAGCATCAAGGTTACGCCGTTTTGGCGGCAGATTGGTTTCGGCGCTCCGCCAGTTCGTCGGCCATCTGAATCGTCAGCTGTTTGTTGAGCTGATAAGCGATCAGCAACCCCGTGCAGATGGCGAAGAGGATGCCGACCACGATCCCGCTGCAGGCGCGATACCCCTGCACCGCCTGCGCTGCGTCCGGCAGCTTGGTGTCGTAGTTAAAGAGGCCGGCCATGATCCAGAGGAACGACGCCGAGCCGAGGGCCAGGCCGGCTTTCAGACCAAAGCCGATGGACGCGAAAACCATGCCGGTGAAGCGATGGCCGGTCTTCCATTCGGAATAATCCGCCACGTCGGCGTAAATCGCCCAGATCAACGGAATGGTCGGCGCGTAGGCGATGGCAATGAACACCGTCAGCAGCACCATGCCCCAGACATTTGTGGGCGAAAGGAAATAGAACGCCAGCGAACCCAGGCTGGCCAGCGCGAAACCGGTGACCGCAACGGCCTTCTTGCCGAATTTTTTCGCCAGCGGCGGTGACAGCAGGATCACGATGATGGTGATGCCCGTGCCGAGCATGTTGATGATGCTGTTGGCGACGTCGGCCACGTTGGAGGTCGCCAGGTCCGCCCGGTCGCCGTGAACGATGTAGCCCAGCGTTTCCAAAATGCCGGAAGTCTTCGCGCCCGCCGGAACCACCAGCCCGAGTTGTTGCACCCAGTCATACAGCGCCGCCCGATCGGCGTAATGATGATAATAATTGTAAAGCGCCCCGCCGCGAAACGAGAGAATGCAGAAATGGCAGAGCGTCATGAAAAACATGACCTTCCACGGATTGTTTTTGAGCAGGTTCAAAAAGTCCTGCTTCGGCGACGTTTTTTCCCTCGAGACCGGCTGGATGCGCTCCCGGGTCGTCGTGAACGTGATCAGGAACAAGACCAGGCACAGCACCGCCCAGATGGTCATGGTCATCTGCCAGCCGTATTGCTGGTCGGCAATTCCCACGGGCCCGTCGCCCGCGTGATGCCGGGCCAGTTTGGCCACCAGTGGCAGCGTGAAGCCGCCCACGATGAACTGTGCCGCATTCACCGCGATGAAACGGAAGGAATTTAATTTTGCCCGCTCGTTGACGTCGCCGGTCATGACGCCGCCCAGTGCCGCGTAAGGCATGTTGTTCATCGAGTAGATCGTCATCAACATTGTGTTGGTGATGACGGCGTAGAGGATCAGGGAGGCCGTGTTCCAGCCTGTCGGCGTGGTGTAAGCCAGGATCATGATGACCGCCCACGGCGCAGCCGTGAACAAGATCCACGGACGAAACCTGCCCCAGCGGGTCTTGGTGCGGTCAGCAAGGACACCGACAATCGGATCGGCGACGGCATCCCACAACCGCGGCCAAAGCAGAATGGCGGCGGCGGCGCCGGCGCTCAGCCCGAACACGTCGGTGTAAAAATTCGTCTGAAACAGAATCATCGTCATGAAGACGAAGTTCGCGGCGGAGTCGGCGGCGCTGTAGCCGGCCTTTTCGAAGAACGAAAGTTTCTGCTGAAAGTGTGGTTCGGCCATAAGGGTTTTAGGTCGGGATTATTTCGTCACTGTCAAAATCAACTTTTGCAGATCGGCGTCGCGCGAGGAATTGCCGATCATGATCTCAAACTTGCCCGGCTCGACGACATATTTCATCTTCACATCGTAAAACGCCAGTGAATCCGGGGTGATGTCGATGACTGCCGTTTTCGTTTCACCCGGCTGGAGGAGGACTTTCTGGAAGCCTTTCAATTCCTTGACCGGCCGGGTGACCGAGCTGACGAGATCGCGAATGTAGAGCTGCACGGTTTCGGTGCCGGCGCGTTTGCCGGTGTTGGTCACATCCACCGAAACGTGCGTCGAACCTTTCACGCCGATCCGCTGCTTCTGCAAACGGGGATTTGTGAGTTTGAAACTCGTGTAGCTCAACCCCTGACCGAAAGCGAACAGCGGCGAAACGTCGTCGAACAGAAAGCCGCGCCGTGCCGAAGGTTTGTAGTTGTAAAACACCGGCAGATGCCCTGCCGAACGCGGAAAGGAAATCGGCAGCTTGCCGCCCGGATTGAAATCGCCGAACAACACATCGGCCACCGCGTGGCCGGTTTCCTGGCCGAGATAGAAGCATTCAAAAATCACCGGGACGTTTTCGGCGACGTAATTGATCGAAAGCGGACGGCCGTTGAACAGAAACACGATCACCGGTTTGCCCGTTGCGAGCATGGCTTTCACCAGTTCATCCTGCCGGCCGATCAAATCCAGATTCGTGCGGTCGCCCATGTGTTTCAGGTTCCAGGCCTCGCGCGAGGTTTGTTCGTTGCCGCCGATCGCGAGCACGATCACGTCAGCCTGTTTCGCGACTTCGACCGCTTCCGCGATTTGTTTCCGGTCTTCCGCCGGATCGCTCGGCGTCACTTCATCCGCGTTCCAAGAGCCACCGATGGTGATTTTGCAACCTTCGCTGTGCAGCACCTTCACGAGGTCGCCGACCCTGGCCTTGATCCCGTCCAACACGGTGACGTTGTGCTTCGGCACACCGCTATAGCCGCCGAGCAGGCTGCGATGCGCATTCGGCCCGATGACCGCGATGGTCTTAAGTTTTGCCGGCTTGAGCGGCGCGAGATTATTTTCATTCTTGAGCAGCGTGATCGTTTCGCGCGCCGCCTGCAACGCGAGCTTCCGATTTGCATCACAGCCCACGACCCGTTCCGCCTCGTCCGGATCCACATATGGATCGTCGAACAACCGCATCTTGAATTTCCAAAGCAACATCGGTGCGACCAGCTCATCGAGCTGTTTTTCCTTCAACATGCCTTTGCGCACGAGCTCGACGAGATGGAGGTAACAGTCCGGTTCCGGGAACTCGATGTTCACGCCCGCCTTCACGGCTAGTTCACACGCCTGCTTTTTGTCTTTCGCGACAAAGTGTCCGTGCGTGTCGGGACGATGATGCAGTTCCCAGATCGCGTAATAATCTGAAACAACAAAACCTTTGAACCCCCATTCCTTGCGGAGCACGTCGCGCAGCAGCCATTCGCTGGAGTGCGACGGCACGCCGTCAATTTCGTTGTAAGAAGCCATCACGCTGATCGCGCCGCCCTTCTGGATCGCGTCCTTGAACGGATGTAAAAAAGTCTCGCGCAGCACGCGTTCGGAGACGTTCACCGGGGCGCAGTTCTGACCGGACTCGGGCTGGCCATGCGCGGCAAAATGTTTGAGCGTGGCGATGACGCGCTTCTTGTCCTTGAACGTCGCGTCGCCTTGAAAGCCGTGCACCGCAGCAATGCCCAGTTGCGTATTCAGGAACGGATCTTCACCGTAAGTTTCTTCCACGCGCCCCCAGCGAGCATCACGCGCCACATCCACCACGGGCGTGAGCGCCTGATGCGCGCCGCGAACCCGCGCCTCTTCGGCGGCCATCGCATAAAGCTGTTCGACCAGTTCGGGATTGAAGGTCGCGCCGAGACCGATCGGCTGGGGAAAACTGGTCGCCCCGATGGCCGCGTGACCGTGCAGACATTCCTCGTGAAACATCACCGGAATCCCGAGTCGGCTGTGCTCGATGAAAAATTCCTGGATTGCATTGGCAAGCTCGGCTGTTTCACGCGCATTTTTCCCGATGCCGGCGTCGCTCGGCGTGCTCCCGGCGTCACTGGGCCGGCCGACCTGGCCGATGCCGCGCCCCTGCTTGAACGCGGCCCTGGCCTTTTGAAAATCAAAGTTGCTGTGGGCGTCCAGCAGCTTGGTGGTTTTTTCCTGCCAGAGGCACATCATCTGCGCGGCTTTCTCCTCCAGCGTCATGCGCGCGAGCAAATCTTTCACGCGGCGGGCGGCAGAGGCTGACGGATTCTTGTAAAGGGGAACCCGGGCGGCGGATTTTTTTTTCATATGACGGTTCAACAAAATTCGGTCGGATGGATTTTCATCAGGGTTTGCAATGGCGGGCTCGGTTTCAACCGTAAATGCATGGACAATTCTTCAGCGGCTGTTTTAATCGCGGTGAAAACTTTCCGGCGGGCCGAGATAACTTGGCTTCACACCACCGCAGTCAACGACGATCTTTTGCAGTACGACGCCCGGGTCCACTGCCCAAACCTTCAGCGTATGATAGCCGGGCTTCGTCAACACATGATGGGAATAAGCGTAACGCGCGTTGTCGCCGACAACCTTTTCCCAGTCGGCATTTCCATTCTGCGCCTTGTAGTCGGCCGGCACGAGCGTGACGACCTGCGGCGTCTCGTCGTCAAAGGCGACCGCGAAGCGGAGTCCGCGCCCCGGCACAAAGTTCAGGGTGGGCGAGGTAATGGTAGCCACCTGCACCGCGCCGGTGCTGAACAAATACATCTGATATTCCAGACATGGTGAATTCTTGCCGGGCGTCGCGCTGGGCGCATTCACAGGCTGCGTCGCCCTCATCCCCGACAACGTGCGGCCGTAATCCTGGATCTTGATCCAGCGATTTTCGCCCGAGTCCGTTTGTTTGGTGAAATGTTCCGGCTCGATGGAAACATAACCCTCGCCTTCCACAAAACCGTGCAGTGAATCCCGGGTTGGCTCGGAGGGGTTGAAGACAATGACTTTAACGGCTGCTTTGCTGCCCGTGCCGGTGAGCGCCACCGTGCCGCTGGCCGTGCCCAGCGGTGCCCGTCTCCAATCCACGCTCACCCACAATCGTTTGTCACTTTCTATCCTGCCGCTGGTTTCGCTGAGGACAATCCACGGCTCACTGGCCGTGGCGGAGAAATCAAAAGGAGTTTTTCCCTGGTTAAAAACGTCAAGGTAATGTCGCTGCTGATTGAAGGCGTCAAACTTGGGCAGCGTTGCGATTTCATTGTTGTTGGACAAAGCCGTGGTTGAACCTTCCACCGCCACACCCATGGCCGCCGCGACGGGCACGGTGGTTTCGGCGAGATGAATGGCGCGCAGGCTGTTGTATGGCGGGTCATTCCAATCGGTGTAACCGAGGTGCGTTTGATCCATGAAATGATCCCATTTGCCACCGGCAAACGTGTGGTTGTAATAGGCCATCAAGTTCGTGTCGGCCGCGAACAATTGCCGGGTCTTGGCGGCATAATCATTGGCGCTCGCGCGGCCTTGTTTGGAGAACAGCGCATTTTTTCCGGCGGCGAGATAAAGCTCGTTCACGAGCGCGCTGGCCTTAGTCGGGAACAAAACCAGCTGGTAGAATGCGGCGCGGCGGTCTGCGGGCAATTGGTGGTAAATGGCTTCAGCTCTCGTCGTAATGGCATTGAAGTCCGCGACCACGGTTTCCGCTTCCTGATAATTAACGAGGCTGTAAGTATCGGGAGCGAGCAGCTCGGGTTTGCGGCGACCATTATATTTGGTGTATTTGGCAATGATATCCGCGATGTCGCCGGCATGCTCCGGTCCAAATTCCCGTTCCGCCCATAGCCGGGTGAATTCATTGAGATTGTCGTTGGTCCAACGCCTGGGGTTCCGGGCCAGACTCATGAAATACTCGAGCGGAAACTCGTAGCCCTTGAAGTGGCCCACATTCACGATCCAGATCCGGTCCGCGCCATACTGGTCCGCGAGCGACATCTGATCCCAGACCTTGGCAATCGGACTGGTGTTGAGCCACTGGTAATTTCGCGGGCCGCCGTGGTAATCAAAGTGATAATAAACGCCCGCGCCGCCGCTGCGCTGGCGTTCATCGGCGGTCGGCAAGCGGCGGACATTTCCCCAATTATCCTCCGCCCATAGCAGTGTCACATCGTCCGGCACACGCATCCCGGCGTTGTAAAAATCCATCACTTCCTTGTAGAGACACCAGAGCTGCGGCACTTTCGTCACGTCGGGATTCACTTCATCCGCGATGATCTTCCGCTGCACGTCCACGATTTTTTCGAGCAAGGCCATGTTTTCCTCCGGTCCGCCCTCAGCCATCGGCGTGTCGTTCGCACCGCGCAACCCGATGGTGATGATGTTTTCGTAATGCTTGTTTCGCGCAATGCCCTCGCGCCAGAAATTGGAGACGATGTCCGGGTGCTGGGCGTAATTCCAACTCCCGATGGTTTTTTGATGACGGCGGTCCCATTCCTTCTGCGCCCGGAGCATCGGTTCCTGATGCGAATTGCCCATCACGATGCCGTATTCATCCGCCAGCACCGGGTTGTTGGCGTCGTCCTCATTAAAGGCATTGTTCCACATGGCGGGCCAGAGGTAGTTGCCTTTCAGTCGCAGGATCACCTCGAACAAGTTGGTGTAGAATTGCCGGCCGTAATTGGCCACCCCAGGAGGCACCGGCGGGCTGGTGCCGGTCGGAACCTTGCCGTATTTCTCCGTGATCCAGTTGCTCAAATCCGGCGCTTCGTCATTCAGGAAGATCCCACGATACTTCACTGCGGGTGAACCCTGGACAAATTTACCGGCCTTCACAAAAAGCGGGTTGTGATGGCGTGCCGGCACATCCGCCCAGTAATACCACGGTGAAACACCCATCTGTTCGGACAAATCGTAGATGCCATAAATTGTCCCGCGTTTGTCGCTGCCGACGATGACCAGACCGCTTTTCACACCGGGCAGCGGATTGGACACGGTTTGAAGAAAAAATGCCTCCCACTTCCCTTCAATGGCCGAAACATCAATTTTCTTCTCCCGGATCAACCGGTCAATGATTTGACTGTGGCCAATCGTCCCGATGAGGATCGTATTTTCCGCCAGACTATTTTCGTCGTGAATCATGGCGGGCGAAAGGCCGGTCACACGATTCACGTCCGCGCCCAGACCGCCACCTGCGCGAGCCACGCCCGCATAATCGTTGGCATCTACATAGATTGTCGCCGCCGTTTTTTCCTGGACGATGGGAAAGCTGCCCTGACTCGGAATCGTGGCAACATATTGTTCCTGGCCCAGCGCGAAAGCCGCGCGGGGATCCGCCGGCAGCATGAGGAGCAATGTCGGGGAGATCCAACGGATCGCATTCCATGCTGATTTCATTGGTGAGTTCTTTCTCATTGCGGCATCCAGACCCGGAATTCCCCGCTACAATGCAGCATGGCCAGCAGATACAACATCCCGTCGTAATAGCGGGTTTGACCCGTCGGCACGGGCGTATTCCACAGGGCTTCGACAAATTTCTGCGAGCGCGGGTGGGTCGCGGCCAGGCTGGCCACGGCGTTCATCGCCGCCAGGCCCGGTGCGTGATCGTCGCCAAATTGACGGCCATCCAGGGTGAAACGGTTTCCGTAGAATGACAGGCCTTTGGTTTCGAAGAAAGTCTGGATGCGGTTGCTCAATTCCTTTTCGCGAATGTCCTTGTGCCACCACGCCCAGTCGACCGACCAGTTCATGGCCGTCCGCCAGGAATCATATTGAAAATCCGCGCTGTGCGGATTCCACGACGCGGCCCACGGCGTGCCGTCAAAATTTGCATAATCCGGTGTCAGACCGGTGACCGGATGGGCCGCGCGCTGGAAAAAATCGCGACTGGCCGCCGCCGCCCGTGCCCAGAATTCGCGATCCGCCAGCGGCCCGCAGTGCGCCCACACCTCGTAAAACGCGGGCAGCTGATACGATGGATCCGTGTGGTCCCAGTTGGCGACATCCGGTGTGAAGCGGACCAGCTTGAACTGCGGCTCAAAGACCGCCCCGGCGGTCATCGGGCCTTTCACGGTGGCGCCGGTGATGATCTGCCGATGACGCATGTCGGTGAGCAACCGGTCAGCTTCGGCCCGGTAATTATAGATGCCGGCACCGTTGCCCCACCGCGCGGCGGCGAAATACAGCGAGGTGACAAAGTATTCTTCTCCGTCCGGAGCGGGCATGCTGTCATTGGCGACGCCGTTGGTCGTCATTGACCACGAGAAAAAGCCGCAAGCGGGATCATTTGTGGAGGCGTGATACATGAAGGTCCTGGCCCAGTTCCAAATCGCGTTGAACTCCGCCGGTTTGTCCAGCTGCACGGCGATCATCATGCCGTAGGACATGCCCTCGGAACGAACGTCGTGGTTGGCCACATCGAAGATGACCGCCAGCGGGCCGTTGGCATTATCATCGCCAGCCAGGTAAACCGCCTGATTCGCCGGATCACCGTAAAACAATTGCTCAAATGCTGCGGTAATTTTCCGTTTCACTTCAGAGCGCGCGTGTCCGGCTTCGGCGAACAGATTGCGGCAATGACCGATGCCAGGCCAGGGTTTGGCGGAGGGGGGCGCATCTGCGACCGTGCCCGCCGTGGTTGTGCCGGTCAGTAAAACCGCAAGCAGGGACGCCATTTTCAGCGAGCTCCAAAAAAAATGATGATTGTGCGGCATTAGTAACTGGGAATATGGCGATATGGAAATGAAACAGTATAATTTGGGCTGGGTTCATGCCATACGACATTCATCGTATTAGCCGTGGAAAGACATCTTTAACGTGATTCGCGGCGGAACGGCAAAATACGACATTCGTCGTATAGTATTCAAAATCGTCTTGGGGCAGACTTTTCACACACCCGATCTGAAACAAACCTTAACAAACCATGTCGGGATAATAATTACCGCCAGCGGCCCGGCACCACAGCCGCGCAGCAACATCGCGTTATTTTTGTTGAAATGTTTTAGAGTGCTGATCATTGCATGATTTTGAACAACCAAACTCAACCGACGATTTTTTTGCGCCGAACTAAACCCAACCTCAAGGTTTGAGTGAATATGATCGCCATTCAAGAAGAGACAAACGGTGCGGCCCGGGGTTTTCCCGCCGGCGCCATGGAATATTGCGGAACTGGATGCGCTCTGCGGATCGAGCAAAGCGTTGCCTACATGGTGCTGCATCTGGACAAGCCGTTGAAGGTGGCCACGCTGGCGGCGCAGGCGAACATTTCTCCGTCCCATTTCTTTGCGTTGTTCAAGCGCCGGCTCGGCAGCGCGCCGATAGACTATTTCACGCGCCTGCGAATGCAGCGCGCCTGCCGGTTGCTGGAGCAAACCCCGTTGAGCGTCAAGGAAGTTGCCGCCGAGTTGGGTTACGATGATCCGTTTTACTTTTCCCGTGTTTTTAAATCGGTGAATCGGATGCCTCCCAGCGACTATCGGGCAGTGCAGCGGGAGATGGCCGGCCAGGCCAGGGAAAGCGGAGCGGGCTCAAGTTTCCCGCGCGAATCAAAGCCCGCTCAAGTACCGGTCCGGATACAATTTGCCTGAACCGCAAACCAATTTAGATCAAACTATCACGATAAATTTTATGCCCCGCAAATTGCATCAACGTCCTGGGGTCACAGGCGCCTTTACCTTGATTGAACTGCTCGTGGTTATTGCCATCATCGCGATCCTTGCGGCGATGCTGCTGCCGGCATTGGCGAAATCGAAATTTCGTGCCAAGGTTGTCAACTGCACTTCGAATTATCGTCAGTGGGCGACGATGGCCAATGTCTATGCTACGGACGACCCTCAAGGCAGCATGCCGTCTTTTGCTTTACAACAATCGGGCGCAAATCCAACGGATGTTTCGCCCAATTTTCTTATTAATTTATCATCTTATGGAATGACCGTGCCGATGTTTTTCTGTCCGGTTCGAGTAGCGGATTATGAGTATGCACAGACGTGGTATACGGCCAAGTTTTTCAAACCTTTTGCAAACGTTACTGACCTCAATAAATTTTTCACATCATCAGCATCAGTAACTGTCGGGGGTGTTACTTACAGCGGACGTTCGCTAAATGGTGGCTATGCAAAACTCTATCACGATTGGTGGGTGCCGCGGGCGAATACACTGGGTGCGGCATCTCCTGATACGTATTTTCCCGCTATTTCAGGGCAAGCATCTGGAGGGCCTACGATGTCAGGCAACCCTGCTAACACGGTAGGTTGGCCCAGAAAAACAAGCGATACGAGCGCATCGCTTTCGCCGATTATCAGTGATTTGGCGGAAACAGGGGCCGGAGATGTCAACGTTGCAGACATTCCCAAGGCAGATGCCCATTTCTATAATAACAGCCTTAATTCAATCAATGTGGGCTATGCTGATGGTCACGCAGAACTTCATAACCGGGCCACGATTCAATGGCAATACACTGCACAGTCCAGCTACTTTTATTGAAAAGCACATTAAAAAATCGAACAGATAAAAAAACACGACCGGATTATATTTTGTCGATTCCCTTCAATAGAAATTCCTAAAAAATCACAAGCAATAGCAAATAAACCCCACCCAAGTTAAATCGCCTATGAAAACATACCTTAAAATCATCGGAATAATGTTTGTGCTATGTTTGGCCATAGCGGCCCAAGCGCAGACGGTCATTGGAAGTTGGCTAAGCGCGCCTATCCCGCCTAGTCCGGCAAACGATGAAGGGTGGTCGCGTGGCCAGGGCGGATTCGGGGCAAATGGTTCGATTTTTGCCTCTTCAAACTCCCCGGCTTTTTTTGAATTGAAGTCAGGCGTTGCGGCGGGATACGCCCAAAGTCTGGTTATCCACGAAACCGGATACGGCAATGTCCGCCTCTATATCAGCCTTTCGGCTGGCCAGATCGCCGCGTTCACCAATAATTCAAAGTTCAATTTTACATTATCAGTTCCTCCCGGCGACGCTGGAACCCCCAGCGGATATATTCAGCAAGTTGATTTCCAATACAATTCCGCCGGCGGGTTCCACAATGGTGCTCCGTCAACGGCACTCGGTTGGTCAGAAACCGGGGATACGGGCAATAACTCAAGTGGACAGCCCATTTTCTATTACTCTTCTACCTCTCCGGCGCGTCAGCAGGTGGTTACCTGGGATTATTCGAGCGTGAAATCCACAATTGTAGGCTCCGGTTTTTTACAGTTTGTTTTCGTCTTTCAAACCAGTGGCGGCGAACTGACCAATATTTATATCAATAACGTGACGCTGTCAGGTGCCACGGTTCCCACGATCATTGTTGATCAATTCAACCCCACCAATAATCCTTACGCTGGCACGAATGTCTACGCTGAGGGCACCATCACCAATATCTACGCCAACTGGTTCGGCAGCGCGTTCAGCAATGTCGTGTGGGATTCAACCATGGACGCTCAAGGCAACCCCAATTCTGGATCGATGAAAGTCATTGCTTCATTTGGGACAAATGGACTTGGCAGTCAATTTCTGCTTATGGATAAGGGGCCAAATTTCACATACGCCGGCATCAATCCGCCAATTACGAACGGCTTGGGCCTGCTGACTTTCCAGTGTGATGTAAAATATGATCCAAGTTCACCCACTTGGATTACAGGTGGCGGGACCAACTATGGCCAACTGCGTTTTGGGGTGGTTCCTCCTTATGGTCCGCAGGACTATTTCGGAAACGTGCAAATTTCGGTGACTAACACCGGTTGGGTGCATGTTACTCTTCCGCTCAACGCAGGGTTGGACCCGAACCTTCTCAGCATCCAGGGTTTAATAATGGGGATGGACGGTGGATCCTTTGGAAATCTGCAGGGAGTAACCAAATTCTGGATAGACAACCTTGCGTTCACCTATACGAACGTGGTTGTTGTTCCACCAACGGTCATGAACATTGCCAAGGCAACTCCTGCGATGCGTCTCTTTGCCGGTTCAGCCGGGACCTACGACCGGCAAGAAGTAGCTACGGCTGATCAAAGTCAATCTTGGATTGGTGGGAGTTATCCGGTGCGCTATTCATTCACAGTTAAAAACGTTCCGACTACTATTAACCAAACGCATATCTTCCTTATTCCGGCAAACTCCACTCCCGGCGCAAGTCCATATGGCTACAACGGTGTTGATTATACGGCGACCAACGGACTTTGGCTGACTGTCGGGCCAACTGGCGTTGCCATTGTTTCTTGGAAGACCAATACTCCGGGTGCCAATGCATATGATCCCACCCAAGGTGGTAAAGTAGCGCTCACGATAACTAACTCAACCAGTGTTGGCACTTGGACACTAACATTCAACAATCATAACAGCGGCTCACTGACCGCGCCCGGTGCCAGCCCCGCGCCTTTTACTATCAACGACCCGAATATTGACACCGATTTCGCCAATCCTTTGGTGGCGTATTTTGGATTGCAAGGAAACAATTCTCCGGGAACCTATGAGGATTGGACTGCGATTTCAGTCCAGGGTGTTTCTGGAGTTAATGAAAATGAGGATTTTACTAAATATCCAGATGGGAATTTGTCTTCAGCGTGGATGAATATGTCCGGAGCGGCTGCAGATTTGGTCATTATTTCAACCAACGATATGCCTGCCTACTGGATAAATTGGAATTTGCCCGCCACGGGTTTAAACATAGGTTCAAGCACTAATTTACCGGCCAGTCAATGGATTAACCCGGCCTATTACAGTGACTATAATGATGTGAATTCTCCCCGTGGCATCCCATCTCAATTTGGTCCTAACATGTGGATCTTGTTACCTCCCGATTGCTTGCCAACTGTAGACGGCAGCATAGGTGGTCAGATTGCGCCTAAAGCCTTCTTCCAGCTGTCAACTGATGTGGTTAATCCGCCGGGCTGATATTAAATATATTGAAACAAAGGCGGTGCTGGAAAACCGGCGCCGCCTTTTTAATGAAATTTAGAATTAAATAATCAAAAGCATGATTTAGCGTTCTGATTGCTCGCTGGCCGGACAGTTTTGGCGCAAATCACAAGGGATTTGATGGAACACTATTCAAAATATACAATTATCGTTCAAAAAACTCCATCCATGACTATCCGGCCCAGCCGACTTAAAAAAAACTGGTTGAATACGAAGTGTGTCCTGATCCTTGGATTATTTCTTGGGACCGGATTTGTCGGTGCGCAGGAGCTTTCATCTAATCCTGGCTTTGAAACCGGCACCACGGCGGGTTGGTTCGCTTTCGGTTCGCCGACGATTTTTGCGCAGTCCAGCCAGGTTCACTCTGGCAGTTTCGCCGGCATGGTAACCAATCGCACGGCCAGCTACATGGGAATTGCGCAGTCTTTTCAAGGCGTTCTCACACCGGGCCAGACCTGCACCGTTTCGGTGTGGGTGAGGCTGGCGGGCGGTGCGAATCAGACCATGCAAGTCACGGCGCAAAAGACGGACGGGAACGGGACGGCTTACTCGGCCATCGCTTCCGGCACGGTTTCGGCCGGAGCCTGGACGCAGCTCGCCGGCCAATACACATTGACGGTTTCCGGCACGCTCACGGGTTTGACGATTTATTTGGAAGTGCCGACGAGCACGAATGCCGCTTACTTTGCGGATGATTTTCTGGTGCAGGCGGTGAGCACAGCCGGCACCGATGGCCAATGCACCGTGGATTGGAACAACGTCTATCAACGCATTGACGGCTTTGGCGCGTCATCGGCCTGGCGGAGCACCTGGACCACGGCGCACGGCGACATGTTCTTTTCGACCAACAGCGGCACCGGCACCTCCGACGACGGCAAGACGAATTTTGCCTATTCTGGCATCGGGCTTTCCTTGCTGCGCACCCGCATCGCCCCTGGCGCAACCACCGTGGAGAACAGTCTCATGCAAATGGCGCAGGCGCGCGGCGCCAGAGTCTGGAGCGCGCCCTGGAGTCCGGCCGCCATCTTCAAAAGCAACGGCAATGTCAACGGCGGCGGCTTTACGGGCAACGCGGCGAACTATCAGGCCTACGCCAACCAACTCGCGGGCTACGTTGCCAGAATGAAGAGCACCTACAATGTCAGCCTGTATGCCCTGTCGCTGCAAAACGAGCCCGACGCAAAAGTGACCACCTATGAATCCTGCAACTGGTCGGCGCAACAGTTCCACGACTTTATTCCCTATCTTTACAACGCGCTGGTCGCCAGCAATGTCGCCGCGACCAAGATCATGCTGCCCGAAAGCCAGAATTGGACCGATCCCTCCAATCTCGTGGCGGCGGCGATGAGCGACAGCACCTCCAACTACGTCTCCATTGTGGCCAATCATAATTACGTTGCGGACAATGGCGCCGGTGATCAAACCACGCCGGCAGTCATCAACAGTTACGGGAGGGCGCGGTGGGAAACCGAGGTCGCCATGCTTTCGGGCAGCGACAGCAGCATCAACAACGCGCTTTACTGGGCCGGGCGGATCCATCTTTTTCTGACCGCCGCGCAGGCCAACGCCTGGCATTACTGGTGGTTGATCGCGGCCCAGAACGGCGCCAGCAGTCCAAGCAATGAAGGGCTGGCGGACACCAACGGCATCCCCGCCAAACGCATGTATGCGCTTGGCCAGTTTTCCCGTTTCGTGCGTCCGGATTTTTACCGGATGGATGCGAGCAATACCAGCAGCGCCCTGATCAGTGCCTATAAAGATTCCCTCTCGCCACGCTTCGCCATCGTCGCCATCAATTCCAGTTCGACGACCGTGACCCAGGTCTTCAATCTCACAAATTTCACCGCCGCGACCGTGCTCACACCGTGGATCACTTCGAGCAACCTCTCGCTTGCCAGCCAGTCCAGCATGGCCGTGACCAATTCAACCTGCACCTATGTTCTGCCCGCCATGAGCATCGTCACCTTTGTCGGCCAGGCTGATGGTGCGCCGACGAATGTTTTGCTCTCCAACAATTCTATTTTGGAAACCCAGCCGCCAGGAACAGTCATCGGGAATTTTAGCACGGCCGATCCCGACAGCGGCAACACCTTCACTTATAATCTGACCAACGGGGCGGGCGGCGCCGACAATGCCGCTTTCACCATCACGAACAACACGCTCTACAGCGCCACCCATTTCAATCACCAGTTCCAGACCAGCCAGGCCATTCGTATCCGCAGCACCGACCAGAGCGGGTTATGGTTCGAGAAAAATTTCACCATCGCCATCACGCCCGACAACGGCAGGCCGTCCATCGTAAGCATCACGATGGCGGGCGATGGCAATCCGACGATGGTATTCTCCGGGCTGGCCAACCATTATTACTGGCTGCAGGCGGCGACAAACCTTGTGCCGCCGGTGTATTGGTTGACGCTGACCAACCATCTCAATGGCGGAACAAATTTCGTCGCTGGATTGAACGGCCTTTGGACAAACACGGATCTGACCGCAACAAACCTCCCCGTCCGTTTTTACCGCACCCTAAAGCCCTAATAGGATTATCCATGCGAATCATAGTTTCATCTATTCCATCCGATGGCGGTGGATGATAAATTCCAACTCATTCAGCCGGAAAATAGACAGCCAATAAACAACCTCATTATGAAAAACAGTATCAAAACGTTAACCTTTTGCGGCGCTTTGTTAGCATTGTGTGAAACATCACCCGCAGGTTTGGTCGGTGGAAACGCTTCGGTCAGCGTCGCTGGAGGCTCTTGGGCGACACTCGTTGGTTCTACTTTGAATTATACTTCTTTGGCTGCGCCAAATACTGGCACCACGGCTCAGGGAAATGTCGGTGCCGGTGGCGGAGCGAGCTTTGTCGTCCTAAGCGAGACCTTTACCCCGAGTTCGAGTTTCAATTTAGCCGCCATAACGGCTGTGTTGGGAACTTCCGGTGGCACGGCGACCCCCACGATTAAGATTGGACTGTTCAATGTGACTGGTGTTTCGCTTAACACGACGGGTGCAAGCTATACGCCTGGCGTCAATCTCCTGGGTGGTGGCAGTGGATTTACCTTTACGCTGGCCGGACAAAACTCCGCCCAGGACACGTTTATTTTCGACAACACCGGCACTTCCGACCAGGTTTCACTGGTAAGTGGCAACACCTATGCCTTCGAGATCTGGACGACAGCCGCTCAGGCGGGCCAGTTGCAGTGGTATCGCGGTGGTCAAGTGGATACACAAGGCCAGATGATGGGCACGGCCAATGACACCACGGCAAGGACAACGATTAGTGCGCTGGGTCTGGCTGGTGGAGTGCGAACGGGTGCTTTGGCGGTTTATGCCGCCGCACCAGTTCCCGAACCTGCTTCCATGAGCCTGCTCGGCTTGGGCGTGCTGGTCGGCACCTTTATGGCCCGCCGCCGGAAAAAATAATTCATCCCCGACTAGTTGGTGTTAAATTAATAGCCGCTGCCAGTTTTGGCGGCGGCTGTTTTTTTGTAAAATCCGGAGCGGCGGGCCATTCAAAAGCTGGCAATTTTTAGTCGAACTGGCGGTTTAAGAAATTTCAAATCTTTTATCATGGCACCTGTTTTCAGGGACATTTCAAAAATCCAAGGCGAAGCCCCTGGTTTCCGCAATTCGCTTGCGTTCAAACACGCCGCTGCTGCTGAAATCATCCAAGGCAAGACCATGCGCGGGCATCTGCGCTTCGCCGTGGTTTGCCGGCACACGTTTCGCGGCGCGCACGGAAGCATCATCTCACCGGGTGAGACGGTGCCGCCTGACCTCTTTGCCTTCGACCTCCTTGCAATCGCAATGTCGCCAATGCGAATGTCGCATGACCATTCACGAACAACAACAACTCGCCTTTATCGCTCCTACGTGCCCTGAAGAGAGAATCAACATGAACTTCTCGAAAGCATTTATCTTAACTGGTCTCTTGACGGTGCTGAATCTCTGCTGCGCCCCGCAAAATATTTTCGCAGCGGACGGCCACTGGGTCACCACTTGGGGCACTGCGCCGCAACTGACCGAACCCGGCAATCTGCCGCCCGCGCCGCTTGCGGAAAGCACGCTGCGCCAGTTCGTCCGCACGACCGTCGGCGGGAAAAATTTGCGCGTCCGTTTCTCCAACACTTTTGGAACGAACGCCGTAACCATCCGCTCCGCGCACGCTGCGCTCGCCGTTGGAAAAGGCAGCGCGGGCAGCGGTGAAATCAATCCTGCCACGGACAAGTCGCTCATGTTTCAAGGCGCGGCAGAAGTCGTCATTCCACGCGGTGAAACGCTGTTTTCCGATCCCGTCGAATTTGACCTGCCCGCGCTGGCGGATGTCGCCGTGAGCATTCGTTTCGGAGACATTTCGGCGACAACCATCACCGGCCATCCCGGTTCGCGCACCACGTCATTCATCGTCGCGAACAACGCCGTCTCGGTGGCGAGCCTGCCGACCGCGAGCAAGACCACGCATTGGTATATCATCACCGGCATCGAGGTGCTGGGCGATAATTCCAGCAGGACCATCGCAGTGCTGGGCGACTCCATCACGGACGGGCGCGGTTCGACCACTGATGGCAACAACCGCTGGCCGGATATCCTCGCCCAGCGTCTGGCTGCCAACGCGCCGACCGCGGGCGTCGGAGTGGCTAACATGGGCATCGGCGGAAACGCCATCTTCGGCGGACTTGGTCCGGCGGCGATCAACCGGTTTGACCGCGACGTGCTCAATCAGAATGGCGTGCGCTACCTGATCGTGTTTGAAGGCGTGAACGACATCGGCAGTGGATCCAGCAGCATGACCACCGCCACAGACCTGGTTAATGCCTATATCCAGTTTGCCAACAAAGCCCACGCCCGGAACCTCCGCGCGTATGGTGCGACTATCACACCCTTCGGCGGAAACGGGTATTACACCACGCTTCACGAACAAGAGCGCCAGTTCGTCAACGCGTGGTTCCGCACCAACACGGTTTTTGACGGCGTGATTGATTTCGACGCCGCAGTGCGTGATCCGGTGACGCTGACAAATTTTCAAGCGGCGTTTTACCCCGGTGTGAATGCCAACGATTGGTTGCACCTGAACCCGCTCGGCTACAAAGCGATGGCCGATGCGATCGATCTCAATCTGTTCACTCAATAGAAAGACCAAATATATGTTCACAACACCAAATAAGTTCGTTCCGGTTTGCCGTCCGGCCACGCCGTGGGCCTGTGAATTGGCGGCTTGGATTCGCCGCGGGTTTGGTGGCTGGATGCTGGTTCTGATGGCTGCTTCTGCACTGGCCCAATCCGCGTCCGGATCTTTTGACGACCATCAGAACATGATGGATCAGTTGGGAGTGAAAAAATTGCGGCCCGGTCCGAATCCGAACAAGCAAGACACGTTCAACGAAGCCACGGCAAACCCTTACACGAACAGCCTGCCGGACGTGTTGACGATGAATGACGGCGCGAAAGTGACGCAGCTGGAGCAATGGGCGGCGCGGCGCGCTGAAATTCAGGGAGATTTCGAGCGTGAAATTTATGGCCGGATTCCGGCCAATGTGCCGAAGGTGACTTGGGAGGTGACCGCCACGACACCCGGAACCAACGGTGGCATTCCCACGGTGACCAAGACCTTGATCGGTCATGTTGACAACAGCGGCTATACCAACATCACCGTGGACATTCAGGCAAACTTCACGGTTCCTGCCAAGGCGGCCGCCCCCGTGCCGATCATGATTGAATTTGGCTTCGGGTTTGGCGGATCTCGCAGTAATTCTGTGGCCGCGCTGAATCGTCCCGGCACCAATGCTCCGGGCACTAATGCAGCCATTGCCGCGTCGGGAAGGCGAGGTGGCTTTAGCGGCGAACCGGCGTGGCATGGTCTCGCTATTTCCAACGGCTGGGGTTATGGCACGATCGTTCCCACCAGCTTTCAACCCGATAACAATCGGCTGACTTCGGGCATCATCGGCTTGGTGAACAAAGGTCAGCCGCGGAAGCCGGATGATTGGGGTGCCTTGCGGGCGTGGCAATGGGGCGTCAGCCGGTTGATTGATTATTTCGCAGCCAATCCGGATTCCATGGTGGACACGAATAAAATCGGCATTGAGGGACTCTCCCGCTACGGCAAGGCTGCAATTGTGACCGAAGCCTTTGAACCGCGCATCGCGGTGGGGTTGATCGGTTCTTCTGGCGAAGGCGGAGCAAAGTTGCATCGGCATATTTTCGGCGAAGGTGTCGAGAATCTCGCAGGGGGCGAGTATTATTGGATGGCTGGAAACTTCATCAAATATGGCGCATCCGAGCCGTTGAAAACCGCCGCCGATCTGCCGGTGGATGCACATGAACTGATCGCGATGTGCGCGCCGCGTCCGTGCTTCATCAGTTACGGAGTTGTCGAACACGGTGATGCTAAATGGGTGGACGCGCACGGCAGTTTCATGGCCGGCGTTTTGGCCGGGCCGGTTTACCGGCTCCTCGGTAAAAAAGATTTTGGCACCCCCGGCGATTATCTCACTGATCCCATGCCGCCGGTCAATCAATTGATCGGCGGAGATCTGGCCTGGCGACAGCATGATGGCGGGCATGACGTGACGCCGAACTGGCCGGCCTTTTTCAAGTGGGTTTCCGCCTATATCAAAGCGCCGCCGATTCCGGCAATTTCCGAAGCGACGAGCAACTGACCCAACCCCGCTGCGCACACCATGAAGGACACAATCAAACTCCTGACTGTGGCGGCACTCATCTTGGGCCAAGAGCTGCTTTCCGGGGCTTTGCCGATTCAAGCGACGCCACGTGAGCGAATCTCCATTAATGACCACTGGCGGTTCACCAAGGGCGACCCGAACGGAGATTCTACCGGTTTGATTTACGACGTGCGTCCCGAGGTGAAAGATAAAAAAGACGATAAGGCGGCGGACACCGAACCAACTGAAGCGGAAAAGATCGCGGCCACGAATCGATTTGTGCTCAAGCGGTGGATTCTCCCCACCGGAAACGCGTTCATCAAAGATCCGGCCATGCGCCATGCCTGCCCTGACGCAAATGCCGCCACGAATGTTTCCTATACGCAGCCCGGCTTCGATGATCGTTCATGGCAAAGCGTGAACCTCCCGCATGATTGGGCAATTGAAGGGCCGTTTTACACCGGCTGGGGTAATGGCGTGGGCGGAGGCATGGGTCGCCTGCCGAGTCCGGGCATCGGCTGGTATCGCAAGCAGCTCGACATCCCGGCGAGCGACGCGGGCAAATCCATCTTCCTCGATGTGGATGGTGCGATGTCCTACGCGATGGTGTGGCTGAACGGCCACCTCGTCGGCGGCTGGCCCTATGGCTACGCGTCATGGCGCGTTGACCTCACGCCATATGTTGTGCCGGGTGGCGAGAACCTATTGTCAATCCGCTTGGACAATCCGCCCGACTCGTCGCGCTGGTATCCCGGCGGCGGAATCTATCGCAATGTCTGGCTGACCAAAACGTTTTCAGTCCACGTCGGTCAGTGGGGAACGCAACTGACCACGCCGGAGGTTTCGCGCGAATGCGCCACGGTGAATTTGAAGATCACAGTGGACAACGATTCCAAGCAGCCGGCGAACGTCAGCGTCGCGACAGAAATCTTTTTGTTGGATATAAAAGGGAAGCAGACCGGCACCGCCGTGGCGAAGATAGCGCCGGTAAGTTTGCAGATTCAGCCGGGCCAAAGCGCCGTCGTCGAAGGTAACGGCAACGTCGCCAATCCCAGACTTTGGGGGCCGCCGCCAACACAGCAGCCGAACCGCTATGTTGCGGTGACGACCGTAGCGGCGTCTCGGCAGAGCACCGCCATTTTACCGAGCGAAGATTTGCGGCGCTCTGCCGAGATGCCGCTACATACGATTTTGGACGTTTACGAAACCCGCTTCGGCATTCGCGATGTGCGGTTCGATCCCGACAAGGGACTTTTCGTTAATGGCGAGCGCATTCCACTCCGGGGCGTCAATCAGCATCACGATCTTGGCGCGTTGGGTGCAGCCTTCAATGTGCGCGCCGCACAGCGGCAGCTTGAGGAGTTGCGCGAGATGGGCTGCAACGCCGTTCGCATGAGCCACAATCCGCCCGCGCCCGAATTGCTCGAACTGTGCGACCAGATGGGCTTTCTCGTGATTGACGAAATCTTCGACTGCTGGGAACGGAAGAAAACACCGCTGGATTTCCACCTCATCTTCCCGGACTGGTCCGAACCGGATTTGCGCGCGCTCATCCGCCGCGACCGGAATCATCCCTCGGTTTTCATTTGGAGCGTTGGCAATGAAGTTGGCGAGCAATACACCGGTGAGGCGGGCGCGAAAGTGGCGCAACGACTCTCCGACATCGCGCATGACGAAGACCTCACGCGACGCACGACCACGGCGATGAATTATGCCAAGCCCAACATGCCGTTGCCCACCGTCGTGGACGTCATCGGGCTGAATTACCAAGGTGAGGGCATCCGTGACGCGCTGCCAACCAACGAGGTCAAAGGGATTCGCACGCCGCCGCAATATCCCGCCTTCCATGCGGCATTCACCAACAAGGTCATTGTCAGCACGGAATCCGCCGCAGCATTGAGTTCACGCGGGGAATATCTGTTCCCCATCTTCAATGGCCTCAGCGCTCCGGTCAAGAATGGCTCGGGTGGCGATTCAAAGCGGCAACAGGTCAGTGCCTACGAGCTTTACGCGGCGGACTTCGGATCGTCCGCGGATAAGGTGTTTGCCGCGCAGGACAGGCATCCGTTTGTGGCCGGTGAATTCGTCTGGTCCGGTTGGGATTATCTCGGCGAGCCGACGCCCTACTACGGAGCGCGCAGTTCGTATTTCGGAATCATTGACCTGGCCGGATTCAAGAAGGACCGGTTCTATCTCTACCAATCGCGCTGGCGGCCGGATTTTCCGATGGCACACATTTTGCCCCACTGGACCTGGCCGGAACGTGTTGGGCAGTTGACGCCGGTTCACGTCTTCACCTCCGGCGATGAAGCGGAGCTGTTCCTCAACGACAAATCTCTGGGCCGAAAAAAGAAGGGCGAATTTGAGTATCGCCTCCGCTGGGACGATGTCGTGTATCAGCCGGGAACGCTCAAAGTGGTTGCCTACAAAAACGGGAAAGTCTGGGCGACGGACGAAGTGAAAACCGCCGGAGAACTCACCAAACTGAAATTGAAACCTGACCGCGACACGATTAGTGCGGACGGGAACGATCTGGCCTTCATCACCGTGACCATGACCGACCAACATGGGGTGACAGCGCCGCGTGCGGATAATCGTATACACTTTGAAATTGAAGGCCCGGGCGAAATCATTGCCACGGACAACGGCGACCCGACGAGCTTTGAATCATTTCAGGCGCACGACCGCGAAGCTTTCAACGGGCTTTGCCTGGTCATTGTGCGCGGCAAAGCCGGGCAAAGGGGGACGATCAAACTGACTGCAAAAGCTGATGGCTTGAAGGCGGGAATGACTTCCGTCAAGACCATATTTAAAAAAAATTAAACATCATGAAGAAACTTTCTGCATTGCTGATTTGCGCAATGGCCGTGGCCAACTGTCTCGCAGACGGCCCGACGTTTACGGTGGACGCAGGCCAGCCTACTGGAAAAGTCAGCCCGATTTTTTGCGGCCTGATGACCGAGGAAATCAATCACAGTTACGACGGCGGGCTTTATGCGGAGCTGATCCGGAACCGCGCTTTTCTGGACGACACTAATGCGCCGGCTTACTGGTCGGTGGTGGATGGCGATGGCACCGCCGCGGCCATCGCGCTCGACCCGGCGAACCCACTCAATGACAAGCTCACGACGAGCTTGCGGTTGACCGTGATCCAGGCGGCGAAGAATCACCCGGCTGGCGTGGCGAACAGCGGCTATTGGGGCATTCCGGTGCAGCCCAAGACACCTTATCGAGCCTCGCTTTGGATCAAGGCCGCGTCCGGTTTTTCCGGGCCGCTGACGGTTTCGATTGTGAGTGACGATGGACGCACCGTTTACGCCTCGGGAAAAATCACCAAACTCAACCCGGAGTGGAATCACTGCGAAGTGACGCTGAAAACCGGCAAAGTCACGCCGACAACCAGCGCGCGTTTTCTCATTACGCTGGATCAGCCCGGAACCGTCTGGCTTGGTCTGGTCTCGCTTTTCCCGCCGACGTGGAACGATCGTCCGAACGGCTTGCGCAAAGATCTGATGCAGATGCTCGTGGACTTGAACCCGAAGTTCCTGCGTTTTCCCGGCGGCAATTATCTCGAAGGCCAGACGGTTGACACCCGGTTTGATTGGAAGAAAACCATCGGCCCGATTGAGGAACGTCCCGGTCATCCGTGCCCTTGGGGATATCGCTCGACGGACGGAATGGGGCTTTTGGAATTCTTGGAATGGTGCGAGGACATGAAGGCCGAACCCGTGCTGGCGGTGTATGCGGGTTACTCGCTCAAAGGGGACCACGTCAATCCCGGCCCCGATCTCGAACCCTTCGTGCGGGAGGCGCTCGAGGAAATTGAATATGTGACCGGCGACACGAACACGCCGTGGGGTGCCCGACGCACAAAAGATGGTCATCCGGCCCCGTTCAATCTGACCTATGTCGAAATCGGCAACGAAGACTGGTTTGACAAGTCGCTGAGCTACGACGGACGTTTCGCGCAATTTCACGACGCGATCAAGGCCAGGTATCCACAACTCAAAACCATTTCCAGCGTCGGCAACGAACAACCGGATAAACTGCGCGTTCACAGCCGCAAGCCGGACATGATTGACGAACATTACTATCGGTCCACGGACGAGTTCCTCCAAATGTCCCCGGATTACGCCAAAAAATATGACCGCGCCGGCCCGGAAATTTTCGTCGGCGAATGGGCCGCGCACGAGGACGGCGCGATCAAACCCTGGGATGCAGGTGCGCGCAAACAGCCGCCCACGCCCACCATGAAGGCTGCCATCGGTGACGCGGCCTTCATGGCAGCAATGGAGCGAAACGCCGACATCATCCTCATGCAGTGCTATGCGCCGCTCTTCGTGAACGTGAATCCCGGCGCGCGTCAATGGCGGCCGGACATGATCGGTTACGACGCCATTTCGGCCTACGGTTCGCCGAGCTATTATGCCTTCCAGATGTTCAGCCGGAATGTTGGCGACGAAATTCTTGGAACGGCTTCATCAGACACTTCCGTTCAAGGCTGTGCTACGCGCGATAGCCGGACGGGAGAGATCATCGTCAAGCTGGTGAACCCGCAGCTGACCGCGGAATCAGTAGGCATTGAAATCAAGGGCGTCGCCTCGCTCCATCCCCAGGCCGAAGCGATCACTCTGGCCGGATGCCCGGAAGATACGAATTCGATCAGCCATCCGCGGAATGTCGTGCCGGTCGCGACCAGCGTGCGCGATATCAAACCTATCTTCACCTACACGCTGCCACCACACAGCATTGTGGTGCTTAAGTTGAAGACGCGTTCCTAAGCCCAAAAAAAAATGCGCGGCGGTCGCTTTGATAGGTCATTTGTCGTATGGCGGTGTTCACGGACGTTTCCGCCACCAATGGCAGCGCCTGCTATCAGATAATTTTGCCGTAAAATATCCATGATCTCATGTGATAAAAATTCCGCATTAATCGTTTTTTTCGCGCCAGCCCGCTGCATGGCGTGCGCGTAAGTGCGGTGGGCCATTTATAAAATGAGAACATGAAGCGTAAGTTGTCGTTTAATGCCGCCGGTCTGCCCGCAGTGCCGTTTCGCACGGATGACTGACCTAAAATCACGGAAAAAACGCACCGTGGTAGAGTGTATTTGATTCGTGATTGTCGGTGGGCGGTCCATTCGACTAAGATTGTTTTGTGCCCAGCCATGATAAAAGCATCTCGCCCGGACGAGGATTCTTTCTTCGGGCTATTATGTTGTTGCTGCTGATGATGGCTGCTTTTTCTGCCCGCGCGCAGACGATCACCAATCTTCAACAGTTGACCCAAGTGCTGAATCTCCTGCAGCGGACGAATCGCGATGTTCGACTGGAAGTGACTGTCTGCGCCGCGAGCCGGCCCGGGACAGGTGCGTTGATTGTGCAGGACGGTTCCGGTGTTGAACTGCTGGAAATGGGAAGTTTTGAGCGGGAGATCCAACCGGGAGAGAGAGTTCGCATCCAAGGCGAATCTTGTTTGCTGCGCAAACGCGACATGGGTGTTCAGATTTCCGCACCGCCGGTTGTGGATAACGATGGCATTCAAACTGGGCGAACATGTGTCGCCAGTATCACACTGAAGGCCGGCCAAAATCCGATACAACTGGAGTGGTTTAATCATCTGCGTGAGTTCGCCCTGGAGGTGTTGTGTTCGGTTTCCAATGCGCCGGTGCAAAGTATTGGTTCGTCAAATTTATGGCACGCCGTCGTGGATGAGTCTGGCGGCACCAATTTTTTGCCAGGTTTGCGGGCAGAGGATTACGAAGGGTATTGGGAGATGATGCCGGACTTCAATTTGCTTCAGCCCACAAAGGTCGGAATCGTGACAAACTTTGATCTGGGATTTCGAACGCATGACGAAATGGTTGGCATCCGTTACGCCGGCTTCTTCAAGGCGCCTGAGGATGGTCAATATCAGTTCCGGACGCGATCAGATGACGGGAGCCTGCTGTATTTTGGCAAGCCGGAATTGCCAGTTATCCGTGCGGGCTTCACGAATGTTCCGGTTGCCACGCCAGGATCTTACGGAGATGCAATGGGCAGCTTGTCGGAGCGGCGCTGGGTGACCATTGGGGGACGAGTGGGTTTTATCTCAAAAAGCGGCCGGGGGCTGGAATTTGAACTGCGCTCGGATCACGATGTAATTTTGGTTAAAGTGGCGGATGCGGCTGATCTGGATCCATTGCGTTTGCGGAACGCCCAAGTCAGAGTCACGGGCATCGGACGAGGGGTGTTGGCGGTGGGCCAGCATGTTGTTTTTGACAAATTGATGGTGGCCAGTTCGAGGGAAATTGAATTGGTCAAAAATTCATTTAGCAGCCAGCCGCCACTTGCGGTGGTTTCGATTAACCAGGTGCAAAGTCTGCCCCTCGAAGAGGCCCGCCGCGCTTTGCCGGTGCGGGTTCGAGGAGTGGCCACGGACGCAAGAAATTCCGCCTTCGATCGGCGGATGTCCATCCAGGACGATACCCGGGGAATTTTTGTAAACCTGGATTCCATCACCAACCAGTCGGTGGCGTTCGCAGAGTTTCTGGAAGTCGAAGGGCATAGCGGTGCGGGCGATTTCGCGCCGGTCATCATCGCCGACAAAGTGACTATTCTTGGCGAAGGGCGGCTGCCTGAGCCAGCGCGCCCCACCTGGACCGAATTGCTCAATGGCAGCAAGGATGTTCAATGGGCCGAGCTGCAAGGTTTGGTCACCGACGTGCAAAGCAATAAAGTCTCGCTGCTTTTGCCGGAAGGCCGGCTGGAAGTTCTCCTGGACGGCTGTCAAGAATCGCAGCTTAAATCGTTTGAGAAAAACGTCGCCCGTATTCGCGGGGTGCTTTATGCCATGTGGAACGCGGAAACCCGCGAAGTGCGCGTGGGCAGTGTGATGATGCGCAACGCAACGATCAGTGTGGATGCCCCCGCCCCCAGCGACCCATTTGATGCTGTTGTCAAAACGCCGCGCGAACTGCGCTTGTTTGATGCCCAAGCCACCGCTTTCCGGCGCGTGAAAGTGCGCGGACAAATCGGTTACGCTGACGAAACACAGATTTTTCTTGAAGATGGCGGCGTGGGACTTCGGTTGTTGCCTTCGGAAAAAACAGATTTCCACCCCGGTGATTGGGTCGAAGCGGTTGGGTATCCGGACATCGGCCGGACGACGTTGCTGCTGCGCGAAGTTATTCTCCGAAAGACCGGCGAAGCCGCGTTGCCAGCGGCAAAAACGACAAAAGAATCCGAATTGGCGCTGGATAATTTGGATTCCACCCGCATCAGTGTCGAAGGGAAATTGCTCGGCTGGCACCTCGAACATGGCCAGCCGGTTCTGGAAATGCAATCAGGCCAGCATTTGTTTCTGGCCCGCCTGCCCGCCGGCGATGCCGCGCGATTGTCTTTGCGCGCCGGCAGCCGGCTGGAGCTGGATGGCATTTATTTGAGGCAGGAACGCAACCCGCGCCAGGAGGCGGGCACCGACACGTTTGAACTGGTTATGAACTCCCCGGCGGACATCAAGGTTTTATCGCAACCGTCGTGGTGGACGTTGCAACGGCTGCTCATCATTGTGGCGGTCCTGATCATGGTTTTGATTTTTGCCTCGGTTTGGATCACGCAATTGCGCCGGCTGGTTGAAAAACGCACCGCGCAGCTGGAGCGCGAAACCCGCGAGCGTGAACAAGTCGAAAAACGCCACGCCCTCGAAACGGAGCGTTCGCGCATCGCCCGCGACCTGCACGACGACCTCGGTTCAAGCCTCACCGAAATCAGCGTGCTCGCCAGCACCGGCCAGCGCCCGCCGACCACGGAAGCCAGCCACACCAATTTGTTCAAAGTCATCGCCGGCAAGGCGCGCGGGCTGATCAGCGCGCTGGATGTCATCGTTTGGGCGGTCGATCCGGAGGACAACTCATTGCAGTCGCTGGCCGATTATTTGAGCGGTTACGCCGATGAGTTTTTTTCACATACCAGCGTGGCCTGCCGCTTCAAGGTTCCGGTCGCCTTTCCGCCAATTACGCTGGAGGGCCGCGTGCGGCACGATCTGCTCCTGGCGGTGAAAGAGTCGTTAAACAACATCGTGCGCCACGCGGAGGCTTCGGAGGTGGAGTTTCGGATGGCGGTTTCCAATGAAATCCTGGAGATTGAAGTCGCCGACAACGGCAAAGGGTTTGAAAGTGTGCCGGAAAGTGACCGGCATGGCTTAAAAAATCTCTCCGCCCGGCTGGAAAAAATCGGCGGCAATTGCACGGTCGAATCACGCCTGGGCGGCGGCACGACGGTGAAAATCAGCCTGCCGTTGGTTGCGTCAGGCGGAGCGAGGCCTGACGCGAAAAATTAAATACGACGTTTGACGTATGTCTTATGTCCGCCGGTGGATTTAAGGTGTCATCCAGCCTGGTTGCATTCCGCAACGGGAAAAAGATGACATGCCGGCACAACTGGAACCAATAGTTAGTTTGATGACGAAAGTTGCCATTGTTGAAGACAACGCCACGTTGCGCAAATACCTTGCGGAAATGATCGGCGCGACGCCGGGGCATCGCTGTGTTTGCGCCTGCGCGTCGGCGGAGGAGGCGGTCATCGAAATCCCCGCGCACAAGCCCAACGTCGTGCTGATGGACATCCACCTGCCGGGCGAATCGGGCATCGCCTGCACCGCGCGCTTGCGGGAAAAAATGCCGGACCTGCAGGTCATCATGCTGACCGTTTACAAGGACATCAAAATGATTTTCCAGGCGCTCAAGGCGGGCGCGTGCGGCTATGTCTTGAAACGTTCCGACGAAAGCGAGATTCTCGAGGCCATTGCCGAGGTTCGCGCCGGGGGCGCGCCGATGACCAGCGAAATTGCCCGCATGGTGGTGCGGTCATTCATGGAGGACGCCCGATCGCCGGATGCCAACGACACGGATCAATTGTCCTCGCGTGAGATGGAAATCCTCGCGCTCGTGGCGGAGGGCTGCCCGAACAAGGAAATCGCCTCGCGCCTCTTCATCAGCAACGGCACCGTGCGGACGCACTTGATGCACATTTACGAAAAACTTCACGTTCGCTGCCGCACCGAAGCGGCGGCAAAATATTTGCGTTCCAAACCTCCCGGCACACCGGCCTTTCTGGCCGGCGCGAAATAGATCATGAATGCCCGGACTCTTTGCGGCTTTCTGGCTGCAATCGTCGTGGGCTGTTCCGTCGTGGCGGCGGAAAAACCCTTGCCGTTGGTCAGCCCGATTTTTGGCGACAACATGGTGCTGCAGCGGGGAAAGCCAAATACGATCTGGGGATGGGCCAGCCCTGGGCAGGAGATCCGGGTGACCATCGCCGGCCAGACGGTGAAGACCGTGACGAAAAACGACGGGCGTTGGGCGTTGGCCATCCAGCCACCGGCCCCGGGCGGTCCATACACCATCACGATTGATGGGCCGCAACAGGTCGAATTCCATGAAGTGCTGGTGGGCGATGTCTGGCTGTGCGGCGGACAGTCCAACATGGAATTCGGATTGGGCCAGGCTCGAAATGCGCTCGACGAAATCAAGACGGCGGAGCATCCCGAAATTCGTTTGTTCATGGTCAATAAACAGGTCGCCTATTCCCCGGTGGCGATTCCGCAAGGCTCCTGGAAAATCTGTTCACCGCAAACCGTCGGCGCTGATGGCTGGGGCGGTTTCTCGGCGGTGGCTTACTTTTTTGGCCGCCGGTTGCAACAAGACATTCATGTGCCGATCGGGCTGGTGCAGGATTGCGTCGGCGGCACGCCGGCGGAATCGTGGACGAGCAGCGAAGCGCTCCGTCCGCTCAAGGATTTCGACGCCACGCTGGCCGAGATGGCGCGGCTCGAGGCCAAAGGCGGCCCGCAATACGGCAACTACATCGCCCACTGGTATGACGAGTTCGACGCCGGTCAGAAGGACAATGCGTGGTTCGCGCCCGGTCTCGACGACCATGACTGGCAGGCCATGACGATTCCGGGCGGCTTTGGCGAACTCGGCGTTCCGGAGACGCCCGCCGTCTGTTATTTCCGCAAAACGGTTGTGCTGCCCGATCCGCTTCCGGCGGGTGACGCCAAAATTCTTCTCGGCATCATCGAGCGGATGGACACCACGCAGATCAATGGCCGGTGGGTCGGCGCGAGTTCATGGGTCGAAAATCCGCGGGCTTACGGCATTGGTGAAGGCATTCTCAAGCCGGGCACCAATGTGATCACCATCCGTGTGTTCAAGACGAAGCCCGACGGCGGTTTCAAATCGAAACCCGAACAGCTTAAACTAGTGCTGGGCGACAGGACCGAAATCCCGCTTGCGGGCGAATGGAAGGGCAAACTAAGCGTGGACGCGCGCCCGCCACATCCTCTGCCCGCCGGCTTCGAGAACTGGCCGACCATGCCCGCCGTCCTTTACAACGGCATGATAGCTCCCGTCGCGCCTTTAGCCATCAGCGGCGCGATCTGGTATCAAGGCGAAGCCAATGCGGACCGCGCCGCCCAGTATCGGAGGTTGCTGCCGGCGATGATCGCCGACTGGCGGAAAACTTTCGGGCAGGGCGATTTCCCGTTTTACCTCGTGAGCCTCGCCGCGTTCATGCCGCACAAGGACACGCCCGGCGACGATGGGTGGGCGGAGTTGCGCGAGGCGCAGGATTTCACCGCGCGCACCGTGACGAACTCGGGGCTGGCCTTGGCCATTGATGTTGGCAACGCCAGTGACATTCATCCGAAGGATAAAAAGAAAGTCGGCGAGCGGCTCGCACTGCTGGCGCTGGCCGGATATTACGGTGAAAAAATTCCGTGCTCGGGACCGCAGTTCGTTTCGGCGGAGCAAATTCCCGGAGCGTTGAAACTCCATTTTGACCATGCGGACGGGGGCTTGGTGGCCAAAGGCGACCGGTTGGAAGAATTCGCCGTCTGCGGTGAAGACCGGGAATGGCATTGGGCGGACGCCAGGATTGAGGGTGACACGGTCATTGTTTCATCGCCGCAAGTGCCCCGGCCAATCTTCGTGCGCTACGCGTGGCAGTCCAACCCGAAGGCGACGCTCTTCAACGGTGCGGGACTGCCCGCCGTGCCTTTTCGCACAGACGAGAGGCCGGTCGTAAGTTTACCGGCCAAACCAGACTTGTAATGTTTATGGAATTATCCAGATGACAAACAATCTGGGTAGGGCGCGTCACTCCGTGCGCGCCGTAGGTTGCAAACCCACGCGTTCGGCGGGCAGAGGACTGCCCGCCCTGCCAAATTTTCCACATCTCGACTTGTTCCAGCATCGTCCAAAATCGCCTGAAATTGTTCGGGTAGTATCAGATTTTTCCTTGAGCGTCCCAACTCAATCGGCGCAGCCAGTCGTGCACCCTATCGGCATGATCTTCATAATGAAAATAAAAAAATAAAAAGGCAACCAACTGCCAGCAAACCCTGAATCATGGCACACCACATAAATAACGTCGGCCACTCGTCACGCCTGTAAGTGTAAAACCAAGCACCAAATGGTCCCCACTTTGACGAAATAGCTCCTTCTCGCAGGCTGACAAGCAAATCCAATGACAGAAAAATAAAAAAGCATAAGAAGCCTGCCCAGTTAGGCGCAGATTTGACACAAAAGCAAACTACACCTAGAAGTCCAAAAACCAGTGCAGCATAGCTCAAGAATGATGAACGCATGGTATGGAGGGTCATCAATGCATCTTTGAAATGTATGATGGAATAATGTTGGTCAGCAGTGTGACGATAGGATAACCAACAAACAAAATAGCCAGCTTAAGTGTCAACGATTGCTTGGGTGAGCGCCAAACACAAATCGTCAAAATCAACAGCGCCAACAAAGCTATGCCTTGACACGATGCCGCGACGACTCCATGACCACTCAACTCCATCCCGCTAGGAAAGAGCTGGAATGGGAATAGGCTAAACATCGCCCACCATAGCCAATTTGGAATATCGCCCATATTTGCGAGCACAACGTGCATGTGCATAAATCTTGATGCCGCCTAGACCAGAGCTGAGCTACGCGGGACCAGAAACCGTGGACCGCGAAGCGGAACTGCCAGCGCCAACCGGCGTTGGCTCCGGCGACTTGTAGGCATCATGGCTATGTTAATCTGAAAAAACATCTGGATGCTCTCTTATGTAGTCAAAAAGCTTGCGTGTCAACTCCTCCCTGTCGTTGTGATATCGCTGGCAAAACGCTGTCTCCAATTGCTCCCAAACGTCGCCCTCTGAACTGCTCCGCACAACCTCAAGCTGGTCCTGACGCGTGAGGCGGTCGGTGGACGGACCGCCATCGGGAAATAATGACATGGCGCGGGTGAGAAGCTCGCGATACTCGGGCGCACTGATAGCCTCGAGTGCCTCTGCCGCGTCGAAACTGAAGTCACCTGCGTCGTTCCAGAAATACTGATCGAATCCACCATTGCAAATCTCTCCAAGGAACGTGGTGACTGACATCACCATCCGGTCGCCTTTGGTGAGGGCATTGTGGTTGGTCTCCCAATCCTTGGCGTGGTAGGCTTGGTCAAAGAGGGCGTCGATGACTGCCTGCGGCTCGTGCGACTCAATCATTTTGTTCAGCTCGAACGTGTGCATAGGTGTAAACGCCGCCTAGACCAGAACTCAACCACGCCGGGCATGTGATGTAAGCCGCGAATGCGGAACTGAGACGGCCATCCGGCGTTGGCATAAGCGACTGGTTGGCCAACGATTCATAATCTAGTGTCGTCGTATTTTGATGCCGCTAATCGTCAAATCCAATGACTGACCAAAATCGGGCTTGGCCTTGAAATGAAACATCCAAGGTTGCGGCGATTTCAGGGCGTGCGGCAATGCCACCTCCAGATGAATGACAGTGGCCCTACCATTGTGTATGCCTTTGACATCCTGCGGCGAAGTCCGCAAATAAATCGTCATCACTTGACCTTCTGCATCTCGAACACTGAAATCCTCGACGGTTATATCCCCAAACGACATGGATTTTGCACTGTCATTGCGGAGTGTCAAAAATAGATCTGCGAAGTCATCCGAGGGTGGCATGTGCGTGGCACTCCACGAATCGCTGACGATAGTAGAAAGGCCATAAGAAACGCCGTTCGTCTCGCCTGATTTGAGAGTAACAAAAGTCTCGCCGGCGAAAAGAGACGCGCACGACAGCACTAAGATGATGAATGTTTTCATGGCTCGCTAGGTCGCCGAACGAATAATATAGGTTATCCGAAGTTATTCACCGGCGGGGCGGTGGGCCGCAGGTGTATGTTGCTTCCATCGTCCATAAATGAATCTCAAAAGTCGGACAAACAACCAAACCAAAGTAACCGCGCCACAAGAAAGAAATATCCAGCCGGGAATCATCATCCTGTAAAAGCTCGCCATGTCTCGGTGAACTAAAATCTTACCGTCGGCTCCGTGAATCGGCAAACCATCTGAACCCAAAACCGGCATCGGAGCAGGATAATAATCCGGTATCACCACCGCAGCTCCGACAAAGCAAACCACCAGCAGCACAATCAGTGTCTTTGTAGTGGGTGCGCTCATGTGGCCTAACATTATTGATTAGACAACGTGCGTGCACGATATCGTGCACAGTTGACTTTTCCAACTGCCGGTATTTTCATGGGTTTATGAAAGCGGACTGGCGAATTTCCATCAAGGATTATCGCCGGAATAAAAACCTCAAAATCCAACTCACACGGCTTCCCTTTGCGGGCAAATGCCAGTTCTGGACGAGAACGAACGGCGAGCCGTGGCCCAAAGACCACCGGCCGGTTTCGCTCACGCGCTTGCTGACTGCGGTGCGGAAATCGCTGGTGAAGTCGGTCTAGCATTGAGGCGTTCGGCTTGGAACAAATCCGCCACCTCGCCCACCAATCCCAGTTGCTCGGGTCGATGAGCTGTAAGCCCGAAAACCGAAATACGAACCGCTAATCTTCGCTCATCAACGCTAATCCGAGATGCTTGGATCGGAAATGGGGGGGTGGAAGTTTTTTACAGGCGTGACCATGGGCAATGCTTGTCATCAGCGACGATCAGCGAAGATTAGCGGTTTAGAATCGGAGTTCAGGTCAAGTTTTGCCAGCTCCTTGAGCCGTTTGCGAATTGCGGTCTCGCACTCTTTCGCCAGTGGCAATTGCTCGCCCTGCGTATCCATTCCGGTGACGGGCGCACATGATCTAACGAAATGTCCGTGATATGCCACCAGCACGAACAGGCCGGATCGCCGCCGCCCGACAGCCAGCGCACCTCGACTTTGAAATTATGTTCCCCAATGGCCTCACGCACCGATTCATTCTGCCAGTCCCGAATTTCAAAACGCACCGATTCAAACCGCTTACCCAGTGGTTCGAGCCAGATCATTCAAATAACGTCCCAACCGACTGACAGAACCGGCAACACTTCGCCTGCGAGCGCGTCTGAAAATGTAGCGGCCGGCGTCCCGCCTGCCGTAGAGGCCGGCATCTTGCCGCCCGGAAAAACCATCCACTTTGCGGTAAGGCTCCCATTTATAGAAGGCGCACTGCGGGGGCGACGCTTTTTTCTGCCGGGCGGGACGCCCCGGGCTCTACGTCAGGCAAGATGGCCGACGCTACAATTTTCAGACAGGTTCCGCGCAAAATTCCGGGAGCATTTTCCCCGACCCTCCGTCCAATGAAGCGTGACTTGTTATCAACCAAATTTAACAAAAAGGGAAAATATGAAAGCCGGTTTCTGGAAAATATTCACGTTCGTGGTTGCGTTATCGCTCGTTGCGACCGCCGGGGCGAAGGATGAATCGCGATTCAAAACCAAAAAACCGCTCGTGCAGGTCGCCATCCTGCTGGACACGAGCAACAGCATGGACGGCCTGATCAGCCAAGCGAAGAGCCAGTTGTGGAAGATCATCAATGAGTTCAACCATGCGCGGCAGGATGGCGAGATGCCGGAGGTGCAGGTGGCGCTGTTTGAATACGGCAACAACGGCTTGTCCGCCCAGGCGGGCTGGATCCGCAAGGTCTCGGACTTCACCACCGACCTCGATCTGATTTCGGAAAAGCTGTTCGCACTGAGAACCAATGGCGGCGAGGAATATTGTGGCTGGGTCATCAAGGACGCGCTCGAGCGGCTGGAATGGAGCCCCTCGTCACGCGCTTACAAGGCCATCTTCATCGCCGGCAACGAGCCGTTCACCCAGGGCCCGGTGGATTACACCGACCCGTGCAAGTCGGCCAGGGCGCGCGGCATCATTGTGAACACGATCCATTGCGGTGATGAACGCACCGGTGTGGATACGATGTGGCGTGATGGCGCGCGGCTCGGCGACGGAAAATATCTCGTCATTGACCAAGACCGCGCGGTGGCCTACATCGAAGCGCCGCAGGACGGGGAGATTGCGAAGCTGAGCGGTGAATTGAACGGCACCTATCTCGCTTACGGGCGAGCGGGGGGTGCGAGCGCCGTCCGGCAGGAAATGCAGGATCGCAACGCCGCCGCGGTGGCGTCGTCCGGCGCGCTCGTCGCGCGCTCGGTGGCGAAGGCTTCGGCAAATTATAACAACGGCAGCTGGGATCTGGTGGATGCCGCAAAGAACCAGGATTTCAAACTGGATGCGGTGAAGGAGTCCGATCTGCCCGCCGCGATGCAGGCATTGCCGCCCGCCGAGCGCAAAGAGTTCGTTGAAAAGAAGTCGCAGGAGCGCGCCGCGCTGCAGGCGAAGATCAATGAACTGAACGCGGAACGCGAAAAATTCGTTGCTGCGAAAATGAAGAGCGTATCCATCACGAACACGCTCGACAGCGTCGTCATCACCACCGTGCACGAACAGGCACAGACGCGGGCATTCACGTTCGAGTGAAGCGACGGGGGAGGAATGAAGGCTGGCCCGCGAAGGCGGGCAGCCTGACTTCAACGGAACGCCGCAGCAACCGTCGCTGGCGCGTCCGACCGAACCGTTTCACCAGTCGTGAGCGGGCCAAAACGCAGAACGGCTTGCGCGAAACCTTTGTGCCCGATTCCCAGACGCAACGCCACCCGCACTTCCCGGCGGCGCACCGGATCAAAAAATTCCCATGACAGGCCCAGCGCCTGCGCCTGCAAAACCGTCCAAGCCATCGTCTGTCCCGCTTCGAGCCAGCCGTGCTTGTCGTCCGTCTTGGTTTTTACGACAGCCAGAGTCGCCGGGGAATCGGAAGGCGTGGGTTCAACGGTCATATTCCAGGAATCGTCCGCGCGGCCACCCGCCGCGAAAGATGGTTGCGACCCGCGCGAAGCTTGACCGGCTGGCAACGTGATTTTCAGCACATGCCGCCGGCTCCTCTCGCTTTGCAAAAAATCCAGCCAGCCCCGTTCGCCCGCGGATGCGTGACTTAACGCCGCGAGCATGGTTTCAGTGACCGGAGTTGATCCAAGCGGCGAGTGGTTGATGCGACTGCCGTTCATCGCCTCAAAAAGCATTTTTTCCCGCTCGTCCCGTTCGCGACAAAAGCCGAAGTGGACCCTGGCCACCAGGGAAGGTTTGCCGAGGTCGGGAAACAACGCCACCCGGCCGAGACAGCCGAAATGTTTCAACGCCAGTTTCAGATACTGCAATGCCGCCCCGCATCCGATCAACAACTCGCGTCCGTCCGGGTCCACTGTTTCGAGTTCCGGTTTCTGTTTTGCCAGCAGCTCGAGATGCGTGTCTTCCATCCGGTAATGCCAGGGTTGCCAGCCGCTTTCGGTGGGAGCCAGTGCCGCATACTTCAAGGCGAACACCAGCTTTTCGCGCGGCGAACCATTCGCCGGAAATTCAGATTCGGAAACGTTCCATGTGCTGCTCGCGCTCATAGGATAAAGGATTGGAGCATGGACTTTGCCACCCGCGAATTGCTTGAAAACACGACGATGTCCGGCGAAATCCCTGTTCCGATTTGAACAGCATGCGCAGAACGGAACGCGCGCTGCGATGCGAAAGCTCGGAGGAAATTATCGGGTGAATACCTGATGCTGTCGCCTGAGCCGTATCTATGCGGAAAATTTTCAACGCAAAGGCGCAAAGGCGGAAGAGTTTAGAACCCAGAAACGGCCAGTCATGGGAGTCACCATTTCCTGAGCGCAAATTGCCGTAGGCCCGTCTGCGGGTTTCGCTGTATCCACTTTGCGTCTTTGCGCCTTTGCGCCTTTGCGTTGAATTCCCACTGCATGGGTTACGCCTGAGGTGACTCAAGCTGGCGGTTCACTTCACTTTTCGGCCTTGTCCAGTTCCATCCTTCGGTCGCGGCTGAAATCAATCCCCTTCAACGTATCGCCGTCGATTGGCAATCGCAGATCAATCTGCGAACAGACCGCGAGTTCAAGCGTGCCTTCGTCCAGCGTGAATTCCAGCACGTGCCCGCCCGCCTGCCGGTCGGCCGTCAGAAAGTGTGCGTGATAACCCGGCACATTGATACCTTTCACAAAGTCCGGCATGCGGAAACCCACGACCGTTCCGCGACAGCTGCCCAGTTCAAACACCGACTGATGCCGCGTGGCCTCCAACAGCGGCACATAAGGTTTGGACTGCGCCGGAACACTCCGCGTTTTCATCTGCCGGAACGTGCCCGTCAGGCGGAACGCGCAAACGACATTTGTATTTGGCAGCAACGCATCCACCCGCTCCTGAAACTCGCGGAACGTGATGCCACCGTTCAGTTCGCGCGATAACGCGGGGCGGAATTGCGTCACGACGGCGAACGGTGTCGTGGTCTCGGGCACTGGCGAATACACCTTGCCGTCGGCGCGCACCTGATAAAGATGTCCGTCCAGCACGATCATCTCCCCGTCCAGCCGGTCGAACGTGCCCAAGCCGGTGTCCCCCGCGCGCAGTAATGTGCCGCACGCCGTCTGGCCGTCGTATGCCCCCGCAAGCAGGGCATCGATCACGCCGATTTGCGTGACCGAATTTCGGGGCGTGGCGCAGCCGGTGAGCAACGCAAGCGCGACCGCGGGCAACCAGAGACGAACAGCAAAGATTTTCACGCGGCAAAAATTATCCCAAGGACCGTTGAATTGCGACCATCCGTTGCGTCATTCTGCCGCGAACAGTCTGGCGCATCTTGACACCGCCCCGGAGCGCGGGCGGTCCCTCGCCCGCAGCGCTCACGCCAGACAGAAAGTCACAGGTTAATCCGGACGCTCTCTTTGCCAGCCTCACGCTGCGGACGGGGACCGTCCGCGCTCCTTTGGGGGCAGTGTCAAGATCCGCCGCGGACAGTCTGGCTTTCCACTGGAATGTTGAAATGCGATATGGCATCTAATCGTCAGAGGTTGGATGCGGCATGCGACGGGATGAATCACAGCAGGCCCTGACGGAAGTTCGGGCGGTGTATGCGGAACTGGCGAAGCGGCCTTTGGAACGCTCCTGCCAGTCGCTCACCGGTTGCTGCCAGTTCCAACTCACCGGGCTGACGCCGCAACTCACCCAAGGCGAGGCGCTCGTTGCCGCCAAAGGTTTGCGCGCCACCGGCCGCAAGGAACTCCCCGAATCCGCCGATGGCGTCTGTCCGCTGCTCAAGCGCGAGAACGGACGCTGCCTGATCTGCCACGACCGGCCGTTCGGCTGCCGCACGCATTTTTGCGACGCTGCCGGCGGGCCGTATCCGCGCAAACAGTTGCTCGACCTGATCCGTCGGTTGGAGGAAGTGGACCGGCGTCTGGGCGGTGATGGCCCGCGAAAAATCCAGGCCGCCGTTGCGGATGCGTTGGATGGGATCCGATGAAGATCACTGGCGGAGGATTGGAAATGGTTGTGCACGATTTCCAGAACCAGAAATATAATCCGCATTGAAAACTTCCACGGTCCTTTTATCCTGCACTCGTGCCCAAGAAAGATCCGCGCATTGATGCCTACATCGCCAAGTCCGCCGATTTTGCCAAACCGGTCCTTACCCGCATCCGCCGACTCGTCCATGCCGCGTGTCCGGACGTGACCGAAGCCATCAAATGGAGCTCGCCGTTTTACGAGCATAAAGGAATTCTGCTGGCCACGCCGGTTTTCAAAAAACATTGCGCGCTCATTTTCTGGAAAGGCAAATTGATCTTCAAAGGATTCCCGGCAAAGGACAATCCGGCGAAAAGGTTTCGCCGCATCATTTCCAATGCTGATTTGCCGGGCGACAAAATTCTGGCCGGCTACATCAGGAAGGCCGTTGAACTCAATGATGCCGGCGTCAAAACGCCACGTTCCAAGCCGAAGGCCAGAAAGGAAACCGGCCTGCCGGATGATTTTCTGGCCGTGCTCAAGAAAAACAAAAAAGCGCTGACCGCGTTCGAGCATTTCAGTCCCAGCCACAAACGGGAATACGTCGAGTGGATCAGCGAAGCCAAACGCGAGGAAACGCGCACGCGCCGCCTGCGGGTCGCCGTCGAGCAGATTGCCAAGGGGAAATCGCGGTATTGGAAATATCAGTAGGGAATTTATTTCGGCCGGCAGGCTGTGATTGCTCCGGCACCTGAAAGGATAAAAAATGAAGCTTATCAAAATGACCAGTTGTGCCGGATTGCTCTGCGCGATGTTGGATTTGATGGAGGGCGCAAATCCGGCGATGGCCCAGACTTCCAATTCCACCCCGCCAGCAACGACACGTCCGGCGCGTCCAACACCGCCCATCCGTGATCCGCATACGCCCGGCTACGTCGTGGCCATGGAATTGCCCGATGGAACGAATGCGCCGATTGACGCCGAGGGAAATTTCATCATCGGCCCGACGCACAAACCCGCGCCGGAAATGTCCACCAACGCGATGCGGGGAATGGTTTATAACTTCATGATAAACTCGGCGGACAGCAAAATTTATCCCGGCATCGCGCGCGACGCCGGCACATTTGGCACGCCGGATCCCGCCGATCCCGCCAAGCTCATCGTGACCACCAGCCATCCGGCTCCTTACACGCGCAAGGTTTCGGTTTATGTCCCCAAACGATACGTCCCCGGCACGGCGGCGCCTTTCATCGTCGGCGCGGACGGACCCGATCACATGTTGTTCACGGCTCTGGACAATTTAATCGCGGAGAAAAAAGTGCCGGCGATGATCGCCATCTCCATCAGCAACGGCGGCGGCGATGCCCAGGGCAGCGAACGCGGGTTGGAATATGACACCATGTCGGGAAAATACGCGGAGTTCGTGGAGACCGAAGTGCTGCCGCTCGTAGAAAAGCAGGCCAACGTAAAATTGACGAAAGATCCCGATGCGCGGGCGGCCATGGGCGGCAGTTCCGGCGGTTCATGCGCCCTGATCATGGCGTGGTATCATCCCGAACTCTATCATCGCGTGCTGACTTATTCACTCACGGCGGTGAACCAGCAGTGGCCTCATAATCCTGAAACGCCGCATGGCGCGTGGGGATTTCATGAAAGTATCATCGCGAACAGCCCCGCCAAGCCGTTGCGCATCTGGATGGAAGTCGGCGATCGCGATCTCCTAAATCCGAACAGCATGCGTGACAACATGCACGACTGGGTTGTCGCCAATGAAAACATGGCGCGGGTTCTTTCGGACAAGGGCTATCATTACCAGTTTGTCTTCGCCCGCAACGCCGGACACACGGATCGCAACGTGAAACAGCAAACCCTGCCCGAAGCGTTGGAATGGTTGTGGAAAGATTACCCGCCAGCGACGAAGTAACCACGATTGGAGCGTCAGCCCGGAGCAACTGCGCCCGATTTTATTTCGCCACGCGCTCTGGCCGCGACTTGTCCGCCCGCAGTTGGCCGCAACCGGCGGCCACATCAATGCCCCGGCGCTGACGGATCGTGCTGGGAATGCCCGCCGCTTGCAGCACCTGCTTGAATGCTTTCGCGGCGGCGAAGTGGGTCGCCATTCCCGCAAAGCCGCCGGTGGGATTGAGTGGAATCAGATTCACGTGGGCATCCAAACCTTTGAGCAGTGCGACGAGCCGTTCGGCTTGCGCAGGAGAATCATTCGTTCCAGCGATCAACGTCCACTCGAAAAAGATGCGTCGCTGGGTTTGGGCAAAGTAAGTGTGGCAGGCGTCCATCAATTCCGCCAAGGGCCAGCGTTGGCTTATGGGAACGAGCGCCGAACGTTCCTCCTCCGTCGCACCGTGCAGACTGACGGCCAGGTTATACGGTCGCTTTTCCTCCGCCAATCGCAGGATGCCTGGCACCACGCCTACGGTGCTGATGGTGATCCGGCCCGGCCCGAGGTTCAGTCCGCGACGGTCGGTGATGATTTCCAGCGCCGTCATCACCGCGTCATAATTGTGCAACGGTTCGCCCATGCCCATGAGCACCAGATTGCGCAGCCCGTCGTTGCTGGCGGCGCGCAAGGCGAGTTGCGCATGGCGCACCTGCGCGACGATCTCAGCTGGCCGCAAATGCCGCACGAAACCCATCTGGCCCGTGGCGCAAAAGACGCAGCCCATCGCGCAGCCGGCCTGTGTGCTCAGGCAGGCGGTATGGCGCCCTTCATAGCCCATCAACACCGTCTCGATCGTCTGACCGTCGGCGAGTCGGAGCAGAAATTTGCGCGTCAACCCGTCGCTGCTGGCGATGTCGGCGGTCTCGGCCGGTGCGTCGAGGAAGAAACGGTGTCCCAGATTCCCAGCCAGCCAGCGCCGCAACGGAGGAACGAAATCCGTTTCATCTGCCAGATCCGGTTTCAAATCCTGATGCAACGCGCGCCACAGCGACCGCGTGTGGACCGGCGACAGTCCGGACGCGACCAATTCCCGTTCCAACTCCGCAAACGTGAGATCGAGGAGCGAGCGGGGCGCGGCAGGAATGGCGGCAACGGTCGTCATATCACCGCAGAGTGTGGCGTTTGCGGGACCGGCAGGCGACACTGAAATGAACCAGCTCGCTGTGGCCAGATGCAGACAGCTGGAGTTTTTTTGAAGCAACGCATACGGAGATAATTTTGTGGCTTGCTGCGGAAATGATTGATTCAATGTCGTGCAGACAATCATGAATGCTTACCTCTTTAACGCCGGGGTCAGTCAGTCCCAAGTCAAGCCCACTCCCAATCGTTACGGGCAGCTGGTTGATAGCATGCAAGCTTGGGATAGCTGCATAACCGCGATTGTTTACGGCGGTGATGCCTGCCGGGCGCAAAAAAAGTTTGAAGCCTGGTGCTGCACCAATCCGCAAGAAGAAAACCCGGTTCAAACAGAAATCAAAAAAATCACGGCGGCGCAATTCGTTGATCAGTTCCTCACGGAATCCGGTGGTCAACCGCCGGACTGGCCGGAGCTTTCTCGCCAGGCCTACGATGTTTTGCAGACGACCTCGGTGGATGATTTTGAACAAGGCTATTGGGTGGAAGTTAACGAAATCGTGCCGCCGGGAAAAGTTAGCTTCAACATCGAAATGTTAAAACAAGGTTTGCCGGAAGACATCCGCGATGGCTTGAACTGGACGCCGGATAAAAAATCCTTCTTCCTCGTGAGCGTTCTCAGTTCGCGCCCGGCACCGGTTCTCCCTGCCGACATGGACGAATCGGCAATGAACAATCCTGATGACCCCGCGGAAGATTTGGACGGCTATATCGCCGCGTTGCCGGAAATGAAAGACAAAGAAGCGGCGGTGCTGGTAGAGGCGCGTAATTCCGTGGTCGCTGCGTGGCTCTGGCAAAAATTTGCCGCCGCCACCAAACTCGCGGCGAACGAAATTCAAATTAGTCCGTGTTGCGCCTTCGTCCCGGTGGAATAGCGCGTTCAAAAATGGTGATGGCACGAGAGGTGGTCAAATTTTGTTACCGCTTCTTAAATCAAAAAACGGGAGGCAAGCGCCCGGCGGCAACTTCACCTCCCGTGGATATCGCGAACGGGGATCAATGCTTCACTTCGACTGCCTTGCCCATGGGCTGGCCGATTTCCTTGAGCAACTGCACGAACCACTTGGATTTGATGTTGAAAGGTTTGCCGCCTTTGATGCGTTCGAATTCGATCGCGCGGAGCTGCTTGCCGCGCTCTTCGTCTTCACCCACCACACCACCGTTGCCGGCGAAAGCGCATTGCACGGCCTTGACAGCGCAGCGTTTGATGAGCTTGCGGTCGGCGGCATTGGCGGCGGCGGCCCGGCTATAGTAGCCGCTCTTCTGCACGAGCGTCTTTTCCGCGCCGATCATTTCGGCGAACTGTTTGGCGAACCACGCGCCGACATTGACCTTGTCCAGCCGCACGTGGCCGAAGGCATCGCGCGGCACTTCTTCGCCGCGGGCTTCGATCTGCGCAACGATGTCCGACACGCACGCACCTTCGGAGACGAACAGGTTTACGCAATCGTGCTGGTCCATGATCTTGCGCAAGCGGGCGGCTTCGGCCTTGATGTCGAGCGCCATTTCGGGGATGAAAACTCCGTGAACTTCCCGGCGCTCCGGGCTCAAACCGAGATCCGGCAAAAAACTCATCGCGCCCATCATCTTCCGGTATTCCTCCGCCGTGGCGGCGGTGAGCCAGCCGCAATTGCGCCCCATGACTTCATGGATGATGAGCATGCGCGGGTTGGCGTTGTGCTCGGCCACCACGTTGGCGAAGTAATGCGCGCCTTCCTCGGCGGCTGTCCACGCGCCGAGGCTTTGGTGGATCGGGATCACGTCGTTGTCAATCGTCTTGGGCATGCCGACGACGGTGAGATCGTAGCCGTTCGTCTTGAGAAATTTCGCGAGGTCGGCCGCGGCGGTGTTCGTGTCGTCGCCGCCGATGGTGTGCAACACGTCCACGCCGTCCTTGATCAACTGGTCGGCGGCGACTTTCTGCGGGTCCTGGCCTTCCTTCACGAGCCCGCGCTTCACACAATCCTTCACGTTGGTGAGCTTGACGCGGCTGTTGCCGATGGGGCTGCCGCCGTGCTCGACGAGCGCCTTCCAGTTCTTGCGCACGGTGGAAGTCACCTTGAGGCTCTTGCCTTGCAGCAGGCCCATGTAACCGTTCACGTAGCAGATGATCTCCACCTTCGGCGCCTTGCGCGTGTAGGTTTCGATCAGATAGCCGATGGACGCGCTCAAACACGGAGCCAGGCCGCCGGCGGTTAGAATTCCAACTTTCTTCACTTTTTTGTTCATAAAAATTTTAGGAGGGACAAACCTCCAAGCGACGATGATGCTTCAACTGCGTTTTAATCTCAATTTCAAACCTCATTTCAGCCAGAACAATACAGCCCATAGTCCATCGAGTGCTTCGATTGAGTTTTTTGCCGGACGAACTTACACTCCATGAAATGATTTGGATTGGCACATCAGGATTTCAATACCCGGAGTGGAAAGGAAATTTTTATCCGGAAAAAATGCCCGCTTCCGCGATGCTGCCATATTACGCCCGGCACTTTCCAACCACGGAAATCAATTACACCTTCCGCCAGCTCCCGAGCGACAAAACCCTGTCGAATTGGCTGAGGCAAACCCCGGAACACTTCCGGTTCACCCTAAAGGCGCTACAGCGGATAACGGATTTTCAGCGGTTGAAGAATTGCGAGGAACTAATGCAAGCCTTTACTGCCGCGGCCCTGAAACTTGGCTCCAAACGTGGCGCGTTGTTGTTCCAATTGCCACCGTCCTTCAAGCGCGATCTCCCCGTGTTGAATGATTTTCTCTCCCTGCTGCCAAAGTCCGTGACCGCGGCGTTCGAGTTTCGCGATGAATCCTGGTTTTGCGATTCCACCTATGACGCTTTGCGCCGCCACAACGCGACCCTTTGCATCGCTGAAAGCGAAAAGCTCCGGACTCCGGCCGAGTTCACCGGCACGGCGGGCTATTTTCGTCTGCGCCGGGTTGATTACACGACTCCGGAATTACATCACTGGGCCGAGATCATTCGCGAGCAGGCATCCCGACTGGACGACATCTATGTTTATCTTAAATGTCGGAACTCCATGAGAATGTCCCCATGCGAACTCGATAAGAATGTCCCCATGGGCCGGGATGCGGTAGCCACCCGGCTACCACATGGAGACATTAACAATGAGCCGGAAAGAACGGAAACGAATGACGGTGATGGCGGG
>DATLVR010000085.1:0-16250 GCA_035577265.1 Verrucomicrobiia bacterium | reverse complement strand
GTGTCCGCTGTCACAGGCACCTTCGGCATGACCACCGTAGGTGCCGCAGATGAATTATCAGAACCACTCGTAGTTAGCATAGCTCTCAGAACTATGATAACCGTCAGAATTTAACCAGAGGTGCTACGGGTGACGCTTACGCTGAACGGACGGCGAACCGACAAACCGGATGTGCGCCGCTTTGTGGGGCGCATAATCGGCGTCAAGGAAAGCGTCCTCACGCTGGCGGCCGGCATGGATGCGCACTTCAATGCGGTGTTCGTTTTCACCGCTGCACGCGTCGAGGCAAAGTGAGGCACCACCGGGCGACTGCATTGCATCACCGACGACCAACTCTACATCACGGGAAAAGATTATAGGAAAAATTTGTAGCCGGAAGAAATCAGCCAGCTTGCCCAGGCATTTCTCGGTCTGGCACACATGGACAAAGAGTTCGGGCGGGGGAACGAAGCCAAAGGCCCAAGTAGGACGACCCGCGCATCATTTAGTGGGCGCGAATTGAATGGAAAATGCTTCATTGTTATCAACTGTTTCGATTAATTCTTGAAGAGACAATGCGCGCTTTGAATTCACATTCAGGAAACCGACTACAGCCTACAAAATCACCAAAAGGCCCGGTTCGCTTCATTTGAACTCCTTGCTTACATTTAGGGCAAATCTCCGCGCGCTCCTTACAGCGTGGGTTCCTGCATTCCGGCGATTTGCTGTTCACTGATCGTAATAATACGCCTTCATTGCACGCTGAGCAACGCGGTGGCCTAAACTCGCAATAAGGCGCGTGGGAACACAAATGATATACGCTCTTGGTTTTCGTCGCCCTGGATACAATTATTCCTGTTTCACACGTCGGACAGCGGTATTGCTGAACAACCGTTTCACCGCCGTCCGAAATCTTATAATCAGCCGATAATATTTCCTTCACAAATGCAGATTGGCTGAAAAGGTCGGCCAAAAGATGAATCTCACTTTTAGCTCTCGTTAGCGCCACATAGAACAAGCGCCTCTCTTCTGCTTCAGGGAATGATTCCGGCTCCGAAAGAACCCAATCAAGCAGTGGATCGTCTGAAACTTCAGAAGGGAAACCAAGTCGCCCCGTACGAAGCCCTAGAATAATTACGAAATCGGCTTCAAGCCCCTTTGATCGATGAATGGTCAGGAATTCGATTTTTAAATTTCCAAACTCTTTGGCCAATTGTTTCAGACAATTTGGCGCTTCATGTTTATAGCGACCCAGCAACAGCACCGAGAATGCTTTGCCTTGGGCTTTCTCCGCCAATCCTTGGACAACTTTCTGTAAGATCTCATCAACTGAATTATTAACCCAATGAACGCTGATGCATTTTGCTTTGGTGTTGGTGTGAGGCGTGAGTTGTTTGTGAATTTGTTTCGGGTTTTTTAGAACGAATGCCGAGGACAGATCGTTGATCTGATTGTTATAGCGAAATGTGCGATCAAGCTGGACGACGACGCTATGACCAAATTCCTGCTCAAAATGTCGCATGATCGCTATGTCACTTCCTGCAAAACGATAAATAGCCTGCCAATCATCACCCACACAACAAAGTCGAGTGTTGGGGTCTTGGTGCTTCAATGCCTTTACCAAACGCGCTCGGCCAATCGAAATGTCCTGGAATTCATCAACCAAAATATATTGGAATGGTGAGCGGTATTTGCCGGATTCGACATAACGGGTTGCTTTAGCCACCATATCGTTGAAATCCACCTCTCCGGCCTCCGATAGCCGCCGCTGGTATTCGGTGTAAACTGATTGGAAAACGGCTAGAAACGCTTCAAATCTTGCAGGATCCTTGCATTCGGTTTTACGAGCGCGCAACCCTTCCACTGTGTGCAGGTTTGACTTAAAATGATTTAGAAACGTCGCGAGCAGGACAGTGAATTTATCCAGTGTTCCCAAGTCAGCTAACTTCTCAAACATCTGAACCGGGGAAAGCGGATTAAACTTAACGGATGCCGCTTTGAGCTTTTTTTCCAATGTCGCAAGCAGTAAACCATTCGCCTTTTGGTAGCTGAAAGTTTCGATTAATATGGTTTTATTCGTGGAGTGCAGCTCCCGTTTCCAAGCTACCCCAGCAAGATACTCAGTTTGATTGATGAAATATGGAGTGCGGTTCTTTTCATCGAGGGCAAAATGCTCGATGTAGATTTCAGGCTCTAAGATGGTAAAATCTGGTTTATACTGACGCTTAGTTCGAGTTGCAGTATCGAAACTGTAACTCCGTTCATACTGATATTTGATGCCATTGATGAACAAAAAGTTCGCAATTTCCAGTTCTTCCATGGACTTCACGAGGTCACCCTGAAGGGACCTTGTTTCGTGCGCTTGCAAATATTCCCAATATTCACCAAGCGTTCTAAAATCAAATTGGCTGCGGTAGGGGATTAGATAAGAGCCAAAGAATGTTCGGGTCAGGGCTGCAAAGGCTTCGTCGTTCTGCAAAGCTGTAAGGATGTCTTGAAGCAACTGCCTCATTTTTAGCTGATCGGTTGCGCCCACGGAAAGTGAAGGTTTTTTGTCTTCGACCTGTGATAGGATCTCCAGTCCCAGGGAATGAAACGTTGCTGTTTTGACCGAAACTCCAACCCGCTCTTTCAGACGCTTTGCCATTTCTTCCATCGCATCCCTCGAAAAGGCTAGCAGGAGGATTTGTTCAGGCTGGCATTCAGCGCTCTTCACCAGATACCCCGCCTTCGCCACGATCACACTGGTCTTCCCAGAGCCGGCACCAGCTATGACCAGCGTGTTGTCCTCGCCTTGAACCACAGCCAAACGCTGGGCATCCGTCAACGGATTCGCCTCGACTCGGTCGAAAAACTCTCGAAATTTCTCAAGTTCAGTTCTCAGGAATATTTGATTATTTGTCTGTCTTGCGGTTCGAGTATTGGAACAAAAGTTATTGATTAAATTTAAAACGGACCTCAATCCAATGTCTTGCGGCCAACGGGCTGGATCCACTGCTAAAAAATGTTTGAATGGCTTAACAGCGGTGACTAAGGCCTCACATTCACTGAAGCGCAAATATTGCAGCCCTGAGGTAACTCTTTTGATTCGGTCTGCCAATTCTTTAAAGTCTGGACCAGCGGCAGCCAATCCCGCTGCCAATTGTCTTTCCCGGAATGCCGCAAAATTTTCCGTAAATGATGAGTGAAATTGTTTTGCTCCGGTTTTGGGAAGCCACGGAGCCTGAATCGAAACGCCGTCTTTAAGCCGCACAGTTAGATTGGCTGTGAAGGTTTCTTTTTTAAAGAGCAGTTCCTCTATGCTGTCAAAGGCTGCTAGCCGGACTCCGGGCTTTTCCATGATTTCAATGCCATCAGCGACCAGGTTTAAAGAGGCTGGCTTTTTACCGGCCAATCCCAGCAACAGCGCGATTGAGTATGGCGAAATCTTCATTCGTATGCCCTCTGATGTTGCAGTTCGCCGCCGGCGTGATAGTGCGCCCGAATGCGGAATATTTTGACCGGCATCGAGGATTTCACGGCGTGTGATGGGATTTTAACTGGCGGCGGCGAGGAAGACCTCGCGGCGGTGATGGTCGAGGAAATGTTTTTGGTCGGTGTTGAAGGGTGTAGGACGCGGTGGACGCTCGGGATTCAGGCCCATGCGTTTCAAGGAAACTACGTCAACGACCGGCGAAATGATGACTTCACCGCTATCTTCGAAACTGATAAATCCACGGTCGAAGAGATGGTCGGCGGTCGGTGTGAGGAGCAGCCCATTGGCACCATGAAGGCGCTCCTCGTTGGTGGATTCACGCCATGGTTTGATGTGACTGCCGATCAGATGCGCGGGATTGTCCACGAACGTGATCCGGCAGGAATGTTCAATCTGGTTGACGCGCTCTTTGAACAGGCCCTGACCGATGCGGGCGCTGATGAGTGATTGGCGCGTGGTGTTGGGAATTTCCGCAGCCACGATATGGCGTTGCTCGATATCTTCCCATTCCTGCTGGCCGACAAGTTCGCGTTCCACCAACGGCGATGTCCCGTCTTGCAAAGCAGCGAATTTGAACACGGTGGCGTCTGCGCCCGCCAAACCAAGGATGACCTGGGCGAACGTTTGCGAAATTGCGGTCAGATAGATGTGTTGCAGACCGTCGCCGGTGGTGCGCAATGGAGAAAAATCCTCCCGCTCCAAGAGCGGACGTAGCAGTGTGAGGTGTTGTTTAGGCCTAGGGCGGACGGAAAACGGCTGGAACTCGACATCCACACGCCAGCCGACGACATCCCAGGCCTCGCCAATATGGCCGAATTCAGCCGGACGCGGGCAAGTGTAGCAGTAGGAATTGGCGAAGCCGGCCCCGCGGATCTCGCGGTCGGCGTAGGAAAAAACGACATCCCCCGGGGTCACGGCGCGGAGAAAATCATAAAAGCGATTGCGGGCACCGTTACGCTTGCGTTTGGGCGACCAAATGTAGCGACCTTCGAACTCGTGTCGAAAGGTCTGCTTGTGATTGACCCACCAGTAACGCATCGCAAAGGCCAGGGTTGTGGATCGAGCGGACGCTGTCAAAAGGTTTCAGAGCAGCTTTAGCGGAATGTTTACGCTGCATTGAGGCGATGAAGATTGACTGGGATATCCGTCTGAAAAACCACGTTTGGTTTCCGGTGTCAGATTGTGAAAGCATGGCGGCAGAACTCAAGGGACAGGATATTCTTCAATCGTGTGGTTGTTTTGATCCGTCCGCCACGCTTTTTGCAGCGTCGGTGAGTTGTCAGGCATGCGGAGAACCTTGTAATGATAGTCGGCGGAATCGCCATTTTTCCGGCCATCGAATTCATGGAAGTCTGGAAATGCCTGCCAATAAATCGTTCCTTCATCCTTCTTTGACCAGCCCGGTAGTTGGCCGTTTTCCTTTAGGTTGTTTAAGTACGCCTCCGCCTCATTTATGTTTTCATCGGCCCATGGACCAACACTTGTTTGTTCCAGATACATCCTCCGTTCCGGAAAATCCAAGGTGACCAGATGCCGCTCCAAAAATCTCAAGCCAATCAAGTTTTCCCCGTCTCCTACCAGGAGGTTGGTATAAGTTTCGCCGTTCCAGATACTCTTGGCAATCCAAACACGTCCATTGTCCCCATGGACCGCATCTTCCGTCCGTAATCTGTGTTCCACTAATTCCCGCTGGAAAAGTCCGGAATCCAACGCGGCGTCACCCGGATATCCGGTATCAATCAGCACGTTGGTGACTTCGCCCCCGATAAGACTGCGGTTATGAATGTAGGGACGGGCAAATTTCTTCAGGTTCTGGCCTTCACTGGAAAATAAAATTGGGAAAGCTTTTCCAAGCTTTGCACGGTTGAGATGGCGGGAATCCAGAAAACGCATCTTTCCGGCTGCGAAATCCAATTGGATACAATAATGTTCCAAGACATCCATGCCGAGAACCCCCATGATGGGACGACCAAATTTGATTGACGCCGGCTTGCCATCCAAGGTAAAGACGCCGATGCCAGTCGTCATCAGGAGCGTGCCTCCCAGATAGAGCTTGGGAGTCTTGTAAAAACCGCCGGTCACCTTGGTGCCGAAGTTAGTAAGCGTCGCATTGGCGAGACGTTGTCCCAATTTGGGCTCCAGGGATTTGTCGAAAACCGTGGTGGGCGATCCGGTATCAATAAAAAATGGCAGTTCTTCGCCGCTCTCCAACCGGAGCATCACTATTAACTTGCACCCCTCCACTGCAATACTGTTCATGGACACGTCGGCTGGAAGCGGAGGGTGAACTGAACTTTCACTCGCACAAGAGCACAGCAGTAGCAGGCTCAATAATATGCCGAGATGATTGCCCGCTTTTTGCACGCGGAGACTTTACTCAAAAGCGCGGAGGGGCAAAGTATTTTATCTGATTTGACTGGCTGCCAACTTGCTCAAGCTGCCCGGGCAACCATGTTCTCCTTCGCTTTGGCCTTGGACCACGACCAAAACGTCGAAACGCTGTTCGTTGTCGGCGAGTTGCGCAAATTATATTGGCTGGAACGCCACGCGCGCGACTAGGCGTTGAACGCGGTCCAACGAAAACAGTTATCCGCATTTGCTTTCGTCAGGTCGCATATTTCGTGTTCCCGGTCGCATCATGACCGGGCAGTGGACTGTGCCAGGAAACGCCCGTATTCCGTCCTCATGCAACCCGGGTCAGGAGTGATGCCGACCCGGCCCAAATCCAAGCGGTCGGCATCCAAGCATGGGAGTCACCATTTCCTGAGCGCAAACTGCCGTAGGCCTGTCTGCGGGTTTCGCGGTATCCGCTTTGCCTCCTGGCGCCTTTGCGTTGAATTCCCACTGCATGGTTACGGCTCAGCTTGGCGACGCTGATTCGGTCGGTTTCAAGGCTTTTCCAAATGAGCTTGCCGCGAACGCGAATTCGCGCATAATAATTCCCTGATGGGCGGTGGCGCAGGAGATTGGCCACCGGCGTTTTTTGCCAGCGAGCCTCTGACTCGTCCGTAGCCGTGACATTCATGCGGCTATCGAGAACTCCAGAAAACGCAAATCTTGAAATGAGAAAACCAGCATTTCAACCAATAAAATCAATGTAGTGGAAGGGTGGCTGAGTGGTTAAAGGCACCTGACTCGAAATCAGGAGTAGGGGTAACCCTACCGTGGGTTCAAATCCCACCCCTTCCGCCAATCTTTACAAGGGTTTTATGAGTTCCAATCTCATCAAATCTTCCGGTAAACAGGGTTTTACCCTGACCAAGCCCGGACAAAAATTCAAATTTCCCAGCCAGTCCATTTCCGCCGACAATCAGGACTGGCGGTCTCCGGCGTCGCCGCTTCGTGGATATGCTTTAAATCTTTTCCAACCGCCCATGTGCGGCTTGGTTTCATCTTTGACGCTGCCAGTGGCGTCATTGGTTCCCCTTGGCCTTGACGAATCCAAAATCAATGTATTGCTCGCCGCCCGTGTTGCGGCAATGGATGGCGATGACGTTTTTGCCGGGCTGGATGGCGCGACGGCTGCGCGGATTGAGCGAGAAATCCTCATACGTTCCCGTCGCTCCTGCGGTGCGAAGCGCCAGCACGCCGTTGATGTAAATTTCCGCGTCATCGTCGTGGTGCAGCCAGCCGAGCATCTCGTCCCCTTTGCTGCCGGTCAGGTCCACTTCGCGGCGCAGCCAGATGTCGTCCGTCGCCCACGCCGTGTTGACCACGGCGGCGGAATTTTGCGTCTTGCCAAAACCGCCCCGGCCTTCCGCCCAACCAGCCGCGTTGAATTCCGGCGCAACCCAATTGTCCGCCGGCTTCGTGGTCGTGAAACGCCACATCGCGGGCTTGGTGTCCGCCGCCGGGACGACGGCTTCAAGACCCGGCAGCTTCGGCATCGGTGCCCAGCCGGAGGCTTTTGTCTGGTCGCGCTGCGCGTATTTTTGCCAGACCGGTTTGTCGTAGAGCATCCGCATGAACACGCCGCCAACGACGGAGCGCGCGGTGAAGCCGACCTTTTTCGCCGTCTTCGTTTGATACCAATCCGTCAGCGGCGAACGATCCGGCGTGTGGTTGATGAAAAGCACGACCGGCGCGATGAGCGCCTCGAAGTCCTCGCGGTTCTGCGTCAGCGTTGCGGTCCAGGTGATCCAGTCGAGCTTGGTGTATTCCTTGCGGTTGTCGAGCGGCAGGCCGAATTCGTTCTGGGTCTTCCGGTAGAAATCCATTTCCTTGCGCGCGACCTCCGACGGAAAAAGATTCAGGCCAAGCACTTGGTCCCACACCAGATTATATTTCTGGCTCCATGAACCGGGACGGTCGAAGGCGAGCCGATAGTGGTCGCCGTCGTCAGCTTCCTTCACCCAGCGCCGGGCAAACGCGCGCGCGAGTTTGAAATACTCCCCGGCCTTCGCGTGGTCGCCGCGCATTTCGCACAACTTGGCGAATGAGCCGAGACCACAGATCGCCTTCGCGCTCAAATTCACATTGTGCGCGAGATGCCCGGCAAAGTCGTCCGTGCACAGCTGTTTCTCCGGATCAAAACCTTTTTCCTTCAAGTATCCCGCCCACTGTTCCAGCTGTTTCCAGTAAAGGCCGGCAAAGTTGGCGTTGCCTTCCATCTCCGCGACGGCGGCAAACAGGCAGAGCAGGTTTCCGCTCTCCTCGACGGGCATCTGGTTGTTCACGCCATGCTCGCCGTCGCCATAGACCTGGCCGTTGGCCTGCGGGTAAGTGCCGAGGTCGTGCGGAGCGAAGGGAAATTTCCAGCGCTCGCTCGCGGCATAATTCATGAACGGCACGATGAACGCCTTCGCCAGCGTCGGGCCGAACAGCAAAAACTGCGGCGACATCGGATAAAAAACATCCGACGTGCTGATGCAGCCGTTGGAATGATTCTCTTTGCAGAACTGGAGCGGCTGGCCGTTTTCATCCGCGACGATTTTTCCGGCGGCAAAACACTGGCGATACGCCAATGCGCCAAGCGACGCGTAATTTTCACCGCCCGCGTTCCGCAAATCCGCCATCAATTCATCATCGAACCCTGCGCAGCGAATTTGCAAAGGCCGAAAATCTTTCGCGGCGGCTTTCAGCAAATCCGCCGCCTCCCAGCCATTGCGCCGCCAATATGGACGCAGATTTTTTTTCATGTATTGGATCGAATACAAATCATCGTAGGCGAGGATCAGCGTGGAAGTGGCTGCTTCGGATTTGACTTGTCCGAAATCCGTGGCGAACGCGAGCACCGTGTCATTGCGGTCATGGTTTTCCAACGCGGAATCAACGGCCGGCGCAGGCAATTTTCCGTCAGCCAGGAATTTCCCCCGCGTCGCTTCCGCCGTATTGGCGGTCAGAACGGCTTTCGAGTCCCCGGGCAGTGCCAGATACAAATATCCCCAGTCAATCCGCAGATCATCGCCGCGCTTTTGCAGAACGGGCTGCTCCACCGTGCCGACGCGCCACGCCCTGATTTTCCCGGAATCGGCTTTCTGAAAATTAACGGCCTGATCCGGCGTGTTGCAGGCCACGGCGCCGCGCGCATCGAAATAAGCGGACACCTGATGCGCTTTGCCATCGATCGCACGCGTTTCCCAAGTCAGATACGTCACCGGCCGCGTCAGCACCTCCAGGTCATCCGGGAGGGCGGGGGTCATAAACGTGAGCAACAGCTGCACGCCTTCGCCTTCAAACGTGTAAATCGTCCGCGTGGGCAGAACTTCCAATTTCGTCTGCGGCAGCGCCGGGACATCCGTCGGATCAATGCCCATGACGCGGAAATTTTTCCCGTCAATCTTCACCAACCCGGTCAGCTGGCGCGCCTTGCCGGTCCAGTGCGTCGTGTCGGCGTCGGTCAGCTTGTCCGCGGGAGACCAGATGCTGAAATACGGATCACAAGCAATCAACGGAACCGAGGGCGGACGAAGGGTTTCAGCACCAAGGCCGTGGGAAATGGTGTTCAGCAACATCGCGACGCAGCACAAGGCCGCGTGACGACACAGGGGATTTTTAATAGTCATGAATTTCAGTCTGGGTGACGGCAAAAGATTGCAAAATATGCGGTCAAATCATGTCGTCCATGCGGATGATGTGCGCCGGCAAAATATAACGTAAAGCCGGGAAACCTTGCCTCGCGCTCATCGGTTTGGACGATTGCAGTAGAATGCCACACGTTTTAACCTGATGGCAATCTATGAACCACAAAACGCAGGCTGGATTTTGGTCGCATCGGAATTGGGTCCTGACCTGGGCTTGCAATTTTGCGCTCGCCATGACCTGCCCGGCGGCGCAAACCACCCCCCCGCCGAACATCATCATTATTCTGGCGGACGACCTCGGGTTTTCCGATGTCGGCTGTTTTGGTTCGGAAATTTCCACGCCCAACCTTGATCACTTGGCGTCCGAAGGCCTGCGCATGACGCAATACTACACCACCCCGCGTTGCTGTCCGTCGCGCGCCGCACTGCTCACCGGGCTGTATCCCCAGCAAGCCGGTGTCGGAAACATGATGGAAGATCGCGGGCTGACCGGCTATCGCGGTGAACTGGGCACGAACTGCCTCACCATCGCGGAGGAATTGCGGCGCGCCAATTATCACACCGCGATGGTTGGCAAATGGCACTTGTCGCACATCGCCTTCGACGGGAAAAAACAATTGAACGGCGACTCGGAACAGCCGTTCTGGGACAACAAAAACGACTGGCCGCTCCAGCGCGGCTTCGAGGATTACTTCGGCACGATTCACGGAGTCAGCAGTTATTTTGATCCGTTCTCGCTCGTGCGCGGTAACACGCCCATTCGCGCGGCGGGCACGAATTTTTATTACACCGACGTGCTCACCGAAAAGGCCGTGGCCGACATCAACCGGCTTGCGGGCGGCGACAAACCATTTTTTCTCTATCTCGCCTACACCGCGCCGCACTGGCCGTTGCAGGCGCCGGAAAAGGACATCGCCAAATATCGTGCGCGTTATCTCGCAGGGTGGGACGTCATCCGGACGAACCGTTATCAGCAGCAGATCGAAATGGGCGTCATTGACAAAAACTGGCCTCTTTCTCCGCGCGACCCGCGCGTGGCTCCGTGGAGCGATGTGAAGGACAAAAATTGGGAGGCGAACCGCATGGCGACTTATGCCGCGATGATTGAGCATATTGATGCCGGGGTGGGGAGAATCATGGAAACGTTGCGGACGAAAGGTGTGCAAACCAATACGCTGGTGATTTTCTTTTCGGATAATGGCGGCTGCGCGGAAGTCATTGCCCCCAGTTGGTATGATGTTCCCAGCCGGACACGCGACGGACGAACCATTGCCGTGGGCGAAAACAATCACTCCGTTTTCGCCGGCCCCGAAACCGTCTGGCAAAGCTACGGACTGCCGTGGGCGAACGTCAGCGACACGCCGTTCGTGCTCTACAAACACTTCACGCATGAGGGCGGCATCGCGTCGCCGTTTATCGCGCACTGGCCGGCGGTGATTCAAAATGGCGGAAAAATTTCCAGCCAGGTCGGCCACGTCACGGACATCATGGCGACGCTCATCGAAATCGCCGGGGCGAAACATCCGGCCACGGTTGACGGCCACGCCGTCCAACCGCTGGAAGGAAAAAGCTTGCTGCCCGTCTTCGAGGGAAAAACGCGCGCGCAGCCGTCGCCGATCTTTTGGGAACACGAAGGCAACCGCGCCGTGCGGATGCAGCAATGGAAACTCGTCGCGCAGCAAGGTCAAGACTGGGAACTTTATGACGTCGAGGCCGACCGCACGGAGCAAAAAAATCTGGCGGCAGCGCATCCCGAAAAGGTGAGGGAGCTTGCCGGTTTGTATGACGCCTGGGCCAGGCGCTGCAACGTCGTGCCGCACGACGAGCTTCCGCGCGAACTCCGAATCATTCCCGCGGGTGGCGTCGGCAGCACGGCGCAGGCGGAGCAATCCAACGACTGATTATGTTATCGCCGCCGACACCGGAATCGGTTGGAATCCCGACAGTCACATGAACATTTCCATTGGAATCGTCGAGGACGACGCCGTTCTCCGCAAGTCGCTCGCCCGGCTGGTGGCCGACACGAAAGGCATGTCGTGTCTGGCGGCCTGTGCCTCGGGTGAGGAGGCGTTGCAAAAACTTCCGCCGCTCAAGCCGCAAGTCGTGTTGATGGACTTGAACCTGCCGCAAATCCCCGGCACGGAATGCATCCGCCGCTTGAAGGAATTGTCGCCGGCCACGCAGGTCATCGTGCTGACCGTCTATGAAGACAGCGAACATATTTTCCGCGCGCTCAAGGCCGGTGCCAGCGGCTACCTGCTCAAGCGTGCCGAGCCGGACGAAGTGCTCGACGCCATCCGCAACGCCCGCGACGGCGGCGCGCCGATGAGCAGCCAGGTCGCCCACCGCGTCGTACATTCGTTTCACGAACCCGCGCCGACCGGCCTGGATACGACTGCGCTGACCGAACGCGAAAAGGAAATTCTCACGTTTCTCTCCAAGGGTTTTGCCAACAAGGAGCTCGCGGACAGATTGCAGATCAGCGTGCCCACCGTGCGCACACATTTGCGCCACATCTACGAAAAACTTCACGTCCGTTCCCGTTCAGAGGCCATAGTGAAATACCTCAAATGACCCACCAGTTCGAAGTCCATCAAGCCTTGCACAATTCGGTTTAAGGAGCGCGGCGTTCACGCCGCTTGGACGTCCGGTCAGAACCGAACCACGAGATGCTTGCCGGCCCTGGCAGTTCCCGTGTTGCAGCGGCATGAATGCCGCGCTTCAATTTCCAAATCACCGCTCGCTCAATTTATCCTGAAAAATCAAAGTGCGCAGCCTGCCAAAGGCTGCGCACTCGCATGAAGCCGGCAATTTTGTTTCTACAAACGGCTCACGGCGACACGAGGCGGAAGAACACGCTCGGATTGCCCGCACTCATGGGTATGCTGATCGCATTGACTGACGTCGAACCCGGCCATGTGGACCAGTTCGAGTTCAAGCCGGTGGCGAGCGAGTTCGTCTGCACTTCCAGGCGCCAGCCCACCGTCGGCCAGCTCAAGTTCAAGTTGCCGCCACTTGAGGTGAAGCTGATCGGTTCCGGACTGGTCGGGCCAACCGACAACACCGTGATGCTGCCGTCCACCGCAAGGTTGTTCGCCCACGTTGCGCCGCCGCCCGTGATCGTCAGCGCGCCACCGCCGGAAACTGGCTGACTGAACAGCGTGAACTTGTAGCCGGCGGCGAGTGCCGGGCCGAGGTTCGACACGATCACCGTGCCGGTGCCGGTGTTGTTCAACGCGCCGGACACGGTCGTCAGGTCGTTGGACTGCGCGAGCGAGGTGTTGACTTCGATGATCAGATTGCCGTTCAACGTGAGATCACCGCTGATGGCGAGGGTGCCAATCGAACTGCCCGGCGACACCGCGCCGTTCGCGAGAACGTTGCCGCTGACCGTGCCGCCGCCGCCGAGCGTCTGCGCCGCGCCGAGCGTCCACGGCGAGGCTGCCAGCGCGGTGACATTGAAGGTCGCGCCGGTGTTGACCAGGATGCTGGATGAATTTGCGATGGAAGCATTATTCTCCAGCGCTAGGATGCCGGACTGAACAACGGTATTGCCCGTGTAGGTGTTGGTGGCGCCGAGCAGGATCGTGCCTGCGGCGCTTGAATTTTCAAATAAATTGCCCGCTCCGCCAATGGCACCAAGCAATTCCAGCGTCGTGTCCGCGATCGCCTGCACAAAGTTGGTTCCACTGGCGAGCGTGACCGGTCCGCCGAACGTGCTGCCTTCGGAAGGGAAATTTCCGTCGCCGGCGAGTGTGCCGTTATTGAGCAGCACCGGCTTGGTTTGCAGTGGCATGACGAATTGATTGAGTGTGAACAATTGCAGCGTCGCACCGGCTTGAACCGTGATGGTGTTGGTCACGCGCCCCATCGACATGCGACGCTGGAACCCAAGCGTGCCTTGCTGGATGTCCACGTCGCCGAGGTCGGAATCCCAAACGGTCAGGCCGTTGGTGACGGTCTTGCCACCGTTGAGGTTCAATTGATTTGAACCGGTCTTGACGAGCTTGTAGCCGTTGCCGATGAAACCGAGATCCGTTTCCGCCGCCGTGCGGATGCCGAACAACGCATCAGCGCGCATGACCGTGTTGGAGGTGAGCGTCACGGCGCGCAGAGCATCATTCTGGTCAACGGTGGTGTTGATCAACGCGCCGTTGCCGTCCGCGCCGCTGCCGCCGACCACGACGGGCTGCACGCCGAGATTGTTGCCGACCAGGTCAAGCGTCGCGCCATTTTGCACCGTGACAGCCGCGGTGCTCGCGCCGAGCGCCGTTGGGTTGCCCAGCATCACTTTGCCCGCCTTGATGGTGGTATTGCCGGTGTAGGTATTGGCGGTGCTCACCGTCACGGTGTTGGTGCCGTCCTTCACGAGGGTCATGTTGCCACCCAGACTGCCGGAACCGGAGAAACCGTAGTTCAGTGCGGTGTTGCTCACGACCATCGTGCTCGGCGTGAGCGTCGTGGTGAGATTCACGGCGGAGCTGCTGGCCGAGTCGTTGAAGAGCACGTTCGCGCCTTGTGCATATGCGACCGGCGTGCTTTGCACTGTCCAGTTGGTCGTGGCGGTATCCCAGTTGCCGCTGAGGCTGCCCTTCCAGATCGTCTGCGCGATGGAACTCACCACGAGGTCAATCGTCTTGTTCGGCACATTCGTGACCAGATGGCCTACGGTTCCGAGCGGAACGCTGCCCAGCGTCAATCCGCCCGCGCCGCTGATCGTGCCGTAACCGAACAACGGCAATTGTCCGACGCCGAACGAGCCGGTGACGTTCACCGCCACGGAGCCGTTCAAAATCAAGTTTGTGATGATGCCTGCCGGAGCATTGGTCACGGACAATTGCGCTTCGAGCGCGGAACTCGCGTTGCAGGTCGCGGCGGGAAGATTGACCGTTGACGGCGGCGATGATTGCAAAAATGCGAGCATTGAATTTGCATTCACCGTAGTGCCGCCGGTCGCCGCGTGAGCCGGGCCGAGCACGAGCTTGCCGCCGCTGACGACGGTCGTGCCGGTGTAAGTATCGGTTCCGGTCAACGTCAGCGTGCCGGTGCCGATTTTCGTCAACCCACCAATGCCGGACGCAAGCAACGGCTGCGGAACCGTGACGGAAAAGTTCGTCGTGTCAATCGACAAGCCGCCGTCTTCCACAAAGGCGTTGGTCAAGCCGGAAATGAATCCGGTATCGTTGGCAATCGCCCGCATCGTGCCGCCCATGAAATGCGCCTCCGCGTTGCCGGGCGCACCGCCGACCAGTGCGCGCGTCGCCAGCAGGCCGCCGCTGCGCAGATACAAAACGTCGTTTGCGCCGGAGAAACCGAGGCCGACGGCGTTGTTGCCGCTCACGACCGCAGAAGTCGGGGTGAGATTGACCGTGCCGGCGATGTCGAGGATTTGGTCTGCCGAATTGTCGCCGCCGGCAAGGCCGACGCGCAGGTTTCCGGTGTTGCCGCCGTAAGTCACGTTGAAGGTGCCCCCGTTGGTGACGACCAGCCGCATTGTCGCGCCAGCCGCCAGGCACTGCATACGCCAGCCGTCAAAGCTGTTGAACGTGCCACCGTCCACGATGACGTCGCCTTGATTTTGCGAGACCAGAGCGTTCTGAGTCGAGGTGCCCTTGAGGATCATCGCGCCAGGCCCGGTTTTGACACTCATGCCGCCATTCGTCAATGAACCGGAAATCACCACGTCGCTGTTGAAATTCAAAGTTCTGCCCGCGCCGCCAGCCAGGTCAAATCCACCCGCCAAAGTCAGCGTCCCGGTGTTCACCGTGTCGCCGAAGATGACGCCGAGGTTGGCGTTCTGCACGAGGTTATTCGACAACGTGCGCGGCGTGGCGCTGTCGCTGGCGATGGTGCCAAGGTTGAGCGTCGCCGCGCCGGTGCCGAGCGCTTGATCTGCGCCGCAATAAATGACGCCGGCGTTCAACGTCGTGCCGCCGGAATAATCATTCGCCGTGCCGAGGGTCACGGATTGGAACCCGCCCTTCGTGATGTTGCCGACGCCGGTGATTTTGCCGGAACCACCGAAACTATAGGCTGTCCCGTTGTTATTGAATGTCATCGAGACCGGAGAAATCGCGAGCGCCAGATTGACGGCTGGGTTTGCGGTCAGCGTGTCGTCGAACGTCACGAGGTCGCCGAAGCCGCCGGGCTGCGTGTAGTTTGTCGGATTGCTGCCGTTGCCGAGGTCAAACCAGTTGGCCGTCGTGGTGTTCCAGTTGGCATCCACGCCGCCGGACCACGCGAGTGATTTGCCGACGCTGGTGATGTTCAGCGAAATGCTGGAACCGCTCGTGACCAGTGTGGCCGAAACTCCCGGCGTGATGGACGCGAGATGGAAATTCGCCAGCCCGCTGGCGCTGGTGAAATTCACCAGCGGGAATGATCCCGCTGTCAGGCCGGTACCGCTGACGTTAATGGCGACGTAGCCGCTGCCCGTGACGGTTCCCGCGACAATGGAAGCCGCGCCGGGATTGCCGCCCGGGAAAACAAATTGCAACGTGTTGGTGGTCGTCGCATTCATCGCGAGTGACGAAACGGTCAGCGAACTCGCCGTGTTGGTCACGATCAACTTCGCACCCTCCGCCACCGCCAACCCGCCGCCGAGCGTTACTGAACCTGCCGTCAATGCGAGCGTTCCATTGCTGACGGTGGTGGTGCCGGCGTAGGAGTTGACGCCGGTCAAAGTCAAAATGCCGGTGCCGATTTTTGTCAACGGGCCGGGGCCTCCCAGATTTTGTCCGATGGTGATGTTCAGGTTGGTCGTGTCAATAATC
>DATLVR010000084.1:0-8441 GCA_035577265.1 Verrucomicrobiia bacterium | reverse complement strand
TTCCCCAAGCAACGACAGTGCCGTCGTTTTTCAGACCCAAGCCGTGATTGGCGCCGGTGCCGATGCCGACGATGTTCGTCAGGCCGGTCGGCGGATTGGTTTCGCCCAAGGCACCACCACCCCAAACCTGCAACCGGCCGCCCGTAGTGAATAACTGGTCCGCGCCCCAAGCCATTCCCAGCGCGTTGCTCGCCACGACGCGATAATGATACGTCCGCTGCGCCGACAATCCGCTGATGGGCAGCTTTACAGTCACGACCGACCCGGCCAGCCCAATGTTGGTCACCGCAGTCTTGAATCCATAGCTGATATTCGTCCCCCATTCCATCCATGCGGTCGCGTTCGTTGCGTTGGGAGTCACCATGGCACTCAGAATGGCATTTTCTGCGGTGATATTGATCGCGGATCCCGTCACCGCCTGCGGCTTGCCGTAAATCCGATTGTAAAGCATGAAGAGATGATCCGGGCGGACAATCTTGTATTTGTTTGGATCCAGAGCAGTGAGTGCATTGGCGACCGTGACCATGTCCGACGGCTGCAAACTCCACGTATCGGCCTGGGCAGCGATGAAAACAGGTGCCGTGCCATTCCAACCGGAGGCAGCGCTGACGATTTTGTTGGTGAAATAACTGACGTCGGAAGAATACCCGACGGTCAGTAAAATCGTGCGCAGGCCCAGATCCACCCGCGTTCCGTTGTTCTCATTCTGGTCAGTCAACCCAAGCAACGTCGGGCAATTCGTGGCAAAGGCCTGGGCCACGCCCGTGGTCACATCATCCCAGACCGTGATGATGCGCAGCCCGGTTCGTTGCAGATACGGATCGGAGATTTTGGCAAACCCGGCCATGTTGGCCGGACTCCAATTTTGCATGTGCGTGTAACCCGCGCCGGACGGCCCGGAAACCAGGCAATCGTTCGTGGTGGCCGTGTTCCAGTAGTGGTTGAACAGCATCGGATCCATGTCCGCCGCCATGGGCGTGACCGTCCAGCCGAGGGGAATGGTGCCGCGCGCACTGGTGTTCCAACGCATCTTCAACACGTGCTGCATGTATTGAATGTTGTCGCCGTCGCTGAGAATGAGGGCCACATACACCTTGTTCTCCAACGGCGGCGGCGGCGGGATGTCGGGCACGTTGATCGGCTGGGTGACGCCGCTGAACACGGAGCCGTTGCGATACCAATCGCTGGCCAGCACGGGAATCCCGTAACCGGCGATATAGTTCAGTCCATTACCCTCATCCGGCCACCAACCCAGGTAAATGGATTTATTCGCGGTCATGTCGTTGAAGAACGGCGCCAGCGCGGACTTGTCGGAAAAATTAAACGTGCCCGGGTCGAGCCACACCACCGCCGCTTTCACGGCCACGAGATAATCCCGGAGATTGCCATGCAGATTGGTATAGAGTCCGGAACAGATGCGATGGGTGCAACTCGGCCAGTAGTTGGTGTAAAGATAACCATAGACCTGATACTTGGTCGTAAACCGCCCGCGCAAATCTTCGCCAATGGTCAAGTTGTAGGGCGCGTTGGTCAGCGTTGGCAGCAGGACCGGGTCACAGATCAAAACGTTGCTGACGCCCGCGATTGTCGTCGCCAGATTCAACGTGTCCGGCTGGCTCGGATCTGTCACCACCACGCCGTTCAGATACGACCGGTATTTGAGAATCAAATTGTAACCGTTGGTCAGGTTATAGGACAAGTTGTGGAGATTGAGCCAGGTCAGCTTGCCTTCGCCATCCGAGCTGCTTACGCAGGCGATCTGTGGTTGCGTGCGGTTCACGATGCCTTCCAGGGAAGCGAACAGATCAATCTCCGCGCCGCTCGCGGAGCTGACATCAATCACATCCAGCATCGGGGCCGGGGTTGAAAACGTCGGCAGCAACTGATTGCCCGGCCAGTTGAGGCCGCCACCAAACACCAGCGCAGGACACGATATCACCAATGCGATCAGAATTTTTTTCCAGAATGAATCAATAAATCGGCACATGTTTAAAATACGGGTTTGATAGTTCACCATGAATTTTTCTCCGCGAAATGGTTCAGCCCCAATCATCAGTTTTTGAGCCATCGTCCCCCCATGGTGATTTTTAGCTGATAAATCTGTCATTACCGCAGTGTGAAATTTCAACTAGGGCCCGAGCGAAACCCGGTAAAACCGTTGTGGCTGGCCACTCAGCGACGGGTCGATGAACTGAAATGGCAGGGTTGATGGATTGGTGTTCGCCAACAACTCCCAGTTGGCATAAGCGATCATCAGATTGGTGGTGGCGTAAATCAAATAATCCGGACCGGCATCTCCGCCAATCTGCATGCTAAACTTTCCGGCCGTCACCTTCGGCGCAGTGATGCCCGGCCGGGCCGGTGACGGTACGTAAACCGCAAATTGCTGTGTGGTGGTCATGCTGGGCACACCATTATCCGACAATCGCACGGAAAATGGATGCGTCGTGCCCGCCTGACTGATGGCCGGGCGCCAGGTTAATACCCCGGTGTTCGTGTTGATCGTGGCACCGGACGGCGCCTGCACGAAATCATAGGCCAACGTCTGGCCGGGCACATCCACATCGGTGCCGGAGTTGGTGACGGACAAGGTGCGCCCGGCCATGACCGAGGTATCGAATACCGGCAACAGACTCGGCGGATGGTTCATCAGCGAGGGCACTTCGCCCGCACCAAACGCCCGGCTGAAAAATTGCACGTCATCAATGGTGCCGGCGAAAAACGATCCCGCCACCAGTGTCTGCAAGGCCCCGATCCGCAAATTCGCCGCGGCAGCTTTGGTTCCAGTGGCTCCGTTGGTCGTCGCCTGAAATGTGCCGTCGAGATAGAGATTCAGCTGGCCGCTGGTGGCGTCGCGCGTTGCCGTCACATGATGCCAGTTCCCGTCATTGATGGCGTTGGTTGAGAAAATGGTCCGGTCAGGATTGCCCACGCCAAAAGCGGCATTGTTCCCGACCAACGAAACACCAAAATCATTCACCGACCCGGGCATTTCACCATCCACAAGTCCCTTGCCGTTGAACCACTGACCACTGCCGCCGGTCGTGGTGGTCTTCACCCAGAAAGCGATGGTGAAATCGTTGCTGACCGGGCGCGGGATGGTCACATAATTTCCGGCGCCGCCGCTGAATTGAATCGCCTGCGCCCCCAGCTTTCCGGCCGGGTAAGTCACCGTGCCGGTCACCGCGCCATCATTGCCATGGCCGCTGGCATCCTGGACATTGCCCTCAAGCGGATACCAGGCATCCGACGATGCGGTTGTGCCGGTGATGAATTCTTTCACAACCACGTTCGAATAACTGGAGATGGACTGGTTGCCATCGCCACAATAATCGCGCACGCCAACCATGCCGCCGGAAAAGTGACTGTCGTTGATGTCAATCACCGGCTGGTTGGTGTCCGTCACAAAAATGCGGATGCGCGAGCCGAGCGTCTGCACTTTCAGGTGATAAAATTTATTGGCGGCAATGGGCATCGATACGTTGGTGATGGCATGCCACGAGTTGCTGGCCCAGCCGAATTCCAACTGACCGCCGGCGGCATTGATGCCCACATAATAGCCACAGTGGGCATCCGCCCCGATGTCCGGCTTGGAAACACGAAACATCAAGCCGGCATTGCCGACGCTGCCGACGGACACGTCCGCCTCGTAAGTAAAATTCGTGAACAGCGTCGCGGTCGCGAGCGCTTTGACTCCGTTGGCGGAAGCGGGCACGGTGCTTAAGGTGTGGTTACGCACCGACCAGTTGCCGCCGAATACCGTCCAGCGCTGGCTCCAGGTGGAGTCGAAATTTTCCGTGAACGAACCCGCCACTGGTGCAGGCGCGCCCAAGTAAGGAAACCAGCTCACGCGCAAATGCTGCGAACCAAACGGCACCAGGCTGACCAACTCGGTGGCGCCGGTGGAAGCCACCGGACTGACCGGCGGCTCGAATGCTTGAGTCGTGCGCCAGCCGATCGTCCAAGCCGGAACCTGCTTCGCACTCGCCGTCAGTGTGATGGGATTTTGCGCGGGATCAAACGGGTTGGCCGGGGTCGTGTAATTGGTGAAGCTCAACGCCGCGCCGGGATTCGCCGGATCCAGCTGCAACGCGTAGTTCCATGGTGTCGTTGGCTGGATTTGATATTCGTTGAAACCGGATGCCAGCGGATCCGGCGTGCGCACGGTCCAATTTTCACCGATGCGCAACGAGTAAACCAGCGGCCCGCGATCCACGGAAATGGAACGCGACGGTCCGGTCTCGGTTTGCACGGTCATCGGGAAATTCAGCGTCACCAGATCGCCATTGTTCCAGGCATTGGCAAGCGTCAGAAACGTTCCAGCGACGACGCCGGATTGCAGCTGGCCGTTCACCGTGACCGTCGCGTTACTGCACCATCCGGGGATGCGCACTTTCAGCGGGAACGCGACGGCGTTGCTGACCGAAATGCGCAGGCGGATCTGCTCTTCAAACGGATAACTCGTGTCTTCGGTGATCTGCACCTGCTGGCCGGCGACCATCGCATTCACGATCGTCGGGCTGTAAGCCATCGCCGCCAACCCGCCATCGCTGGTCGCAGCCCAGGAATTTTGAACGAACTTCGGCCAGCCCATGTGGAAGTTGAAACGGCAGCAGGGAAATCCGGAATCCGGTCCGGGCAGTGTGCCATTCGCGTAATCCTGGTTGTAGCCGTGCCCGCCGTAGATCGCGACGGCGTTATTCGGCAGCGTGTAATATTGGAGCCCTTTCATATCGGGCGTGAGCGCGGCGGGCAGCGCGTTGAAGGAAATTTTTTCCAGCCGGTCTTCCAATGTGGCGTCACCGGTGATATGCGCGGCGGTTTCCAAACTCAGCATGGCTTCAACGATGGAACACAACTCGACACCTTGCACCGACGCATCGCCGGACAGAAATTCGGTGCCGCTGTTGATGCCGCAGGATAGACCGTGCTCGTCCATCAGATGCGCCAACCCCAGCGACAACGCATCGCGATCACCCGCCAGTTTGGAAACCTGATAATAGACCGCCGGCATCTTGAGCGCCTGCTCCACGTTCACATTGTGCTTGGGCTGAAAATCCGTGCCATAGAGCATGAAGTGGTTGCTCGTCATGATGCCCGGCCAGTCATACGCCTGCTGACGCAGCAGATTCACCAGCGTCAACAGATTCGTATCGCCGTTGCGATTGTAAAGCCAGAGCGCCACTTCCATCTCATCGCCCGCGCGGGATTTGCCCCATTCGGTCAGCGGGCGTCCCGGCAGGTTCAGCCGCATGTAGTTGAAATAATTGCTCAACACGGCCGGCACCCGGACGTCGGCGGTGGCTTCGTAATAATCTTTCAACGCATACGTCGCCACCATGCGCGGCCACCAGTCGTTATTGGACACCGGGCCGAGGTAACCATCCGCGCCCTGATGATCGAGCAGCCAGTCCATCCATTTCTGCGCTTTCGCTTTCAGGCCGGCGTCATTCAAAACATAAGCGAGCGGAACCAAGCCCTTGAAATAATAGGGGCTCTTCTCCCAGTTATCGCCGGTGCCGCCGAGCCACGCGCTGTTCGTGCCCAGATCCGCGGCGTAAACCGTCTCGGCATTGCCGGTGAGCCCGTCCCGCTGCAACTGGCATTGCGTGAGCAGCCAGCCTTGCGGGCGCACGCTGCCCAATGGCAGCGGTGAAAACGGCGTGGCGAGCAGAGGCGCTCTATTGGTCACGACCGCCGTGGGCGGAAGATTCGTTGCGGATGGAACGCCCGGCGCATCGGTGCTGGCGAACAGCACGCCGGTCGGCACCACTTCGCGCGTCTGGCTGGCGCTGTTCCATTCCAGCCTGGCCGACGCATCACCGTGGGCCTCGTAGTATTCGACGCGGATGTCATACTTTTGGCCGCCGATCAAATCCATGCTCCCGGCGACATCAGTGCCCGAATCATCCCGCCATTTGTCGATCACCAATCGATTATTGATCCACAAACGACAGCCGTCATCGGCGGTCAGGTGGAACGTATAACCCTCGGAATAACGCGGCTGAATCCGGCCGGTCCACCGGACGGAAAACAGTTCGTTGGAGACGCCGGCGGCGGGCGAATTGTGTCCCCAGTTGAAATTGATGTTGGGATCGGTGCGGTCCACCACCGGCGTGTTCAGGTTGATGCCGTTGAAATATTCGCCTCGCAAGCCGGTGCCATTCTCAATCCACGAGGGCAACGGCGGCAACGGCGGAGCGGCGGCCAGAACCGTTTTCACGTCCAGACCGACATCAATGTATTGACCGCCGGCGGTCTGATGGCAATGCACGGCCAGCGTATTGTTCGCATTCAGCATCAACGCCGCGCGTCCGTCGTCCAAAATCGGAAAATGCTGATAGGCCGAGGTGTAACCGCCCGCCGAATAGGCGGGCGCGCCGTTGAGGTAAATCTCCACGTTCTCATCATGATGAAGATTAAAGACAAGATTGCTGACTTGCTGTGCAGTGAGGGTGCCGGGATTGAATGTGCGACGCAGCCAGATGTCCCCCGTATTCCAAGTCGTCCGCACCACGGCACCCGGCGTGCCCGCCGTGCCGAAGCCGCCGAAACCGCTGCTCCACGTGGCGTCGCTAAAGTTCGCAGCAAACCAGTTCGTGGCTGGCGAAGTGGTCGTGTATTTCCACACCTGACCGTTGTTTTGCGATGAGGCCACCACCGTGGAAAAACCATACTGCGCGAGTGGCGCGAGAATCGCCGCTTGCATCCGCCGCAGGTTTGGTTTGAGGACTTTGCGGTCGTAGGTCAGCATGCCGTTGAGTTCGGTTTCCACGTCGGTGATTTCGGTATAAACCGCCGCGCTCAAACCATGGTTTTGAATAAAGTCTGATAGCTCGGTGGAGAAATTCTCAAACTTCGCGGCCAGGTCGTCGCCATCCGTCGCGCCGACATATCCCCAACCGGGCGCCCACGTGTGATTCGTGATGCCGAGACCAACCCCGCCATATTCACCACAAACCACGGCCTTGGTCGAACTGACGGCATAACCCGGATCAGGATAGGCATGCACATCCGTGATGTCGCCCACATCAGCACTATTGTCGCCGCCGCTCGCCTGATTGACCACGCGCGACGGATCCAGGGCCTTGACTTCAGAAACGAGCGCCGCCGTATCGTGCTGCCCCTGGCCCTCGTTGAAGATCACCCAACTGACGATTGCCGGACTGTTCCAATGATTCGTGACCATGCGGACCAATTCCGATTCAAACTGCGGCGCGTCGATCGGCTTCGGGCTGCCCGTGTAAGAATTCCCGCTCGGCATGTCCTGCCAGACCAGGATGCCCAGTTTGTCCGCCCAATAATACCAGCGCTGACGTTCCACCTTGATATGTTTGCGAACCATGTTCCAACCCAGGGCTTTTTCCTGTTCAATGTCGCTCTTGAGCGCCAGGTCGGTCGGCGCGGTGTAAATGCCATCGGGCCAGAAGCCCTGATCCAGCGGGCCGAACTCAAACACGAACTGGTTGTTCAGGAAAATTTTCAGGAAATTATTATTCGTGCCGATGCTGACCTTGCGCATGCCGAAATAACTGGCAACGGAGTCCACCTTGGTCACGCCATTGGAAAGCGTGACATCCAGGTCGTAGAGGAAGGGATTTGTCGGACTCCACAGATTCGGACCCGGCACCGGCAACTGCAAAACCGCGCCGGGCGCACCCGAGATGCTGCCCACCACATTCGTTCCGATCCGGGCAACTGCGCTGACGGTGATGCCGCCGGTCGATCCGGATATGTTGGCCGTGACGGCGAGCCGTGAGTTATCAATGTCCGGCACTAGCTTGATACTGGCGATGCTGCTGGTGGACGGCACCGGTTCCAGCCACACTGGCTGCCAGATGCCGCTGACCGAGGTATACATGATGCCGCCGGGCGACAACGTCTGTTTGCCACGCGGCTGCCCGCCGGCATCGGTCGGATCGTAAACGCGCACGATCAATTCCTGCGGTCCGCTGCCGGTCACATACGGTGTGATGTCGTAGGTCACCGGATCGTAGCCGCCGCGATGAACACCCATGCTGTGCCCGTTAATAAACACTTCCGATTCCCAGTCCACCGCGTCGAGATGCAGGAGCAGATTTTGTCCGCTCCAGCCCGCCGGCACGGTGAAGGTGCGGCGATACCACGAAAACGGGTAGTAATGTTTCACGCCGGAAATCGCCGATTCCATGGGGAACGGAACGAGAATCTCGCCGGTCAAAGTTTGACCGGTCGGGACGGGATTGTTGGTGGCACCCGCTTGAAACTGCCAGAGGCCATTCAGGTTCATCCAATTTGACCGCACCATTTGCGGGCGTGGATATTCGGGCAGCGGATTGTTCGTATCCACCTGTTGCGCCCAGTCGGTCATCAACGGCGCCGTCTGCATCTGCCAGGCCCCGACCGAAATCACGGAATGAATGGCCACCACCAGGAACGCGGCCGTGACGGTGTGGATACAA
>DATLVR010000083.1:0-38479 GCA_035577265.1 Verrucomicrobiia bacterium | reverse complement strand
GGAGCAAAGACCACTTGAGCAAACTTGGCGGGAGGCACCGATCGGTGAACGCATTTTCGTTTCAGAAAGCCGTTTCCAATCCGTGTTTATCCGTGTCCATCCGTGGTTAAAACTTTTTTCTACCGAATCGTTCCGGCTTAGTGTTAAATGAGGAATCGGTTTCGTTTTTTTTCGTGCGCGAGAGGTTTTTAAACAATCTTGCCGCGCCTTTTTTTAACAAATAATTTAATGTTAAATTTATCCTGGAAACAGCAGTTGAAACCACGAAATACACGAAAGAGACCAGGCATTGCCGAACCTCTCTATTTCACCCGGAGGGTGAATGTTGGAATGGAGCCAAAACAGGGGTTTTATCCTTTGTTTTCGTGTGTTTCATGGTTCATCCCTGCTGCGGGTTTTAGGTTTATTTGGATGAAATCGATTCGCCAGATGTGTCAAAAAGCAGGAAGTCCAGACTCACTTTGAATATGACCTGGCGATCTGGTTGATGTTTTTGCCAGTGCGCCGGCGGCCGGTGTTATTCTGCTTCGACGGGAATTCACGTAAATGTGACATGCTGGTCCTTGTTTGCTTTTAATCTTTGGCATTTAATCTCCCGCGATGATTCAAAAAGTCTTGTTCGTGGGTATCGGGCTGGTTTTGGCAACGGCGGTTTGTCCGGCAGTTTTTGCGGCGGGCCAGGCAAAATACTTCGTCCTGGTGGTCTGGGACGGGATGCGTCCGGATTTTGTCTCGCCGGAGCTGACGCCAGCCTTGCACGCGCTGCGCGAGGAGGGCGTGTGGTTCGCCAATCATCACAGCGTTTTCCCCACGTCCACCGAGGTGAACGGCACGGTGCTGGCCACGGGCGTTTTTCCGCAGCGCAGCGGCGTCTCGGCGAACAAGGAGTTTCGCGCGGAGATTGATCCGCTGAAACCGTTCGGCACCGAGTCGCTGGACGCGGTGCGGCGCGGGGATGAACTGACGGGCGGAAATTATCTGCGCGTGCCCACCCTCGCGGAAATGGTGCGCGCCCACGGCGGAACAACGGCGGTGGCCGGGGCCAAGCCGGTCGCGTTGCTCCACGACCGGCTGGCGCGGACCAACGGTTCGGCCAGCCCGGTGTGGTTCGCGACGGGGGCGCTGCCGGAAGAAAACTTTTTCGCGCTCACCAACCGCCTGGGAAATTTTCCGCCGGCCGCCTCGCCCAACATTCCGCGCGACACCTGGGCGACGCGCTGTTTGACGGAGGCGTTCTGGGAAAAGGAAGTTCCGCGCTACTCGGTGCTGTGGTTGAGCGAGCCGGATTATTCCCAGCATCATCACGGGCCGGGTTCACCGGAGGCGCTGGCGGCAATCCGCAATTGCGATGACCGCCTGGCCACCGTGCTGGCCAGACTGGAACAACGAGGCATCCGCGCCGAGACGGACATCATCGTGGTTTCGGATCACGGCTTTTCCACGATTGGCGAAGATGGCGATGTCGCGGCCGAACTGCGGACGGCGGGCATCAACGCGCGTTCCAACTGGGACAAGCCGCCGGAGCCGGATGACGTGGTGTCCGTGGGCAACGGCGGTTCGGTGCTGCTCTATGTCGCCGGCAAATCGCCGGTCGTGATCAAAAAAATTGTCGCCGCGCTCCAGCAGCAGCCGAACACGGGCGTGATGTTTACGCGCGAAAACCTGCCGGGAACGTTTCCGCTCGCGGAAGTGATGCTGGATTCGGCCACGGCGCCGGATGTGGTCGTCGCGTCTTCGTGGAAAATGACCGCCGGCGCCGACGGTCATCCGCACGCGGAAGTCGTCAACGACGGCTACGCGGAATACAAGGCCGGCGAAGGGATGCACGTCACGTTAAGTCCGACTGACCTGCACAATTTCTGCGTGGCGGCGGGGCCGGATTTCCGGCGCGGCGTCACCTCGCCGATCCCTTCCGGCAACGTGGACATCGTGCCGACGCTGCTGTGGTTGATGGGCCTCAAGCCCGCCGCGCCGGTGGACGGGCGCGTGCTGGGTGAAGCGCTGCTGGGTGAAGCGTCCGCGGTGCAGAGCGTGGAACTTGGCCGGCGCGATGCCGAAGCCGGGCTTCCCGGCGGCACCTGGAAACAATTTCTGAAATTCACCGAGGTCAACGGCGTGCGCTATCTGGAGGAAGGCAACGGCTCGTGGACGCCGCACAGTGATGCGGGGAAACGCTGACCCGAAAATAATTTCCCAACGCCGCCGGCAAAAATGTCGGCGGCGTTTTTTTGCTGCCGCGCCCGGCAAACTTTCCCGCCGCAACCAACGCGCCTGATTTTTCCGCGACAAACAAAATGCATTTTTCCGCCATGCGTGACGTGGCGGTGACGCGCCGGAATCAAACAAGTGTCGTCACCGGAACGAAACCGCCGTGTAACACGATTCGCCGAATTGACACCGAATCGTCGGTTGGCGCTTTCAGATTCCGGGTTACAACAGACGCGTGGCGCGAACTGGAAGGACAGTTCGTGGCTATTTGAATTTACCAAAACGAAAAAACCTGGAACCGAAAAACCTGAAGCATGAAAAAAGCATTGTTCAAACGCCTCTTCGCCCGCAGCGGGGAAAATAAATTCCGCGCCGCCCGGACCTTGGCGCTGGTGTTGTCAGCAACGGTCGCATTTTTTGCCACCGACATCTACGCCAAGCCACCGCCGCACAACATCTCGGCGGCAAGTCTGAACGTGGTCGAAAACGACACCGGCAACACGGTCAATTCCGTGACGGTGACTGCGCCGCTGACCATCAATGACATGCGGGTCCGTCCCGGTTCGAACCGCGGCGATTATAATTTGCAGATCGGGGACTTGGTCAGCGATGACTCGCTCGGTGGCGTTCTGATGGTGGCCATATCGCAGAACGGACGTGATAACGGTGAACTGGCCGACGAGCAGAAGCAATATGCGGCGCCGGCTTTTGACGGCACGACCAACGGCATGTGGTGCGTGATCCAGGATCTGACCTCGGACCGCGCCGAGATGAACATCAATTGTGCGGCGGCGTATTTTCGAACGAATGACTGGCTGTGCGGCTGGCTACGCAACACCAATGCGGTCAACGGCGGTTCCAACACCATTTATACAGCCTTTCCCGGCGCGTTGCCGGCCAGCAAATTCGTCAACGGCACGACGCCAGTCGCGAGCTATAACGTGGGGACGGTAAAGAATGGCGAGTTCCGCGTCAGCCTGTTCAACAAGGGCTACGATTCCAGGACCAATCCCGGCATCATGCTGGTCAATCATGCGAAGAACGAAGGCAATTACGCCTCGTGCGCCACCAATGCGGACGGCACCTGGGAAATTTATGTCAAAGACAATTTTGCCAACGGCACGGCCTTGGAACAGGATCCGTTCGCTTTTGTGTTCATCCCCCGGACGAACACCACGGTGGTTTCGGGCAAGTTCGGATTGGATGCCACCGGAACCAATGCGGTGATCATGGTTTACAGTGGCAATACGCCGTCATTCACCGTCTCGAACATGGACGTGGGACGTTACCGGCTCACCGTTGCCGGCGGGTCACCGGACTTGGGTGTGCTGATCGTTTCATCGGAAGGCGGCAAGACCTTCAATTTTGACAACACGGTCAGCTATGAGCCGGACGGGGACGGCTGGATCATTGAACACCGCGACGTGGGAACGTTCCCCCCGCCGCTGGAAGCTTGCACGAATGAACCGGTCGCTTCCTTTATTTACATTCCCGCCGCCACGGCCGGGGTCACGGTTTCTCCGACGAACACGCTGGTCACGTCCGAGTTCGGTCTGACCGCCACGTTCAATGTGCAATTGGACCTCGCGCCAACGAACGACGTGACGATCAACCTGTTTTCCAGCAATCCGGCCGAGGGCATCATCTCGACCAGCGCGGTTACGTTTAACTCCACCAACTGGAACATCCCGCAAACGGTGACCATCACTGGACAGGATGATGCGCTGGCCGATGGCCCGGTGGCGTATTCGATCGTGTTGGATACGATCTCGAGCGGGGACTTGCGCTACAACGGATTGAATCCGGCCGATGTCCCGGTTATCAACGTGGATGATGAGACGTATGGCATCACGGTGGCCCCGACCACCGGCCTGGTCACCACCGAGGCGGGCGGCACGGCGCAGTTTTTCGCGTTTTTGAACCGGGCCCCATCTGCGGATGTGACCATCGGCCTTGCGTCCGACACGCCGACCGAGGGAACCGCCTCCACCAACTTGCTGACATTCACCCCGGCAAATTGGAATGTCCCGCAAACCGTCATGGTCACGGGTGTGGCCGATTTTCGCAAAGACGGCAACAAGAGCTACAAGATCGTGACGGCGCCAGCCGTCAGTGCGGATGCAAATTTCAACGGGATGGACCCGGCGGATGTCTCGTTAATCAATGTGGATATCGATAATCCGGGCATCAATTACAGCATTCCCAATCCGTTGACCGTCATCGAAGGTGGCACAACCAATTACTCGATCGTGCTCGCCACACAGCCTGACACTAACGTCAACATCAATGTGACGTGCGATACAACCATCGCCACCGTGTCGCCGGCCACGCTCACGTTCACGCCGGCCAACTGGAACACGCCGCAGACAGTGACGGTTTCCGGCGTGGATAACTTCATCGCTGACGGAAATGTTAGCTTCACCATTACGAACCTGGTCACTGTCAGCAGTTCCACTGTCACTAACATCACTGGCACGACCACCAATATTGTTACGATAACAGATCCGCTCTATGCGGATTTCAACGGCGCGAAAATCATTTCCGCGCTTCGGGTGGACAACGAGACCTCGGTGTCGCTGCCGTCGGGCGATTGCATCTACGGCATCGGGATGCCGGCGGTGGGGATTGATGGCCGCGCCAGCATCGCGGACGTGGATGCCACCACGTATAATAACGGTTCAGTCACCTTCACACTCACCACCAACGGCACGCCGGACGACGTGCTCGCCATCCGCAACGACGGCACGGGCGACAACCAGATCGGCATATCCGGCACGGACGTGACTTACGCCGGGAATGTCATCGGCAGTTTCACCGGCGGCACAAACGGTGCGGCTTTGGTGGTTTCGTTCAATGCCAATTCCACGGTCGCAGCCGCGCAGCAACTGATCCGCGCAACCACTTTCAACACCACCACGAACAACCCGTCCCGCGCGACGCGTTTTGTGACGGTGGCGTTGAACGACGGTTTGGGCGTCACGTTCACGGTCGGCAAGTCGATCCGCGTCGGCACGCTCCGGCTGCTGCAGTTCCAGGAAGGCGCTGATTATGGCTATGGTGAATATCACGGCGCAGCGGACACGGCCCTTACCCAGTCGAAGTCCGGCACGGTGCTTTCGACGAACTCAGACTTGCTGATCGACTGGCCGGATGGCGGCACCCCGGACGAATCGCAGGTGTTGCTGCGATTTGATGATTTTACCGGCACAAACTACTGGCAGGTGCCGAGCAACGCGGTGGTGGTTTCCGCGGACCTGCTCGTGAACGTCAATAACACCGGCGACGGCGGACGTTTATTCCGGATGCTGATCCCGTGGGATGCCTCCAGCGACACTTGGGACACACTGGGTGGAGGTGTGCAGCAGGACGATATCGAATCACGTTCAATTTATGAATCGCAGGTGGGCATAGAGGACGGCAGCGGCGCCACCGGCACGGGCATCATCACCATCGGGGTGACACCCGACGCGCAAGCCTGGGTCAACGGCACCAACAACTTTGGCTGGGTGTTCCGTGGCTGGACGTTGATGACGGACGGGACGGCGTTCAGTTCATCCGAGACGCCCATCATCGGAAACCGCCCGCGTCTGCGCGTGCTCTGGCTGGACCAAGGCTATTCCACCGCGAGCTTCCGCCAGGGCGTCATCGACTACACCAACGCCGTTGACACGAACATCCGCCAGTCCACGCCGGACGCCAACTATGTGGGGGATGTCACCCTGTTCTGCGATGCGAATGACGTTGGCAACACAAACACCACCGAGTTCCTGCTCCGGTTTGACAACATCATCGGCGGCGGCACGAACCAGATTCCGCCAGGATCGCTGATCCAGGTGGCGGTGCTGGATCTGCCCAGTGTCGGGCCGGACAACATGGGCGACGGTGGCCGCTTCTACGCCATGTTGCAGCCCTGGGTTGATACCACGGCAACGTGGAACGCGTTTGGCGCGAACGGCATCGTGCCGGACGGCATCATGGCCGCGTCGACACCGAGCGTCGTGATCGGCGATCCCAGCCTGAATCCCGATGCCCAGGGCACGATGAACACGCTTGAAGTCACCGCCGATCTGCAGGCGTGGGTGAACGGGTCGCGGCCGAACAACGGCTGGGGCGTCATTCCGTGGCCCGGCGGCAGCAACGGCTGGGGCGTGCGCTCCTCCAAGTGGACCAGCGTGGTCAGCGGCTACGCACCAGAACAGGAGCGTCCGCAACTCCGTGTTTATTACACACCGGGCGCGCTCGCCATCCCAGCAGTGCTCAAATCGCTGGTCACCGGCCCGTCGCTCGTCACGGTGCCGTTCACCGGCACGGCCGGCTTCACTTACCATATCTGGCGCGCGTCGAGCTTGAATGGCGCGTGGTCGGATCTCGGCACGGCGACCGTCGACGGCAGCGGCAGCGGCAGCTTCAATGACAACGCGCCGCTGTCCGCCACCGCGTTCTATCGCGTGGTGTTCCAATAAAAAAACAAAGGTGGGCGCGGAGTTGTTCTGCGCCCACCTTGATTTGACCTTAAAACAAAAAATGAAAAGTCCCAGCAATAACAAAATTGTCCGAGGGTTTACCTTGATTGAACTGCTGGTGGTCATTGCCATCATCGCGATTCTGGCCGCCATGCTGTTGCCCGCGCTCGCCAAGGCCAAGGAACGCAGCCGGCGCATCAGTTGCATCAGCGGCCTGCGCCAGCAGGGAATGGCGAGCATGATGTATGCGCAGGATTTCAATGGCCACCTGACCGGCCCGACCGTGCCGGTCGGCGCGTATGCTAGTTTTGTCGCCACGGCCTATTCAGATCGCAGCGGTGCGGATGACGACTATAATTGGATGTATGACTACAACAAGGATCTGAAGTCCTACACCTGTGCTTCAACCTACAACGTGGTGCGGCCGGATCGCGCCAATTATCCTTTCACCACCACGTCCTATAACATCGACTTGAAGGACAATGCCGTTAGCAAGAAAGACTTCGGGACCAGTTATGAAATTTTCGGAACCTTCACGACTTTGATGGGTGGCGTTTCAACGCCAGTCAAGAAAACAGAAAAAAGCATCGCTGGTAAAATTATCACCAAATACAGCGGTGCCCTCGGCCAGCACGTCAGCCCCACCGACATCATGCTGATGCTGGATGCCGATGACAACGGCAGTGGCGGCCTCGGCAGCACGCACAACAACTGGCCCGATCCGGAGGACAACCATGGCGCGGATGGCACCTGCATGAATTTCTGCGACGGCCACGCCCAATGGATCAAACGGATTGATTATCTCAAAGTCTTGAACTTGAGCCAGGACAGCAACAGCACCGAACCAGGGCCGTAATCCGCCGGTTGAAGATTTCATTGTCGCCTCAAAAGTTTTGCCTGAACCTGTCCGCGTTCATCCAATCGAACATATGCCAAAGGCCCGTCGGTTTTTTTCCGTGTCGGTCGCGTTGAGTTTGTCCGCAGCTTCCCTGCAGGCTGCGGCGCCCGGGTTGTGGCCCGGGCCAGCGTCCGATGGTTCCATGCTGCTCCCGAATCAATGGTCGCTGCGACCGGCGGGGAGTCAGGTGGAGTTGGGCGATTTTCCGGTGAACATCGCCGTGTCGCCGGATGGAAAATTCGCCGTGCTGCTTCACTCCGGCTACGGCCAGAACGAACTCATCGCGGTGAACCTCGGGGACAAGAAAATTACGACACGCGTTGACGTGAATGAGGCCTTTTATGGCCTCGCCTTCAGTAAGGACGGCAAAAAGATTTACTGCAGCGGCGCGAGCGGCGAGGAAATTGTCAGCTTCAGTTTCAAGGACGGAATTTTATCGAACAGCAACCGCATTGCGCTCCACGACGTCAAACAAAACGGCGTGCCGGCGGGCGTCGCCGTGGATGACGCGGGCAGAAATTTGTTCGCCGTCAACCTGTGGGGCGACACGGTTTCGCGCGTCCAGCTATCGGACAGATCCGTTCACGACATCGCGCTCGTCGCCGGCGAGGCGGAAAAAACTTCCGCCACCGCCGGCGCGGCCGAGGATGATGACACCGCCGCCGCGACCAAGCGCGCCAAGGCCGCGAAGCTCGCCGAAAATCCCAACGCCGTTTTTCCCTACGCCTGCGTGGTGGATTCCAAGCGTGACCGCCTTTACGTCAGCGAATGGGCCAGGGCGGACATCGCCGTCGTGGATTTGAAAACGGAAAAGGTCGTTGCACATTGGGCCACCGGCGAGCATCCGTGCGAAATGGTGTTGCGCCGCGATGGAAAATTTCTGTTCGTCGCCAACGCGAACGACAACACGGTGACGGTCATTGACACCGGCACCGGCCGCACGGTGGAAACCATCTGGGCCACGCTGTTCCCGCAATCGCCCCGCGGCGCGACGCCGAACAGCCTGGCGTTGTCGCCGGATCAAAAAACGTTGTTTGTCGCCAACGCCAACATCAACGCCATTGGTGTGTTTGATGTCGAGACGCCCGGCAAGAGCCGCTCGCTGGGATTCATTCCGAGCGGCTGGTATCCGACTTCCGTGCGCGTCACGCCGGATGGAAAAAAACTTCTCGTCGCCAACGGCAAGGGCAATGTGGCCATGGCCAACCCGCGCGGCCCGCAGCCGGTGCCGGGCAAATCCACGGAGCAATACATCGCGCATCTGTTCCGCGGCACGTTGAGCATCATTGATCTGCCGTCAAAAAATGAAATGACGCAGCAGATGGCCGCGTGGACGGCGGAAGTTTTGAAATGCACGCCGTTGCGCGAAGACGCCGCCGTGAGCGCCAGACCGCCGGAAGGCAATCCGATTCCCGCGCGCGTCGGCGACGACAGCCCGATCAAGCATTGCATTTACATCATCAAGGAAAACCGCACCTACGACCAGGTTTTCGGCGACATGCCCGAAGGCAACGGTGATCCGAAGCTCTGTTTGTTTCCCGAAAAAATCACGCCGAATTTGCACAAGCTCGCGCGTGAATTTGTGCTGCTGGATAATTTCTACGCCGAGAGCGAAGTCAGCGCCGACGGTCACGAATGGAGCATGGCCGCCTACGCCACGGATTTCGTCGAGAAGACCTGGCCGTTCAACTACGGCCACAAGAAAACCAAGTTTCCGTATCCGAGCGAAGGCGTGTTTCCCGTGGCCACACCCGCGAGCGGCTACCTCTGGGATCGCGCGCGCGAAGCGGGCGTGAGCTATCGAAGCTACGGCGAGTTCGTGCAAAACGCCGCCACGACGAACCAGCCTTCCACCGCGCATTTGAAATCGTTGCAAGGGCATTTCGACGCGTGGTTCATCGGCTTTGACCTGGATTACTCGGACGACATCCGCGCGGATCGCTTCATCAGCGAGCTGAAACGCTTTGAGGGCGAAGGCGAAATGCCGCGCCTGCAAATTCTCCGTCTGCCGAACGACCACACCCACGGCGTGACGAAGGGAAAAATCACGCCCACCGCCTACGTCGCGGACAATGATGCCGCCGTCGGCAAAGTGGTTGAAGCCGTCACGCGCTCCAAATTCTGGGCGACGACGGCAATCTTCGTGGTCGAGGACGACGCGCAAAACGGGCCCGACCATGTGGACGCGCACCGCACCGAGGCGCTGGTCATCAGCCCGTATTCGCGCCGGCGCGGCGTGGATTCCACGATGTATTCCACGTCGAGCATGTTGCGCACGATGGAATTGATTCTGGGCCTGCAGCCGATGACGCAGTTCGATGCCGCCGCCGCACCGATGTTCAATTCATTTGCCGCCACCGCCAGCACCGAGCCGTTTGTGGCGCTGCCGGCGAACGTGGATTTGCGCGCAACAAACACAGTCGCGGCATGGGGCTCGAACATCAAATTCAATCTCGCCAGGGAAGACGCGGCGGATGACCTGCTCTTCAATGAAGTCATCTGGCGTTCCGTCAAAGGCAGCCATCACGCCATGCCCGCCCCGACGCACGCCGGCTTCGTGATGGTCAAGGCGGGCCCTGACGAAGATTAAACTTTGCATCACAAATTTTTCATTATGAATATTCCCACTTCTGTCCAGCAATCGTCCATCGTGGCCGCACTGACACTTTTCGCCCTGCTGCCGGCGCATGCGCAAACAGCGGCGCCCGTGCGCCAGGCCAGTGTCGAAGTGAATGACGCAACGCTGCGCACCACCGCCGGACTCCTCCCGAACACAAACTTGCTGTTCAACGGCTGGGGCATCACCCCGGCGGGCCAGCACGTCCGCATCAGCGACCTGCCGCTGAAGATGGTCGTGTCGCCGGACAAAAAAATGCTGCTCGCGGCCAGCGGCGGTTTCAACGACACCGGCTTGAGCGTGCTGGACATTGCCACGCAACAGCGCACGCAATTTTTCCCGCTGCCGGAAGTGTGGAATGGCCTTGCCTTCAGCGCCGACGGCCGGCGCATTTTTGTCGGCGGCGGCGATTCGGGGCAGATTTACCAATTCAGTTACGCCGGTGGAAAAGTCGGGTGCATCGCCACGAACGAGCCCGCGCCGGAGGACGAGCTGGTTTTCCTTGCCGGCATCACCGTGCATCCGAAGACGGGTAGGATTTATGTCTGCAACGAAGCCAATCATGAAATCTGGGTGCTCAATCCGACGACGCTCGCGCGTGAGGCGACCATTCCCGTCGGCGAGCATCCGCACTCGTGCATCTTTGGAGCTGACGGACGTCATCTTTACGTGAGCAACTGGGGTGGTCGCAGTGTGAGCGTGGTGGACACGCAGAAGAATCGCCGCGTGCGCGACATCGCCGTTGGGATTCGTCCCAATGATCTGGCGTTGTCAAAAGATGGCCGTCTCTTTGTGGCGTGCAGCGGCGACAACACGGTTCATGTGATCCAGACCAAGGCGCTGGAAAATTCCGGCGAAGAGGCCAGCCCGGTGCGGCGCCTGCCGGAGAACACGCGGGAAATCATTTCCACCTCGCTTTACCCGCAGTCGCCCGAAGGCAGCACGCCGGACGCGGTCGCGGTCTCGCCCGATGGCAAGACTCTGTTCGTCGCCAACGCGGACAACAACAGCGTGCTGGTGGTGGACATTTCCAATTCGCTGTTCGAGGACGCGCAGCGCAACGGCGAATCGGTCTCCGTGATGAACGGTTTTATTCCCGTGGGCTGGTATCCCTCGGCGTTGTGCGTCAGCCCGGACAGCCAGACGCTCTTCGTCGGCAACGGCAAGGGACTCGCCTCGCGCGCAAATTTCCCTTCGACCGATCCGGCATTGGTCAAAAAGAAGAACCGCAACAACTCGCCCGCGTTCGATTACATCCCGCGCACCTTGGAAGGTTCGGTCTCCTTTATCGCGCGCCCCAACCCCGCGCAGATGGCGGCTTACACTGAACAGGTGCGGCGCAATTCGCCCTACACGCCCGAAGCGTTGCACCGCGCGCCGATCCGCAGCGCTAGCGTCATTCCCGATCAAGTCGGCCAGCCGTGTCCCATCAAATACGTCCTCTACATCATCAAGGAGAACCGCACTTACGACCAGGTTTTCGGTGATATGAAAGACGCGGCCGGCCGGCCCGTCGGCAACGGTGATCCGGCGTTGACGATCTACGGCGAGCGCGTCACGCCCAATCATCACCAGCTTGCCCGCGACTATGTGCTGCTCGACAACTTGTATTGCAACAGCGAGGTGAGCGTGGACGGTCACAGTTGGTGCGACGCGGCGATGGCGACCGATTTCAACCAGCGTTCCTGGATCATCTCCTATTCCAAGCACGGCAAGCTGCCGGGCAATGCCGAAATGGAAACGCCTTCCGCCGGTTACCTCTGGGACTTGTGCAAACGCAACGGCGTGACTTTCAAAACCTATGGCGAAGGTTCGCGGAAAGTTCCCTCCGTCAATCGCGGACGCTGGACCGGCACGCGCGACATGAACAAGGTGAAGGGATGGATTGATGATTTGCAGGCGGCGGAAAAAACCGGGCAGCTGCCGCAGTTCATGATCATGTCGCTCGGCGAAGATCACACCAAAGGCACGACCCCGGACGCATTCACGCCGGAAGCGTCCGTGGCCAGCAACGACCTGGGCCTTGGCCGCATCGTCGAGGCGGCGAGCAAGAGCAAGTTTTGGAACGAGATGGCCATCTTCGTCATCGAAGACGACGCGCAGAACGGGCCGGACCATGTGGACGCGCATCGCACCGTGGGCCTGGTGATCAGCCCCTATTGCAAGCGCGGCGTGGATTCCACGATGTATTCAACGGCGAGCATGGTGCGCACGATGGAATTGATTCTGGGTCTGCCGCCCTTGACGCAATACGACGCCGGGGCGACGCCGATGTTCAATTGCTTCAGCACGGACGCGCAAATCGCTGCTTACAACCCGCTGACTCCGGGCGTGAATTTGATGGCTCGCAACACGGAAAAATCTCCCGGCGCGAAAGAATCCGCCAAAATGAACTTCCGCGAATACGACCGCGCACCGGAAGACGCGTTGAACCGCATTCTCTGGGCGGCGGCGAAGGGAACGGATGCGCCGTATCCCACGCCGATTCATCGCGCGGTGTTCACCAGTCCGCTCACCGGGGACAAACCGTAGGCTGTGCTGCAAGGCTTATGAGATGGAAGACGTGCCTCCGCCAGTCCGGCATTGCGCAGCTGGTCTCACTGGTGCTGGCGATCCACCTGGATTCTTCCGCGGCGGAGGCTCCGCAGTCCGTTTCCGAAAAAGGTCCGGGCGCGCTTTTGGCGGCCCACGCGCACAACGATTACGAGCATCCGCATCCGCTGTTCGACGCGCTGGCGCAGGGTTTCAACAGCGTGGAGGCGGACATCTGGCTGGTGGACGGCCAATTGCTCGTTGCGCACGATCTTGCCGATGTGAAAAGCGCTCGCACGCTGCAGGCGTTGTATCTCGATCCGCTGCGCGAACGCATCCGGCAAAACGGGGGCCGCGTTTTCACCAACGCCGTGTCGTTCACGCTGATGATTGATGTGAAATCGGCGGCGGAACCCACTTATGTCGCGCTGCGGAAATTGCTGCCCGGCTACACCGATGTGCTCACCGCCTGCACTGAAGCCGGCACTCAAACCAACGCGCTGACCCTCATTCTGACCGGCAATCGTTCGCTGGAATTGGTGGCGGCGGAACCGGTGCGCTACGCAGCCATTGACGGCCGTCTCGCTGATCTGAACACCCATCTCACTCCGCAACTCGTCCCGCTCATTAGTGAAAACTGGACGCAACAGTTCAAGTGGCGCGGCACCGGCGCGTTTCCTGAAGCGGAGCAACTCAAGCTGCGTGAGTTGGTCGGGCGCGTGCACCAGCAGGGTCGTCGCCTCCGCTTCTGGGCGATTCCTGACGCGCTGGCCGGCTGGCGCGAACTTCAGTCCGCCGGCGTGGATGTCATCGGCACGGATGATTTGGTTGGGCTGGCGAAATTTCTTCAATCGAATCGGCCTTGAAAATTTATATGCCTTGCTTGCAAATGATGGCGCGCATCCAACCGTTCTCACCCGGCGACGGCAGTGGACACGGGCGGACAATCCCCGGAAATCCTTGGTTCAAGAAAATAACGGCGGGTGTGGCCGGAGTGTTGTGCGCCGGCTGGATTTCCGCCGGGGCGGCGCCGGTCCAGCACTCCATTTCGGCGGCGAACATCGCCGTGGTGCAAAATGACACGGGCAATGCCACCAGTTCCGTCACGGTCACCACCACGCTTTCCATCAATGATTTTCGCATCCGCGCCGGTTCAACCCGGGCGGACTACAATGTGCAAATCGGCGGGGTGTCGACGGATGATGTGACCAATGGCATTTTGATCAGTTCCATCGACCAGAACGGCCGTGACAACGGCGAAGTGACCAATTTCCCCGGGATGAATTATGGCACCAGCGCCATTGACAGTAACGCCAGCTCGTCTCCTGGTTCCAGCGGCGAATATTGGATCCCCGTATTTCAGTCCCCGGCCAATGCGGAGTATAACTTCAATGTCGCGGCGGCATATTTTCCCTACACCAACGGGTGGTATGGCGGCTGGTTGAACAACTCCGGCGGCGTCAATGGCGGCGCCAATAATCATCTCCTCGGCCATCCGAGCCTGGTTTTGGGCACCCATGTCATTGACAATGGCAGCGGCAAGACCACGGTGAATCTGCTCCCGTTCGGACTGGATGCGCGCAGCAATGCTGTCCTGCTGGTTGTCGGCGGGAAGAATGAGGCCAACTTCGCGGTGTCGGCCACCAATGCGAATGGCACCTGGAGCGTGTTTTGCCGTGATGACAACGGCAGCGCCGAACAGGATTACATCGCGTTTGTCTGCATTCCGCTCACGAATCATACGGTGGTTTCCGGCAAGTTCATGGGGGATGCGAGCATCATCCTGCGAAGCGGCCCGTTTCAGGTCAGCAATCCGGGCATTGGCACGTATCACCTGACGATTCCGGGCGTGAACCCGGCGGATGGCGTGCTGATCATCTCGCCGGAAGGCGGCGGCGCCAACAACGGGGATAACCTGGTCTCTTATCAGGTGAATGGTGACGGCTGGAACATCCAGACACGTGACCAGACAACGGGCTATACCCCGGCATTGCAAAATCTTCCCGCCACGGATGCAGTGGTATCGTTTGTCTATATCCCCAGCCCAACGCCGGATACCAACTCGTTGCAATGGTCGGGTTCTCCAACCAACCAGTGGGACTTGTCCGGCAGCACTGTTTGGCGCGTGACGGGCAGCAACACGCCGGCCAGTTATGCGGATGGCAGCCAGACCACCTTTAATGATGGGGCGTCAAATTTCGTCGTCAATCTGGCGGCCTCCGTCGCGCCGTCCGGGGTGATCGTGTCCAACAACGCGAACAATTACGTTTTTGGCGGCAGCGGCAAAATCAGCGGGCCTGCCGGTTTGACCAAGCAAGGCAATGGCCGGCTCATACTTGATACCACCAATGACTACACTGGCGATACGATCCTCTCCCAGGGAATTTTGGTGCTGGGCGCGGCCGGGGCCATTCCGGGCGGAAACGGTTTTGGCGATGTCACCGTGAACGGCACGTTGGACGTGGCCGGGGTGAGCCCCACGATCAACAATTTGTCGGGCAGCGGCAAGGTGGACAATCTTGCCGCGGGAGGCACGGTAAAATTGACGGTGTATGAAACGGCAAGCAACACCTTCTCCGGCATTTTAAAAAACACTTCCGGTTCGCTGGCGCTGGCACTGGATGGCGGCGGTATTTTATCCCTGACCGGCGGCAATACGTTCAGCGGCCCTTGCACGGTCAGTAATGGAACGCTGGTGGTCAACGGCTCGCTCGGGGCCGGCGGGGTGGAGGTTCAGACCGGGGCCAGGCTGGCGGGAACCGGAACCATCAATGGCCCGGCTGCGCTGGCCGATGGTTGCGGGTTGGGGCTGACGGCAAACCTGCCGCTCACCGTGGGCGCGCTGACGCTGAACGGATCCGTCAGTGTCAATGTCTCCGGGAACATTTCTTTGACCAGCGCGGGGACGTATGTCCTGTTGCAGCACGGTGTCAAAAGCGGCAGCGGTGCGTTCACACTCGTTGCCCCGCCGGGTTTGCAATGCTATGGATTCACCGCCTCCCTGATGGATACCGGCACGCAGTTGCGCCTGGTGGTCGCCCCCACCGGCACCAGCGGTACAATCGGCGATGTCCGGCATGTCGTCATCTTGATGAACGAGAACCGGTCGTTTGACCACTACTTCGGCACGCTCCACGGTGTGCGTGGGTTCAATGATCGCAATGCGTTATGCTTCACCAACAAGTTCACTGATTTCTACCAGCCTACCGGTGCGGGCTATGAACTGCCGTTTCATACTTCCATCCAATGCCTGGCCGACTTGAACCACACCTGGCCCGTCACGCATGCCACCGTTAATGGCGGTAAAAATGACCAATGGATCCCAAACAAGGGAACCGAAACGATGGCCTACTATGAGCGCAGCGACCTGGCCTATTATTATGCGCTGGCGGATGCCTACACGATCTGCGACGAGTATCATTGTTCGGTGCTGTCTTCGACTTTTCCAAACCGGCTCTACTGGCTGACCGGGATGATCGATCCACATGGCCTGTACGGGGGGCCGGAGATCGACAATACCTCACTGGCAAGCGGTTTCACCTGGACCACTTATCCTGAGCGTTTGCAGCAGGCGGGTATTTCATGGAAAGTTTATCAGGTCGCCGGGGACAATTCCGACAATGTGCTCAACCTGTTTGCCGCCTATAAAAATGCGCACCCAGGAAATCCACTCTATGATCACGGCCGGGTCAACTCCGCGACGCTGGCCGGCATGGTCAGCGGTTTCCAAGCCGATGTGGCCAACAACACTTTGCCGGCGGTTTCCTGGATCATCGGACCGGGAGGTTATACCGAGCATCCGCCCGGCTCACCGGCCAACGGTGAATCGCTGACCAAGCAGTTGATCGATGCGATCGCCTCAAACCCGACGGTCTATAATTCGACGGTTTTCATCTTTGATTACGATGAGAACGACGGATTTTATGATCACGCCATACCCATTCTCCCGCCGACGGGGACGCCGGATGAAATGGTCGGCAGCCTGCCAATCGGGCTGGGCATACGGGTGCCGGCGATGATCGTCTCTCCGTGGTCCAGAGGAGGCCGCGTTTGCTCGCAGGTGTTTGACCATACCTCGGTCATCCGCTTTTTGGAGAACTGGACAGGCGTCAAGGAGCCGAACATCAGCGCGTGGCGCCGTCAGGTTTGCGGGGATCTGACCAGCGCCGTCGATTTCGCGCATCCCAACACGAACCGCCCCGTTCTTGCCGGCGTTACCGGCATCTCGTGTGACACCGGCGAAACGCCGGCCGTGCCATCGCCACAAGTCTTCCCGGTCCAGGAGGCCGGCACGCTGACACCACTGCCGCTGCCATATCAACCGGATGCCTTTTGCACGTTGAATCTGGGAGCGAACACAGTCGCCATCACCATGACCAATTCCGGCACGGCCTCGGTCCATTTTGGAGTCTATCCCAATGCCTATCGCAATGACGGTCCCTGGCCATTTGATGTTGTCAGCGGACAATCAAGTTCACTCAGCCTCGCCGCGACTGCCGGCAAGTATGATTTCACTTGCTATGGGCCGGACGGATTTCAGCGCCGGTTCGCCGGCAGCTTAACTGCGGACTATCACCAGCTGGAAGCCTTGGGAGATATCAACCCCGCGATCGGTGGCATCAAGTTGGAGCTGGTCAATGCGACTGCCGCCACCGTTGCGTTCACGGTTACCAATGGCTATCTCGCCGGGGCCGTGAACAACTATGTTGTTTTGGCAAACCACACCAATCTCGTGAATGTTGGCAGCGAAACCAACAATGGACTCTATGACGTGACCGTCACCACCAGCGCAGACAGCCTGTTTCTCCGCCGTTTCCTGGGCCGTGTGCAAACCTCCGCGAACGTGTCCGCGTTGACCTCTTCGAAAAACCCGAGTGTTTTTGGCGACAATGTCACTTTCACGACCATGCTGGGCGGCTATGGCACGCCAACGGGGAGCGTGCAGTTTAGGACCAACGGCGTCGCGGCCGGAGCTCCGGTGGGGTTGATCAATGGAACGGCGTCCATCACCACCGGTTCCCTCGCTTTTGGCACGAACTGGATTGCAGCGGAGTATGCTGGAGATTTTCTAAATCAACCGGCGACCAATTGGTTGAGTCAGGTTGTCGTGTATGAAACACCGGTTATTTCCTCAAGCGCTGTTCTGGCGGGCGGGGATTTTCAATTCAACGTCAGCGGGCCGAGCGGACAGCCTTACCGGATTCTTTCCACAACCAACCTCGCATTGCCGGGCGGTTGGATCGAGGTCTTCTCGAATCTGTTTGGCGGGGGCGGGTCGGTATTTACCGAAACGAATGTCACCGGAACATCGGCAAGATTTTACCGCGTGGTCTCACCCTGATCAGGCATTAATGCCAAAGAAAGCGGGAACTGCATTTACGGACCAAATCGATAGGCCCCGTCGGTGTGGGCAATGACCAGTGAATAGGGTTCGACGTGAATCCTGTCCTTTAGACTTAATCAAATAGTCCGTGACAGTTTGGGCAGTTCTGGGCTGGTGATTTCCCATGCGCGCAGTTTCGGATGGTGCAAGGTCAGCCGGCCAGGTTCGCTCGCGGAGACGTTCCACGGCACGCTTTCGTCAGCCGACGACCCGCACCAGGTCAACGCCAGCAGATCATGGGTGCCGTTGATCCAATCCGTTTCGGCGGTCAGCAGGATGGAATGCCAGGACAGGATGTGCGTGCGCTTTTGCGGATCGGATTCGCGCTTTTTATGGCGGGAAAACCGAGCAACGGTTGGATGGCCACGGCGAGTTTTCCGTTGCTCGCCCGAGCGAATTCATCGATTGATTCAGTCAAGCCGCCGTCCGGCAGCGGCTGGCTGAATGTGCCGAGCCACGTTGACAAACACGCCACCGCGCCGGATGAGTCGCAGGATTTTTTCGTCAATGATGTGATGGTTTTCCGGGGTCAGGGCGGCGAGTTCCACGACGACGTCCGAGGTGGCGAACAGTTCTTCCAGCGAATCCAAACGTTTGACGCCGTGGTCGGAAAAAATATTGTCCGGCATATGCGGCGAATACACCTGGATGTCAGACGTGAACGGGCGGAGCATGGGCACGAGCTGCTGGCTGATGAGACCGAAACCATGAATGCCCACCCGCCGGCCAACGAGGCTTTGGGTCATCTTTCCACTGGCCGTCACGATGCATCGCCACCGCCCAGGGTGAGGCGCGGCGCAACGCCATGAGCATGAGCATCAAGGTGCATTCCGCGACGGTCGGACTGATGGAGCCACCCCAATTGGTGACGACGATGCCCTGTTCGATCAAGGCGCGGGGAACCAGTTTGCGAACGCTGCCGGCAGGATTTCAGAATTGAGGGAGGGCGTCTGCCACGCTGAAACCAAAATGGAACCCGGGGAATTGCGCCATAATTGATACCACTCATCGGGCCGGGCCAGCGGAAGCTGGATGCGCCGATAGCCCGGCACCAGCCGTTCAAACTCCGCCCGCATTTCGCCGGGAAAGAAATCCGCAATTTCAGCATCGCTCAACGCCGCGATGACACTGCTGTTTGACATGAATTAATAATTATCAATTTATAAGGAGCATGCAAGTTAAGAAAATGGGAGGCCCGGTGGTTTCGCGGCGGACTGGCGGCGGGGGAAGTGAACTGCGTTGAGAAAACGCCCGGATCGAAACCGTGAAGAAAGCAGGACCCGGCGTTGGCGAAGATCCGCAATCAGGCCACCGGTCCCGAACTTTCGCGGACGGTCAGTTGCGCTGACAGCACCACGTCGGAAAAGGAGCCATCACTCTGGCCGGCGGTTTGCAGCAGAATTTCCGCCGCCTTGGACCCCATTTTTTCCGGGTTGGTATTTGCGCCGGTGATTTGCGGATGCTCCTCGTCGCAGATCCGGGTGGCGTCAATGGCAACCACGCTGACCCGTTCCGGTATGGCCCAGCCTTTCTGGCCGAACAAATTCACCACCCCGCGCGCCATCAAACCGTTGTGACACACCCAGGCCGTGGGCAGGGAGCGGGGCGCGCATTGCTCCAGAATGGCCTCGGCGGTTTTGCGTCCGCCCATGCGATCGCCTTCAACCGAGTCGGCGGATTGATTTTCCGGCAGTTCCAACTCGTGTTGGGCGAGCGCCTCCACCAAAGCCTTGCGGCGCGTGGCGTTTTGCCGGAGCAGTTTATTCCCGCCGATCCAGCCAAAACGCTTGTGCCCCAGCCCGACCAGATGTTGAACCAGCAACTCCGTTGCCTGTCGTTCGTTGGGCATGACCGAGTGGCACAGTCCGGGATAACTGGAAGACACCGCGACAATGTTCCGATGCAACGAACGCAGGTCCTGCAGAAAATCTTCGGCCACCTCGCCGAGAATCACGACGCCAAACAGATTGTCTTTTTTAAGTTTATTCTTCAGGGTCGGGCTGCTGAGGTGATCCTCGGCTCCCAGAAAAACGGTGTTGTAGCCCTGCTCGGAGAGCGTTTCATGAAGTCCGTGCTGCACATGACTGAAAAAATTGCTCTGGGTGTAGAGCCGCAGGCCTGCCCGCAGGATGAAGCCCACGTTTTGGGTTGCCAGCGGCGCGCCATTGGCCTGCATTCCTTTCGGCCGGTAACCTTGCTTGACTGCGTAATTCCAGATGCGCTTGTAGGACTCCTCGCTGATGTTCTCGCGTTTGCCGTTGAGGACAAAGGACACGAGGGCCTGTGAAAAACCAAGATCCCGCGCGATTTGCTGTTGAGAGATGGTGCGCTTTTTCATGGCTGGCGAAATCACTTATGCCCCAATTCAGCTTCGCCGCCAAGGCAATTAATAATCCCGATGCAACAAAACCATTCATTTAATTGCCTTTTGGCGGGCTGTGGCGTCAAATCAGTTGACAACCTTAATAGTTATAAACAAGGTTGCCCATCTGATATGATCCCGCTCTGCATTTCCAAAAATATATTCCGGCTGGTCCTAGTCGTTGGAATGATCCAGTCCGGGTCGGTTGTGCCGTCCGCCGCCGGGGCAGGCAATCCTGACGCTTCTATTCCCAAACAGGCCCCGCGCACCTTCACCGTATTGCGCGAGCCTCAATAAAGAATCGATGATGCCTCCAAGGGAACACTGGTGGCGCACTGAACAGAAAGGAGGTGGATGCGGGTTGTCCAGCTAAAGTTCAGCCTAAGTTTGCTTGAATCCGCGCCGCCGCAAGATGACAATCCGAGCCGGTTGATTTAAGCAGGCATGATAGCATCTCAAGCCATCGAATGGAGAGCTTCTGACTTATGAACCCGGGATTGAAGTCGCCGGCCGACGTCCGTCCGGTGGTTCGTGGCAAAGCCATTTTTGTCGGCGAAAATAAATTGTTTGTCCGCGGCGTGACGTATGGGACGTTCCGGCCGGACGCCGGGGGAGGGCAGTTTCCCGTGCGCGAAGCCGTCGAACGCGATTTTGCGCTCATGGCCGCCAATGGCGTAAACTCCGTCCGCACCTACACGGTGCCGCCGCGCTGGCTGCTTGACGTGGCGCAACAGCACGGTTTGTTCGTCATGGTCGGACTGCCCTGGGAGCAGCACATTTCATTTTTATCCGATTCCAATTGCATGCGCTCCATCGAAGCCCGCGTGCGTGAGGGGGTGCGATCCTGCGCCGGACATCCGGCGGTGCTGTGTTATTCCATCGGCAACGAGATTCCTTCGCCCATCGTGCGCTGGCACGGGCGACGCCGCGTGGAGAAGTTTTTGGAGAAGCTGTATCGCGCGGCCAAGAGCGAAGATCCGCAGGGGCTGGTTACTTACGTCAATTATCCGTCCACGGAATATCTGCGCCTGCCGTTCGTGGATATTTTCTCTTTCAATGTTTATCTCGAAGCGAAGCCGACGCTGGAAGGCTATCTTGCCCGGTTGCAAAATCTCGCGGGCAATCGTCCCCTGCTCATGGCGGAAATCGGCCTCGACAGCCGGCGCCACGGATTTGAAAAACAGGCGCAGGCGCTCGACTGGCAGGTCCGCACCGCCTTTGCCGCCGGCTGCTGCGGGGCCTTCGTGTTTGCGTGGACGGACGAATGGTATCGTGGCGGATTCGATATTGAAGATTGGGACTTCGGCATCGTGACGCGCGACCGCCAGGCCAAGCCTGCGCTCGCCGCCGTGCAAAAGGCTTTTGCGGAAACGCCGTTTCCAAGTAACGAAGCCTGGCCGCGGATTTCCGTCGTCGTCTGCACCTACAACGGCTCGCGCACCCTACGTGAAACGCTCATCCACCTCCAAACCCTCAACTACCCTGACTATGAAGTCATCGTGGTCAATGACGGGTCGCGTGATCATTGCGCCGCCATCGCCTCGGAATTCAAGGTGCGCCTCATCACCACGGAAAATCGCGGGTTGAGTTCCGCGCGCAATACCGGCATGGCGGCCGCCAACGGCGAAATCGTGGTTTACCTTGATGACGACGCGTATCCGGATCCCGACTGGCTGACTTATCTGGCCGCAATCTTTCGCAGCACAAACCATGCAGCGGCCGGCGGGCCGAACATCGCGCCGCCCGGCGACGGCGACATCGCCGAGTGCGTCGTGAATGCGCCGGGCGGGCCGGTGCATGTGCTGCTGTCCGACACCGAGGCAGAACACATTCCCGGCTGCAACATGGCGTTTCGAAAAAGTTGTTTGGAAGCCATCGGCGGATTCGATACCGCCTTCCGGGTGGCGGGCGACGACGTGGATGTCTGCTGGCGCATTCATCAGCGCGGCTGGACAATTGGGTTCAGCCCGGCGGCGATGGTGTGGCATCATCGCCGCAATTCCCTGCGCGCTTATTGGAAGCAGCAACAAGGTTACGGCAAAGCCGAGGCGCTGCTGGAACGCAAGTGGCCGGAAAAATATAACGCCGTCGGCCACATCAAATGGGCGGGACGGCTCTATGGCCACGGCCTCACCCGCATGCTGCTCCGTCGGCAGCATGTCTATTTCGGGTCGTGGGGCAGCGCCCCGTTTCAAACGTTGTGCGAGTCCACGCCTAATCTGCTCACCATCCTGCCGACCATGCCGGAATGGTATCTGGTCATCGCGGCCTTGGGCGGACTGTCCGCGTTGACGCTGCTCTGGCCGAAACTGATTTTTGTCCTGCCGCTGTTCGCGCTCGCCGCCGGAGCAACCGTGTGGCAGGCCGTCTTAAGCGCCTCGCAGGCGTCCTTTCCGAGTGCGCCCGCGTCACGCCGAAAACGCGCAAAACTTTTCACCCTCACCGCGCTGCTGCATCTGGCGCAGCCGGTGGCGCGGCTGTGGGGACGCGCGCGCCACGGCCTGACCGCGTTGCGACGGAGCGTGCCGCACGCCCTGATTCTGCCGTTCCCGAAACGCGCGACGATCTGGACGGAAACCTGGCGCTCGCCGGAGCAGGCGCTGGAATGTCTCACGCGCTCGCTCCGTGTCGACGGGGCGGTGCTCCTGCCCGGCGGCGATTATGACCGCTGGGATGTCGAGGTGCGCGGCGGCTTGCTCGGCGCGGCGCGGCTGTTCATGACGGTGGAGGAGCACGGCGCGGGCAAACAGCTGTTCCGGTTCCGGTGCTGGCCGCGATTCAACCTTGAAACCATTGCCGCCATTGTTGTATTCACCAGCCTCGCATTGGGGGCGGCGCTGGATCAATTCTGGTGGGCCTACGACATCCTTGGGTTGATCACTCTCGCGCTCCTCGGGCGGATGCTGTTCGAGTCCGCCTGCGCGATGGCGGCGATCGCCCGCGTGCTGGAGCGCGGCTTTGAAGAAAAAAAATGAGCAACACGCGCAAACATTCCGATTTTGCGATTTACCGCCGGCTGTTGCTGGAGGCGAAACCGTTCTGGCCGAACATCGCCGGGCTGTTCGCCTTAAGCCTGCTGGCCACGCCGCTCACGTTGCTCAATCCGCTGCCGCTCAAAATCGTCGTGGATTCGGTGCTCGGAGCCCATGAACTCCCCGCGTGGCTCGCGTGGGTTTTTCCGGCGGGAACGCACCGCACGGATTTCATCGTGCTGGCGGTTGTCGCCGGAACGCTGGTCGTCATCGCGCTGCTCAAACAAGTTCTCGATCTGGCGTTCGCACTGTTGCGCAGTTACACCGGCGAGAAACTCGTGCTCGCCTTCCGCGCCAAATTGTTTCGCCACACCCAGGGGCTGTCGCTTTCCTACCACGACACCACGGGCACGGCGGACTCGACTTATCGCATCCAATACGACGCGCCCGCCATCCAATGGATCACGATTGACGCGTTCATCCCGCTCGTGTCCTCGCTGCTGACGTTGGTGGCGATGCTCGTGGTGATGGCGCGCATTGACTGGGCGCTGGCGTTGGTGGCGCTGGCCGTGGCGCCGGTGCTTTACATCGTCTCGCAAATTTACGCCCGCCGCCTTAAGCTCCGCTGGCGCGAGGCCAAGGATCTGGAAAGCTCCATGCTCTCCGTCGTGCAGGAAGTGCTCGGCTCGGTGCGCGTGGTCAAAGCCTTCGCGCAGGAAGATCGCGAGCAGGAGCGCTACGTGGCCAGCGCCGGGAAAAATCTCCGCCAGCAGCTCAAGCTCGCGCTCACCGGCGGCAGCTTCGGCCTGATCATCGGCGTGGCGATGGCAGCGGGGACGGCCACGGTGCTGTTCCTCGCCGCGCGGCACGTTCAGGCCGGGCGCATCACGCTTGGCGACCTGATTTTGGTGATGAGCTATCTCGCACTGCTCTACACCCCGCTGCAAATGGTCAGCAAGAGCGCCGCGAGTCTGCAAGGCTCACTCGTCAGTGCCGAACGTGCGTTTCAATTACTCGATGAAATGCCGGAGGTCGTTGAAAAACCCGATGCCCGTCCGCTCGCCCGCGCCCACGGTGCTGTGGCGTTTGAAAATGTTTCCTTCGGCTACAACGCCGAACGCCCGGCGCTGCGCGACATTTCCTTTGCGGTCGCCGCCGGTTCGCGCGTCGGCATCGCGGGCACGACCGGCGCCGGCAAGTCCACCCTCGTGAGTCTGCTGCTCCGGCTTTACGATCCTGCGGGTGGAAAGATTTCCCTCGACGACGTTGACTTGCGCGATATCAAGCTGCGCGATTTGCGGAATCAATTCGCCATCGTGCTGCAGGAGCCGGTGCTGTTTTCCAGCAGCATCGCCGAGAACATCGCCTACGCCAGACCCGACGCGACCGAGGCGGAAATCATCACCGCCGCACAAGCCGCCAACGCGCACGATTTCATTTCACGCCTGCCGCAGGCCTACAAGACTGAAGTCGGCGAACGCGGCGTGCAGCTTTCCGGCGGCGAACGCCAGCGCATTTCACTCGCCCGCGCGTTCTTGAAGGATGCCCCGATTTTGATTCTCGACGAGCCGACCAGCTCCGTGGACGTGAAGACCGAGGCCGTCATCATGGAAGCGATGGAACGCCTGATGCGCGGGCGCACCACGTTCATGATCGCGCACCGCCTGACCACGCTCGACATCTGCGACGTGCGGATTCAATTGGAACATGGACGGATCGTTTCGCTGACGCGTGCCGCTGCCTCTTCAGCAAGCGTGGCCTGAATAATCATGAAACATTCAACATTCAACCTTCAACGCCCAACATCGAACGGGCCGGACAGCTCGCCGCCGTTGATTGGACCTTGGACGTTGAATGTTAAATATTGAATGTTCCCCCTTTATGAGAATCGCGCTCGTCTCCCAGGAATATCCGCCCGAAACCGCCAAAGGCGGCATCGGCACGCAGACTTTTCTCAAGGCGCACGGGCTGGCGGCGCTCGGCCACGAAGTGCATGTCATTTCGCGCAACACGAAGGACAAATCATCCTCGCGCACCGACCACGGCGTCCAGGTCACCCGGGTGCCCGGCTTCGAAGGGCGGATGCAAATTTTCACCGAAGCCGCCGACTGGCTGACCTACAGCGGCGAAGTCGCGGTTGCGGTCGCGGCGCTGCACGCGAAGTCGCCGTTCGACGTGGTGGATTTTCCCGAATGGGGCGCTGAAGGTTACGTGCACCTCCTGAACCGCACCGAATGGAATCGCATCCCGACGGTGATTCATCTCCACGGACCGCTGGTGATGTTCGCGCACACGATGGACTGGCCGGAATTGGATTCCGAATTTTATCGCACCGGCACGATGATGGAAGGCACCTGTGTGCGGCTGGCGGATGCCGTGTTTTCCTCCAGCCAATGCTCCGCCGACTGGTGCGCGAAACACTACGAGGTGAATCGCCAGGCGATCCCCGTGATCCATACGGGTGTGGACACGGAATTGTTTTCACCGCGCGACGTGCCGAGGGCGGCTCGTCCGACGATTATCTTCGCTGGAAAGCTCGCGCGGAACAAAGGTGTTCACCTGCTCGCGGACGCGGCCGTCCGACTTGCGAATGAATTTCCCGGACTGCAACTGCGCCTGCTCGGACGCGGCGAACCGAAAATTCTGGACGAGCTGAAAAACCTCGTCCAATCCGCCAACGTGCCGGACTTGCTCGACGCGCCGGGCTTTGTGGATCGCGCGGAACTGCCCGCACATTTTTCCCGCGCCCACGTTTTTGCCGCGCCGTCGGAATACGAGGGCGGTCCCGGTTTTGTTTATCTCGAAGCGATGGCGTGCGGCCTGCCCGTCATCGCCTGCGCCGGCAGTGGTGCCGCGGAAGTGGTCCGGCAGAATGTGAACGGGCTGCTCGTTCCACCGCAAAACGTCGAGGCGCTGACCGCCGCCCTCCGGTTGCTGCTCAAGGATGAAGCCAGCCGCGAAAAAATGGGCGGGTTTGCCCGGCGCTTTGTTTTGGCCGAAGCCGACAGCCGCGCTTGCATCCAGAAGCTGGAAGCGTTTTACGCCGCCGTGGCGAACCGCGTAAAGCAAAACCAATCCATGCCATGACCGCCACAGCCACCGTCACCACCCGCTTGCTGTCCGGCTTCGACGATCCGTCGTTCGGCCCGGCGGATTGGGAGCGCGTGCTGGCGACCGGCCAAAGCGACGTGGTGTTCCTCACCTGGCACTGGCAATCCGCGTGGTGGGAATCGTTTGGTCGCGGCGAACTGCTGCTCATCGCCGCGGAGCGCGACGGTAAAGTGGTGGCGCTCGCGCCGCTGTTCACCGAGGCGGGCATGATTTATTTTGTCGGCTCGGGCGGCTCGGATTATCTCGATTTCGTCGGCGACATCAATGAACCGGAGATTCTCGATGCGCTGTTGGCCGAAGCCAAACGCGGTGTCCGGGATTTCATCGGCTTCGTATTTTATCATGTGCCGGAAAGTTCGGAAACCGGCTGGCGTCTGCGGCAGGCAGCTGGGCGGCTGGGTTTGAAGGCAGTTGAAGAAGGCAGCCTGCTGGCGCCGGCGCTGGAATCCGGGGCGGACAAACAAAACGCCGCCGCCGCGGCCAATAAAAAAAGCCTGGTGCGGCACGAGCGGGGCTTTTTGCGCGACGGACAGTTACAAGTGGGGCATCTGGACGCGAGTGAACAAATCCTGCCGCACCTCGAAGAGTTTTTCGCGCAGCACATCAGTCGCTGGGCGGCCACCGCGGCGCCAAGTTTGTTCAACGACGAAACGCAGAAGCAATTTTATCGCCGGCTGGCCCGGATGGCGTCGGACGCCGGCTGGCTGCGTTTCACACGGCTCGAATGGCAGGGGCGTGTCATCGCGTTTCATTTTGGATTTAATTATCGCGGAAGTTTCCTCTGGTATAAGCCGGCATTCGACTTTGAACTCGCGTCACGTTCACCAGGTGAGGTTTTATTGCGCCAGCTGTTACTAAAGGCAATGGATGAAGGCGCGCATACGTTTGATTTTGGCCTGGGTGACGAGGCGTTCAAGTCGCGCTTCGCCACGCAGATGAACATTGTCCGCAACTGGGGCCTATACAACCCTGACGCGATCAAAAAATAATTTTCACCATGAGTCGCATTCTTGTTCTCGCGCCGCATCCCGACGATGAAGCCATCGGCTGCGGCGGCACATTGCTGCATCACGCCCGACAGCGTGATCAAGTTCACGTCGTGTTTCTGACTTCCGGCGAGAAGGGCGGTCATGGACGTTCGGAAGCGGAAACGATCCGGGTGCGCGAGGCGGAAGCCCGCGCGGCGGCCAAGATTCTGGGGGTCCGGAAGATCGAATTCTGGCATCTGCCCGACGGCGCGGTGCGGCCGACACTGGTAGCGGTGGATCGGGTGCGGATAAAATTGAATCAATTCAAGCCGGATAAAATTTACGTGACTCACGACCGCGAGATGCACCCCGACCATCGCGGCGCGGCGCGGTTGTTGCGTCGGGCGTTCGCTGGCGGGAGCGGAAAACGTCCGGAAGTGTTGGGTTACGAAGTGTGGACGCCCATCCAAAAACTTTCCGAGATCGTGGATATTTCGCCGTTCATGGACAAGAAGCTGCGGGCGGTGAAAACGTATCGCAGCCAGTGCGCGGTCGTCGGCTTTGTCGAAGCGGTGCGCGGGTTGAACCGTTATCGCGGTGAGATGCACAGCTGGCCGGGCGGCGATTACGCGGAGGTTTTCACACGGCTATGATTCACCACGTCTATGCCAACCAATCGAACGCCGGCGACTGGCTTTCGGCGCGCGGCATCCAGTCACTGCTCGCACCGCGTGAAGTGCGCGAGCATTTCTGCGACGAGCCGTTCGTGCCGGGGACGCTGGCGGAACTCGAGCTGGCCGGGCCGGACGATTTCATCATCATCGGCGGCGGCGGATTGTTCATGGACTATTTCGTCCCGTTCTGGTCAGGCTTTCAGAACATCGCGCGGCGCGTGCCGTTTGCCATCTGGGGCGCCGGCGCGTGCGACATGAAGCGCGAACACTCACGTCCACCGTTGCAGTTGGTTTCTGAAATCATCCGGCAAAGCAAACTATGCGTGGTGCGGGACGCACTGACGCGTGGCATCTTCAGCGATTGCCAGTTGCCGCCGCCGGTGATCTGCCCGGTGTTCGCGGCGTTGTCCCCGGCTGGTGGTGAACAGAAGCGGTTGCTGCATGTGGATCATTACAACAATGTCGGCGCGGAGATTTATGAACGCATGGTCGGCATCGCCGAGGAATTCGCCGAGCGCACCGGACGCAGCTGCCGCCAGACGAACAACCTCATTTCCGCCGGACACAACGGGCAGCTCAAAAAAATCCTCGATCTTTACACCTCGTCGGATCTGGTGCTCACGTCGCGCCTGCACGGCTGCATCATCGCGCTGGCGCTGGGGCGGCGCGTGCTCGCGGTTTCCGGCGATCACAAGGTGGAATCCTTCATGCACGCGGCGGGCCTGGACGAATGGGTGTGCGGTCTGGATGAAATTGATTCGCTGCCCGCGCGCCTCGAAAAATTACCGGGGCAAAAACTGCCGCTGGAATTTATCGGGGAAGGCCGGCGGCAAAACCGTCTCGTGGCGGATAAAATCATCGCCCTGCTATGAAAGCCATCGTCACCGGCATGATTGCGAGCTATCCCGTCGGCGGGGTGGCGTGGGATTATGGACAATACGCGCTCGGCCTGGAGCGGCTGGGCTACGAGGTTTTTTATCTGGAAGACACCGGCTGGCAGACTTACGACCCGCGCAAGGGCGAATATGGCGAGGACTGTTCGTATGCGGTCGAATTCTTGAAGACGTCGCTCGCGAAACTGTCGCCGACGCTGGCGGCGCGCTGGCGGTTTCGCAACCTGGACGGAAAAACTTTTGGCCTCGATGACAAAACTTTTTCCGGCGTGCTGCGCGATGCTGATTTATTTCTCAATGTTTCCGGCGGCACACTGCTGCGTGATGAATACATGGCTTGCAAACGCAAGGTGCTGATTGATTCCGATCCGGGCTGGAATCATTTCCGGAATTTTCCGAAGTGGGACGCGAATCCAAACTGGCAGGGCAGCCATGGCTATCGTGCCCACGATTTCTTCTTCACTTATGCCGAGCGCATCGGCAAGCCGGATTGCATCCTGCCGGATTTCGGACTGGCCTGGCAACCGACGCGTCCGCTGGTCGTGATGGATCAATGGCGCGCCGAGCCGCCCGGCGAAAAGTGGACGACCGTGATGACGTGGAAAAATTTTCAGGAAACCATCCAGCATAACGGCGTGACTTACGGCACCAAGGAAATGGAGTTCGGCAAGATCGAGCAACTGCCGTCGCGCACGTCAGCGAAAATCGAAATCGCCGCCGGCGGCGGTTCGGCGCCGCGAGAACGCTGGCGTTCGCTTGGCTGGAGCGTCGTCGAGTCGCAGGATATTTCGCGGACGACGGAGGATTACCGTCATTACGTCCAAAGTTCGCGTGGTGAATTCAGCGTGGCGAAGAATGTTTATGTGGCGACGCGCAGTGGCTGGTTCAGTTGCCGGTCCGTTTGCTATCTGGCGGCGGGCTTGCCGGTCGTCGTGCAGGACACGGGTTTTTCGGAATTCATTCCGACGGGCGAAGGATTGTTTGCGTTTTCAAATCTGGAGGAGGCCGCGCGCGGCATTGAAGCAGTGGAGAAAGATTACGCGCGGCATCAGCGCGCGGCGCGTGAGCTGTCGCGGACGCAGTTCGCTTCCGACGTCGTGCTCGGAGATTTGTTGAGGAGGATTGGATTATGAGCGGACACATCAATGCGGACGAGCTCAGGGCCATCACCGGCGGTTGGGATCACGCGACGCTGCCGAAAAACATCCGCGTCGGCGTTGATTGTTTTCTGGAACGGAAAGAAAGTTTCAAGCGTTTCCGCAGCACGCGCGAGCCGGGACTGATCATCGGCAATCGCGTGAAGATCCATACCTGGACTGAATTCAACATCGAACCAACCGGCGCGGTCGAGGTGGGCGACGATTCGATTCTGGTCGGCGCGGTTTTCATGTGCGCGGAGAAAGTCAGCATCGGGAAACGGGTGATTGTTTCCTACAATGTGACGATTGCGGACAGCGATTTTCATCCGCGCGATCCTGAACTTCGGAAACTCGATGCGATGGCGAACGCGCCGGAAGGCGACAAGTCGCAACGGCCCGCTGTCGTTTCGCGGCCGGTGGTGGTTGAGGATGACGTGTGGATCGGCATCGGGGCGATTATTTTAAAAGGCGTGCACATCGGGCGCGGCGCGCGCATCGGCGCGGGCACGGTGGTCACGAAAGATGTTCCGGCGGGTGCGACGGTCATCGGCAACCCGGCGCGGCCGGCTGAAGAAAAAATCGCATGAAGACGGGGAAACCACGCAGCCGGCAGGTTGATGGCTTGCGAGCGTTTGCCATCCTCGGGGTGATCGTTTCGCATTTTCTCCCCAAATTTGGAGGGCTGCCATGGGGGCAAATCGGGGTCCGGCTGTTCTTTGTCATCAGTGGGTTTCTGATCACGGATATTCTCCTGGGATGCCGGGACAAGGCCGAGCTGGCGGGTGGAAACCGATGGCGGTGGATCCGACAATTCTATTGCCGCCGCTTTCTGCGGATTTTTCCACTTTACTATTTTGTGATCGGCCTGGCTTTTTTGATGAACCTTGAGCCGGTCCGTAGCCTGGTTTGGTGGCTGTTGACCTATACTCTGAATGTGCAGATCGCCATGCAGCAAGAGTGGCCGGACCTGTTCAGCCATTTTTGGAGTCTCTGCGTCGAGGAACAGTTCTATCTGCTGTGGCCTTGGTGCATGTTGTTCCTGCCGAAAAGGTGGTTGCTGCCGCTGATCCTCGCCACGATCTGCGTCGCGCCTCTGCTGCGGTTTGGGGCGGTGTATTTTCAGGAGAACTGGGTGGCGGTCTATGTTTTTCCAGGGGTGTCCTTTGATGCTTTGGGAGCGGGCGCGCTCGTGGCGCTAAGTTTGCGCGGGAGTCTCCCGGCCGGCATCGAACGGTTTTTAAATCGGCTGGCCTTGCCGCTGGGTGTGGGCCTCGTCGTTCTGCTGGAGATCTTGATACGGATAAAGGCGGCGAATTGTCAGCTGGCATATGCTGTCGCATACGATTTTGGCTGGTCTCTGGTATTTTATCATACCGTTCGAACCGCCTGGGTTGGTTTCAGGGGTTTTGTCGGACGGTTGTGTGAGCTGCGTCCACTGACGTACATCGGCGAAATCAGTTACGGTCTCTACGTCTATCATCTCTTCGTTCCAGCGCTTGTTTTATGGCTGTTCCGAGAGGCGAACTGGACGCCGCCGCACGCACCGGCCGCAAGGTTTTGGATTTACGTGGCCGTTAATCTGGTGATCGCTTCTCTTTCGTGGCATCTCTTCGAAAAGCCGCTGAACAACCTGAAACGCCATTTTCCATACCAGGGCCCGATCCCCAAAACAAGCGGTTCACCCCGGGGTCCGCTCACGAAATGAATCATTTCCACAGAACGTATCCGGCATGAACCACGAGGCATATCTCCCGCACGACTGGTTTCCCCGGCCGCTGCCCGCGAACGTCGTCCTCGGCGCGCGAAGCTGGTGCTACAGCTCGTTTGCGTTTTTGCATTATCGAAGCCGGCAGCCGTGCGGGGTGCGCGTGGGACACGACAGCGGGATTTACCACGGGACCTTTTTTGACCTTGGCCCGGATGGTGAGGTTGAGATCGGCAACTACGCCACGCTGGTGGGCGCCATCATTTCCACCAATTCGCGTGTGGTCATCGGTGATTACGCATTTCTGGCGCATGAAGTGGTGTTGGCGGATTCATTCACCGCGATGCCGGGTGCGGTGGAAACGAGCCGCCGCCCGGCGGATGTTCCCAGCCGGTCGTCGGCCATCGTCGTCGGCAACAATAGTTGGATTGGCGCGCGGGCAATCTTGCTTTCCGGCGCGCGCATCGGTGACGGCGCCATCGTCGGCGCGGCCGCCGTGGTCAATTTTGAAGTTCCGCCGCAGGCCATCGTCGCGGGAAATCCGGCGAAGGTGGTTGGCTGGGCGAAGCCATGACCATCATGGCTTGGAAAGCTGGACGCGGTAAAAACGTTGAGGCTGGCCGGCCGCGCCGGAGTTGGTGACGGTTTCGATGCCGCCGTTGCCAATGACATTTGTAATCAGGTCGCTCCAGCTGCTGCTTGACAGGTCTCCATTATATTCGACGGCATAAGCTGCGGCGTTGATGGTCGTAAAACTGATCAACACGTCCAATCCAATGACCTTCACATTCGTGATTTCCGGAACCGGATTCAAGAGGAAGGCATGATTGGTGCCGTTGAACTGTCCAATGCCCACGATCTGGCCCGAATCATTGATGGCCCGCGCTTCGTTCAATTCCCACCCGGTCCCGCTGGCATCGAGCTGGTTGTTGAGATCACTCAGGACGTTGCGGACGGCGATAAATGCATGATAGATGGAATCGCTCGCGTCCACGAACGAGCCGCCAACAAGGGTGTTGCTGTTGTTGATGCCGATCGCATAGCTGTAGTCGCCGCCGAGCGTGCCCAAATCCTGCATTACGCCGCCGGAATATTCGAAGGCATGGACGAAAAAATTGGTCACGTTTGCATACCCGGCAATGTGATCGCTGTTGTTGATCGCCAGGGCACTCGCTCCCGGCATTCCCAGATTGCCGATATCCGACAGGGTGCTGCCGTTATAAAAGAAGGCGTGCGGGTAAAAGAAAGATGGGTCGTAAGCGATGCCGACGATATGCCCCGTGTCATTGATGTTCAGGCCGTATGAAGTAGGAAGCATGGCATTGAACTTGCCGATGTCCGTCATCGTTCCACTGCTGTAGCGAAAGGCGTGGTCAACCGTCGACGCCTGTGCCGAGGTTTGCGCATAGCCGGTGATCTGTCCGGTTTGATTGATGCCATCGGCCTCACTGTTCGTGCCGCCGGGGAGGGTTCCCAGATCCTTCATTTGAGGATTACTGGCAATGCCGTCGGTGCCTCCCGGCGTCCAGAGGAAGGCGCGACTTGAGCCGCTGGGGGTCAATGAACGGCCCGCCACTTGATTCGAGGCGTTCACTCCGAACGCAAAACTGTTGCTGCCACCCAAAGTTCCAAGATTGGTCCAACCGCCGTTGTAAATAAAAGCCTGGTAGGCTCCGTTGGTCGCGTTCACCGCGGCCACGGTGCCAATGCGGCTGATCGCATTGGGTTTGCTGTCGTTGTGCCCGGGCCGGTCGGTTAATACGCCGAGATCCCTCACGGAGTAAAGTGCCGCCATCACCGGATCACCCAAGACCATAATGGATGCTGCCAGCGCCACCTGGCAGGCCTTTCGTGGACGAGTTGAAGTCATCATGTTGGGATGTTCAAAATTTCGCGATGACTTTAGCACGCTCCGTTGTGGTTTTCCAACGGGTTGTTGAACCTGGCTTCATTTGAGCCGGCTGGGAACCGGGTCCGGTGCCGGGTGTCCCCATCCCGAGGCCGGTCTCGGGAGTCGGCGACTGCGAAAGGCGCAAGCGGAGACTGAAGCTGAACTGCAGTTCATTCGTCCATTTGCGTCATGGTGTCCGGCTTGCGTGATGCGTGCCGCAGATGAAACAAATTTACCACGCAGGTAACTTATTAGACATAGTCCGGATGACTGCGAGGAAATCGAAACTGCCGCCGTGCTGTTAAACGTGTTATTGTGATGCATTTCTCATATTCATCGGTAGTTATGTGTTTCCGGCACATGATTTGCTAGAGTTGGTTTGCTTTGCGGCCACTCGTATTCCGTGCTTGCCGCTTACCAAAGTCCGACAGTCTTGAAATTTGGCGGGTATTATACTGGGAAATACCTGTTGGATTGGGGCGCGGGCGGTGTTATTTTCAGAAGCTGTTGTTCGTGATGGAGCTATCATTGGTGTGGATACGCAGGCGAGACTGTGAGAATCCGCCGTTTACCATGGTCGTCGGAATTCAGATCGCGTGACAAGACGGGTAAAACGATGAACAAACCGACATTAATCGAATGCTATTTCTGTTTGCGCGACACAAAATGGAGGGAGCTATGGTTCGTATTAAGACAGTTAGACGGGAATCTTTTTTGTCTATTCGGGCTTTTACACTCATTGAGCTGCTGGTGGTGATTGCCATTATCGCCATTCTGGCGGCGTTGTTGTTGCCGGCCTTGGCGCAGGCCAAAGCCACGGCATTGCGGTGCAAGTGCCTGGCGAATCTCAAACAGATTGGTACCGGGGTGCAACTGTATCAGAATGACGCGGCCGACAGACTCCCGGGACCGATCTGGACCGGACAGCCTTTCCAATATGATCAGACCACCACCAATTGTCTGACCTTGGCTTTATGGAACTACTTGAGCACACCAGCCCCGTCGGCGGATATGGCGAATTCGCCGTTGTTTCTTTGTCCTTCCTATGACCAATCCGCACCGACAGCGCCAGCGGGTGCCGAGCGCATCAGCCTGATCGTGAACCAGGACATCGACCCCGGAACGGCCGTCGTTTATCCGTTCGGTTATCCCGCGCACGCCGGCAACCCGACCTACGAGCCGCTGAAAACGTCACAGATTGGAAATTACGGATCCATTTCGGAAATCTATGCCCTGACGGACGCCGACAAAAAAAACAGCCCGCCCGCAAACAACCCGTGGTATGCCCAGCTGCCCGCCAAACCGGCGCATGGAAATTACCGCAACGAATTGTATTTTGACTGGCACGCGGGCACCAAACGAATCCCCTGATCCGCGCAGCCCGGATGGTGTCGGCCGCATCGGCCGGCTCAGGGAAAGGAAAGTCGGACGCGGTAGTAACATTCCGGTAAAGCAGCGCCGCCGAAATTGGTCGCCGTCTTCACGCTGCCATTGCCGGCGATGTTGGAAATCAAACCGCTCCACGCGCCGATAGTCAGGTTGGTGCGGGCTTCAATGAAATAATTTCCGCTGCTCATCGTCGAGAAACTGAGCAGCACGTTGGTCCCGGCGATCTTGAAGTCGGTGATCTGCGGCGGCACGGGAATCGTGACGGTCAGGGTCGCCACGGCGCTCGTGACCGCGCCGTAATAATTCGTGATGACGATGGTGTAAGCTCCCGCGTTGGTTGGTTGCGCATTGTTCAACGCGTAGAAATTCGTCGTCGCGCCCGCGAGATTGGTTCCGCCGAAGCGCCACTGATAACTCAACGGCGTGGTGCCCGTCACGCCGACGGTCAAGGTGACGCTGTTGCTCACGGTCACGGTTTGCGACACGGGCTGGTTGGTGATGCCCGGCGGCAGTTTGGCCAGCAGGAACGCGTGCCGGACCCCGTTTAACGTTCCGAGGCCGATGATTTGCCCGCCGTCATTGATCGCCCGCGCTTCGTTCAACACCCAACCGGCGCCGGAGTCGTCCAGCAGGTTGTTCAGGTCGAACGGCGAACTGTTGGTGCAGATGAACGCGTGGTAGATCAGGTCGCCCGCGTCCGCGAAGGAGCCGCCGACAATGAGGTTGCTGTTGTTGATGGAAAGCGCATAGCTGTAATGGCCACCGAGCGTTCCCAAATCCGCGAAGTTGGTGGTATAACGGAAGGCGTGAGCATATCCGGTAGTGGAATCATCAACGTAACCGATGATGTTGGTGTTGTTATTGATCGCCAGTCCGTAAGAATCGCTCCAACCAAAATTTCCAAGGTCGGTCATGGAACTGCCATTATAAAAAAAGGCTCTAGAACTGCCGAAGTTCTGATAGTAAGCGGTTCCAGTGACGTGGCCCGCGTCATTGATGCTGGCAGCATACGAGTCCACGTTATTGCCGAGAAGTGTGCCGATGTCGGTCATCGTCCCGCCGCTGTAACGAAAGGCGTGGTCGTCTTTGGACGTTTGGGAAAACCCCGTGATTTGCCCCGAGCTGTTGATGTCATCCGCCTCGGCCGCCGCGCCGCCGCTGAGCGTGCCGAGGTCTTTCATCTGCGGATTGCTGGCGATGCCGTCCGTGCCGCCGGGCGTCCAGAGAAACGCGCGGCTCAGCGTGCTGTTGGTGAGGCGGGAACGGCCCACGACCCGCAGCGCGTCGTTCATTCCAAGCACGCCAGTGTTCGTCGTGCCTCCGAGCGTGCCGAGATTCGTCCACGCCCCGCCGTAAAGCACCGCGCGGTAGTTGCCATTGATTTTCAAGATGCCGGCCAAATTGCCGGAATTGTTGATCGCGTTGACGGTCTCGGGCGAATTCGTGAACGCACCGAGATCCACGACCGAATAGGTTTGGGCAAATCCAGAGTCAGCCGCCAAGAGGACCATCGCGACCATGATCCACTGGCGCAAGCTTTCCATTATGTTCTGATTGGAGGGTTTCATCCTTAAAACGGAAGACGACTTTAGACTGCCTTTTGCGAATCGACTAGCAGGAAATTCAAGCTTAACGCAACCAATTTACCCTCAAAAGAATTCGGATCACGTGGATTCCATGCGGGTTGGTGGTGAAATATTAAACCGAGCAAGGGGCGAGTATCGCGTCCGTCATGCCGTGAACGATTTTTTTGTCGGCGGGCACGACCGTGGCCAGCACGCCGCCCAGCTCCGAACGCAGGTTGTCGCCCTCGCCGCTCACGAAATAATACGGGCACAACCGCACCCGGCCTTTCATCGGCACCACTTCGTTCTTGGTGAAGTCGAACCAGTTCGCGTCCACCAGCGCGGGTTTGTGGAACCGTTGCAGCACGCTCGGAGACATTTCAAAATTTCTCAGGGCTGCATCCACCACCGCGCCCCAGTCCGCCGACGACAGATCGCTGCCGAGATAAACGCCGCGCGCGCCCCACGCGTTTTCCGAGAAGCCCGACACCTTCAAGATCAGATCGCGATCCTTCTGCGACATCGCCTTGAGTTGCGACCAGTCCGTGAGGTTCAGTTCCGGGATCGCCGCGTGCGGCGGCATGGGCGCCGGATCCACCAGCCAGGTGTAGGGAATGATTTTCTTCAGCCGCGTGAGAAACCCTTCACCCAGTTCCTGCCGCCAGAAACTCTGCAGATTCCGGTTCCACAGCAGCGCGAACAGCATCTTTTCCTCGAACATCGGCTTGGGCGGCGGCGTGAGGCGGATATTCTTTTCCGCCGCGAGTTCAAAAATCCTTTTCGCGTTCGCGATGTTCGGCAGATCAAACAACTCAAAGAAGCGATAAACCGCGTCGCCCTCGGCAAAATCTTCAAATTTTGAATTTTGAATTTTGAATTTTGAATTGCCCAACTGTCCTGCCAGCCACGCCATCTCCGGCCGATACGTCGCCGCTTCGTCCGACACGACGAGATGAACCTGCTTCGCATCGCCGAAGATGGATTCAAACCCGCGAATCATCCCATCCGCGCCGCCGAGCAAGTTGATGGTTGATGGTTGAGAGTTGAGAGCGGAATAGGTTTGGTTTAGCCAGGCTGTCAGTCCGATGCCGCCGGGCACGGAATCCAGTTCCGTGATGCTAAAGCCGGTTTCCGTCAGCAAAATGTCCGGACGGATGACGCGCGGCACGTCGTTCTTGAAGGCGACCGAGCGTTGCAGTGCGATGAGGTCGGCGGGCTTGCCGAGGTCGAGCCAGCGCGCGACCCATTCCGGCTGCTTGCCCTCGACGCTCTTGCGGTAAAGCAGATTGGTCGCGCGATAAAATTGCAGCAGCACACGCCCGAGCGATTCGATTTCCTTCGCCAGAGTCTCGCCCAGCGGAAACGGCGCGGGCGAAATCTTCCATTCCATGCCGGCAAAAAGTCCGCCGGCGGGAATTTGTTCGTGGATGAATTCGGCTTGGTCGGCGGCGCTCATAAATATTAATTACAGTTGGGCACAGGTAATCGGCTAAATTAATTCCTGATTTGCCCGTTCCCAATGCCCAGCCATTTGTAGCTGGTCAATTCGTCCAGACCCACCGGACCGCGCGCCATCATCTTTATTTGCTCGTTCATTTTTTGGCCTTGGGCTCTTTTGCGCGCCGGGCTTTTTTCATCCGCAAGGTCAGCAGCGTGTTTTGCAGGACGGGAATCACCCGCTGGTCCTTGGGGCGGTTCGCGGCCTGCTT
>DATLVR010000082.1:0-94716 GCA_035577265.1 Verrucomicrobiia bacterium | reverse complement strand
TCATTTTCATGGTTTCATTTCAACCCAAGTTGAGGCGGGAGCAGCCAGTATAAGGCCGCCCCCGCCGATCAAACTTCATCAGACCTGTTCTGCGGGTAGACGGATCAAGGATGACGCAGGCGGAAGAACACGGTCGGATTTGCCGGATTGATGGGGATGTTGGTTGAGGTGACATTGACGCTGCCCGATACGTCAAACCAAGCATTGCTATTAACCGTCAACCCGGTGCTCAACGAATTGGTCTGGTCCTGGAGAATCCAGCCCAGATTCGTCGGCCAGGACAAGGCCAGCGTGCTGCCGGAGACACTGAACTGAATCGGGCCGGGCAGCGGATTGATCGTGCTTAACGGAGTCACCTGCAGGCTGCCCGTGCCGCTAATATACGTCGGATCCGTGGCTGCGTTATAGATTCCGGCGGGCTTGCTGACCCCGCCCAAGGTGAGGACTGATATTGTATTCGTCTCTGAGTTGGCAAAGTTCAACGTCAAAACCCCGTTGAGGCCGAGCGCGGCATTGGTATTGACCGTCACCGTCGAGTTGGTTGACAGGAATGGGAAGTTGAGCACCAAGGTGCCGTCGCTGATGGTGGTATTGCCAGTGTAACTATTGATGCCAAGCAGATTCACAATACCCAGTCCCGTTTTCACCAATGACCCGCTGCCAGTCACTTCGCCGGCAATATCCAGTTCGGCGTCCGGGGTCGGGACGTCAAACCGGTTGTTGACGTCGCCCAGTATGACCGCGTTGGTGCCATGAACTCCGGTCGTGGGAGTGACGGTCAAAGTGGCGATAGTTCCGGGATTGCTATTGCGCAATACGCCGTTCGTGATGGCGAGGCCGTCAACGGTTTCCGGCTGGCCATCCATGTCCAGCACGCCGCCAGCATTTAAGATTGGCACAATGTAGGAGGATGCGCCGAATCCGTTTAAAATCTGGTTGCCATTGCCGCCGGGCAGAAGTTTAACCACGGCGTTGGATTGCACCTGAAATCCATGCCCACTGCCACCAGCTCCGAAGGTGACACCCACGACTCTTTGCGCATCCAGTTCACCTTGGTTGACGATGAATGAAGATTGGGCGGCAGTGCCTACGCCGATTACCGCCAATGTGCCGTTGCCAATTTTAGTAATCGTTGCGTTGCCGATCAGGAGATCACCTTCCAAAGTCAGCGTGTTGCTGACTATGTTCCAGTTCTGGCTTGCGCCAGTAGTGATGGCAACCGTCGCCCCTCCCAAATCCAGATTGTTGCTGGTGCCAAGGTATGTAAACGTGCCATTAACGGCAACCGGAAATGAATAAGAAAGCACGCCGCTCAAAGTCATATCCGCACCGCTGACGTTATCAATGGTGCCGCCGTCAAACGTAGCGACGCCGTTGCCGAGGCAGTTGGCGCTTCCAAGATTCACCTGGCCGGAGACCAATTCAAGGCCACCAGCAAAGCTGTTATCCACGCGCAACGTCAACGTGCCGTTGCCAGCTTTTTGAATCTTGTAGGTGTTGCCGCCGTCGCCAATCGGGCCGCTCACCGCGAGCGTGTTGGAAACCACGTTCAAGGTGACGATGCTGCTGCCCAAGGTAACCGTTCCGAGGCCGGTATCGAAGTTAGTTGAACCCAGATAAGTCCAATCATCCAGCCAATTTTGCACAATAGTTGGCTGCAAGGTGACACTCTGGCCGCTGGTATTGTCAACTTTTGATCCCAGATCCAAAGTCAGCGGCCCGGTGCCAATGGCTGAGTTCAGAGTGCTACTGCCACCAAAGTTGATGTTCAACTGACCGCCGATGACCGTTGTGCCACCCGCGTAAGTGTTGGTTCCCGCCAGGGTCAGCGCACCACTGCCCGCCTTCGATACGGTTGTGCTGGCACCAGCAATGGTGCCGGGACCGGAAATGGTATAGGCGTTGGTTGAGGTAACTTTCACAGCCGGGGGAGTCACAGCCGTGGTATTGGCGATAGTAACCGGAAAAGGTCCGCTGGCCGCGTCGTTAAAGGCTGCACCGGCGACATCTGTATAATTTGTAAGAATGCCAAGCCGTATCCAATTCTTGGTGACCAAATCCCAATTGCCACTCCCCACTGCCCACACATAGTCGGCAGATACAGGCGACGCGGTCACAACCAAAGCGATGGTTTTCGTGGCGACGATGTTAGTGATGTAACCACTCGTCGAGGCTGGTAGCGAAGCCGGAGTCGTCGGCATGGTGCCGGATACAGCCCCCGCATAACTAATCAGTGGGTAGGTTCCGGCAGGGATTGCGGTGCCCTCAACTGTGATATTTGGCGTGGCCGTGAAGGCAACATTCCCACTCCCGAGCACCTGGATGGGAGCAATGCTGGTGCTGGGTGTGAATCCGCCGAAATTAAAATCTGCCGTCGGCGTGCCGTTGGCAAATGTCAGGTCGCCATTGAGGGTCAGGGATTGCGGCACGCTGGAAGGCACCAATGACAAGACAGGCGACCCAGCCGAACCATCCAAGGTCAGAGAACCATTCGTGGGCGACAGGGCGGGGACAATTTTCAATGTGCCATTGCTGACAACGGTGCTCCCAGAATAATTGTTGGCGCCGCTCAAAGTCAGCGTGCCACCGCCCGTTTTGTAAAATCCGCCGGGGCCCGTAAGCGCACCGGAAAGTCCAATGCTCCAAGGGCTGCCACCGCTGTCTGCGGTTTGGAAGGTAATATTGCCGTTGAGCGTGGCCAGCGTCATTGGCATGGATGAAATCCAGCCTCCCAATGCCCCCACAGTGCCGCCGGAAAGCGTGATATAGTTGGTGGCTGCAGTATTCGCAAATTTAGAGATGCCAATCGAACCGCCGGGACCGATGTAGAGGAATCCCCCGGAATTGGTGAGGGCCGCAACACCTGAATTGATGACGGTGCCAGATGCTATGCCAAATTGAATGCCTCCCCAGGCGTTGACCACACCACCCGTCTGGTTAAATGTCGCAGTTCCACCACCGCCCGCGTTCACACCGCTCTTATAGAACCAAATTGAATTAATCGAAGATGATCCCGTCCCCAGGTTTAAAGTTCCGCCAAACATATTGAATGTCATTTGCATGAGGGACTGATTGTCGGTGCTGATCTGAATATGGTTGGCTCCTGAAGCCATGTTTACGGTGGCGCCGTTCTGCACATTTACAGTGGCACTTCCTTTGGTGTTTCGACCCATCTGGATTGAGGTGGCCAAAGTCATGACCGTGCTGGGACCGTCCAAAGTGAATGAGGCAGGAGCATTGGTAGCGCCGGCCGTGGGTTGCAAATTCACGCTGCCACCAGGACGACCGATTGAAAACCCAGTTGTCGTAAAGGTGCCATTGGTCTGCCTCACATCCGCGTTAATAGTCACCACTGACGGAGCGCTGGCACCGGCCAACCAAAAGGTGCTGCCATTGGTACTGGTAAAAAGTATCTGCTCGCCTCCGATGGCGCCAAAAAAGGAAGCGCTGGACGCAGCGCCACTAGTGCCGAGTTGCCAGGCCTTAGCGCTGTTGTTGTTAGGAAAGAACCATCGGTTACTGAAAGTCACGCTCTTGCCGCTGGCGACCAGCATAGTGGGGTTGGGAGGGTTAAGAGCCGTGTTAATGAACAAGGTGTTGGCGGTGTTGCCATTGTCGGTAAACACATAACCATTCGCGTTGATTTGCAAATTGGTAACAGCCATCTGAGTGCCTGAATCAAGCGAAATGACATAACTGCCAGGGGCGGCGTCCGGGCCACTAAATATGGCACCGTTAAGACCCGCGGTGGTGCCGGTTTGAGTCCAACTCACATTACCACTGCCGTTGTTCCAATTAAGGTTGGTGGTGGTATCAAGATCCCAAGCGCCGCTCGCCGAATCAATGGTGGCTCCGTTGTTGGTGTTGCCGGCGTCCCAAATCAATTGAGCCGCCGAAGCGTTGTTGGCATAAAAAGCAAAGATGCCGAGCAAAAGGCATATGAACGCAGAAAAATTTTGCAATACCTGCACCTGCTTTGGATATTTGCCGCACCCGGCACGTTGATTATTCATTTTCATAGGCGTTGTTGTTGGTTTTAGGTTTTCAGTTTTTTGGGGTTGGGGTGAGTTGGGTTGGATCATACTTCGTCGGGGAGGAAATTTTTATGCAGATCATGCGTGCCGGGTGTTCTGGTTAAGGATTTGAAAAAATTTACTTCAGTCCATCTGCCGGTTATATACCCGAAAGCGGGTAGTTTTTCGAAAAACAGCCTGACGGACCGAAAGAATGGGTTTGAAAAAATGCTGTCGCCGCTCGGATTACTGAATTGATTGTTGCCAGGCTGACTCTTCTGAAGGGTTCTCAACGACATTTAACCAAATTCAATATGTCGTATCAAAATGGTTTGGATCTGACGCAAAAACGGAATCAACTATTTGTGCATGGCCATCAGCGAAATTGGCGTTACCGCGCTTGTTGTGGCGTGTTGTAATGGTGTTGCCACCCCATGTCGGACCAGGCAGCCCAGCCCCGGCACCAGCGGCCGGCAGCCACCGGCCATCGTCAGCATAATCGGTGCCCGGGTAACCTGTCGGAATATCCAGCGTTGAGACCGGTTCCTCGGCCAGCATGATCTTGTCTGCGGTTCTAAAAATGCCGGCCAATTTTTTAGCCACGAAATTGCCACTGTTCAAAGAATTAGCATAGGTTGAACCGCAGCCAGCGACCTGGTGTGCCGCATTTTCAAAACCATTCATGGTGTAACTAAAATTCCAGTTGTTCACTGTCGTTGATTGCCTTTGGATGGTTGCATAATTATCCAACGGACAGCGAAATATGTTCGTGTTGCCATTTATCAACAGCAAAATCGGGCTTTGTTTGGCGGTGTGAAAGAGATCCGATCCATTCCACCAGATCCACATGTCAGGTGCCGCGGCTGGGTCATGAATACGGGAACCGTCAGAGGGCATGACATCATTGAAATCACCCGCATACATTATGATCCCCAACGCCAGTTGTCTTTGGTTATTAAGACACGAAACTTGGCTTGCCTTCTGTTTGGCCTTGGACAAGGCCGGGAGCAGCATGGCCGCAAGAATGGCAATGATGGCAATGACCACCAGCAATTCTATCAATGTAAATGCCAGCCTGTGTGACGATTGGTTAATTTGCTTCATACTTCAAAATTCGCACTTTCAATGGCAGCCGGATTTAAAGCGGCAGTGACATGGCGCCGTGTTGCAAAAGGACTGTCGAGCAAGCTACGTAGCCCGAACCTGAATCGCCATACCCGAAAGCGGGTAGAGCCAAAATAGAAAGCCGTGCTACTTTTCATCGATGCCCCGTGCTTTCATCCCAGTTTTTTTGCCCGCAGTTCAAGCAGCATGGCTCTTAAAATCCAAGTCTTGCGAACAAATAGCTGGCAGCTTTCTGATTTCAGCCAGCGGCTCCGGGTTGATTTCCAGCGCCACTGTGTCGGCGACTGACACCACGCTTGCCCCCGCCGTAACGGACATTCTGCCGCCCATCAGCAACCTGACTGCATCCGTTCATTTGAATTTCAGCGACGGCGGTGCTTAACCAGCTGGTTTCTCCAGGACTGCCGGAAGCCAGGTTCCATTGACACAACAAGATATGAAAGCAAAGTCACGCACCAAGTTTACTCTCCTGCTCGCCATGGGTCTTCTGTGGTTCGCGGTTGGCCAGCCGTGTTTTGCCGGCGGCTGGTATGTGGGTAATACGGCGCCGGGTGAATGGATCCAATATACGAACGTGTGGCTCTCGGCCGGCAGCTACCGGTTCACGGCCAATGCTGGCGCGCCCACTACCGGAGCGGTGATGCACCTGGAAGTTGATGGCGTTACTCTTCGCCCTAACGTTGCGGTGCCGAACACCGGTCGAGTTGATTCGTTTGCCCCAGCTCATCTCGGTTCCACCAATTTGTCGCAAGGCTATCACACGCTTCGAGCTGTATTTGAAACATCAGAAATTTCTCTGGATTGGTTGATGTTGCGCAAGGACAGCGACACGACAACGAATCTGAAAGCATCCGACACTGTCATGGTTCGGCCTTCGACCAGCGGGATGTTGATTGCGCCGATTGTTTCATTCAACCAACAGTCGGATCACAATTCCGTTTTCAACGCCAGTGAGGCTTCGTCCATGTTCGGCGCGTATCCCCAGACGGACACGAACGGCCTGCGCTACTCGGATGATCAGGAGCGGAACTGGTATCGGGCGCCGATGTTCCAGGATTTCGACCGTCGGACCGATCGTTACTGGGACATCGTGGTGGATCAACTCCTGGCTTCGCGCGCGCAGGTGCCGCTGTTCCATTGCCGGAGCACGGCGGATTTCACCCATGATTTGCAGGACCGGGCTTATATCCGCGGCGACGGAACCTTTGAAGGGCACTGGCTCAAGAAGCTGGTGGAAGCCGTCAAACGAAATCCGCAGGCGGCCAGTTCCCTGCAAATCGCAACGTTCCTGGAAGACGGGCCGATGGCCAGCGACTACTTCACAATGTATGGAAGTTATCCTGCGTGGGGTTCGACCAATCTTGCCGACTACGTGATGCAATACTGGTTGAGTCCGTGGTTCGACAATGTTCCCAGCACGATGCTTTACCAGCCATTTCCGTCGCGGCCCATTATTAACATCTGGACGGCGCATCCGACCGGCATGGTGCAAGACGGCAATCTGTCCGTTTTCATGGCGAACCTCCGCAGCCGGATGATCGCAAAATATGGCCTGAATCCTGTGTTTATTGTCTCTCCCGACGCGGATGCCAACGCGCAGGCTGCGGCATGGGGCGTGGCCCCCTGGTATAGTTGGGGTGGGACGCTTTACACGTCTCGCCTATTCCTGGATGGTTCGCGCTGGGGATTCTCCTCCTGCGGCAGCCGGAAGCGGATCGATACGGTTTGGGCAAACGACTGGGACCCGGTCACCAATACCGGCACCCCCAGCGGATCGGATGCTGGTGATCCGGATTATCAATCACCATTGGACGCCAATGGAAATTCCACGCTCTTGAACTTTTATGCGCAGGCCAGCGCCGCCGGCACCCGGCTGATTCAGGAAGAAGGTTTCTTAAACATCCCGGAAGGCAGTCCTATTTTTGCCAGCTGTGCGCCGGGATGGAATTTTCCAAATCAACACCTCGCCGCCATGCGCCAATACGCCGATCCGACGACCGAGTCGCTGATGTTCGAAGCGGAAAGCTGCGATGCCTATTACAAAACCAGCGCGCATGAAAACCTCGGCGGATCGTATCGGCGCCAATGGTATTCCACGACCGGGTTGGATGTTTACCGGCCGCTCCATAATTTGAATGCCTGGACAAACAAAAGCAGCGGACCGGGAAATCTGGTTGAGTTGTCAGCCGGATTTTTCGACGTGTGGGCATTGGATTCCGCCGGCCAGGTTTGGGCGCACGTTATCAGCGATGGCGCGCCGGACACTTGGACTTCGACATCCATGAACGGCATTTCCAAATTCACCTGTCTGTCCGTTGGCAAGCATCACGCCTGGGCCATTAATGGAACTTCCGTTTACACTTGCAAGCTGCCCTACGGCCAAGCGACTCAAAATCATACCACATGGACATTGGAAAGCGGCAGCATGGTTCAATTGTCGGTAAACGAGGCGGACGTCTGGGCGCTCGATGCTGCGGGTCTGATTTATCGCAGATGGGTGAATGAAATTGACAAGCCCGGCGGTGTCTGGACTCCCGTGGCCGGACCGGCGTTGGGCAAAATCAGCACCGGCGGAAATTTTGTTTGGGGAATCAACGGGACCAATATCTATTACACGCTCACCACAAACGTTTCCTGGACGCAGGTTTCCAATCCTCAAAGCATCACGAATATTTCCGTCGGGTCAGAAGAGGTTTGGGGCGTCAACGCGGCGGGAAATGTTTTTCGACGGAGCGCCTCAGGCGTGGGCGGATGGGACGCAGTTGACGGAAATCTGAAGAAAATTGCCGTGGGCGAAAATTACGCTTGGGGACTCTCAGGAACGACTCCGGCCAGCAGAAGGCTGACCGGATTTCTAGGTGCTCCGGTTCCGACAGTTCCGGCAGCACCAACCAGCCTGACCGCAGTTGCGGGCTCTGGCGCTGGGCGGGCGTCCTTGAATTGGACCGCATTGTTGGGAGCGGCCGGTTACAATGTGAAGCGCTCCACTATCGCAGTCGGACCTTACACAACAGTTATGGTGACAACCACCAACACGGCGGTGGACACTGGTTTGACGGACGGGACGCAGTATTACTACGCGGTGACAGCGTTTAACGGACTGGGAGAGAGCGCGAATTCAGACCCGGCCGGAGTTCTGATTCCGATTCCCCCGATTCCTGACATGCCCACTGGATTGAGTGCGACTGCAGCCATCGGCCAAGTTTCATTGAGTTGGACGGCATCACTGAACGCGGCCGGTTACAACACGAAGCGCTCCACGGTTCTGGGCGGAGCTTACACGACCGTTGCTGCTGGTTCCACCAACGCCGCGCTCGATGCCAGCGTGACGGGTGGAACGCGTTATTATTATGTTGTGACCGCCACCAACGGAACCGGCGAAAGCGCCGCTTCAAGCGCGGTGACGATTGTCGCCCCTGCTCTGTTGTCCGCAGCCCAAGCCGTCACGGCCAGCAGTTTCCAAACGGGCAATGACCCATTCCAAGGCAACGATGGAAGCCTGGCGACGCGCTGGGCGGCAAACGGACCGATTTACCCTTCTTGGTGGCGAGTGGACCTGGGCACAAACCATGCCTTGGGGACGGCCATCATCAACTGGTTCGGCGCCGGCGGGCGGAGCTTTCAGTATCGGATTGAGACCAGCACCAACGACACAAACTATGTCACCGTCGTGGACAAAACAGGCAACACATCGGTTGACAACAGCACTGACACATTTTCGGCCGTTGCGCATTATGTGCGAGTCACGGTGACCGGCTCCAGTCAGGCTGGCGGATATCCGTCATTTTATGAGTGCAAGATTTATGGTGCCATTGGGTCTGGAATTTCCCTGGCTCCAATAAATCTTTCCAGTGTGAAATCTGGCGGTTCGCTCGCACTTTCGTGGCCGACCGATCACCTCGGCTGGCATTTGCAGATTCAGACCAACGCGCCGGGAGCCGGCCTGGGCACCAATTGGGTGACGTTGCCCGGATCCGATGCTGTTACCAGCACCAACATCACCATCAATCCAGCCAATGGCGGGGTGTTTTACCGTCAGGTTTATCCATGATTCATTCTCAAAAATTGCAAGCGGATGAAAATAGTAAAAAATAATCTCTTTCTGCTTTGTGGATTCACGTTGTTCCATGCGAGCATCAATCACGCGCTGGCTGCGGGCGCAATCACTCCCTTCACCGTTCTGGAAGCCGAAGCCGGGACCTTGGGCGGCGGCGCAACCATTCACGCTTTTACACCGGGATCAAACGTGCCCAGCGCGCCAACCATGGAGTTGGAGGCCTCGGGCATGGCTTACGTCTGGCTGACCAATCTCAATGATTCCGTGTCGTGGACAAATCCTGTGGCGGGCGCCAATGCCGTTGTGATTCGCAACTGTATTCCCGATGCTCCCAACGGCGGGGGAATTACGAACACAATCAGTCTGTATGTGGATGGAGTATTTCGCCAAGCCATCACCCTGAGTTCCAAGCAATCGTGGAATTACCGGAATAATCCCACCAACACCACTCCCGATGACCCCAATGCCGGCGGCACACCGTGGATATTCTACGACGAAAACCGTGCCTTTATCACCGGCGCGCCGATTGCCGCCGGAAGCACAATCAAGCTCCAGAAGGATGCCGCCAATACAGCGACGTTTTACGACATAGATTCGATTGATCTGGAAAATGTTCCTTCCGCAAAAACCCAGCCGGCCAATTCGCTTTGCATAACAAATACACCTTACAATGCGGATCCGACTTTTACTACCGATTCGCTTACGGCAATTCAGAATTGCATCAATGCAGCACGTTCTCAGGGCAAGACCGTCTGGATTCCACCAGGCAAATTCATGGTCAACAGCCTGGCAGGAGTCGCGTTGGATATAAAGGGGGTCACGGTTGAAGGGGCAGGAATGTGGTATTCCACGATCTATAAAAATGTCCCAATGCCTCCGCCTGCTGGCTGGCGATCCGAAATCAGTCTGAATACCAATTCGGTGATACGCGATGTGTTTGTTGATTCAAACGGCATTTATCGAGGAACTGCCAGTTCCGGGCTTACCTCTGCCGGCAGTAATTGGCTGGTGGAAAGAGTCTGGGTGCAACACTGCGATGCCCAATGGATGAGCGGCAGTTTTGGAACGATCCGGGACTGCCGGGTGGCGGACAGTTGGGCGGACGGCATCAATCTCAACAATGGCAACACACCCAATTCATCGAAATTAGGAATCAGCCTCACTACTTCGAACTGTTTTGTTAGAGGCTCCGGCGATGACGGCCTGACGACTTATTCCGACGCGGGAGCCAGCGGCACCAATCCCCAAATGCAAAACACCAAAATTGTGAACAATACTTCGGTTGCCACCTATTGGGCCAATGGCCTCCGCATCGCGGGCGGCACGAATGTAACTGTGCAAGGCAACCTGATAGATAGTGTGGCGGCAAACAATGGAATGGAAGTTAGTATCTTCGGCGACACCGGACGACCGCTGGAATCCGCGTTGGTTTCCGGCAACGTCATTCTTCGAGGCGGCGGTTGGAATGGAACAGACCGACATGGAATGCACGTCGGTTCACCCGGCAGCACCAGTTTTTTTCCCAATGCCTACACCCGGGCGATCATCACCAACAACCTTATTCAATACGCGCTTCGCGACGGTCTGAAGATAGGCACCGTCTCCGAAAATCTGACCGTGTCACACAATACCATTGATCATCCGGCGCAGATCGGCGTCCATGTTCAATCGGGCGTAACCGGCACGGGAATGTTTGAATACAATCTGGTGACCAACTTTAACGCCGGCAAAGTTCAGTATCAAAACGATTCGCCCACGACCTTCCTGACGACTCAGCTCAGCAATAGCTGGACGTTTGTCGGACCGCTCATCAAATCCGACACGACGACGATGAATTCGTCTGCGGACTGGAGCGGCACCACACCGACGGCAGGCAACACCGGCCAGATTGACAACACGATCAGTGCGGTCACTGCCACGAATCTCACGCTCGGCGGCAATGTAACTCTCGATGGTTTGATTTTCTTCGGCAACCTGAACGGCCCGGTCAGCATTGGAGCGGGCAATACCTTGACGCTGGCGACTTCGGCCGGAATCAGCATGGTGGTGGCGAATTTCGATGTGACAATGAACTGTCTCTTGTCGGCCACCACCTTCAACATCGCCGGCGGACGAACACTGGCGTTGGGCGGCGGTTCGACTGCCCTCTTGAGCGGCACTTCCACCGGACTGGGCACGCTTCAGTTGAACGCCACTTCCGCAAAATCTTTTACCGCCAATGGCAACCCTGTCATCAACCTGGGAAACCCCACAACGGGAGTCGGCGGCTTGGTTATCAGCAACAACTGCACGCTAACGGACAGTGGCTCCTTTCAGATCGGCAACACCGGCAGCTCGGGCCTGGTCACGGTCAACAGCCCGACGGCAGCGTTCAATGCCACCGGCGGCGCGGGAGTCATCATGATTGCCCGCAATGGCGGCGCAAGCAGCGGCAAGCTCGTCCTGATCAACGGCAGCCTCAGCACTGGCAACACCGGCTCTGCCGGCATCATCGTTGGGCATCAACTCAGCAGCGCCTCGGCCAGGGGAGTGCTGGATATTCAAGGCGGCACGCTCACGGTTCCCCTGACACTGAACATTGGCAGTTCCATGACGGCGGCGGCGCAGGCGGCGGTCACGATAGCCGGCGGCACGGCCACCATTGGAACGATCAACTTCGGCACGTCTTCCACGATCGGCAATGGCGGCCTGACCTTGACCGGCGGCGCGCTTTATCTCGGCGCGGGTGGCATGAATCATTTGGGCACGGGGACTTTCACCAGTTCGCGCACGCTTTCCGGCGGAACCATCGGGGCCACGGCAAACTGGTCTTCCTCGCTGCCCATGACGCTGGCAACCATGAACGGGCCAATCACTTTCCGGGCGGCAGACGCCAACAGCAATCCATTCGACATCACCTTGTCCGGCGTTCTTTCCGGAAACGGTGGCTTGATCAAAACCGGCACGGGGAAGCTGACGCTCTCGGCCAGCAATACGTTCACCGGTGGTATAACCATCAACTCTGGAACATTGAATCTCACGACTACCAACGCCGTTTCGCTGGCTTACACCCACAACGGTGGAAACCTGAGTTTGCGTCGAGCCAATGCCAATACGTTCCTGCAATGCGGTGCTTTCACCCTGGGCAACAGCAATCCACAGTTGACTTTCGACCTTGCGAATTTTGGTGCGAGCCTCGCACCCATGCTCACCAATACTGGCAGCCTGGTCATGAATGGCGATGTCATGGTCAATGTGGGCAACGCGCCGGCCAGTGGCACGAGCGTCCTGTTCTCCTACGCCGGCACGCGGAGCGGGGCAGGAAACTTCGTGGCCGGCACAGTGCCCGTCGGCGCTTCCATCATTGATGATCCGATTGGCAGGAAAGTAAGTCTGGCGTATTCACCGGCCACACCACCAATGATTACCAGCCTGCATTACGGTTCCGGTGGCATCGGGCTTTTCGGCAGCAACGGCACCCCATTCATCACCTATCGCATCTGGAATTCAACCAACCTGGCTGCACCGGTATGGGTTCCGGCCTGGACCAACTCGTTCGACGCTTCAGGCAATTTCAACGCAATCATACCCGTGGTGGGTCCATCGGTTTTCTATCGCCTGACGACGCCTTGACGGCTGATTCCTTGAAACCTCTGAAAATTTTTATGGTTAACCAAATTTGAAAGCATCCCACTTAAAGCTGGGCCGCCATTTCAAATTCGCCTTTGAGGCGGATGTCTTCGGACGATGCTCCGACCATGACTTTGAATTTGCCGGACTCCACGATGCGTTTCATCTCTCGATTCCAAATTGACAGATTTTCCGGCGCAATGGTCAGGGTAACCACCTTGCTTTCGCCCGGCGCCAGGTGAATGCGATCAAATCCGCACAGTCGTTTCTCCCAGGTCGTCACCGAGCTGACTTCCTGATGAATGTAAAGCTGCGGGATTTCATCACCCTCGCGCGAGCCGAGGTTCGTCAGTTTGAAACTCACGTTGATATTTCCGGCGGCGGATTGCTTCGCCGGCTGAATCTTCAGCTCGCCATATTTGAAAGTTGTGTAACTCAAACCGTAACCGAATGGCCAGAGTAATCCGGCAACATTCACCCGGTCTTTGCCGGTGGGTTCGTCGTTGGCGGCGGGCTTGGTCGGAAAATTCATCGGCAATTGTCCGGCGCTCTTGGGAAAAGTGCAGGTCAGTTTGCCGCCGGGATTGTAGTCGCCAAAGAGCACGTCCGCGACCGCGTCACCGCCGAACATGCCGGGGAAAAACGCCTGGAGGATCGCCGGACACGAACGATTGGCCCAGTTCAGGGCGACGGGTCTTCCGCTGATGTTGATGACAATGGTCGGTTTGCCAACAGCGGCGACGGCGCGAATCAAATCGTCCTGACGACCGGTCAAATCCAGGCTGGTGCGGGAACTGTCCTCGCCCACCGTGCTGCGGATTTCGGGAAGACCGCGCGGCATGTCGCCCACGACAATGATGGCCACGTCCGCTTGTTTTGCGTTGGCGACGGCTTCGTCAATCCCGGCTTGTTCTTCGGAAGTTGGCGGCTCGCGCATGATTTCGGTGTCCGGCCATTTCGCATCGAAGAAATCGCAGCCTCTCGAATAAAGCACCCTGGCACTGCCGGCAAGACGGTCTGCCAACGCACGACGCAAAGTAATGACCTCGGGATCATCAGGCCCGTAATGACCTTTGGCGTAATTTTCGTTGTCGGCGTTCGGTCCACAGATGGCGATGGTTTTAATTTTGGCGGCATTGAGCGGCAGCAAATTATTTTCGTTCTTCAACAACACCAGACATTCACGGGAGGTCTGCCGCGCGACGTCGAGATTTGTTTGATTGAGAACCGTTTCATCAACATGTGTCAACGGTCGGTAAGGCTGGTCAAACAAGCCTTCCCAGAATTTCACGCGCAGCACGTCGCGGACGCGGTCGTCCAAAACGGACATCGGCACGCCCCCTTCCTTCACCAGTTCGCGCAGTGGCAGAACGTAATCTTCCGGCGGGGTAAAAGTGGTGCGAACATTCAGTCCGGCCATAATGGCCTGTCGCACGGCCTCTTTATAATCGGCGGCCACGTGATGTTTGAGCGTCAGAAATTCCACCGCGTGACTGTCGCTGACCACGTAGCCTTTGAAACCCAATCGAGTCCGCAACACATCAGTTAAATAGTAATGGCTGCCGGTGATCGGGACACCGTCGTAATCATTGTAGGAACTCATCACGCCCAACGGATTGGCCTCGCGAATCACGCGTTCATACGGCCAGAGATGAATCATTTCGGCTTCGCGCGGCGAGACCTGCGGGTCGGTGCGCGCGTGGCCTTCGCGTGCGCCCTTGTTGTTCGAGTAAATGGCGAAATGTTTCATCGTCGAAACGATGTTCTGGCTCTGAATCCCTTTCACCATCTGAATGGCAAGTTCGGAAACGAGGAAGGGATCTTCGCCGTAAGATTCCTCGCAACGTCCCCAGCGCGGGTCGCGCAACACATCCATGATGGGCGCATAAACGTTCGCGTAACCCAGAGCGTGCGCCTCGCGCCCGGTCACTTCGCCAACCCGCCGGATCAACCCACGATCCCAGGTCTGGCCCATCGAAAGCTGGGTGGGAAAATCCGCGGCCTTGAAATGTTCAACGCCGCGGATGCCTTCGTCCGTAAATTCCGCCGGCACGCCCAATCGCGTGTCCTCGATGAAAAAGCGCTGGATTTCATTGAGCGCCCAGGTGTGCTTCGCTGCCGGCCAGATGTAAGCGACGCCGGGCAGATTTTTTTTGAAATAGGGATAGCCCGTCAGTTGCTCGTCAATGTTCGCAACCCCGTCCTTCCACAACGCGGAACTCCAGCTGCTGGTCGGCAAATAATCTTTGAGCACGCGCTGATAGCCGTAGAGCGTGGCCGTCTGGCAGGTTTTTTCCTCCAGCGTCATTTGCGAAATCAAATCGTCAACGCGCTTCCCGACCGGCTGGGCTTGATCCTCGTAAACATCTTTTTTGCCGTTCTTGTTCAGGTCAATCCAGCCGTCGTGGTAAATATCCCTGCGGGTGACGACGGGCTTCGACGATTGAAAACATTCTTCGTAACTGGGCGGATGCAACAGCTGACTTTGGCCGCCCGCAATTTCTCCGCCTGTCAGCGGACCTCGTTCAGCGGTGTTCGTGCTCTGCCCGGAAACATTGACGCCAACCAGCAGCAGAACCAAGAGACAGAATGAATGCGCGCGGAACGCCAAAGAAAAACGGCCATGATTGCCTGGTGGGCGATGGCTTACAACCGGCAATTCGATGAATGTGAACTCCCTGCCAGCAGGACGTGATGATGATGGATCTGATGCAAAACATTTTGTGTTCATGATTGGGGCTTCATCGTGCAGCAACTAACGCCATTATCAGCCTGCTCACCATCCCCATAAACGGGGATTGCAGCAAAACTGTTCCAGTTATTGACCAGACCTTGACGGAATATTTTTGATTCTGGATTCAGGCGTCCCGGTTAAATTTGCAATCAAGCCATCTTGAATATGTCTTTCCACCGTCCCGATAGGCCAATCGGACAACCGATTCGATTTGAATTCTCCAACACTCCCCGTTTTCGGGGATGACGCCGTGGGAAACATTGCGGTTATTTTCAACCATGAACTTCTCAACCCCCTCCGAAAAATCCATGGCGACACGGACGCAAGCCATCGTGCTGATGGTTTGTGTCATTTGTGGATTGGGCCTGGCCGGACCGGTTCGCGCCGCTGAAGCAGCGGCACAAAGTTCTCCGCCAGCCTTTGAAGGTGATAAAACCGCCTGGCATGGATTTGACCGTTACGATTTTTTGATTGATGAAGAAAGTCTCGCCATAACTCCCACCAAGGCGCAACCGGACGAAGGAGACGGCATCAAGCATCAGGTCCAAGGGCAGCGGCGGTGCATCATCGTTATGCCGAAGCAGGCGGCATCCGGAAACCCGTGGTCGTGGCGAGGCGTCTATTGGGATCATCAGCCGCAAACTGAAATTGAACTGCTCCGGCGCGGTTTTTGCATCGCCTACATCGAATCCACCGAGGTGTTAAAGCCGGACAAATCATGGGATGCCTGGTATGAATTTCTCACGGAGAAACACGGGTTGTCCAAAAAACCCGCCTTTGTGGGCATGAGCCGGGGCGGAGAATACTCCTATATCTGGGCCACAAAAAATCCGGCCAAAGTTTCCTGCATTTACGCGGACAACCCCGGCGGAAATTGGGATGTGATGATGCGAATCGCCGCGCTGGCGACGAACGATGTCCCGCTGCTTCACGTCTGCGGCAGCATTGATCCGATTTTGGGAAAGTTCACGCTGCCGATCGAGAGCATGTATCAGCAATTTGGCGGGCGGATTTCCGTGCTGATCAAGGAAGGTTACGGTCATCACCCCCATGGTTTGACTGATCCCAAACCCATCGCGGATTTCATCGAGCAAAGTGTGCATGAAACCAAAACCGCGCCGCCTGATTTCGCCGTGGACAACACCAAAAATTGGACTAAAAGCCATTACTACAGCGCTGCCAGTTCTTACCAATATTTGCCGGGTCAGAAAACCTATGTCACTTTGCGCGGCCCGCTTTTCACAGAATGCTATGATCGCTACCAAATACAACTCGCCAACGTCGAGGCGTTCACCACCATCATCGTTCCGAAAAAACCGGCTCCTGGAAATCCGTGGGTGTTCCGGGCTGATTTTGTGGATCGTGACGCGGTGGTTGACCAGGCATTGCTCGCCAAAGGCTTTTACATCGTCACCGGCGCTGTTCCGTATAACGGCGATGGACCTGACGTGAAGCAATGGAACACCATTTACCAGCACTTCACCGACCATGGCTTTTCCAGCAAGCCGGTGATGGAAGGTGACGGAGGAGCCGCCGGGGAAGCTTATGCCTGGGCGATTGCAAACCCGGACAAAGTTTCCTGCATCTACGCCGAGAATCCCGTCATGCACAGCAACACGGCAAAAACGCAGCCGCTCAACAACCTCGCTCCACTGGCCAAAGCCGGCGTGTCACTCCTTCATGTTTGCGGCAGTCTCGACCCTTGGTTCAAAGACAACACGCTCATGCTTGAAAAACGATATAGGGAATTCGGTGGCAAAATCACGGTCATCGTAAAAAAAGGCGAAGGACATTATCCGCTTGGACCGGAAGACCCGAAACCGGTCGTTGATTTTATTACCAAGAATGTCCAGTGACCCGTGAATGAGAGTTGGGATTTTCAACGGCTCGTCACAAAGGTTTAATCAGAGACGCCACATCAGGTCAAAGGAACGGTCCTAAACCGAGGGCGAATTTCTCAGACGTCGAACCGACGCTTGCAGGTTGGTCCGCGCCTGAGTTTCCAGCCGGCGAAAAAAGCCATCAGTGTTGTAGATGCGCCCACGGGAGAGAAGTCCATCAAGGATCTCCGCGCGCTTGACACAGAAGACTTCCGGCGGAACCCATGAGTATTCCGAGCGGATCTGTGTTTCGTATTCCCAGAACCGATCCTGAGGCTGACCGAGGATGTTCAGGTCCACATCCACCAGCAACGCGGCGTCCACATGCAGGGAAGCATCGTGCTTCTTCGTTGCCAGAATCAAGCGGCTCACGGCATCCGTCAACGCCGGCTCCGCGCGGGCCGCACCGAGCCATGCCTGCGCCAGCTGGGCACTGCGCTCTTCATTGTCCGCCGCCCGCGTGTCATGCACCGCGTCGTGGAACCAGATCGCCAGCTCCACCGCCAATGGTTCGCGGGCCAGCTCCCGGGCACGGTCAAACTCCGCCAGACAGTCAGCGATGTGGGCAAGGTTGTGATAGCGACGATGGGGCTCGGAATACATCGCCACCAAACGTTCATAATATCCGGTAGTCGCGGGTTCCTTCGCCACCGCGCGCCAGAGTTGCGACCAGCGCTCTGAAGTCAGCGTGCTCACTTTCACGGACACAGACTAGCACCGCCGGTTTGAGTGTCAGCAATCAACACGCGCCAGCTTTGGAAGGCTCGGTAGGCGCCCGGCGATTGTTGTGTTTTCCCCGCTCATTTTTTATTAATTTGAAAATCAGCCAGGGAAAGCTTCTTCAACTCAATGGTTCCAAGGTCCACCACCGACTCATCATTCGTGCTGACCGCCGGAGGAACCACGAGTTGTTGCGGCGACATGAAAACTTGGGATGTATCCGGTGAAAATGATTGATGCTGCTCTGAGAAATCAACCGCCACCTCATATTTGCCCGCCGCAACGGCCTCCGCCTTAAACGAACCGTCACTCGCCAGCTGGATGGTGTATTCATGCGGGTTGGACATGGCCTGCTGATAGGATTCGGATTGGAACAACGCCATGCGCTCCTCCGGCGTCTTGGCTTGTTTCAATTGTTCAATCATTCGGAAGGAAGCCCCCGCATGCAATGTCGCCCGGGCATGGCTGAAATTGGCCGGCGCATTCGTTGCAACAACGGTCACCTTGCCGCTGACGGCGCGCTCATCTCCACCGTAATGGACCTGAACCGTCTCACCCGGCTGGACATGGATGTTGCCCAGTCGCTGATGCATCCGCGACCCATTGCCCATGGGCACCAGCTGGGCCAGCGTGCGCTCCCCGGGCGGGACATAGGTGATGATAAAACGGCCCTGTTCATCCGTCCGCGCCTGAAAATCGTCGTAATCATAGATGACCGGTTCAAATAATTCCGGACTGGTATTGGTAAAATCGAGGCTGTTGGTTCCGCCTGACTTGGACGAGCGAATTTGCCGGGGCCGGATCTGCGTATCGGAAAGCACGACGATTTCGTTGGTCGCGGCATGGTGGCCACGCCGCAGGATCCCATCCACCTTGCCCCAGGGTTGCAGGGTGATCTGCGGGGAGCGCTTTAAGTCGGTCACCGGCACCTGCGCGTATCCTTTGTCATGGACCGCAATCACCGTCTGCGCGTCAGCATACATCGGCAAGGTGAATCCGCCATCCGCGCCGGCGCGCACAATGGATCCGTCCTGCAACGCACCGGAGGCTTTGAAAGCAGCCCGGCCCAGCGAAAGGTATTTTCCCTTCACCTTCACCGCGACTTGCGCATCGACCGCCGGTTTTCCATCGGGCAAAAGGACGGTGCCCTTGATTTCCTGATCCGGTATGGGAACCGGGGCCGGCTGCGGTTTAAAATTGGCCCGGTCCTCCGCCTGCCTGGCCTCGGCCTTGATCTCCAGCTCCAGCGTCTGTCCCGGCACCAATTCCACCGGCTGCAACGGCGGCTCCATCCAGCCGTTGCCATCCTGCATTTTGACCCGGTAGGAGATCAGCAGCTTGCCCGCCGGCACCTGGTCGAATTCAAAACGGCCGCTGGCGTCCGTCACGGCATGTTTGGCAAGGTTGAACCGTTGACGGGTAAGGTTGTCGGAATCCACAAAAGAAAGATCCAAGTCCTCGTTCGTGCCGGGGCCGTTGGGACGGTGCAGCACGCCCCGGATGGTTCCGAAGGGTTGAAGCATGATGTGCGGATCAGACTGCAACTGCTCCACGGCAATCCTCGTAAAACCATTCGACGAGGCCACCGCGATGCTCTTCATGCCCAGCTGGGGTTTGAGATGAAAGGCGCCATTGGTGTCCGTCTGGGTAACCAGCTCCTTATTGCGCCAGGAATTCAAATGCCCTTCAAAATCAAAACCCGCCTGCTCCGCATCGTCGCAAATCAGGAGCACGTCGGCCTGCACGACAAGCTGGCCATTCGTGGTGACCACCTGGCCGGTCGGGCCAGTTCCCCGCTCAAGGACAAAGTCTGCGTTCGTCTGTTCCAGGGGCCGCAGCAACGCCGAGGCGGGCAGATATCCGTCGGCCTGAACTTTCAAAATCGGTTGCGGCCATTTCTTGTCCACATAGACCGAAAAGATGCCGTTGCTTCCCTCCGTCTGATTTTGGACATCCCAAGTATTGCGGTTCCACGTCAGATCAGACCGCCCGGGTAGGACGCTGAAATGCGCCAGCATTTCGCCCGTCTGTTTATCCGTGACGCGCCCGGTGACGGCCAGTTGATACGAACGGTCCACGCCGGCTTCCGCGCCGCGCAGGGGTTTGTTCCTCGGCCAGTCCGTTTCGGATGAGTTGCCACCATAATCCGGCGTCAAATCACTTCCTTTTTCCATCAGGTAGACCAGGTTGGTCACATCGCCATTCAACCGGCCGATCAATTGAAACGGATTCATCCGGTCCAGGCTCGCATTCTTGGCCGACACCCGGTAACCGGACAAGCGCAGGCTCAAGCCGATGGTTTCGGCCGGCACGCCGGAAACATCAAAATGCCCGTCCGGTGGCAGCGTCACCTGCACATTATCCCAAGCATTTTCACGGCTTACCAACAGCCGCGTCTTGGCCGGAATCTCCGCGCCATCCGCCAGCACGACCCGGCCCGCCAGCCGGTGAGCCGGCCCCACCACCAGATCGCCGATGTCCGTGACCTCACCATCTTTCCCGGCATGAATTGTCTTGAGCGGAATCGCGCCCAGCTTCTTGAAGGAGTCCATGCCGCCGTAAATGTAATAGTCCACGTCCGGCGGCAGGGTGACGAACAGGAACCGGCCGGCCGAGTCCGTTCCAATATCAAAATTGCCGGTGAAGTGTTCCATGTCGCGGTTCACGGATACCACACCCACGGCGGCGTTCGTCACCGGCTGCCCGTTGAACAGAACGCGCCCGCGAACGGCCGCGCCTTCGGTCAGTGTCAATTCATACACGCTGGCACCACTGGCCAGTTCGGTGATCGTCTTGTTGGCAAATCCGCGCGCGCTCACGCGGACATCCATCTGATCAAATGGCTTTTGGGAGGTGATCAGAAACTCGCCGTTCTCATCCGTGACGGCGAGCGGATCCACCCCGGGCAGACTGCCCCAACGACCTCCGCCGTTGCGGGTTCGGATGCCATGCGCTTCGACTACTGCGCCCACCACCGGCTTGCCTTTGGCGTCCTTGACGCGCCCATGCAGGCAATTCCCCGGAGCGGCGGCGGCCAGCTCAATTGGATCGAGCGACACCGTGATCGGGCCATTGGCCGGGTCAACCTTGTTGGCATATTTCGGCTTGAACCCTTTGGCCACGGCCAGGACTTGGAACCGCAGCTGCGGATCAAGCGACAGGATCTCGAATTTTCCAGCGGCATCCGTCTTCGCGCTCTTCTGGCAATCGGCATAGCACGACGGGCAGAATGGACTTGTCCCCACTTTCGGTCCAGCCGTCGCGATGAAGACGGTCGCCGCCACGGCCTCGCCATTTTTGGCATGGACCGACCCAGTCAGGTTTGGTCTGGCTGTTTGAAGAACGGCGGCATCCGACTCAACCGGAGAGGACGCGGGTGGCGACGGCGGCACACCTTCACCCAATGACAAAAATGGGGACCCGGCGAGGAGAGCCGCGAGGACCGTTGATTTCCAAAGTTCGTTTTTCATGGTGAGCGATGATTCGAAATCTTGGTTCCCTGACTATAGGCCCGATGAAAAGCTTTGAACACGGTGGGCCATGCCGGAAGTCTGTCCAGCCGCGGCGCGATGTCAAACCTACATTGAGGAAGCCAAAATCGACGCGAGGCGAATTTTCAATACGGTGGCAGCAGTCGCCGGAACCCATGGCACAGAACCGTGATGAGAAAGACCCCGTTGCGAACCACGAGCAGCGGCCAAAAATACCGCACCGGGCCAAGCGCCCGTTTCGCGGTGCTTTGCTGGCTCAACCGCTCTGCAACCTGAACCAGAAGTCCGGTTGAACGTGGCCAATCATAAATCCCATTCAGCCACTCCTGCGGGATGGCCCCGCGTCCCAAGCGTGCGCCCATCAACGCGCCGAGAATCGCTCCGACCGTGTCCGTATCGCCGCCGCAATCCAGCACTGCGATTAGAGCCGTGCGAAAGTCGTCAGGATGGCGCAACCAAGCGTAGAGGGCGACCGGCACCGAGTGATAGGCGTAGCCGGTGACACCACGCTGCAACCCCAGCTCATCAGCGAATTCAGACACCGATCTCCCAGCGGCTAGCGCTGCGGTAAGTTTCTGGCAAATCTCCTGCCATTCGGGATCTCCACCCAGGCTGGTTAGGTTTGACAGCCACTCCGCGGCTGAACCACCGCTTTGTCCTACGGACAAAGCCGCCGCCTCAGCCACCGCCAGCGCGGCAGTCTCGGCCTTCGGATCCGTATGGGTCAGGCGTGTTGCCGCCGAAACGAACGCGCGGCGTTTGTCCGCGTCGTCCGCGAAATACGCGCCGAGGATGGCGCTGCGCATGGCTGGACCGTTGCCCGCTGACCAGACACCGCTTCGGCTTGGCGGAAAGCCCAGCCACAAACGGAGGATCGCCTTCAACGTCGCGAGACCAATTCCCGCGGGCAGGCCGAACAACCAGAGACGGAGTTTCCACGCGAGACATAGTTGAAAGGCAACCGCGTCGTCCGGATGAGTCAGCAGCGCTTGAGCAATAAACAACGTATGTTCCGTATCGTCGCTGACCATGCCACGACCAAACAGAAAGCGATGCCGCCACTGGCCGTGCCACATCCGCTGGATTCGGCCACGTGACATTCCCTCAGCCGGCAACCCCAGCGCATCACCCACCGCCGTGCCGAATAAAAGACCGGCGAAACGATCGCGCAAATCAAGGCTCGGCGCTGGCGCGCTCATTTAGGTTGTGTGATGAAAAACAACCCCGCGTAAACCTTGGGATCAATCAGGACCCCGGTTTTTGCTTTCGCTTCCAGCCACGGCACGATCTCCGCCAGAGGAACTTCATGGACGGTGATGTCCTCATGCGCCACGCCGCCGCCTTTGCCAATGCGCCGTAATCCCGTGGCGCGAAACAACGTCACTCGTTCGGAAGTAATACCGCTGCATGCCGGGCCAGTCGTCAACGGTTCGATGCGCTCGGCGTCATATCCGGTTTCCTCCAGCAGTTCGCGGCGGGCGGCTTCGGCGTGGGATTCGTCCGCGCTGCCGGGTTCGTCACCGATGATGCCGGCGGGAAGTTCAATCGTCCGCGCGTGGACCGGGATGCGATATTGCTCCACCAGCAGAATTTTGTTTTCCCCTGTCACAGCGGCGATGAGGGCGGCCCCGGTCGCATTGACGCGGTCAACGTATTCCCAGCGGCCTTCTTTGAGCAGCGCCAGAAATTTGCCAGTGTGAAGTGTGGTCGGCATAAGCAGTTTTTTATTTAACGAGTCAACGAGTTTGTGAGTGGGAAAGTGGGTTTGGTTGCTGTAACTCATTGAGTCATTAACTCCGTAATTCGCGACTCCGGCAAATGGTGATTCCGGCGCGGTTCATTTCTGCGACGGCGTTCTTCACGTCATTGGGCTGAAGATTCACGCCCCGGCTGGCGTCCTCGATGAAATAGGTTTTGAAACCCATTTGAGCGGCATCGAGAGCGGTGAATTTCACGCAGTAGTCCGTGGCCAGTCCGCACACGAAAACTTCCGTGACGCCTTGTGCTTTGAGCCACTCACCCAGCCCAGTGGATTTACGTTGGCCGTTGTCAAACAAACCGCTGTAGCTGTCGATGTCCGTGTCCGTGCCTTTGGTAAAGATCTTGGCAATGCGTTCCCGCTGCAATCCTGGCGCCAGTTCTGCCCCCGGTGTTCCCTGCACGCAGTGCACCGGCCAGAGCGTCTGCGGCAGACCGTTCAGATCAATTTGCTCGAACACATTCTTGCCCGGATGATTCGCTGCGAAACTACCGTGGTCGGCGGGATGCCAGTCCTGTGTCGCGACCACCAGCGGGAACACCGCTTGCAGCCCGTTAATGACGGGAATAATCGCATCGCCGTCGGGCACCGCCAAGGCGCCACCGGGCAGGAAGTCGGTTTGAATATCAACCAGAATTAAACAGTTCATGAGGTTTTGAGTTTAGGAGTTTAGGAGTTGGAAGTTAATGCGTTTCTCGTTTTGCGGTTCCCAACGCCGCTGAAAAGATTCGCAGGAGTTCATCGGCTTCATGCTTCAGCTCCTGCAGTTTGTCAGCCGCACAGACTTCTGCTTCCTCGAAGAGCTCCAGCCAAAGCAAAGATTCATCCGCTTCCTCAACGACCGTTCCCATTTTGGAAATGAAATCGGCTTGGGATTTCGCCCGGCAGACGGCCCGGTAATTGGCCGCGACCGAAGTCCGGAGCGCAGGACTTGTCGTCCGAGGACCCGGGCTTCATCGGTCTTTGGCAGCGTCTTGTAGAACTTCACTATCTGCACCGCGAACGCCTTGGTCCGCGTTTTCATTTTCTCACTAAATTCGAAGTTATTCATAAGCATCGATCCTTTCTCAATTGTGGTTTCCAAACTCTCTAACTCTAAACTCAAATACTCTCTAACTCCAAAACTCTCTAACTCGGAAACTCAATAAACTGGCTCGGCACCTGGTTCACCAGCCATACGCCGTTGGCCGAGCGGCGGAACACATGGCCCGCCCGGTGCATGTCGCCGGCGCGGATGATGAGCAATGCCGGCTTGCCGTGACGACCACCGACTTGAATCGTGACTTTCGTTTCCGCCGAAAGATGGACATCGTGGCGTTCCATTCTCTGCAAACCATCCTGACGGATGCCGTCGAGAAAGCGCGTGGCGGTGCCGTGATACAAGATTTCCGGCGGCGTCTCGGGCGGATATTGCAAATCCACTTCCACGGAGTGCCCCTGGTTCGCGCGAATCTGTGAGCCGTCATCGCTGAATGCAAAGCGTTTCTTGTTGCTCGTGGCAACGACATGCTTCAACTGGTCGAGCGTGAGCGCGACCCCGTGGCGGTTCACGGCTTCCAAAAGTTCGGTCACGCCAACCCAGCCGGCGGCGCCAAGTTTCAGCCCGATGCGTTCCGGCTCGTGCCGGAGAACCAGGCTTAAAAATTTGCTGGCATGTTTGGTTTCTTTTTCGTTCATAAAGACTTCATCATAAATTTGGACGGGAATCCTGACAGAAAAATTGAGAGACAGAAAAATCGGGAATGAATCCTTCTGTCGTCTGGTGCTGCTGATACATGAGTCATCTGGTCTTCATTTTTCTGTCTCCCCATTTTTCTGTCCCATAAATCAATGTGTCCATCTCCCCGTTGGCTGTGTGCCCTTCCAGTCTTCGTATGTGCGCAACATCTGATTCGCAGCATCGGACGGAAGGACGCCGCCAACACCAGTGCAAAGTCCCGGGCAATATACGGCACGACCGATTTCTTCATGCGCGGTGGCAATTCGGAGGATTGCCCTCATGGCTCGATAAGCGTTCACTGCCTCGACCATTTCCGGACTCTCCATTGTTGGAGCAACCAGTAGGAATGGAATCACCGCGTGGACAGTGTTGATGACTAGGCTGCTTCCAACTGGTAATCGCCCTTCCGGTCGCCGCCCAATCGCAGTACGCACTCGTGCTTCAATCTCTGAGCCAAAGAAAGTCACGAACGCTTTATCGATCCCACCATCCATGAACCCTTGCGAGTTTGCAGGGGAGACAATGCAATTTCTTGCCAACTTGAGTAAATCGCCGTTGGTCACCTCAACTTCAGGGTGGACCTTGAAAGTTGCTTGCAGGGCTTTCACAACCTCTGTGTTGTCATCTACAAAGTGAAGTCTCATAAGTGACCTGCTTCTCTTGCGTTCAACCATTCACTTGGAATGCTTTCACGACCGGCGCTCAAAGCGACAATTCCGCCGACAATGGCGGCGTTGGTATCGCAGTCACCACCCACACTGATTGTTTTGCCGATGGCTTCCACGAAATGGCGCGGATGATGTGCCGCCATCCAGATGCAGAAGGGAACGGTGTCTGGCGCGGTCACCAATGAACCGTTGCCCAGTGACCTGGCAATCTCTTGGACCGGAATTTCCGTAGGCGTCTGGCTGGCCAGCAAAATGCCCCGCCGCACTTTGCTTTCCGGCGTGAGCCGCAAAATTTCAGCAAAGAACTTTTGTGCATAGTCTGTTTGCAATGCATCTCGTAATTGCCACGCCATTGCCGCAGCCACAGCCACAGCGATGCTGCCTGCCACTCCTTCGGGATGTGTGTGCGTGACCAGGGCAGAGTCGCGGGCGGCATTTACGCAGCCCGCAAGGTCATCGGCAAAGTAAGCGCCGAGCGGAGCGACACGCATGGCACCGCCGTTCCCCATCGAACCCTGACCCCCAAACGCATTGGCGGACATCTCCCGCCATTTCGCCCCGGCGGTGATTTCGCGCAGTTGGATCCGAGTCATGCGGCCGTAACCGCGATCTGGATCGCGCTCGAAGCGCCGGGCAAACCGTCGGGCCAGCGCATCCTGATTGAGCTCCCCGTGTGATTTGAGAACCGCGACGATGGAAATGGCCATCTCGGTGTCATCGGTATGAAACCAAGGCCCCGCGGGAAGCGCGTTTTCGGTCAGACGCCTTTCGGCATTTGCCGAGTGATAACTGAGCATTTCACCCAGCGCATCGCCAAGCCCGAGTCCGTCGAGCGACAGTTGCATTCGCCCGACACGTTCGGCTTGATCGGCTGGCAGGTTTGCCTTCCAGGTATTCCCCTGTTCCGACAACAGTTCCCGCATCCGGCGTGACCAGGTCGTCTCAATCCAGTCCTTTCCGAGCGGGCCAACCCGGTCCACGATCCAGCCGGCGAACCGTAATTCATTGTGCATGGAATACACGCGGTCGGTGTTCGTGGAATGAATCAGCACCTGACAAACTGGCAGGAAATCAGCCAGAAATTTGGCGACATCAAGACCAGTGCCAGGGTCGGTCGTCACACCGGGTTGCGGATTCAAATCATGATCCAGACAAATCAACGCAGCGCTTGGGAAAAACTCCGCGCATTCGGCGATCATCGAGTGGGCATCGCGCCAGATTTTCAGATCAAAGCCGCCGCCGATTTCGGCCATGGCTTTTTGAAAACCAGCGACGCGCTCGTCGTTATCTTCGAGGATAAGAATCGTTTTCATGTTTCCATTTCAGCAGGGAATATCTGCCCAAGCCCTGGTTTTAGGATGCGTTGCTTGAAACATTTCAATTGCCAGCGACAGTTCCTGATACGTGGACGTATTGCCGATGCGGTCAAGATACAGGTTGCGTCGGGCTACGTTTTCCAACTGGAACGACCAATAAATCGCCATCAATGGATTGATGAATAATCCGACCCCTCGGTCCGCTTGGTGGTGTGTTGATTTCCAAAGCCGCCGGTTGCCGCCGCGATGATGCTCGTATTTACGATGCTCGGCTGCCGGGGCATCCGGGCGGTGACAAATTCGCAGGTCTCACGGTATAGACGGAATTCCTCCATCTCGTGCATCAAGCTCCAGGCACCCAGATACGCGCCATCCGCGATCAACGCGGCGACATTTTCCAAAAAATGCGCGTGACACACCCCGTGAAAGGCATCGATGCCAAACCCGAGGCTGACCAAAAACTTTCGCTCCACGTTTTTGACGGCATTCGCAGCGAACAGGCTGGCCATGTCCTCCTGTGGTGTTCCAAGGCCGATTTCATCACCGCGCATAAGACTGTCGGTACCACAATCGATCAAGATGAGTGTATCCGGCTGCAAGGTTTGAACCAGCCACTCGTAAGCGCTGACCACGGGTTTCACCCCACTTCGTTCGATTGCATAAACTGGCGTTTCACCAAAGCGGCTGCTTAACCATTGAGACAGGTATAATTCGGGAAAATAATTCGCCGAGCCGCCGGTATTGGGCAATACGCGCAACATCGAAGGGGTCGGGCGTTCGCCCTCGCAAAATCCAAGTTCAGAGAAAGACAGGTTGGCCAAATGCACGGTTTTGCCGGCATCGCGCAACCAAAAATAGAGTGGCAAACCGCAGAAAACGTCGAAGCCACCGCCAGCTCCCACAATCAAAATATTCTGCGATTTATCAAGTTCGTTGAACAGTGGTATTCTCATAAACTTTCCGATTCCAAAGCCAACTTGTATGCGGCAAACACTTCATCCGTGAAGCAAGCGAACACAACTTTCTCGAACTCATCTTTATTTTTCAGCGTGGCGCGCGTTTCACTCACCGCAATTCTTGCGGCTTCCGGAATCGGATACCCATAAACACCGCAACTGATGGCTGGGAACGCAATCGTTTTAACCGCATTCGCCCGCGCGAGTTCAAAGGAGGCACGATAGCAGGATGCCAATTGTTCCGGCTCACCGTATTTTCCTCCATCCCAAACGGGCCCGACCGTATGGATCACGAATTTTGCAGGCAACCGGTATCCCTTGGTGATTTTGGCTTCACCCGTTGGACAACCTCTCAAACTGCGGCACTCGGCTAGCAAATCCGGTCCCGCTGCGCGATGGATCGCGCCGTCAACTCCCCCACCGCCAAGCAACGAGGTGTTGGCTGCATTTACAATGGCGTCCGCCTCGAGTTTGGTGATGTCCGTTCGCGTAACCTGAATTCGATTGTCAGCTTTCATGTTTCCTTTATTCAACCAGCACACCTTTCTTTTCTGCAATCCCGATGATGGCCTGCGTCCCGGAATTGAATTCCAGAAAATCCTTCTCGATGCCGTCACTGAATATCACGCCGCTCTCCGCCATCTGGGATTCCAGAATCAACGGTTTGTCTTTGTTGACGCGGCCAAACACCAGCGATGTGCCTGTCGTCCGCGTCGGGAACGGTTCCCGCACGGTGAAATACAGGTAATCCGATTCCCATTTGAAACCGGCCACGGCCTGCTCATAGCAGCTTGGTTGCTTGGGGTCGTTCCTGCCGCGATTGCCTGCGGCAATGGCGACAGCACCCGCACCGGTCAGCAGGCTTTTCAGCCAGCCAGTTGCTCCCATGCCCGTGGAGACAATCACGCCGCTGGAAGAATGCGTTTCGCCCGCCTTGCCGTAACGGATGAAATATCTGGCCGAGGTATGCGTCTTCGGCCCGATGAACAGGTCATTCACGCCATACAACGTCTGGCCATTGTTCAGCGCCGCTTTGGCCATGGTGACCGAGCGCGTGCTTCGCTTCCGCAGGATCACCTCGGGCATCAGCTTTGCCAGATCACGAACGCGGAACGGCAGTAAACGACCGTCCCAGCGCTCCGGGTCGGGATTCACGCCGACCACCGGCTGGCCATTCAGATACTTCAAGGTGTTGGCGACCAATCCATCCTGGCCGAGTGTGACCACCGTGTCTTCCGGCGCGAACAGGAAGTTCGGCAGGAAGCTGCGGTCCACCGTTTGAACGCGGGCAACTTGACCGAGCGCTTCTTCGGCGTCCGTCAAGGCGCGATGATAGGTCTCGTCCTCGCGGAGATAATCCGAGAAGTCCGCGCCCTGATGCTCGACATAGAAACGGGCCTGGCTGACGGTGTTGAACCGGATCACCAGTTCAGCCAGGCGCGTCGGTCGCGTCACGAGGACGATTTTCTTATCAGTCATAAAACAGTGAGTGATGTTTGAGTTCGTGAATCAGCGAATAGCGGCTTGCCCCAACTCATTGACTCACTAATTCACTGATTCACTGATTCAAACTTGTTTTGGGTTCATTTACTCATTAACTCCTTCAGCAGGTCCGGCGTAATGTTGAGCTGTCCGATCTTCTCGGCCTTGCCAGCCAATTCCTGGAACGCGAAGGCGATCAATTGCTCCGGCTTCATGCTGGTGCTGGCCAATGCTTGCAACACCTTGGGATCCGTGCTGGCCAAGGCCTTCATGGTGGTCTCGACGCCGTAAGCGCGGGCGTCGGCTTCGGCCCGGGCGTTCTCGGCGGCTAGAGCAACGAGCTTCTTCCGCTCGCCCTCCATGCTGATATCAGCGGCGAGTGCTTCCTTCTCGACCAGATGCTTCTTCTCCTGCACCGCCCGCTCCGCATCCATCTGCGTCTCGCGGATCTGGCGCTTCTTGTTCTCCACGGCGATCTCGGTGTTCAATTCGTTCTCTTTGATCGCACGCTCCTGCTCCACCGCAGAATTGCGACGGGCATAAATCGCCTCGTCCGCTTCGCGGAACATCTTCTCGCGAGTCTCAGCTTCCAACGCGCGGACCGTCTCCGGCGTGGGCTTGATCGCGAGAATAGAAAGCCCGAGCACTTCCAGTCCGAGCGAAGTGATTTCCTCAGCGGCGGTCAGCCGGGCTTTGACGGCTTGAACGAATTCGTCAGAAGCCCGGACGGCCTCGCGAAGTTCAAGCTTTTGCAGTTCGCCTCGTGCGAGGACATTGACCACGTGAATGACCCGCTCCGGCAGTTTCTTCAGATCTTCTGCCGCATATGTCTGGCCATTCGGAGCCAGCGTGTAATTCAGCAGTGCGGCCAACCGCTTGGGGTCGCCCACGCGATACGTCACCTGTCCCTGAATGGTCACGGTTTGGAAATCCGCCGTCGTCTCCTGGAAGATGAACGGCACGTCGGCACTGCCCACCGGCACGGCCACCAAAGACGTGGTCGGCCCGTAGTAGAAGAAAGATAATCCCAGACCTTCGCGGACGACTTTGCCGCCGCGATATTGCAACAGGTAGGTGGTGGGCTGAACTTTGATGAACCGAATTCCAATCATAAAAAATAAGGTTGAGGGTTGAGTCGGTGAATTAGTGAGTTAACGACCGGCGTTGCGTTTGGCTGTGTTAAGGGACGTTTGGAGAATGCGGACGAGTTCATCCGCTTCCTGTTTCAATGTTGCGACCTGCGTGGCTGGACAAATCCCGGCTTCTTCGAGCAGTTCGAGCCAGAGCAGGCTTTCATCGGCTTCTTCCACGACCGTGCCCATCTTGGAAATGAAGCCGGCGTCCGACTTGGCACGGCAAACGGCGCGATAGTTTGCCGCAACCGATGTGCCCGCGCGGAGCAACTGCCGCCCAAGAACGCGCGCCTCTTCCGTCTTCGGCAGTTTTCCAAAGAACTTCTCGATCTGAACCGCGAACATTTTCGTCCGCGCCTGCATTTTCATTGCGAATTCCAATTTATTATTCATAGCTTTGCCTTTCATTGATTGATTCGCTGATTCGCTGATTCACTAATTCACAACTCAAATAGCAGTCCCTTTCTTCTGAGCTTCTCGTATTTGTCCGCGTCGAAGCGGAACAACTGCGCCGGGCGATGCCGGCCGGCCATCTGGGTCTCGTTGAGCGGCACCAGCAACCCAAAACCCAGCACTTTTTTGCGGAAATTCCGCTTGTCCAATACGGCGCCCAGAATCGCCTCGTAAAGGTGCTGGAGGTCGGAGAGGGTGAATTTCGGCGGCAGCAGCTCGAATCCGATGGGCTGATAGCGCACTTTGCCTTGAAGCCGGGTCAATGCCAGAGCCACGATGTCGGCGTGATCAAAGGCCAGCTTGGGAAGCTGCGAAACCGGGAACCATTTGGCTTCAGCTGCGTCGGTCGCCGCCTTCGCCTTGTGGTCGGAAAGTTTGACCAGCGCATAATACGCCACGCTGACGACTCGCTCGCGCGGGTCACGCTTCACCGTCCCGAAGGTGTAAAGCTGTTCGAGAAAAACATTCGCCAGACCGGTTTCCTCGACCAGTTCGCGGCGGGCCGCGTCGTCGAGCGTTTCATCCACGCGGACGAAGCCGCCTGGCAACGCCCACTTTCCCTTGAAGGGTTCGAGCCCCCGCTGGATCAACAGCACTTTGAGTTCACCTCCGTCGAAACCGAAAACCACGCCGTCCACGGTCAGCGCCGCCCGAGGATATTGATAGGTATGTGGCATAAGCCAGTTATTGAATTGTTGAGTTTGTGAGTGAATGGGTTTTCATCGCAAATGCGCGCGGAGCTCCATGAGCAGTTGGCCAAGGCGGTTCTTACCCTTTCCGTCTCCACCATCGCCCCAATACCGATCATTTGTTGTGTGCTCAATGAGTTCGGCATCAACCGTGCCCAAGATCAAGGAGCGTAGCGCAGGATGCTGGGTGAATTTCGCCAGTAATGCCTCGCGCATGATGTCCTCTTTGGCCGTTTCCCAGTCTGGGCGCAATGGACGCTCCCTGCTTCGCCCCATACGTGCCGCAACCATGGGCGACTTGGCCAGGCGGACCAGTTCTTCATGTTCTGTCCCGGCGAACTTCTGCGCTTGAAAATAATGTTCCACTGTCGGCCAGATCTTGGCTTTTAATTCAAAGGGGTGCGGTGAGAAGTTGGAAAACTCTCCGTATGGCTCGCTGACTCGGTAAAAGCTTATCGGGTTCATATTTAGTTCGTGTTCTCTTTACACGTTCTATTATTAGTGTTAGATACAAACTATGTCAAGCGGGAATCTGAAAAACGTGGAGTCGGGTGTGGGATTTCAGTCAGAACATGGCCGTTTTACTACCTAACAAAAACTGTTTGCACGTTTATGGCTCCATAATGCAGACCATTCGCCGCTTGGTATTCGGAATATAAGGCTTCGCCCCAAGCATCGGAATCTTCCTTCAGGTTGGCGCGAAACTTCGTTTCGGCGATATCCAGCAGATCAGCTAAAATCGAAAGCTGGGCTTCCGGATTTGTTCATGTCCACAAAATATTTTCTTAACTGCCCGAGTAATAAGCGTCCACCTGCTGGTGTCGTTCGTAAAGGCGGTGTTTGTCCTTCGCCTGGTTCTTTTTAGGATCCACAATCTCGAATGAACCGCAGTCTACGTCCTCAATGGCGGTGTTGCCATAAAAGATTCGATTGTGGTCACGTGTATAGCGCTGCGAGATTAATCTGAATGACGCGGGATCGGCCTTGGCGATCAGCAAGCCTTTGGAGAAAACACGCTTGGCATCTCTGGCATAGCCGTAGGGAAGAACCTCAAACGAGGCTGGATCAGCCTTCTTCAATAGATGTGGTTTCCCAATCGTGCGCGAATAAAACCAGATGCCATTCTTGTCTTTAGCATAGCCATTAAATGTTGCACCATAGTCGCCAAGGTAGTAACCAGCATCCAGCACCGTGAAGGATTCAATATCCGCTGTTCGGAGCACGCCTCCGATGTAGTAGATCTGCTTTTCATGCCGGGCAAACAGCTCGTTAAGAACGTGAAAAGACCCAAGATGAGCTCCACGGAGGACTTGGGTGCCCGAGAAAACATGCTTGTCGTCAACAGACCACAGAGAATTCAGTGGCTTGAACGTGCTGGCATCCGCCTCTTTGATCGGGTAACCTTCACAACGCACAATGCTGCCCTCAATCTTGTAGGGGAGCAGATGGGGATCGTATTTAATTTCAGATTTCATTATTTCCATCCTAATACCAGCTACCTGCTCAGTTGTTACCAAGCTCCGCTCATTCACACATCGGTCATTTCGATCCTGGTGGTTAAGAGTCTGAAACTCTGGTTTTCTTGTCTATCCATGTAACCTTACAATTTGGACAGTCATGAAAAAACTGCATGTAATCCAGATCATCCTCTTTAGTATCTTCCTTACGCGTCATCACGCGCCCACCACACTTCGGACACCTGAGCGGACAAATCAATGAATGGACGTAAAAGGTCATAATTATGGCCACAATGAACGACGAAATATAATAGCCCGTGAAATAGCCGACAATCGTTCCGAGCACTGTAAAACCAAGAAAATTGAGGACAAGCCAAGGCCGCAACCGTTGGGGAATCTCAGGATAGTGACCAAGCGAATAATTCCTCGACTCCTGATTCTCTTTGCGATCGTCTGGAGGTTCGGGTTTGAGGGAGAAAGTGATCCGTTTCATTTTGCGTATCCATCGGTAATGCATCACGAAAAAAGACAACCCCATTCCAATAAAACCTAATGAAATAAACCAAATAGACAAAAATGAGTCAATCTCGGCATGCTTCGGATCGGCCGCATCATAAAGAACCGCGACCTGCTGACCAACCGCGGTGAACAACAAGGACGAGCCATGTGGGGACCGACACCGATGCTCAATTCCTTCCGCATCGGTGAATACAAAGACAGGATGCAACATCATGCCGTCTTCCGTATCCTCGTGATCCATCGCAACCACCTGACCGACGGTCTTGGTGGCATGAACCACAAAATCATAAGTCTTGGCAAACATGAAAAACCCAGCGACTAAAAACACGATGCCCATAATCACTGTAATGGGAAAGCGTTCGTTCATTTTATGCAATATGGCCTAATTCAAACATCAATCTGAAAATGCCAACCGACTCCTTGCTCGGCCGCTACGTTCAAAATGCGCTCGCAATCCTGTAAGTCCTGAATCGCCGACTGCGCCTCTGGCCGGGACAGCAAAGCCCTCACCGTAGCCAAGCCTTCTTGTGCGGAAAACTGCTGCAACGGTGGCAACTCCACATCATCCGCGCCGTCCATGAACTCGGCCAACTCCTCCGGGTCCATGCTAAAGAACTCGGAAAGCGGACGAACGCCAAGCTGGCGCGCTGCTGCGTCGAGCGACTCCATGTTGCGTGACAAACTCTTGCCATCAATCAAGGTGTCCAAACCAGCAATCGCCCGCTCTAATACGATGTAATGTGCTGCTCCCATGTATGCGGCATATCGTTACAGAATAACACAAATCCACAAATGAATTTCCCCAGGCACGGACGGTGGAAACAGCAAACCTCATTCGACCAAACGCACGTTTACGGTTCAGGAACCCGAGCACCTTCGTTAGAAACTGCAAAACCCAAGCGGGAATCTGAAAAACGTGGAGTCGGGCGGCGGCTCTGGTAGTTTCCCCGGCGTGAACTCAGCCCCGGTGGCAGCCTCCGACCCGACGACCGACGCGATCCCGCGTCCGGGCCTGAAATGGTTTGGCTTGGGACCGATTGAATTCGGAGTCCTGGCGGGAGCTTCCCTCCTGGTTTTACTGCTGTCCTATCGGGCTTGGTGGTCCATCAGTGTGACCGAGGCCTGGGGATTCGTGACGGGTGGCGTCTGCGTCTGGCTGGTGGTGCGGGAGCATCTGTGGAATTGGCCGATCGGCATTGCAAATAACATCGTTTTCTTCTTTTTGTTTCTGCATGGACGGCTGTTCGCCGACATGAGCCTGCAAATAGTTTACCTCGGTCTTGGAGCCTATGGCTGGCTGAACTGGGTGTTTGGCGGCGAGAACCGAACCGTCCTCAAGATCAGCCGGACCACCAGAGTTGAATGGCTGACATTGGCTTTGTTGATTCCCCTCGGCACGTGGGGATTCCGGGAGATTCTGCTGGCGGTGAACGGGGCGGCACCCTTCTGGGATTCGCTCACCACCGTGCTTAGTTTGGCCGCGCAATACCTGCTTTGCCGGAAGCGTTTTGAAAACTGGTTCCTTTGGATCGCAGCGGATGTGATCTACGTCCCGCTCTATCTGAGTCGTCAGTTGCCTTTGACTGCGGTGCTCTACGCGGTATTCCTCGGTATGTGTCTCGTGGGAGTTCGAGAATGGAATCGCAGCATGAGGAAAGGAAACGCGGTCCCATGAAATTCGGACTGGGCCTTGTCATCGGCAAGCTTTATCCGCCCCATCGCGGCCACAAGCTGCTGATTGATGAGGCGGTCGCGCAATCCGAACGGGCGGTGGTCATCGTCTGCGCCAAACCCACGGATACGATTCCGGGTGAACTGCGAGGCCGGTGGTTGCAGGAAATCCACCCCACCGCTCAAGTCATGGTGATCGATGACCGCTACGATGAAAATGATTCGCAGGTCTGGGCGGAAAACACTCTTCGCTGGCTGGGACGGGCACCGGATGCGGTGTTCACCTCCGAGGATTACGGCGACCGCTATTCAGAGCTGATGGGTTCAAAGCATATCGCAGTAGATAAAGCGCGCGGGCGGGTTCCCATTTCCGGCACGGCATTCCGAAACGATGCGTATGCCAACTGGGATTTTATCGAGCCACCCGTGCGGAGTTGGTTTGCCAAGCGGGTTTGCGTCGTCGGTGCGGAGTCCACGGGAACAACCACGCTGGCACAGGCGCTGGCAGAGCAACTTGAAACGAATTGGGTTAAAGAATACGGTCGCGAATATTCCGAGGAAAAGCTCGCGCGGAACGAAACGGAATGGCGCAGCGAGGAATTCGTCCAGATCGCCAAGGAACAGTTGCGCCGGGAAGACGAGGCGGCACGGCAGGCAAACCGGGTGCTGATCTGCGACACCAACGCCTTTGCCACCATGCTCTGGCATCGGCGCTACATGGGCAGCCACAGTTCCGAGGTGGAAGAAATCGCCCGCCAAGGCAAATGCGATTTATACCTGCTCACCGGGGACGAGATCCCCTTTGTGCAAGACGGACTGCGGGACGGCGAGCATATCCGGCAAGAAATGCATCGTTGGTTTGAAGATGCTCTCACCGCCCAACCCGTGCCTTGGAAAATATTACGTGGCTCGCACGAAGAAAGACTTCGCGAAGCGGTCCTAGCCACGAGGTCATTATTCAACAAATCCGCATGGGCGCCAAAAGCATATTTCCTATGAAAATCAGCAAGGTCATCATCGTCATCAACCGTTCGAAATTGCACTCTGAACAGACCGCCAAAGCCCTCAAGGCGGTGCTCGACCGCGAGCGGGTGCAGCAGGAATGGGTGGAAACCCAGCCGCCCCAGCGCAATCTCTACCGCCGATTGGGCGATTTGCGGCACAAACAGGCGGATCTAGTGATCGCCTGTGGCGGGGATGGAACGTTGTTGCAGGCGGCACATCGGTTTCGCGGCACCGGGATTCCCATTCTCGGCATCAACATCGGATACTTGGGCTTCATCACTTCGGTGCGTGGCGACCGCGTCCGACAGGAAATGCGGCGGGTGCTCAACGCGGAATTTGTCATCAGCCAGCGGACCGCCCTCGACCTGGTGGTTGAAGAACAGAAGCGGCGCGTCCTGGGTTGGGCGCTGAACGACGCCATCATCATCCGCGGTGACAACCCGCATTTGATCAGCATCTCCGCCCGCATCGGCCAGAGGCGGTTGACCAATTATCGCTGCGACGGATTGATTGTTGCGACTCCAACCGGTTCCACCGCCTATTCCCTGGCCGCCGGCGGACCGATCATCAGCCCTGAATGCAGTGTGCTGACGATCACGCCGATTTGTCCCCAGGCCTTGACCAACCGTTCGGTGGTGGTCAACTCGACCGAGCCGATTGAAATGAGATTGGATGCGATTTCCGGGCCGGGCGTTGTGCAGGTGGACGGCATGACGCTGGCCAAAGCCAGACCGGAGAGCAGTATCATCATGAAGACTTCAAAGGATTCCGTGCCCATCGCATTTCTACCGGAGATCAATTACTACGATATTCTGGGTGAGAAACTGAAATGGCACGGCGACGGCCTGTCGAAACCCAAATACGGTTACGCATGAGCTTTCAGCACACCAACGCACTTGCATCGATGAAAATCGTATATAGCCGCCACTACAACATCTCCTTTTTCGGCATCGAACGGTTGCACCCCTTTGACTCCAGAAAATACGGGCGGGCCTGGAATCATTTGCGAAAACAGTTCGGGCCGGCGCTTTCATCGCACCATATTTCCGTGGATCGTCCGGCGTCAGATGAGGAACTGCGGTTGGTGCATACGCCGGAATACTTGCGAAGTCTTCGCTCGTCGGAGCATGTTGCCGCAGCGCTGGAAATCCCGCTGCTGCGGTTGCTTCCGGGCTGGCTGCTGGCCTGGCGGGTATTGCGGCCCATGCGATGGGCGGTGCGCGGCTCCGTCATTGCCGCAAAAGCCGCGCTCCAAAACGGCGCGGCGGTCAATTTGTCCGGCGGCTACCATCACGCGAAGCCAGGTCAGGGCGAAGGCTTTTGTGTCTACTCAGACATCGCCTTGATGGTCCAACAATTGCGACACGAGCAATTGCTGCAGCCGGCCGACGCCGTCCTATACGTGGATTTGGACGCCCACCAAGGCAATGGAGTCTGCCATCAATTCCAGTCGGATCGGCGGGTTTTTATCTTTGATATGTATGACAAAGACATCTATCCGCAGCACGATCTTCAAGCACGCGAGCGCATAGACTGCGACCTTCCCCTGCCATTTAACTGCCCGGGTCACGAGTACCTGGCTAATCTGCGCCGGACCTTGCCGCCTTTCCTGGATGCGCTTGCCAAAACAAATCCCCGATTGGCCATCTACAACGCGGGAACCGATGTCTATGCCGGCGACAAACTCGGCGGGCTGTGCCTGTCCGAGGATGATGTTCTGGAACGCGATCTGTTTGTCATTCAACAATTCCAGCGCCGCGGAATTCCATTCGTCATGGTGCTTAGCGGCGGATACAGCCGGCACAGCTACCGATTGGTGGCTAATACGGTGGCTCGACTGCTTCAAAAAGAGGAGTTTTCCTCCTCAGACAAACTCGAATAAAAGGAGACATGAGCTTTTTACTTTTCCCCGGCCGGCATCTGGTGAACACGACGTTTCAGGAACAATACTTGAAGCGCGTTCTGACCGGGCCGCCAGCTTCGTTGCCCGGATTCATCCCCGGCAGCGGCACCGTTGCGAAACCGCCGACGGAAATCATTTTCGCCATCACCTCGGCCAACCAGGAAAACTCCCGTTTCAATCCCATCCCGTTCCACATCCGCGCCGTGGGCGTGGACCGATTCGCGCGGCAGTTGCAACGGCAAGCACCCTTCCGTTACCGGGTGTTTGGAATTCCGCACTACGGACACACGAACAATTTCGCCGCCTTCACCATCAAGGAAATCGCCTATCAGAGCGAGCAAACCATCCAGCTCACCCCGGAAAACTGCCTCGTGCTGTGCTCCACACCGGAAGTCATCCGGCTGTATCAGGAACTGGGTTTCGGGATTGTTTCCGCTGAGTTGAGCGCGGAAGAATCGCATCCGGCCACACCGATTGAAATCATCCGCGAGATAGGCAGGCAAAAGCAGAGTTGGCGATCTGGCAAGTTAGCCGGCAGTCAACTTGCCGCCAGTCACGCCAGCCTGTTCGAAGATTTTCCCGAGGTGCCCCAGCGCATTTCACGGCTGTATCAGGACCCGCTGACCAATCAGGAGGGCAGCCTGACCACGGCCCGGAATTACAGCAGCTATGCGCGCGGTATGAATGAGATCATCCGGTTGAAATACCTGGATATTCAAAAAGCGATTCGCTCCGGGCGCATCGTGGATGAAGGTTGTGCCGACGGCGCGTTGCTGGCGGAAATCAGCCGCGACTTTCCAGATTCAGATTTGTTCGGGATTGATCTGTCGTCGGAATTCGCCAGCCGTTTTTTGGAGCGTCAGCGGGCCGGAGAATTCGGCGGCGCGTATGTTCACTTTTTTCACCGCAACCTGTTCGACCGCGTCTTCGAGCCGGAGTCCATCGACACCACGATCTGCAACAGCACCCTCCATGAAATTTGGAGCTATGGCGACGGCGAGAAGTCGGTCCGCAGTTATCTCGCCGAAAAGTTACGTCAGTTGCGCCCCGGCGGCCGGCTGCTCATCCGCGACGTGGTTGGTCCGGATGACGGCGAGCGTGAAGTTCTGTTGTGGTGTTCGGACAAAGACGGACAAAATCTCTCCGCATCAGAAATCATTCGGCACAAAGATCGCAGCACAGAATGGCTTTACACATTATCCACGCGCAGCCGGTTCTTTCTTTTCGCGCGGGATTTTCTCGGTGGTCAAAGCGGATTTACTTTCAAGGAAGAATCACATTCCAACCGTCCAATGTTTCGACTCCCATTGCGGCAGGCGGCGGAATTTCTTTCCAAAAGGGATTACACCGACAACTGGTCCTCCGAGATGAACGAGGAATTTTGCTTCTGGAATTTTTCAAAATGGAAACAGGTTCTCACCGAGATCGGTTTTCAAATTATTGAAAACCCCAATAACGAGACCGAGGGCTCCCGCGTTTATACGAATCCGTGGATCGTGGAACACCGCCACGCCGGACACGTCGAGGTCATGGACTTGCAAGGGCAAATTCTGCCGTGGCCGCCGACGAACATGGTGCTGATTGCCGAGCGGCACATTGGTTGAATGTCTGGGCATTTCTTCCTCGCTCTCGCCACAGCAAGTTGGTAAATGCAAACTGATAGGCGCGCAAACAAATCCATTTTTATGCCAGACCTTCAAGATGGTGAGACGGTCGAGATGCAGGGCTCCGGCTCGAAGCCATACCTCTTGAAAAACACCGGCGGCGTTTATTCCTGCAGCTGTCCGGCGTGGCGCAACCAGTCCATCGCCATCGAGAAACGCACCTGCAAACATCTGCGCAAGCTGCGCGGGGATGCCGCCGAGGAAACGCGCACCGGCGGTGCGCTGCCCCAGCGCCCAGTCAAAGTCCGCGGCACCGATGACGGCGGCAGCGAGGAAGCCTCCGGACCGCCGTTGCTGCTGGCCGAAAGCTGGGACAACGCCGCCGACCTCTCAGATTGGTGGATGAGCGAGAAGCTCGACGGCGTGCGCGCCTATTGGGACGGCAAACAATTCCTTTCGCGTCAGGGCAATCTTTACCACGCCCCCGATTGGTTTGTCGAAGGACTGCCCTCGGAGCCGCTGGACGGCGAACTCTGGATTGACCGGAAAAAATTCCAGCGCACCGTCAGCATCGTCCGGCGTCAGGACAAGAACGATCTTTGGAACGAAGTACGTTTCCTCGTCTTTGACGCGCCGGCAGCGACTGGCGGATTCGAGGATCGGCTTGCTTTTCTGAAGGACGCGCTGGCCAGGGGCGCGGCGAAGTTCGCCCGGCAGCATCCGCAGGAGCGCTGCAAGAGTCTCGACGCTTTACGCGCAGAGCTGACGCGCATTGAAACATTGGGCGGAGAGGGACTGATGCTGCGTCAGCCGGGATCCAAATATGTGGCCGGGCGTTCCGCCACGTTGCTGAAAGTGAAAACATTTCACGACGCCGAGGCCGTCGTCGTGGGCCATCAAGCGGGCGCGGGCCGGCATAAGGGACGATTGGGCGCGCTGTTGGTGCGGCTGCCGGACGGCACGGATTTCGCCATCGGCACCGGTTTCAGCGACCGCGAGCGTGATCATCCGCCGGCTATCGGCGCGGCGGTGACGTTCCGTTATCAGGAACTTTCCGATGCAGGTGTGCCGCGATTCCCCAGTTGGGTCGGCGTCCGTCACGACGTCGCGGTGACGGATGCAAAGCCAGTTCCTGCAAGGAAACCTCAGGCGTCCACCCCGGCAACGATCGTCGGAAGCACAGGGCCTGCAACCAAACCGCGTTACTTCGAGTTCGTCCAAGGCAACTCCAGCAAGTTTTGGGAAGTGTCACAAGCCGGCAACACCATGACCACGCGCTGGGGTCGCATTGGTTCTACCGGCCAATCCAAAACCAAAACCTTCGCTGACGACCAAGCGGCGGCCAACGCAACCGCCGTGCTCATCGAGGAAAAGACCGAAGAGGGCTACGCCGAAGGCCCACAGTGAACAACTCAAACAATTCGGCGGAAAGCATGATGCGACTCCTGAGTTCAGTGTTTATGCTTCACGACGACCGAGCCTTGGTCATCAAGATCCACCAGCAAGGTGGCAGCCCGTGCCTTTGCATTCACCACGCGCCAACGGGCGAGAGGAACGACAATACGCTTTTCGATAACGCGCTGGAGTGGACGAGCGCCAAAGCGGTGATCGTAGCCTTCGCGGGCAATGGCGCGAACCAGACGATCGGTCCAGGTGATTTGAATTCCCGCCGCCGCCAAACCCTCGCGGGCTGCCAGTTCAGACAATTCCTTGCGGGTGACGGCTTCGACTTGCTCCAGCTTCAGCGGCTGGAACGTAATCACGCCATCCAGCCGGTTGAAGAACTCCGGCCGGAAAAACTTCGTGACCTCGGATTCATAGGAGGGCCCGGCGCTTGCGGCAAAACCGGTTGAACCCGGCGCGTTCGCCCCCAGATTCGAAGTCATGATGATGATGGCGCTGCGAAACCAGGTGACGCGACCAAACCGATCCGTTACCCGGCCTTCGTCCAGCAGCCCCAACAACACGTCGAAGACTTCGGGCGCCGCTTTCTCGATTTCATCAAACAGCACCATGCAGAAGGGTTGGCGCCTCACCCGCTCGATCCAGTCGGCGGGCCGGCCCTGCGGATTTTGCAGGAGCCGTTGGGCGGCGCCCCAGCCGGCATATTCGCTCATGTCGAGCCGGACGAGCCGGTCCTTCACGCCGCCCGCATCGAAGCAATACTCCACGAGCGACTTGGCCAGTGCGGTTTTGCCCACGCCGGTCGGGCCGCAGAATAGCAGCACGCCCAGAGGTCGTGCCGGGTCGGTCAAGCCGGCCTTGATGGATGCGATCAATCGCGCCGCCGTCCCGATGGCATCCGGCTGTCCGATGATCTGGGCGGCCAATTTCGCACGCACTTCACTGACTGACAGGAGTAAATCATCACGCAGAAAAATTTCGGGCAGCCCCGTTTGTTTGACGAACTGGGCAATCACGTCTTGCGTCGTGACCGTGGGTTTGCCCGTTTTGCTGGAGGCTGCGCGGCCATTACACAAGTTGCGGATAAAGTTCGCGGCCGGGCCGGGAAATGCGGCGTAAGGCTGGAACCGCCGGAACAGACGCCGCACCAGCACGCTCACGCCTGGATCCACTTCCAGCCTTGCTGCCGCGGCGTGCGCGCCAGCGATTCGATTGAGCACCTGTTCAGCGGCGGCCTCATCGAATGCCGGCACCGGGACAATTTGAAAAACGTCCAGCAGTCCCGGCAGCAAGCGGCGACACGCCTCGACTTCCTCGGGCGTGGCCTCGGCGGTCATGCGGAGTTCTCCGCGCTGGAGATAGGGCAGGAGAAAAGCCGCGACGCTGTCGCCCGGGCCTTGGCCGCCGACCTGGAGCAGTTCGAGGAGGTTCTCGGCGCAGAAGATGCCTTCGATGGCACTCAACTGGGTGACGAATTCCTCGCAGCGTTCCTCCCATTCGCCGAGATAACGCATGCCGGCGATCATGCGCCCGCCGCTGCCGCGCCAGCAGCGATAAGTCCGCAATTCCTTGTCGGACTTTGCGTCCTCCTCCTCCTCGCCACGGCTGTTTGCCCGTGCGATGCGGGCCAGACGTTTGGCGGCATCGAGCAGCACGGTCGTTTTGCCCACACCCGGTTCGCCAACCAAAAGCACGCAGGCCTTTTCCGTTCCCAGTTTTCGAGCCAGAGTCTCCGCCAATTCATCGCGACCATAGGCGGCCGATGCCCCGCGCTTGCGGCCCAAGTCGTGCAACAGCGGATCAGCCACAGTGAACAAGATTTTCAATTCCGGCCGGTTCGCCGGCGGCACGCGTTTCACGCGGTCGGTGGCGATACGAATGGTGATTTCCTCCAAGTGGCATGCATGCGGCGGCAGACACGCAGCGAGTTGTGTCGGAGTGAATCCCTGCAACGCGTCCTTAACGTAATGCGCCACGAGGCTCTGGAGATCGGCCGCGTCTTGAAAATTGAATTGGACCTGCAAATGCGGCGCGAGGCACAGCCATAAACCACTCTCTTGCTTGCCGGTCACGCACGGCACCCGCAGCCAGAGCGTTTCCGGACACGGGATCATCCGCTTGCCCACGCGGTATTGCGGACGCACCTCCACTTTCACCTCGATCAGCACTGGCTCGATGAGATCGGGATCAACATTCCACGGCTCGTGCTCGGCCCGCCAATCCAGCAATTCCTTGAGTTGCCGCAACGACTCCTCCTTCGTGGGCGCGCAAGCGGCCGCCGATTCCAGATCGCCGACCAATGCCGCCGTGCAGGTGCCTGCGGCATCACGCCAGATCAGAACTGGATACTGTTGGGTGGCCATGATTCAGTCGGTTAATTCTTTTGCCACTTCCGGCGGCAACGGCAACGCCGATAACAGCAATGCGCGAAATTCCGCCGCCGAAGGTTGCGCCGGCACAACCATGCCCGTGCGGAAATCCGTCAGCGATTGGTTTTCGATCACACGTTGAATCACCGGCCCGAAGGAATCCGGCTCCAGCGCGTCGATTGAATCAGCCAGCTGCTTTGCCCTGACGCGGGCCATGGCTTCCGTGGTCGCGGGTTCGAGCGTCATCAGAACGATGCCCGTTCCGCCGTCGGCGCGCTGCGTCAGAATGGTGTTCATCTGATTCGGCACGAGTCGCCCCACGTTGATGCCCTTGAGAAAAATCGCCTGGGTTCGCCCCGTCAGCTCGCCGAAAATTGTTCTGAGCAACAACTCCTCCTTGGTGTAATGCGGGAACAACATCGTCGTCGATGCGCCCCAGATGTCGCCGAGGCACTCCGCGTGCGCGTGCGCCAGCTGGAACATGGCCGCGCGGTCCGCTGGCAGGCACGCGCGAAAAACCAGCAACGTGGCCGCAGACTCCGCCGGGCTCGCGGCGAGCGCCTCGAGCAATGCGATCTCCCGCAACAGCGCAGTCAGCGGCGAGTCCGCCACTTCCACCGTTTCCTCACTCAGCTCGGCAAGATCATGCTCCAGGGCAACTGCGGCGCGCCGTCGATCCAGACGCGGATGGCCCGAGAGGAACTGCCGGATCACCACCTTCACGGGTTTCGCGCGCGGCAGTCGTGATGTGTTTGGCGCGCGCCGCGGAGCGTTCAACGCGCGTTCCGCCGCTTGCGCCAGCCGGTCCACTTTCTTGAGTTGTTCGCGGCAGAAAAAGTATCGCGCCGATGCGGGCGGCAGTGCGCCCAGTTCGATCTTGCCGCTGGGGGCGTCCAACTCCAACCCGCCCTCGATGCGGTCCAACGCCGCATACGCGCCGTCGAGAACTCTCTCCGTCCATGCAGTTTGCTTTGCCGTGGTTCGCGGCTGCGCGACGCTTGCCGGCCAGAACACGGAACACGGCGCAGGATTCAAGTCCCGCAGCGTGAGCGCAAAGCCATCCGCCTTCGTGGCGAGGTTGGCAATCATGGGGGTGCCGGGCGGAAGCGCCGCGAGCAATTCGGCCATCGGCTGCGCCACCTCGCGTTCGATGACCCGCTTCAAGGCGCGCGCGCCGAGTTGCGGATGATGCCCCAATTCCACCAGGCGGGTCATCGCCTTTGGTGTCACGTTCAGCAGCCCATTGCGGCGGCGCAAGCCTTCGCGGGCGAGCAGGCCGGCGATCAACTGGCGCGCGACACCTTCCAACTGCGCGCGTTCGAGGGCGCGGAAAGGGAGGATGCGATCCAGCCGGTTAAAAAACTCGGGGCGAAAAAACTTTTCCGCCGCCGAAACATAAATCGAATCGTCCGCGTCCAAACCAGCTTGCGAGTTAAAACCCAGGCGAGACCGCGATTCGCGCGCACCCAGATTCGAGGTCAGCAGAATGACTGTTTGCGTGAAATCCGTAACGCGGCCCAGCGCGTCGGTCAGCCGGCCTTCGTCAAGCATCGCAAGCAACAGATCAAAAACTTCCGGGGCGGCTTTCTCAATTTCATCGAACAGCACCACGCAGAACGGCTGGCGGCGCACGGCGCTGGTCAACAAACCTTCCGGTTCGTGCGGCGAGCCGGTCAACCGCGTGGCGGCGGCGCCATCCACGTATTCGTTCATGTCGAACCGGAGCAAACGCTCGCCGCTGCCAAACAAATATCCCGCGAGCGTCTTTGCCGCCTGGGTTTTACCCACGCCCGTCGGGCCGAGCAGGAGCATGGTGGCCAACGGACGCCGCGGATCATTGAGCCGTGCCTTGAGGGCGACGAGCACGTCCGCGAAAGCGTCGAGCGCGTGGTCCTGTCCCGCGACGCCTTTGCGCAGTCGCTCAACGATCTCCTTTCGTTCCAGCGTCGTGCGGTCATCGAGCATGGCGATCTGCAGCCCGCTTTGCAGATGGAATTCGTGCAACGCCTGCAGCCGGTCCACCCGATTGCCCGCGAAACGAACCGCCAGGCGTTTCAGAAAGCCCGCCGCCTTGCCGGGAAACGCCGCGTCGGTGGCATGGCGCCGGTGCAGTTCGTAAGCGGCCGGCACAATCTCCAGATCAAACTCGCAGCGATGCGTCTCCTCCAACTGCCGGCCGACATTGATCAACACCCGCAGCGTTTCCGCTTCGGGCGGTTCGTTCACGGGAATGACATGAAAGAGATCGGCGAACGCGCGGTCGCGTTCCCTTAACACGCGCCAGGCTTCGGGCGTGATCTCGGCAATCACGCGGACCGAACGTTTCTCCAGCCAGGGCCGGAGCACCTGCGCGACGTTCAAGTCCGACGCCGCGTTCATTCCGGCGGTGAATAATCCCGGCAGATCGTCGAAATAGAGCACACGATCCTTGTTCTTCGCGTGTTCAAGGATGGCGAGCACACGGTTTTCCCATTCGCCCAGATAACTCATTCCGCTGATCAGGCGCATGGGTGAGACCAGCCAGAGATCGCGCCCGCCGCCGAAGCGTTCTTTCTTGCGCGCCGCCAATTGCCAGGCGAGTTCGTGCAGGATCGTTGTCTTACCCACTTTGCGCGGGCCGACAAGCAAGACGGGACGGCGATCACTGGCCGCCAGCAATCGTGCCAGTTCCTCGACCTCGCGCTCGCGGCCAACCGCACGGTCGAGATCGTCGGGATACATCGCGTTCAACCGGCGGCCGGTCTTGCGCAATTCCACTTCGCCATCCTTAGCTTCTTCGCCGCCGAAGAGGGCCGCCCGCGTGGGCTTCTTGGCCTTCTTCGCCAGCGCCGCCGGATTCACCACGATTTCCATCGTCGTCAACCGCGCCTTGCCCATCAGCGCGAATTCATCCAGATCAACTGCTCCGCTGTCGCGCTCCAGGTCGCGGAAATGCCGGGTCAACACCGCGAGCGCGCGGTCGGCCAGCGTCTGGTTGGGCAACACCTCGAATTGCAGTTCCGGGATGGTCGGCGTGAAGTAAAGCTTCCGGCCCAGCGCAGCATAACCGGCCAGGAAGAAATTGCGCCGCTGCGAGCCGGACGCCAGTTCCATCCGCAACTCCACCGTGGTTTCATCCAGCAACGGAGAAAAGGACCAGCGCGCCAGCTCGTCGTGGCGCGGATCATGTCCGAGATCGTGCAGCAACTGATGCAGATCGTTCGAGAGCCTGGTCAACGCACGACTCAGCTTCTCGGCGCGTTGCACCGGTTCGGTTTGAAACAACGGCCGCACAATATACGCTGGGGGCCGCGTCGCGCCGGACGAGCGTTCATCGATGAAGATGGGGATGGAGAAGATCACTTGGTCGCCTCCTCAATTGCCCGGTCCAACCGTTGCGCGCTCAACTCCGCCACGATGCGTCGCACATCCAGGCTCGCCCAGGGGCGCTCACCGATGATGTTATCCTCCACGACGCCTTTTTCCTGCTCGTATCTTCGACGAGACGAAGCGCCGCGAGTTGCAATCGCGCCCTGCCGCTCAATACCAGCGGGAGGTTCATAGGCGACGAACGGCGGCGGCGCGGATTCAATGAGGCAAATCCGTTCGTGCCGTTTTTCCTTAAGCACATGCAGCCCTGCTTCCGGCTGCAGGCGCGGAAGAAACAAATCGCCGCGCAGATGCAGCACTATCCCGATGAGCTTCTCCGGCGGCGAAGTGAAAAATGCATCCAACTTCTTCGGCGTTTCGCGCAGGAGTTTGGTTGCACTCGAACGCACGCCCGGTGGCGGGAGAAAATAATCCAGTGCCAGCACGGCTCCGAGTTCGCCGCCCAGACCATGATACGCGGCGGCAAATTCCAGCAGCGTTTCCCGATGTTCACTGTAGAAAGCAAGCACGACTTCATCGGGCTGTTCCAGTTGCGACCGGAACACCACGCGCATCAGCTTGAGCCGCTCGCTTGCCACCGCGTGCAGTTCGGGCGTGAACAACGCGTCGTCGAAGACTTCACGTTGATAGAGCAGCCCGAGGGCTTCCGTTTCGAGCTGACGCGCCCGTTTGGCGAGCGTGGCAACTGCCAGCAGGCACTCGCGGAGTTTGGGCAGCTTCGCCAGCCGTTCCTGGAGCGCCGGCGTTTTCCACTGCGCCGCCTTCAGGCGTCGTTCGAGCGATTCCAGCATCGCGACTTCGTCCTCAATCCGACCGGTCGCCACGCAATGTTCGAGCCGGTCAGCGTGACGACGTTGAACCATAATCCGCGTGGCCAGTTGATCCGTGGTTTCCTCCCGCAAGCGGTTTGATTGGTCGGTTTGCGCGCGCACCTGAATGTGAATGCATCCGTCCGCCACGCCGAGGTTCACCTGCAACGCGGTGTCGCTGCGAAATTGATTCAGCGCCTCGGCCAGCGGCACGAGCAATTCGCGTTCGATGGCGCGCTTGAGCGGGCGCGCGCCGTAACGCACATCGTAGCCTCGGGCGGCGAGATGACCGGCAACTTCCGGCTGCATCTGCCACTCGATGGCACGCAGGCGCACGCCGTCGCGTTGCCGGAGCAAGTCCAGATGCCGCCGCGCGATGGCCAGCACGGTTTCCGGCGTGAGCGCTTGAAATGGCACGATGGCGTCGAGGCGGTTGTAAATCTCCGGGCGCAGGAACTGTCGAACCGCGTCGGCAAAGTGTTCACGTGCTTCTGTGGGCGCTGTCCCCTCCGCCCGAAATCCCACCGCGCCGTGCTGAAATCCCGCCGCGCCGAGATTGGAGGTCATCACGATCACGCTGTTACAGAAATCCGCCACGCGCCCGGCCGCATCGGTGAGCCGGCCATCGCCGAGAATTTGCAGCAGCAAATCGAAGAAGCTCGGGTCGGCTTTTTCGAATTCATCCAGCAGCACGACGCTGAACGGCTGTTCGCGAATCCGGGCCGTGAGCAGCCCTTCCGCGTCGCCGGTGGCCGGTCCGCCGATGAGCCGCTGCACGGCGAGCGGATCGTTGAATTCATTCAAGTCGAAGCGGACCAGCCGCGCGGGATCGCCAAACAAAAACCCGGCCAGCGCCTTGGCCATTTCGGTTTTGCCGGTGCCGGTCGGGCCGATGAACAGAAACGACGCGAGCGGCTTGCGCGGCCGCGCCAGCCGGGCCTTGATCACCAGCAACAAATCGACCACGCGTTCCGCCGCCTCGGGCTGGCCGATGACCCGCCGGGCGAACCATTCGCGCGTGGCGGAAAATTCCAGGGGCACGTCATCATCAAGCAATACCGCCGGCAGGCCGGTCTCGCGCGAAAACGCGGCGATGACCTGCACTTCGTTGATTTGCCTTTCTGGAAATTGATCGGCCAGCAGGTTCTTCAGAAAGCGCAGCGGCCGGCCGGGATTCGCCGAGTAAGTGGCGTAACGCTGATGCAATTGATGCAACCGGGCGAGCGCCGCCCCGCTGGCGGATGCGTCGGTTGCATCCTTGCCGGGAGCGGTGGCAAGCACATGGCCAAGGATTGCGCGCGTCTGCTCAGGCGAGCGCTCGGCGAGATGCAATTGCTGAAACGCGCCGAGTAAATGCGGCTCGTTCCGCTCAATCACGCTCACTTGTTCGGGCGTGCACTCAGCAATGGCGAGCACTTCACCGCGGGCAATCCATGGTCTTAGAAAACTTCCGACGCTCTGCGCGCCGCGCGAGGCTTTGCCCACTTCGAGCAGCTCCCCGAGATTGTTCAAATGCAGGATCGCCTGCGACTTCGACACTTCGCGGCACATCTGCTGGCAGCGCTCCTGCCACATGCCAAAACCAATCGGGCCGGTCATCAGCCGGGCGCCGCTGGTGGACCAGAACGGCGTGTGGCCGAAACCGTAGTCGCGCCGCCGCCGCGCCAGTTCGCGGACTAATGCACTCTTGCCACCACCCGGCGCCCCGACGATCAACACGCTCCGCCGATGCGGCCCGGCCAGCGCCTCGGCGAGTTGCCGCAGTTCGGCGTCCAATTCAAAAGCCACCGGTGTAGTGGCGCGTGCATCGGGCGAAGCAGATTTCCCGGCGTCATCCGGGCGCGGTAAAGTCGGCGGCAGTTCCTCCGCGAGTTTGTCCATGACCGACTTGGTTTCTTCGACCGCTTCGCCGGCCACCGCGATTTGTTTGGGAGTCTTGCGCTGGGCTGTCACCTCCAGTTGGCTCAGCCGCAATTCAGTCACCCGCGCCAGTTCGGCGAGTCGCCGCAGCGTCAGCCGCCGGCCCCGACCGGCCAGCAGCAGTCGCACATGCGCTTCCACGCGCCCGGCCAGCAGGGCTGCTCGTGTGGCGAACACATGCACGCCAAGCCCGGGAACGAAGGCGTGATGCAACTCGTCCTCAGCCCAGCGCACGAAGTGAACACGCCATGGCACCGGCTGCTCCCAGTCCGGAGAACGGCGCGGTGGTTCGAAGATCAGCTCCAGCGAATCCAGTTCAACCGTCGCCAGCAGTTTCCGCCGGTGCAATGAAATCGTTGGCGACAGCGCGGCATCTTCCAACACGGCTTTGGCTTTCGATTGAAGACAGGAGCGCCATTTGCGTTCCGCATCGTGCAGCGCGGAGACTTCGGGAAAGCCCAACGCCTCCGCAAGTTCGGCCTCGTCGCCAAACGCGCGCGTAACGGAGAAAAGTTGGAATATGTCATTGGCCATGGCCGACTCTGAATGGCGTGCAGCCTAGCAAGCTCATGGGGAAATGCCAATTATCGCATGCAAGGAAAGATTCACAACTGGATCATGACGGATATGGATGCGGAACTAGCGCTGACGTGAACACTTCCCATACCAATTCCTTTTGCATCCGTTCGTGTTAATTTGTCTTCTCCTTCTTCGTCGCGATCCGCGCGGCGAGCGCCTTGAGATCCTGTTTCTTGAGCACGCCTTCGATCAATTCTGGCAGCTTGTTCGGGGTGCAGCCGAAACAAGGCACGCCGCCTTCGGAAAGTTTCCTGGCAACTTGCTGATCGAAAGTCGGAATGCCGCTGTCAGACAGGGCCAGCAGGCAAATGACGCGCACGCCGGACGCCACCATTTCGTGCATGCGCCGGATGAGTTGAGCTTGGTTGCCACCTTCAATCAGGTCGCTGATGAGAAAAAAGATGGTTTGCGCCGGATCGGAGATGAATTTCTCGCAATACGCCACGGCTTTGTTGATGTCCGTGCCGCCGCCGAGTTGCACGCCGAAGATCATGTCCACCGGATCGTTGCCGCATTGCTCGGTCAGATCCACCACCTCCGTATCGAAGGCGACGACGCGCGTGTTCAACGCGGGCAGCGACGCGAAGATCGAGCCGGTCACCGAACCATAGACGACCGACTCCGCCATCGAACCGCTTTGATCCATGCAGACAATCACCGTCCAGTTGTTCGACCGCTGCGCGCGGGAATAGAAATAAACCTTCTCCGGCACGATCGTCCCGAGCGATGGCTGAAAATTTTTCAAGTTGCGGCCAATGGTCCATTTCCAATCAATAGAAGGCGCATGTGGGATGGGCGAATGTTCCTTGCGGTTCAGCGCGCCTAACACGGCTTGGCGAATGCGCTGTTCGAGCAGGCGTTTGATTTTCTCCACGACCGCGCGGACGACCATGCGCGCCGTTTCTTTCGTCCGTTCGGGAATGCGGCCCTTCAACGACATGAGCGTGCCGACCAGTTGTGGATTGGGTTCGACGTTCTTGAGCATCTCCGGCTCGAACAGGAGTTGCGTCAGACCTTTCTTTTCGATGGCGTCATTCTGGATGACGGTGACCACGTCCTCTTTGAAGTAACTGCGGATGTCGCCCAGCCACTTGGCGAGGTTCGGCGCGGACGGACCCAGGCCGGCGCTCCGCTGACCGCGACTGGGCTGATTTCCGCCTTCGTCGGAGGTCTCGTCGTAGATGGCCGCGAGTGCTTCGTCCATGCCGAGCTGTTCGGCAGAGAGTTCGCAACCGCCCGCGCCGCCCATGCTCGCGAGCGATTCTTGCGCGTGCTGTCCGAGAATCAGCCGCCAGCGTTTCAGTTGTTCGTGGTCGAGGGGCATAGGCAAATCGCTTTAGACAGAAAGATTGAAAGACAGAAAAATGGGGAATGGCATCCTTGAGCACAGGATCCTTTCATGCCGTGGACGAACTGGCTTGCTTGATTTCATTTTTCTGTCGCTAAATTTTTCTGTCATAAATGCCTTCAGGCGATTGTGGTAACGGTGACCAATTTGAGTCCGATGTTTGCCCAGAGAATGGCCTCCAGTCCGGTGTGCTGCAAAAGCCGCCGTGCGTGGCTCTCATACTCGGCACCCACTTCAGGCAGGGTCGTCAAAGCGAAGGCGACCCGCGGCGCGGCCAGGCGCAACTTCTGGTGTCCAAGCACATGCTTCCCCGAGCAAACCTCGACGTCCGCCAAGACCCGCGCTTCGCCGCCCAGCAGGTGCGTGAGGCATTCTTCATAAAGCTGCAAATCCAATCCCGTGCCCCAATCGCGCAACAGCGCGGTCAGCGCCTCCCGAAATCGTGCGGCCCCGGGAGTCTTGTCGTTCCAGCGCGAGTCCGCCAACTCAAAGCGAATCCGATCTTCGCGCCGGAGCGTCGTGTTGACGAACTGATGCTCGACGCTCTCTTTTCTGAGATTTACCAGCTTGCCGTGGCTGAGTTCAGCCAGGAGCATGTAGTGCAGCAGTTGCGCCGGGTGCCGCGGCGCGATTGCCTCGACGGCCTTGAACTCGAATGGCCCGCCGCCATCCACCAACACATCGAGATACTGGAGTTTTCTGAATGTGGCGTGGACAACCTCGATCGGCACTTCCAGTTGCACGCCGGCATGCCGATGGGCCAGTTCCCGCTTGTAGATTTTTTCGTCGAACAAGCGGCCCATTTCGTCGTGGATTTGGAAAACGCACCGCATCACCGAATAGGCCAGCTCGCCAAACTCGGCTTGAGATAGCCGGCGCATTGGAGCATGGATGATTACAGGCATAGACGATTGTTCAGGAAGACGCGCCGACAGAAAAATGGGAGAAAGCCTTGATGCTGATTGCCCCTGTGCTTTGGTTCATTTGTTTCATTTTTCTGTCTAAGTTTCCCGCTTACAATCCCTCAAAGTTGAAGTCCGACAGTTCGTCCAGTTTCTTCTTTTCCTTCTCCGTCAATGCCTCGCTCAACACTTCGCTGACCGTATCCGGGTTGGCGCCCCAGATTTCACCGAGGTTTTCCGTGATGCTGCGCTTTTCCGCCGGAGAAAAATCACCGAAGGCGCGGCGCAGAAACACCAGCGCCCGCTTGAACTCGTCGTCCGTGAGCGAGGCGACGTAATTGGCGAGTTGTTCCCAGAGTGCCAGCCGGGTCAGGAGCGCATAGCGATTCCGCTGGGCCAGTCCCTCAAACCAGCCCGCGCCAAGATCGGCGGAAATGCCGGGCGACAAACGTCGCGAGACTTCCCGGGCGAGTTCGTCGTTGGAAATCAAGCTGCGCTCGACGAGCAGCGCGCAGGCGTAGCCGGACAAGAGCGGATTCAAATGATCGGCGCGGGAGAGCTTCTGGAGTTCGCTGATCCACAGCGCCTCATCAATCAGCGCGGTGTAATCCAGCGCAACCTTGTTCAGTTCGTTCATGCCACCGACCATTTTTTTGGCGCCGGCGAGGTCGCAATTGGCCGCGCCCACCAGCGAGAGAGCGCCTTCGAGGAATAATTGCTCAAGCAGTGGCTTCAACGGTTCGGCGTCGAACTGCCGGACGTCGCCATAGCGGATCACCAGCCCCAGTTCATAGGTGGCACTGGCGAGGGCGGTGAAATCGGAAGAATCATTTGCGAGCCGCTGGAGAGTTTGTCGCGCGAGTTCGATCGAGGCGCTCATTCCGCATTCGCAAGCCTGGCGGATGATGGCCGCGGCGTCTGCAATCGAAGTGCATTTCTCCAGGCGCTGCTTGAACTTGAAGGCGACCGCAAGTTCGATGGTTTCGCCAAGCAACACCGCCTCGACGATCGCGATCTCCGCTTCGGGTGTCCATTGCAGCGCCCAGCGCTCGGCCCAGGTCGTGCCCTCCTGCTTCACCGTCAACTGCTGCCCGAAGCCCACTTCCAGCACCGCGAGCCGATGCAGAAAACTGGAACGATGCAGATCGAGGAACGCCGCCTCCGCCGTCTTGACGCGCCGGTTCTCGCGCAGGTCGAGATCCAATTCGCGTTTCACGCTGGCCTTGAACTGGTCCAGCTTGAGGCGGGTCAGCTCACGATAGAAATCATCCTGAATGGAAGTCTGGCTGACGCCTTTGGCCAGCGCACCGATGGCCGTGCCGACCTCGACGCGCAGTAGCGATTCGCGAACCACCGCCGGATCGCCTTGGCCGAGCAACGTCACGGCGGCGTCCTGCAACTCGCGGAGCGTCGGCAGCGAATGCTTCATGTCGGCCATGGCTTCGGCCAGGCGGACGCCTTCGATCACTTCCGCCGTGGACCGGAAAGTTCCGGAGGTGCGGAGTTCCCGCACCACATTCGTCAGGAACAGCGTCGGCAGCGAGGCTGCCAGGTTTTTGTTGAAGCCGTTCCACACCATCTCGAAGTAAGCCGGCGCGTGATTGCCCGCGCCGTAGCCCGATTGCGACGACAGCTTGAAAAACGAATAGGGCATCAGCGTCATCTTCGCTTCGCGTTTGCGTAGCTTCTCCAGCTCCTCGTCGGTCATGGGTGGAAGCTCCGGCCCAAGCGCAGTCGCGTGAAACGCACCCGTCACGACCACGATCTGCTCCGGCTTGAAACCATCGGCGATGGCCTGCTGAATTTTCCGGCGCATGTAAGCCTCGCGCACCAGATTCTCGGCGGCACGGCGCGTGGAAAAATCTTCCATTGCCCGCAGTTCAGCTCCGTAGGATCGCGCGGCGTTCAAATAGGTGTCATCCGCGCGAAGCTGCTCGAAGTGCCGTTCCCAATAAGTCTCGTAGTCGGGCTCGCCCGCCAGCGCGGCAATCTGGTCATAAACCGAATCGCGCCTGGGTTTCTCCTCGACGATGGGAGCAGCCTCAGCTTCTTCTTCATCCACACCCAGAGTCTGGGCCAGCGTCGGTTTGTCCTTTTCCTTCTTTTCAGGCTCGTCCGGCTTGTCCTTTTCAAGCACGGTCGTGCCATCATCGCGATCCATCAGGCCGAGAAAGACGGACGCGGGCAAATCCATGAAGCGCGCCTTGGCCTTGTTTTCCCGGCACCAAACGAGCGCCTGATATTCCGGACTGTAAGTCGCCAGCGGATAAACAAACGTCCGAACCGGCGCGTCGGCGGTGTAAGCCAGAATCGCGATCGGGAGTTTGGATTTGGGGCTGACGATATGGGGGATCAGTGCATCCGCGTCATCCGAGCCTTCGATCAGCACCAGCTTCGGGCGCACGCGGTCCAGCAACTGCCGCAGATGCCACGCCGCCGCCGGGGAAAGGTGGCGGACACCGAAAATGTGGGGGGAGGCAGTCACGTCAACTACCAGGGTTGGGGTTGCGTGCGTCACCGGGAAATTGCTTTAGACAGAAAAATTGGGAGACAGAAAAATGGGGAAGCGTTGGGTCAGGGTTTACCGTGCGCCGCGGGGGTCCGATTTTATTTTTCTGTCTGCACATATTTCTGTCTCAAGGCTCTCTTGGCAGTGCTCGCTTGTCACTCGCCCACGTGTGACTGGCAGGCGGTGTGGAGTCCGCGCCACGCCGCGCCGCGCTTCTTCATGACGTTGCTGAGATAATCCTTCCAGACGATAAGATCCTTCTCGTCGTCCTTGATGACCGCGCCCTGCAAGCCCGAGGCGAGATCATTGTCGCTGACCGTGCCGTCGCCGAAATTGCCGGAGAGCGCCATGCTGTTGGCGAGCAGCGAAATCGCTTCAGCCGTCGAGAGCACGCCCGAAGGCGTCTTCACCTTGTTCTTGCCGTCCAGCGTCTGGCCCGCCCGCAGTTCACGGAAGATGGTTACGACCTTCATGATCGCATCCTCGTTCGGGATTTCGGATCTTAATTGAAGGTTGGACGCCAGTTCACTGACGCGTTTGGTGACGATGGAGACCTCCGTTTCCAAATCTGCCGGCGCGGGCAGCACGACGATATTGAAGCGACGCTTCAAGGCGGCGGACATGTCGTTGACGCCGCGGTCGCGCGTGTTGGCGGTGGCGATGACCGAGAAACCGCGCTGCGCCGGAATTTCGGTGACGAGTTCGGGAATGGAAAGGCGCTTTTCCGAGAGCAGGGAGATGAGCGCGTCCTGGACTTCGGAGGCGCAGCGGGTGATTTCCTCGAAGCGGGCAATGCTGCCGGATTCCATCGCACGGTAAATCGGACTCTTGATCAATGATTCATTGCTCGGGCCGCGCGCGATGAGCATGGCGTAGTTCCAGGTGTAACGAATCTGTTCCTCGGTCGTCCCGGCCGTGCCCTGAACGACTTTGGTGGAATCGCCGTTGATGGCCGCGGCGAGATGCTCGGACAACCAGGACTTGGCCGTGCCCGGCTCGCCGATCAACAGCAGTGCGCGGTCGGTCACCAGAGTCGAGATGGCGATCTCCACCAACCGCTGGTGGCCGATGTATTTCGGCGAGATGTCCAGCTTGCCGCATTTGCCGCCGCAGATGTAGGTCAGCACCGAACGTGGCGACATGCGCCAACCGGCTGGCACAGGATGTTTTTCCGCCTTGATCAGCGCGTCCAGTTCCTCGGCGAATAGAATCTCACCGGGCTGGCGCAGGTCGTCTTTTTTGTTGTTCGTTGGCATTGGGAGTTTGATGAAAAAGTTTTAAGACAGAAAAATGGGGGGGGGGACAGAAAAATAAGAACGGAGCCCGGGACGTTGTCCCGCAGCGCGCCGGGAGAAACGAGCGTGCCGAAAGGATAACCTGCGTAGCCGCTGTGCGGGTCACAGACCCGCGCTCCGGTAATGGGCCCGGCTTCCTTTGCGTTCTGAAAGAACAGTGTTTCATTTTTCTGTCTCCAGATTTTTCTGTCCGGTTCGCAGCGGCGCAAGGGACTCGAGATATTTATCCATGAACTTCTCATCCAGCTTGGCGGCGAAGGCGGCGAGTTTTGGCAGATCCGCCGCCGGCAGATGGCGTGCGTTCTCAAACAGGAATTGCAATTCGTAGTCCAGATACTTTGCGCTTTTGATTTTCCTGGCGACCAAGGCCAGGAAGAAATCGGTGACCTTGGGATACTGGCACCGGACCAATGCCCGGATGAGCGAGCCCGAGTCGGAGGTTTTTTTGGCGTCGCCAACATTCAACAAATAGGTGAGTGCAGGCTTGTGGCCGGGTCGCGCCAGGCAGCACACCATCGACTGCCGATCCACCTTGATCGCCACGTCGAGCCAGCGTGCATCCCACGCTGTTTTCATTACCGCCTGCTCCTGTGTGGCGTCCAAATCACCGTGATAACCCGCCGGATTAAAGCAGGAGTCGCCATCCCAATTCGCAGCAGTGACGAAGTGCTCAATCATATCAGCCTTTTCTTTGCCTGGGCCTTTGGCCTGACCAAGCAGCGGCGAAAACTCTTGATAAACTTTGTCCGCTGGCCAACTGCGCAAGGCGCCGCGCAGGATTTGCGGGAACACTGTTGTCGGCAACGATTCGCGTTTTTCCAATATCGCTTCAATCGTCTTGGGCGAGCCAATTTGGTAAAGCAACACGGTCAGGCGCTCCAATAAGTCTGCGCCATTGAACATGGAATTCTTGCCAGTGGTTACAATCGTCTTGGCTTTGACCTTTGCGAGCGCGTCCGATTTGGCGAAACAACCGAGCAGGCATTCTTCGACTTCGGGGTCCTTTCTCGAAGCCAGACAATCAAGCACTTCGCCAAAGCGCGGAATCTGGGTCTCGTCACCTTTGAGGATCAGATCAAAAACACGTTTGCCTTCCCCGAGCAGCGAATTCAACACCTGCCGGTTGCGCAGAGTGCGGAACGGGCCGGCGAGAATATCCAGCGCCTTGCCTTGGACGAGTTCGGTGAAAAGCTTGGTGATTTCCGGACGGTCATGCTCCGCGAGGGCTTCGAGCGCGGCGGCCCGAAGCAGCTTGTTCTTGGCATTGACCTGCTCCAACACGAGCGGCAGGCATTCCTCATGTTTTCCGAGGCAGGCGATGGCGGCGGCTTTGACTTCCGGCGACCCGTCTTCGAGTGCGGTTTTGCAAAGCTCCAGCGTGCCGGCCGGATCCAGTTTATGCATGAGACCCAGTTTTCGCGCGTCCGACTTTTTGCCTTTGAGATCCAACGTGGCTTTGAGGCGCGGCACGATGCCCGGTCCGTAGGCCGGAAGTATTTTGTTCGCCACGAGATCGGCCAGCTCGGGATAGATGTCACCCAACGCCTGAACGGCAGGATCAATCAGGCGCAGGTCATTGAACGCGCCCCGTTCGCAGGCCGACTTGACGATCTCAAAACGTCCGCCGCCCGTGGTAGTCAGCGCCTGCACCAGCGGCTTGAGCACGCGCGCGGGTGTCCGGGTGCTGGAGCAGCTCGTGGCAAAAGCTTCAAGCTCGCGATAATCACCGTCCGCGCCCGACTGGCCCTGCGTGTAGAGGATGGCATTAAGCAGCGTGCTCAGGTTCAGCAGATTCGAGGCGGAATCGGATTCCTTGCCGTTGACGACCTCGCCAATGGCTTTGGCGACCTGGGCGAACACGGGAACTTTCGCCCCGGCCTGCTCCATCGGGGCGATGAGTTTCTTCAACCGAAAATCGCCCACCGCCAGCGGGCTGCCGGCGATGGCGAGACGCCGGGCTTCCGATGCCGATTGTTGGATCAATGCGAGGCTCATGGGCGGAAAAACTTTAAGACAGAAAAATTGCGGACAGAAAAATGGGGAATGAAGATTTTTCTGTCATCAAATTTTTCTGTCTGCACTTTGGTTTGGATGGGTAGGTGTAACATTTGGACATCGAGTTTCAATAGGTGAGCCGGATGATGTCGCTCTCGGTCACGATGCTCAAGGGTTTGGCGCGGAGTTTTTGGGAATCGAGATCGTGATGAAAACGCACGAGCATGACCTGGTCGTGCTGCACCGCTTTGGGAAGCATCGCCAGCAACGGCAGCGTCGCAGGTTCGCCATCGTGGTTGTCATCGGCCAGCACGAGTCTTTCGCCCGTGTGGTCCTCAATGATGATTTCCTCACCGGCGCGGCCCAGGGCGCGATATTTCACGAGCGCGAACGGATGCCGGTCGCCGAGCGGCGATTTCAGCTGCGTCTTCACATCCTTGACCACGGCGCGCAAATCCGCCTTGGCGTGCTCGCGTGCCCGCACTTGATCCGCTTTGGTAACCGGTCGCGGCTCGCTGGCTTCCCAGCGCACGCGCGGATTCAGGTTGCCCGGATATACGCACAGCTCCGGGCATACCACGACGTGAAAGCACGAATCATCTTCGCGAATGTGTCTGGCCGCGTGATAGGGGCGATAGTTGCGGGTCAGTTGCACCGCGCCCGTTTGCAAATTCAACCACACGCCGGTCTCGACGAATTCCCGGCGGGTCCAGTCATCGTGTGAATTGAACGCCAGTTGTAAGAGCTCCACGCCCGGCTGCAACAACCCGGCGTCCTTGAGTTCGCGCAACTGCCAGGCATGGCCGAGCCACGCGGCGATGTCGGTTTCGGTCTCGGGCTTGAGTTCCGGATCCTCCAGCCGGCTGTTCAAATACTTGCGCCCCTGTTTGCACAGCGATTGCAGCCGGTTCAACTGATCCAGGGCGGCGCTGTAAATGTGCTCGCGCGCCGAGGCTTTCAGCTCGTCCTCCGAGCTGATCTGCGAGCGATAGAACAAACCCGTCAACGCGTGCAGCGCGTTCTGTGCTCCGGGGAGATAGGTGTTGCCGAGTTGCTTGGCCTGCTCCTCGACTTGCCGGGCAGACTTGGCGTTCAGCGTCCCCAGGCCCGCGCGCAGGAGATCGTTCACCAACGATTCCAGGAGATTGATGCCGTCCAATTGGGTCTGAATCTTTTTCTTGAGCGCGCTCGTGTTGACCTTGTGCGGCTTGTCGGCTTCCACTTTTTTCTTTTCGACCCGCTGCTGAACCTTGACGCGCTTCTCCGTGATGTCTATCGGCACCTCCTTCTCCACAAACTTCGCACCCTGGGCGTGGGCATAGAGCAAAGCGAGCGAGTGTTTGCAAGGGAACTGGTGGCTCGGACAGGTGCAGCGATAAACCGGTTTGGTGGGATCGCCAAAATCAGCGGACGGCCGGTAGTTTTCCGCGCCGCTCCCCTTGCAGTCGCCGAACAGGAGCGTGCCATCGGCCGAATGGAACAGCCCGACCAGCTTCTTTTTCAACACGACTCCGCGCGCGTTCTTGATTGCCGCGGCGTTTGGCGCCTGCGAGTCCACGTAAGCTTCATCAATCTGCATGGTTTGCCTCCAAGAAAGTTTGTACCGGTTGCGTCGGCGAGAAATCCAGCTTTAGTACCGACAACGACCATCCAGCCGGGAGGTCGTTGCAGCGGAAGTAATCGAGCAGGAAGGAGCGCCATTGGCGCGCTGGCGGGACATCTCTGGTTATTTGGAATAAACCCATGGGTGCTCCGGAACTGGCGTGACACTAAAATGCGCCTCGTTTACTGGCAAGGTAAATTGCCGTCAGAATCGAAAAATCACCGGCTCAAGCCAGGCTGCCAATCTGCGCACGCAGTTCCGCCAGTTCCGTTTCAAATCCTCCGGAAAGAATCGGAAACCGGCACCACGTCTTCGGATCGAGGTTTTCGTCATCCAGATGGAACGACGGCGCGTAGCGTTCGCGCTTCCATTGGTTCCGGCACCAGAGCTTGAAGAACCGTTCCACCCAGACGCCGAGTTGTTGGGCTGTAACCTCTGGAAACTGGCCGCGCATCAGCTCAAAAACGTCCATCGGAGAATTCTTGTCACGGATGGCCGCGCGCTCGATGGCATCCAGAATGTCATAGGGCATCAGGTCATCCTCGTCGGTCTGATGCCGGTCGGCGGGGCGGAGTTCGGCCGTCGGCGCCTGCTGATTGACGGCGGCGAGGGCGGAAATGGAATGCAACCCATCCGGGCCCTTCGTTTCCAGCCAACGCAGCCACTGGCGCAGAAATGCCTTATCAATGCCGGCGATGGGGCTAAACCCGCCGCTGGTGTCGCCATCCATCGTCGCGTAACCGACGGCAGCTTCACTGCGGTTGCTGGTTGCAAGCAGTAATGCATTATTCAAGTTGGCGAGGAGCCAGATTCCCGGCGAACGGACCCGCGCCTGAATGTTTTGCAGCGCGAGATCGTCCCGTTGCCAGTCCAGCTTTCGGCCGAGCGCGGTCTCGATCGCGCGCAAGTAGCCTTGATGGATTGATTCCACATCCAATTCGAGGTGGGTTGCACCGACGGCTTCGGCAATGGTGCGTGCGGCCGAGCGAGTGACCTCGCCGCTGTTGGCGGTGGCCTGATAGGCCGTGGTCAACAGTGCAGTCGTCAACGTTTTCGGCGTCAGCTTTTCAGGAAGTTGCCGGATGTGCGCCAGTTTTGTTCTTAGTGCATCCGCACCCAGTTCTGCCAATGCCATTTCCAAGGACAGCGAAACCAGACAGGTGACCGCCGCCGAGTCCGCTCCGCCGCTCAACGAAACCACAAAACCCTGTGAGTGGCTCTTCCGCAGGTAATCAAATAGCGCCAGTGCTTCGGCCCGTAGAAATTCCTCTTCCTTCAAATTTGCACTGGTCTCCCAATTCGATGCCAACATCGATTTTGCCTTTTGTTCCGGCGTCACCTGCGGCCAGTTGAAGAGCGCGGCAATTCGCAGCTTGTTGTCACCCGCCAAATCCGGTTTGAAGCTGGCCGTCCGTGCCTGGCTCATTCGCGTTGCGTCCACGTCAATCACTGCGCTGGTAACCTTGAAATCTTCAAAGCTGAATCGCGGGCCGGCAGCGATCAGTTTCCCGCCCGAGGCGATCAGCGCGCCGCCATCATAAATCGCGCGACCGGCTTCGTTGCCCAGCAGGTTGGAATAAACGTAGCTGACGCCAAACGCCCGCGAGCCTTCGAGGACAAAGCGTTTGCGCACCTCGAGCTTCCCGAATGCGAAGTGGCTGGCGCTCGGATTCAAAATCAAATCGATGCCGTGCAACGCGAGAGTCGCACCCGGACGGTTCGCCACCCACGCGTCCTCGCAGATCTCAAAACCGATCTGAACATTGCCAATGTCGAAATGGATGTCGCCGATGGGGAGCGTCGTTCCATCGGGCGCCGTGAAATCATCACGCACACCGGCAGGCCAGGCCTTGAACCAGCGCGGCTCGTAATGAATCCCGTCGCCGGCGAGAAATCGTTTGGCCACCAGACCGACCAGTTTGCCGTCCACCGCCAATGCCGCGCAATTGAACAGGCCGTTCTGATGCAAAACCGGTAGTCCAAACGACACGACCATGCCGCGCGTTTCCGGCAATAATTCCATGAGTGCTTTCCACGCCCGCTGATGGGTGTTGGCGGAATGAAAGGCGTCCTCGCAGCCGTAACCCGTCAGACAGAGTTCCGGCAGGCACAGCACTCCGACGCCCTGCCCGCGCGCCGCCTGAACAACCCTGCGAATATTCGTCGTGTTGTGGGGCCAATCGAGCGGTGTTTGGTTCAGCACCGCCGCAGCTACGTGGATTAATTTCATGGCATCATGTCTCTCCGCGCGCGTGCAGAATGAGCTTCCTTTTCATTTCATGGAGCCCGAGTTCGAGACCCACCGGATATTCATGCGGATTCACAAAACGCTTCACCCCCGAATGGAACATCCCAATCTGAGTCTGCGCCCGCTGCCGGACGTCCGTTAAGGAAGGCGTTTGATAGACAAGTTTGCCGGCCCGAAAAATTGGAACCAGCAAATCTTCAAAGGCCGTTCCGGGTGGAAGGTGTTTGCGACGTGTTGCATCCAGCGAATCCACAATCGTGAATCGCTCCGGGGCCGCGTCCTCAATATTGAAGATGCCGTCCCCGATGAATTCCTTGTCCGAACGGAAGCGCCGGATCTGCTGGATGCCAGGCGTGGAAACCTTGGCGGCTTGTTCGCTCAGTTTCACTTTGTAAGCCCAATTGCCATCCTCACCCCGGATCGCACCGAGCTTGTAAACGCCGCCGAGCGCCGGCTGATCGTAGGCCGTGATCAATTTTGTGCCGACACCCCACACGTTGATCTGGGCGCCCTGTTCCTTGAGGCTGGCGATGATGTGCTCGTCGAGATCGTTGCTCGCGATGATGAGCGCTTTGGGAAAGCCCGCCTCATCCAGAATTTTGCGCGCCTCGATGCTCAGCCACGCCAGATCGCCGGAATCCAACCGGATCCCCACCATCTCGTGCCCGCGCTCGCGCAGCCATTTCCCGGTTTCCACCGCACGCCGCACACCTTCCAGCGTGTCATATGTATCCACCAGGAAGACGCAGTTGTTGGGCATTGCCTCGGCATAAGCGAGGAAGGCTTCGCGTTCATCGTCAAACGACATCACCCAGCTGTGCGCATGTGTTCCCTTGACGGGAATGCCAAACATTTTTCCGGCCAGGACATTCGAGGTGGCCGCGCAACCGCCGATGTAAGCCGCCCGGCTCGCTGCCAGCGCGCCATCCACGCCCTGCGCCCGGCGCAAACCGAATTCCATCACCGGCTCGCCCCGGGTCGCGAGGCAGACGCGCGCGGCTTTGGTCGCGATCAGCGACTGGAAATTGATCAGGTTGAGCAATGCGGTCTCGAGCAACTGGCATTGCAGGATCGGGCCTTTGATGCGCAGCAGCGGTTCGTGGGCAAAGGCGACCGTTCCCTCCGGAATCGCGTCCACATCGCAGGCGAAGCGGAGCGTTCGCAGATATTCCAAAAATCCCGGCTCAAACAGTGGCTTGCCATCGTTTCCAGTCAAAGTGGCCAGGAAGTCCAAATCGGCGCCGGTGAAATGGAATGCTTTCAGGAAATCGATGGCGGTCGCCAATCCGGCGGCGATCGTGAATCCCGATTGGAACGGCGCCTTCCGGAAGAACAGATGAAACACCGCCTCGCGCTCGGCCCGCCCCGACTTCCAATAGCCATAAGCCATGGTGAGCTGATAGAGATCGGTGAGGAGCGCCCGTCCGTTCCAAGTGTCAATGTGATCCTCTGCTTTCATATAGTGTTTTATTTACACTTACTACCGTATTCCGGCAAGTTTTTTTTACCAACACATGAGCCGTTCGACAAAAGAGAAGGATGTTCATGATAAATTTTACAGTCAAATCTTGAGGCCGAGTTCCCTGAATTTCTTCAAGGCCTCGGCATTGCCGCGGGCGTCATCCACGGGATTGTGCGTGTGCTTCGTGACGCGATACTTTTTCCATTCCGTCGCTTTGGAGGCATCCTTCACCAAGCCCGCGTAAAGATCGCCGATCCGGCGTCCTGAAAATCCGAACGGATTTCGTCCGAGAAAACGATGAAAATAATAATTGATGAACTGCCAGTCGAACGCCACGTTGTCCGACACGAAGACGGCCCGGCCCTTGGCGTGCTGTTCCAGCCACAGCGCGAAGGCTTCCATCACCGATTTTGGATCATCAAAACCCAGGTGTTGTTCGCGGGAGAATCCACTGATCGCCAGCGCTTCGGGCACAAACCGGTCCGAGATGGGGCGGGTCTTCCCGTAAAAGGATGTTTCCAAACGGTCGTCAAACAGGACGGCACCGAAGCAGACCATGGAGAACTCCGCCGGGATTGGCCCATCTGATTCGACATCCACAAGAATGTAACTCATACGGTTTAAATTTTTCCGGCCAGCCACTTTTGTGCGCCGTCGAGATCCGTGAACTGACCCTCCAACTGGGCTTCGAAGGCTTCATTGAGCAACATTCCAAACTGCTTGCCCGGAGACATGCCGCGCTCAATTAAATGACGGCCCTGCAACAATGGTTTGGGCGCGGAATCGCGGAGTTTCAATTCTTCCGCCCTGGCCCGCAGCCCGATGACGCCCTCGTGCACCACACGTCGTTTGGGCGGACGGCCGAAATGATCCGCCGTCATCACCAGGCAGAGTTCCGCGATAGTCGCAGGTTTTAACGAGTTTGCGAGTCGGCGAACCGAACGGTTGCTGGAGGTCTGCAAATGCGCGAGGTGATGCATCACCAAAGGCACCACCCGTTCCTTGATTTCATTCGGCGCATTGATCCGGGTCAGGAACGTGTCTGCGAGCGGTCCACCCTGCTCTTCGTGGCCCGGCGAGACAATACGCATCCGCCCCTCACGCTCGGCCTCGTGCGTGGTCTGCGGCTTGGCAAAGTCATGCGCCAGCACGGCGAACATCAGCACCCGACGGGTGGTTTCGTCCGCCTCACGCCACTCGGGCAATTCCGCCAGCGTGTCACAGCAGTGGCAAGTGTGGGTGAACACATCGCCTTCCGGATGCCACTCCGGATCCTGCGGCGTTCCATCCAAAGCCGCGATCTCAGGGAAGTGCCGAATCCAGCCGGTGTCTTTCAGAAAACGCAATCCTACCGACGGTCGCTGAGCCGCCACCGCCCACTTGAACCACTCCATCCCCACGCGCTCGACCGCCAGTTCGGGAAAGGTGTGCGCAATGGACTGGCACAATCCCACTGTCTCCGATGCCGGAGTCAGATCGAAACGGGCGGCAAACTGCATTCCCCGCAGCACCCGCAACGGATCTTCCACGAAGGCCGCACTCGTGTGGCGCAGCACCCGCTTCTCCAAATCTTCGCGACCTCCGAAAAAGTCGAGGTATTCGCGCGAGCGCGGATCGAACATGAGCGCGTTGACCGTAAAATCCCGGCGACTGGCTGCTTCCCGGGGTTCAATCCCCGAATCGAACTCAATTTCAAACCCCTTGTGGCCGGCGGACATTTTCGAATCACGGCGCGGCAGGCTGAAATCCCACTGCCCGCCGCTGCGACCGGTGAACTTGATCACGCCGAATGATTTCCCGACCAGATCCACCCGACCATGCGCGCTTAATCCCCGCTCCAGAGTTTCATAATCCACCCCGTAAACTTCGAGATCAAAATCCTTGTGGGCAATGCCCAGCAGTGCGTCGCGCACGCAACCGCCCACGAGGTAGGCGCGGGAAAGTGCGGGCACCTTGCGCAGCAGATACGCCAGTTCGTCGGGCAAGTTCATCGCGTTTCACTCTGGGACGACCTCAAACGCACGCGCACCAGCAAATCATTCAGCGCCGCACGTGTCCCGTCACTGGGCAACTCGGGCAGCGTGCTGGCGTCGTGCGCCGCCTGCAATTCCATTCGCAGCCGCTGATATTCGGATTCGTGGAAGGCTATTTCAGAATCCAGCAATTGGCCGACTGCCAAGTCCTCAGGACCAGATAACTTGCGCGCCACGAGATCGGCGATGTAGGGCAATCGGAATTCCTCGTTCAGCGTGACCAGGTTGGCCTCGATTTCGCCCGTGCGCATCAGATGAATGCCGGTGAGCAGCACGCGATAAACGTAAAGCAGCGGCTTCACGCGGCGTGGTGATTCCTTGAGGAACAGTTTCCACTGGGTTTCGGCAAATCCAAAATAGTGATGCGAGTGGTGCTTCGTGATGACACCCGTAGCAGCCGACGTGAGAAGGCTCTGACTTTTCCCCGGAGTAGAATGAGCCTCGTTACCTCGGCTGCTACGAGGATCAAGTCGAGCCCGGCAGATCTCCTGCAACTCCTCGTGCTCTGGTGTAGTTTGGACGATGAGCGGAGAGAACAGCTGTTCCAGAACATAGCCGTTTTTCTTGAGCAGCAGGCCAAAGAACTTTTTTACATCGTGGCTAACGATGTCCATCTCCAACGCGCTTCCCTCTCCGCATCCGATGGGGAGAGGGCCGGGGTGAGGTGGAACAATCATCTCTTGCTGAACCGTTTCATTACTCACTTCCAAGCCGATGACTTTTTCAATCGGCAGCACGTGTGCGCCGCGCAGATCAAAGTCCGAGTCTGGCGACGGAAATCCGTAAAGGTGCGCGCCGCTGATGGTGGCGAACATCAGCGGATAAGGCTGTGCGGCGACAATGCGGTGAAGGCGTGGGTCAATGTTCATCTTTAAGATCATGCTGCGCCTGCTGGATCACACAAGCCGTGAGCAATTGCGTGACTTGTTTCAGGAACGGATAATTCAAAGTTTCAGGCGTGTCGGTGTGGCGATGATAGTTGTCGTTCCGGAATTCCGAGGTGTCCGTCCACATCACGGCCGGGATTTTCTCCTGCCAGAAAGGAGCATGATCACTGCGGCCAAGGACGGGAAAATATTTTTCCAGTCCCAGTTTTACGTTGAGCCCGGTCACGGGTAACCCGGGCACATAAGTTCCGGCATGACGCAACACCAGATTCATGGCGGCAGTCGAAGTGCCATTGGCCAGCAATCCGAGAAAATCGCCGGTGTCACTGACCTTCACCGGCAGGCCGGTCGGCAGTCGTTGGGAACCCGGCTCAGAACTCGCGAAGCCCACCATCTCCAGGATGTGCGCACAACGAACCTTGAATGGCGCCCGCGGCAGATACGATTCAACAAAATCACTGCTGCCAAGCAGTCCGTCCTCTTCGCAATTGAAAGCCACGAACACGACGGGCAAAACCGGTCGCCACAGGCTGCACGCCGCCGCACAGCCCAGCATGGCGGCGACCGCACTGCCATTGTCATCCGCGCCCGGACACATCGGCACGGAGTCGTAGTGAGCGCCGACCAGGATGGCCTTCTCCAAAGCGCAATCCGGCAGAGCCACAAGATTTGAAAATTTGCCCTGGCGCTCCACGCGGTATCCCATCGAGCCAAACACATCCGCCAGCCAGTCGGCGGTTGCCCGGTTTTGCTCCGGTTCCGCGGAAAAATGCCGGGGCACTGAAATGTGTTCGACCCATTCGCGGAGTTGCGTCCCGGTAATGGTTTCGAGGAGCGTGGCAACCTTCGGTGAACGCACAACCGGTTTAACTTTTTCTGAATGGCTAACAATCATGGTTCTTGGCTTGTTCTTGCCGCGATTTGATAAGAAAGCGATTGGCCGCTTCGTAGTCAGGCCGTTCGGGCAGTTTGGTCTCGGCCAGGGCCCGTTCGAAGTCGCGGTGCAGTTCCTTGCGCCAGGCGTCCACCTCTGCCCACGGCAGTTCGCCGCGTTTGACGGCCAGCAATCGTTCCCGATGCGCCTCCACCCGCACGGGCACATGCCCGTCGCGTAACGTTGCAGCGCCCGTGAGCAACAGACGCAGCAGGTGCATGGCGTGTTTGACCCGCACTTCGCCGTGGTTGCGGAGATCCTGTTCCATCTTCTTGAACTGGCTCAGGGCATAGCCGTTGAACGTCTGGAAAATCATCTGACTCAAGAAATCCTTGCGGATGGCCAATAGCTCCGCTCCCAAGGGCGTGACCTTTTCGACGATCGGAGAGTAGAGGCATTCCAGAATGTTCGGGTTCGCCCGGAGCGCCATGATGATGAACTTCTGCAATTCCCAGTAGCAACTCTGCGCCGCGTTGTCCTCGAATTGTTCCGGCGCACCGAACAGCGACCATTGCAGCTCGGCGGGCGCAAGGTAGATCCCGCGCCGGTCGGTGTCGGAATCGTCGGTGTCCAAACCATACGCCCGCGAACCGACGACGCAGCGGTAGATGATGAATTGCTCCAGATCGAAATTCGCAGGCGAGACGCCCGCGCTACTTTCACCCAGGCGATCCTTGAAATGTTTCAACACTTCGATCTGCGAAGGCTCCAGTGTTTTCTCGAAGCCGTCGGGAAAGCGGATGAGATAATTTTCCCCTTCAACCGCTGGTGTGCGGGTGACGACGCCCACCGCGCCGCGCGGATGCACCAGGGAATGATTCGGCCCGCGCACTTCCACGAGCGAAACGACCTGCGTTCCGGCGAAGATGTTGTCCGGTTGGTGTGACATCGTTGGCAGGCGTGAGCGTGCCAATGAATGCACCGGCACGCAACCCTTCAACAGCGGTCATGGTGGCCCGTCCGGCACGGACCATCACGCCGCGCCCTTCAAGCTGTCGTCCGAATCCTTGATCACGAAGCGGGCGCGGAGGCGCGCGACTTCGCTGGCGAGGCCGGCAAGTCGCACAGAGTTCAACACTTCGTTGAAATCCTTGTAAGCCGCCGGCGCTTCGTCCTTCGGATACGTGCGGCAGTTCGTCAAAATATCGTGCGCGACGAATTCGTCATCCACGGTCTTCTGATCCAAATCACGAATCGCGGCTTTGCGACCCTTCGCGCGACCCGCGCCGTGATTCACGCTGTAGCAGCTTTTGTCCGCGCCCGGGTCCGCGACCATCACGCAGGAGCCAGCGGTCGGATTGCCGGGCAACAAAATCGGATGGCCGGTCTCATAGAACGGCGTGTCTTTGAGCGCAAAGTGATTTGCCGGATAAGCGCGCGTCGCGCCTTTGCGATGCACCCAGCATTCCTGATTGTTCACGATCTCACGGCGCGCAATGTTGTGGCTGATGAAATACACGAGTTTGCCGCGCGTGCCGGGAATGATTTCTTGAAACGCTTCCAGGACGAGCGCATTGATCAACATGTGGTTCATGGTCGCGAAGTTCGCGCCGAGGGACATGTCGTCGATGTAATCATCGGCCTCCTGCGTGCCGAGCGGCGCGTAAACGAGTTCACGGTCATTGCCGGGCAAGGGAATGCTCCACGACGCAAATTTGTTTTGCAACGTGCGGAACTGGTCGCTCGCGAGTTGGTGGCCGAAGCCACGGGAACCGCAGTGCGAAAGGAAGGCGACGCAATTATCGCGCAAGCCGAAGACCTCGGCGGCGCGGCGGGCGCGGTCGTTATCCGCGATCTGCACGGCTTCACATTCGCCAAAGTGATTGCCGCCGCCATAGGAACCCAACTGGCGGATCTTGTCCTCAAACTTCGGGAACTTGCCGGTGCTGATGAGCAAATCGAGACGGGCCGCGAGTTCGTCGCGCTGGTTATCATGACCAAGATGAAAGGCGTCCTCGCAATGCTGTGCCCACTCCGGTGGGATGCCCAATTCACGGCACACACCTTCGGAGGCACCTTCAATCGCGACGCGCCGACCAACCTCGCCATTCACGGCGCGGCCTTTCTTCACGTTGCGCTGGCCTTTGCCCGCCCCAGTCGGGGTGCGTTCAACGATGGCATTGATGAGCGCGCGCCGGATAGTTTTATCGGCCACGGCATCCACGGGAAGATCAAGTTGAAGCAAGCTCATGGAGCATTTGATATCCACTCCGACGGGGCCGGGATAAACATGCGTCGGCGAAACGAGCACGCAGCCAACGGGGGCACCGTAGCCGCAGTGCGCATCGGGATTGAGCACCAGGTCGGTCACGCCCGGTGCACCGCGCGAATTGAGCGCCTGCTCGATGCATTTCGCATCGAATGTCTCACGGATGGCCGCCGTGCCAATCACTGTGATCGGCTTGCCATGATTGCCCGGCGCGGGAATGAAGCCGGTGGCTTCGCCCGTGGGCTGGATGACGGGCATGGTTGTTTCTGTATTCATAGTTTTATTTATTCTTTTACCAAATAGACGGCGCGACAAGTTTTTGCCGAAACAATCGCTCTACCCACTGAGCTACGGCCCCGTCTGATGGAGCCGGCGAGATTCGAACTCGCGACCGATGTAGTTCCAACGGCATTCGCACCGAAATCATTTAACCGCATTGACCGACTAAAAACGCGACGACAAAAAGTGGAGAAACAAGCTCATTGCTCTATCAATTGAGCTACTCTGTTTCCAGAGGCTGGATTCGAACCAGCAACCGATGAGTCCATGTAGTTTGCTCCGGCATTCGTCGCGAAACCTATTTCGCGTAGCAGCCGACGTGAGGAGGCTCTAACTTGCCACCTCAGCCGCTGTCGGACCAAGAATGAGCCTCGTTACCTCGGCTGCTACAAATCAGAATGGCGACAAGGGTTGATGAGAATTCTCAACCGGCCTTGCGGCTGGTCGGGCGGAATTTGAATCCGCTGGTTGCCAATGTAATCCCACCTGCATTCGCCATAAATTTCAAAGAAGCAGCGCGACAATCGGGTGCAAGACAAGTTTTCTGAGCTATCCCGCTTGCGCGGGACCGGGAAACGAACCCGGGCCTCCCGGCTTTCGCCGGGCGCTCTACCATGTAGTCCTGCGGGCATTCCCGCCGCTTCAAATTCTTCTCAAAGATCTATTCCGCGGAGCGCGGCTCTGTCGCAGACCAGCCGCAGCATCTCTGACTAACATAACTGATTCCGCATTGTCCATGCGCTGCGGCTGGTGCCCCAGCCGCGCTCCGTCCAAGCGAGCGGGCCGACAAGTTGTTGCCGAGACATGACAGTTTAAATGTAGTCTCGAGCGGCATTCGGCCCGCAAAAATGGTTTCCACCCCGGCCCGGCCACGTCCGGATTGACGTGGCCGGGCAATTCCCCTGGCTCACAACGTGAGCGATTCGATCGTGCCCACCCAATGATCGGCACCCAACCGGCCTTCGGCGAAGGCGGCGATGACTTGGAACACCTGGTCGGAAAATCCGCCAATGTTCAAGATGTCCTCGCGTTCCGACGCCTGCACCGTCGCGTAAGGCTGGATATCGATGCACACCAACCGCGCCTGCGGATTGAACCGTTTGAACACCGACCACTGGCGCATCGTCTCGGTGCCGCGGCCACCCTTGGCGTCCACCCACGACTGGTTGTCGGAGACGAACACCACCAAGTCGCCCCTGGCCTGCTTCTTGTTCAACCAAACCAGCGGCGCGCTGCAATTGGTGCCCCCACCGCCGACGGCGGCGAGCTTCTGCGCATTGGTCATCACGCTATCGCGGCTGTTCAACGACACGTTCACGACGTCATTCTCGAACGGCACCACTTCGGCCTGCGGATTCTGGCGCAAAATGGACGCCGCCACCAAGGCCGCCACATCCACACACCGCACCGACGTGGTCGCGCCCGTGCGCTGGCCCGTCACCGCCGAGCTCATCGAGCCGGACACATCCGGGCAGACATACACCTTGCCCGCGATGCGCGGAATGTTTTCCGTCGCAACTTCCATTGCGTCCTGGAGCGCGTCCCGAATCAGGTTCGGCACATCGCCACCGGCCGCTTTGAACGCCATCAATAACTGATAAGGAAACACGCGGGCGCGTTTCACCGCGTCAGCACTCGCCAGGCGGTTGGCGACCAGTTTCACCATGACCTCGTTGTCGAACACGCCATGACGGGCAAACGTATTCAAGTTCATGCGCGTCATCTGCCACGGCGCTTTCTTCGCGATGGCCGTCCACTCGGCTTTGCCGAGATCCAAGGCGGTCAACATCTGGAACGCCACGTCCGGCACCTCATCCCGCTTGCCGGCCTTGAACGCCTCGAACTGTTTCACGATCTCCGGCAACGCTTCCGCCTGGTGCGGACGACCGAGCAAATAACCGTAGAGCGCTTCGCGGGTCGCATTGCCCGGCTTCGGGTGCACCATCTTGACGAGGTCCGCCAAGGACGGAGCATTGCCCACGGACGCCCGGAACAACTGCTCATCCGTGCGAGATTCGAGCCAGCGCTGCACCAATTTCTTCGGCACCGTGCCGAGGGATTTGCGGCCCACCACACCGGAGCGCAATACCTGGACGAAATTGCGGAGCATCTTGCCGTCGTCAATCACGCGGTCGAACACGGCGCGGAGCAATTGCGGATCTTTCACCGACAACGCGGCACACAACACGGCCGGCATGTCTTTCATGAAACCCTTCTCACGGGCATACACGGCGGTCTTGGCGACGAACAGCGCGTCCACTTCCTTCGTCAAGGCGAGCACCTTTTGGAGCTGGTCCTCGGCGGAGGCGTAATAGGTCGAGTTCAAACAGCCGGTCGCCGCGTATTGGGCGAGCGCCTGCTTCGGCGCGAGCATGTAAGCCGGGCCCCCCGCTTCGTTGACCACGTCGGCCTGCGGCAAGAGCGCGCCGCGCAAGGATTGGAAGATTGATTTGTTAGCCATATGTTTTCTTTCGTTTAATGCTGCCAACACCTATTGCAGTCACCGTGCCAACCGGGAAAAACCCTGCAAAACAGTCATAAACTCCAATAACAACGGGCTAAATAATTGTTCAAGCACGGTGAATTGATTTGGTTTGCCGAATCACAAGACTAGCGGATAAGATAAATCGCAGGATTAAAAGCTATGAACAACAAGAAACAGGTGGTGATCGGTCTGCTGGGCAGTGTATTGGACTCCGGCTTCCATCAGGAACGGTGGAACAAGTGGCGTCCCAGCGTTTCCTTGTGCAAACACGCGGAGCTGCCGATTGACCGCTTCGAGCTGATCTACGATCCGAAGTTTAAGGACACCGCCAATGTGGTCATGGCGGATATATCGCGCATCTCGGCAAACACCGCAGTCCGAGGGACCGAACAGGCGCTCCGTGACCCATGGGATTTTGAGGAAGTGTATGCCTCGTTGCATGACTTCGCGCGCAGCTATGATTTCAAGCCCGACACGGAGGATTATCTCGTCCACATCACCACCGGTTCGCATGTGCAGCAGATCTGCCTGTTTCTGCTGACGGAGTCGCGCCACTTCCCCGCGCGCCTGGTGCAGACCTCGCCGGCGGACACCAAGCGGCGTGGACCGGATGGCAAGTTCGCCATCATCGACCTCGACCTTTCCAAATATGACCGCCTGGCGTCGCGCTTCGGGAAGGAACAAAAGGAGGCGCGGACGTTTCTCAAGTCGGGCATCGCCACGCGCAATGAACATTTCAACCAGCTGATCGAGCAGATTGAACACGTCTCGATCAATGCGAAGGATCCCGTCTTGTTGACTGGGCCGACCGGTGCGGGAAAATCACAGCTCGCCCGGCGCATTTACGAGCTCAAAAAATCCCGGCACCAGATCGCCGGCTCATTTGTCGAGGTGAACTGCGCCACGCTGCGGGGTGACGCCGCCATGTCGGCGCTCTTCGGCCACGTCAAAGGCGCGTTCACCGGAGCCGTCAAAGATCGCCCCGGTCTGTTGCGTGCCGCCGACGGCGGCCTGCTTTTCCTGGACGAGATCGGCGAGTTGGGACTGGACGAACAGGCCATGCTGCTCCGGGCACTGGAAGAAAAACGCTTTCTACCATTCGGCGGCGACCGCGAGGTCAGCAGCAATTTTCAATTGATCGCCGGCACGAATCGCGACCTGCAACTCGCCGTCCGGGAAGGCCGCTTTCGCGAAGATCTGCTGGCGCGCACCAACCTGTGGACGTTCCATCTGCCAGGCTTGCGCCAACGCCCGGAGGACATCGAACCCAATCTGGATTACGAGCTGGAACAGTTTGCCCGCAGGAGCAGCCAGCGCGTCACCATGAGCAAAGAAGTGCGCGAAGCATTCTTGAAATTTGCCCAATCACCAGCCGCCAAGTGGACTGCCAACTTCCGGGACTTAAACGCCTGCATCACCCGCATGGCCACGCTGTCACCGGGCGGCCGCATCACCGCACCGGTGCTTGAGGGTGAGATGGAACGCTTGAAGGGCGGCTGGGCCACCCCGATGGCAGCCGATGATCATGGTGCCGTGCTTGCGGAAGTGCTCAGCGACAAGGCGAAAGAGAAGCTCGACCTGTTTGATCAGGCGCAACTGGCTTTCGTCATCCGGGTGTGCCGCAAATCGGCCACGCTGTCTGACGCGGGTCGAAAACTCTTCGCAGCCACGCGGGAGAATCGCAAAACCGCCAATGATGCCGACCGCCTTCGGAAATATCTTGCCCGCTTTGATCTCGATTGGCCGAGCCTGAAATAACAAGCTTAGTAGAGTAGGCGGAGCGGACGGGTTGAAGAGGCACAAGGCCAATGACCGTCTCGCTCCGCCCCTCATCAAACCGGACGGGCGGTTTTCCCGCATCCGGCTTTCCGAAGGCCATTCACGCGCATCGCTTCTACGCCGCAGTCCGTGTCCAAGCCGCCCGCGTGGGCAGCCGATACAGTGCTTGGCGTTCCCGAAGAACTTCCCGTGACTTCATTCCCCACAGGGCGCGTTGGCACCCCCGCTTGCGCCACAGCCAGCGTTGCAACCGGTCCGCCGCATACCGGTTCAACCGGTCAAACACCCGCGTGCTGTTGCCATAATGGAAATACCCACTCCAGCCTTTGAGCCACCGGTTCAGCTCCGGGATCACCTCTGCCTCCGCACGCCAGAGCGTCCAGTGGTTGAGTTTCTCCCGCAGTTTGTCCCGCAGCTTCATCTGGCTTTTGGGGTGGGGTTCCACGTGCGGATAGCTCCTTCCGCTCTTTCCGCGCCGCCAGCTCACGCCAAATCCAAGGAACTTGAACCCTTCCCTGTGCACCTCGAGCGTCCGGGTTTTCGTCTCGTTCAGCGTGAGGCCATGCGTTTCCAGCCATCGTTTGAGGCGTCCCATCAACTCCGCCCCCCGCCCCGGTCGGGTCAGGATCACGAAGTCGTCCGCGTAGCGCACCAGCACGGGACGCAACTCGCAGCGTTCATTCACCTGCCAGTCCAACCGGTTCAGATACAGGTTGGCCAGCAGTGGACTAATGACGCCGCCTTGCGGCGTGCCACGCCGGTTGCCCGTGATCGTGGGGCGGCCCGTCTTCGGGTCCCGTTCCACGATCGGGGCGCGCAGCCACGCCTTGAGGAGGGCGAGGATGTGCCCGTCGCTCACGCGTCGCGCGACCAGCCGCAGCAACTCCCGGTGCGGGATGCTGTCGAAGTAGCCGCTCAAGTCGGCGTCGATGACTTCGGTGCGTCCGCTCCGGAGCCCGGTCTTGATCGCGTCCATCGCCTGCTGCGCGTTGCGCTTGGGACGATAGGCGTAGCTCTGGGGATGACTGTCCGCTTCCCACACCGGCAGCAGCAATAACGCCACCGCCGTCTGGACGACACGGTCTTTGACCGTGGGGATGCCCAGTGGCCGGGTCTTTCCGTCGCCTTTGGGGATGCGCACCCGCCGCACCGGACTGGCCCGATACGTCTTGGTTCGCAGTTCCTCCAGCAACGTGTCCCGCCACTGTTGCCACGCTTCGTCGCTGCGGGTATAGGCCGAGCTTTCCTGCCCGTCCACCTCCGCCGCGCCCGCGTGGCTGGCCACGGCGCTCATCGCTGTTTCCAGCACGTCGCGTCGCAGCAGTTCTCCGTAGAGGCTGTAAAACCGGTAGCCCGGTTCAGCCTTGGCTTTGCGGTAGAGCACGCGTTGCAGCTTCTGGACTTTCGGGGGCGTTGTTATCCGGTCGAACAGTGTTTCCACCGCCGCCCGGCCATCATCCGATCCCTCGCTGTGTCCGCGCACTTTGACCCAAGTGCCCCGCCTTCGCTCGCCGCCGGTTTTACTCTCCGGCAGGTCTTCACTACTACGCGGGACTCCGACTACTCCGGCGGCCCTCGCCGGCTCAGTGGGTTCGCCACCTTGCCCGACGGGTTGCGTCGCTGACGCGCCGCGGGAGTTCTCCCGGCTTACCCTGTCAGCCCTTCCTGTCCTGTCGCCCTCGCTGACCCCGCCGAGATCTTGCGCCGCCGCTTGACTGTTGGATAGCGGCGCATGGCAGCCTTCGCCCTTCCGGCAGGGGCTCGGCTCTCGGTTCACATTGTCGAGGCTCATTCGATGAGGTTCACTGTCGTTGCAACCGGACAGTTCAGTCTGGGTCGTGCTTTCGGGTTCGACCTCACGGCTTCTTCCCTGACCCAGCTTTCGGTCGTGAACAGTCCAATTCGACCGGCGGGACTCTCACCCGCGTGGCTGCCAGCTTCACCGGCGCACGCCGGAACGATGCCGAAGAACCTCACGCCAAGGCCGCCAAGGCCGCAAAGGGAAGGGGCAGGCAGTGACTTTTTCACAAGAATTCTAATCCCTATTCAGTGCGTTGCTTTTGCACTCAAGAATTCGGTTTTCTTTGCGTCTTTGGCGGTCTTCGCGTGAGACCAGTTTCACTCGGACTGAATCGTTCCGGCCGGGTTGGCAGTTGCGTAAAGAATCTTCATACCGACTCCACCAAACTGTGCCGGCCTGGGTCAGTTACTGGGAATCCGCCGCCGGACGTGAGTTTTTCCACCAACGCGGCTCCGTCGTGTGTCCTGGCGAATCCAGCTTCCGCCTCAGTGATGCCGACCACTTGATAAAAATCAAACGGGCCGGATTCCAATTCCGCCCGCCGGGCAAATCCTGACGGCGGAGCCAGCATCAGGAAGGTCAGCGCCGATGGTTCTGACCGGATGGAGCTGCGGAGCGCACAGAGCAGATTTCGCCGGTCAATGGAACATCCGGCCATGGCGGGTGGACTTGCTGAAATTCACGCCAACAGTGGATGAGGCGCTGACCGAAGCTTTAGACGCGCACCTGATTGTGTTTGCGGGCTGCAGCGCGCAGTCACTTCCTTTCTGGCTTGAGCGCTGGCTCGAACAGTGGGCCAAATACCGGCGAATCAAGGACGCCACACTGGCGGCAGGATCGGACTAGCCGCCGCTCAAGACCGAACCAAGAAAATAATTTTTACGTCGGCCTTGTCCTTCAACGCGCCGGAATCCACCTGCACCATCTGGCCGATCTTTTCGTCCAGCGTCATTTACGAAAGCAGGTCATTCACACGCATTTCATTTGCGACCTCTCCGTGCGCATGGAATAACATGAGAATCAATGCCAAGCCGGGCCAAATAAACCTTTTCGTTCGCATATAAATCAGTTTTTTAATAGCGAATGGGTCGCTCCGATTGGACCGCCTTTTTGTCAAAATAGTAAACCAACGAGTAGGTTCGTTCGTTAATTCGCTTCATCGCTTCAAGCAACGGATCGTAAGGCTCGTAGCGGTTGCTCAAAATGCCTTTGTTGGAATCGCGGTTCGAGGGATCAGCCCCGGTGGCGGCAGGGTCATTGTCCATATATTTGAACCAATCCCAGCCGACGCAGACTTTTGATTCCAGCAGGCCGAGTGTGAAATTTTCATAAAACCGTCCGCGGTCGCGTTGCGTCTTAACCACCCATCCGGCACCTTCCGTATTCGACAGGCCCGAATCCATGCCTTTCGCATACCACTCGGTGATAAGAACGGGCTTGCCCGATTCGCGTTCCCACATGGCGAGACGTTCCGGGTCGGTGGACCAAGCATGATACCAGTTGACCGAAACAACGTCCACATGCCGTCCGACTGCCCGGAACACTTCCGGATGGGACAAGTCCGAACCGTAAAAACGTGAGCCAAGAAAGAGATGATTTGGATCGTATTTTTTTATCGCATTGGAAGTGATGCGAAAATAGCGTTCCACCATAAATTCCAGAAAGTCTCGCTGATCCTGCGCGGTGGCGTCCCGGACGGTGGCTTTTTCGCCGTGGTGCGTGCGCAACCACGCGAGCGCGGCCTGATGGCCGGGGTCCTTTTCCGGAAGTGAGAGGTAATTGGTCAACGATCCAGGTCTGAAGGGCAGTTCGTTGTCCGAGAAATACCCAAGCAACCACGGATCGTCCTTGTCGGCTGCAAGTGATTGAGCCTGTTCATAGCAGAAGGTTTCGAAATCGGGATCGAAAACGAAAATGCAATCACCCGGATAACCAGTATGGCCCGGTTGCGTATAAGTGCCGCCGCGTTTCCGGCCATAGCCGCCCATGAAATTCAATATGCGCGTGTAGACCAGCGGATGCGAAACTGAGCGAAGCGCCTTGGTGTCCGACCAAGCACCGACGCCAGTGAAGCCATATTTGCGCAGCAACTCCGTTGTCTGCACTGCCCAATTCGTCCCGGTGCCAAACTTCGCCTGAAAAGCGGCCTTGGCACCGGCTGTTCCCATCGGGCCGACCCCGGCCACTCCTTTATGCAGAGCCAGACCGCCGGCCGGGTCAACGAGCCACCAACGGCTATTTATTTTTGTGGTGTGAAAAAATCCCGTGGCTTTGCTTTTGACCGAGAGCTGGCCGCCATAAGGAGTCAATCCTGAATCCATCTTTTCGCTGATGGCCCCTGGTAAATTATCCAAAGTGCGGGTCGGGTAATCCTTCCACTCCGAGTCAGGATCCTTGAAAGCCGCCGACACAGTGCCCAGGGACTGTGGCTGAGCCGAAAGGTTCACGACGGGTGTCAAAAGTGCGAGGCACACAAGCCTCATGGCGCCCGCCATTGCAGCCGGTCTGCTAAACCATTGCTTCATTGCCATCAAATTATCGGGCATAGGGTAAAATTGCGCCGGTGCGTAAATTCGCATCGGCGCATAACCAACACATCCTCCGACTTCGCATATACACACGTTGTCGGCAGTTGGAATTCACGCTAAAAACTAAAAGGCTGGCGTTTTACACGATAAAAACTCTGGTTGCCCGACGCTGGAAGCATGGCGCGGAAAACGCCTCCACCGAGCGACGTGATTGTCGCACTGACATCACTAAACGGAGAGGTGAGATCTGTCGTGCTGGTCACACCGAAGTCCGTGGTGGCATCGTTCACGCCCGCCGTGAAGTCAATTTGCACGTTGCTGCCGACGATGCTGATGGAGTTAACTTGCGGCCGGGTGACAGCGCTCACCTTAAGATCGTCCAGAGCGAGGTTGCCTGTGTTCCCGTTCTGATTCAAATCCACGAGCGAAAACGCTACCGGGGCTGTGATATCGGTGGCGGTGATGTTGGTGACGGAGGTATCCACCTCGTTTGTGGCATCAATCCAAAGCGTGGCTGTGGCGGAATCCACATCATAGCGGGCGGCTATTTTATAGGGAGTGCCCGGCACGAGATCCAAGGGATACACAGTGTAACCGCCGCCATTGGCAATCCGCAGGTTCAAGTTGCCGTCGAGCGCGATGTCGGGCGTAGAGCCAATGGAGCAGGCCTGGGGTGATGAGGTCGTGTTGTTGTTTGCCAGAGAGACAAACGAGCCTGAATCGGCCGTTGGAACGACCACCCAGTTGCCAGTGAAGGTGATGTAGATTACCGAGCGGCTGCCCGTCGCATACGGCGCGCCCACCAGCACCGCATAAGCATTGTCGTTGTTGGCGCCGGAGACAATATTCGCCGCGAGGCTAACCACATTAAACGGGACAGGTTGGATGTTGCCGCGCCGCAACCAGACCGCGTCGGAGCCTGCGAACAGAGAGCCATCTGAATAATCGAAATGGTCCGTGAATACGACCCTGTTGGTCAATACCATCACTGCAAACGAAGTGGTCACCGTGGTGCCATTCGTATCAGTGACGCTCAAATCAACAATTCCCACGCCGTCGGCGCCGGTCACAGGCGTGACCGTCACCGTGCGGTTTGTGCCGGAGCCTGCGAACGAGACGCTGGCAAGCTCGTTCACGCTGACGGCATCAACCGCGCCAGTCACCGTAAGAGTGGACACCGGTGAGGACAAATCTCCAATGGTGAACGGAACGGTCACGGCCGTGTTAACCGGCGTATTGGTGTTTACCGGGGTGGAAATGGTGGGCGGAAAAATCCGCGGCAGCACCGTCACGTTGAATGTTCTCTGTGCTAAGTCACCATTCTCATCAGCAATAGTCACCTCGACCGTGGTAGTCCCGGCGGTGCCGGCGGTCACATAAATCTGCTGGTTTGCGCCGCTGCCCAGCACGGTCGCGCTGGTAACAATCGCTCCATCCACTGCAGGAGTCGCGGCCGGAAGAGTAGCCACATTACCGGCCGGATCAGCAACGGTGAAGCTGTTCGTGACGGAGTTTTGGCCGGCAGTCACGGTCACGTCTGGGAGCGCAGTGATGGACGGGGGAGCGCCGACCAGCGCCGGAAACACCAAGGCCGTGGTATTGATCGCCATGCGATAACCATTGTTGCCCGCGAGGGCGGCATTGTTTGTGCCACAAATGACGAGAACCATCTGATTACTGATGATCAGGTTCCCCCACGGTGCCGGGATTATGACGGTCGTGGTGCCAGCGGCCGAGAAATTGGCCACCGGGTGCGCGGTAAAAGGTCCATTGGTCAGCATTTGAAAGGTTCCCTGTCTCACTCCGGGGAGATCAAAGTTGGTGCTGTTGGCCTGCGCGTTGTTCCAAGTGAGAACGCCGACATCAGTCAAAGACCCTGGAGCGTTCGTGAAGTCGGGATAAGCCTGGTCCAAACTCCAAACTCGCATGGCCGAAAGCTGGCTGTTTGCGACACCCGTCAGGGAAAGGGTCAAGTCGGCGTTGGTATTGGGATTCTGACCGGTGAAGTCCCACTTGAAGTAACTCTTTGCGCAAGCCGTGGTGTTCCCCGCTGCCGCGTCCTGGACATACTTCACGCGCTCAAAGCCCACAGTGATTTCCTGGACATCCACGTTCTCATTCGCGCCGGCCCGAACCGTGGCTTCGGCGATGTCTGGGAGTGTGACTTGCGCGTGCGCGGAAATCGCCACCGCCAAAGTCATGACCAAACTGGCAAATAAGCTAGTATATCTGGTTTTCATAAGGCCAAGTTTTTTAGCGTTATCTGACTTCAAGGATAAGGGAACTAATCTACCCAAATATGGTTCGCATTTTGGTAATCAGCATAACTGCCGATGTTCGTTTAAGTCCAGGTCATCGTGCATCCACAGCAGGGTTCCATTTAAGACTAGATATAAACGGGGTCATCGGAATGTCGTCCAAGTTTTGATAAAACCACATTTGGTTGGCACCAGTCCAAGTCGTAAAGCGATACATAGTCTCAATTTTGCACCATTGGGCTGAACCATCCGCAAATACTTCATTTCCGCCATCGGGATACCGGGCATTACCTTTTTTATGAGGCGGCCAGAACTTGTAGGACGCGACGATGGGCGGCGGAGTGATAACAGCCTCGGTTCCGCCCCAAGTGCCGTTGATTTTGGCAACCATATCCGCCGCCAAGCACCAATAAGATTTAGACTGGCTGAGCTTGACCGGGCTGTGGGTTCCGGGAATGAGGCCGACAGTCCCGTTGGGCGACCATTTGGTGATGCCACCAAAGTATTGGTAGCCAGTGATCCATTGTGGGAAATCAACGGTATCAGGGTAAGGCAATCCTGGAATTTCGGGACACGACCAAACAGAAGGAGCATTAGTAGCAAACGGGATACCCACGCCTTGGACCGAAGGGGCGTAAGTCGTGCTGATGCAGTATTGCACGAACGGCGGGTTGCCCGGTATCAGAGTAATATTGTTATCGGCGGGTTTGGCAGGTATTACGAAATCATTGTAGTCGCCAGCATAAATCGTAATGCCGATGCCAAGTTGGCGCAGATTGCTCAGGCACATGGCGCGTTTCGCACGTTCCTTGGCCCGCGCGAGCGCCGGCAACAGCATCGCTGCGAGAATGGCAATAATGGCGATCACCACGAGCAATTCAATCAAAGTGAAAGCACTGCACAAAGGCCGCGTTGGCACATGATCGTCGCTTTTTCTCATTCGGTTGTGTTATTCTAATTCTATTAGAAAATAGAAATGAAGCTTCAGGGTTTATTCGCCGAAAATTGATCAATGCATATCGGAGCCGCAGCGGTAGTGGTCGCGTAACCGTTTGTGTTTCCGTTGCCAATCTGGTAAACGTAAAGATTACCTTTGGTAAGGGAGAACGCCGCTTGAATCCGAGCAACTGCAAAGAGGGAAACCGCGACTAATAAGAAGCGGGTTATGTTCAAAATTCGGCGGGTTTTCACGTGAGATGGTTTTTTGCGAGTTGGCTGATTTTAAAGGGATGCAACAATTTAACCGATGTTTGCTGAAGCCGTAATCGGCAAAACTGCCGATAAGCAGGGGCGGTTCCTTCGGCGCTTATTGGGAGAAGTTTGTGGGAACAATCCAAATCCCGATGTTGGGAACTTTGCCCTGGCATCATAGTGTCCGGATTTGATTGAATTAGACATCAAACAAAATCCTTTCAAAATTTTCACGGTTGAACTTACTTCGTCTACTTGTTTTAATCTGCTCCTACTCATTTGAAGCCAAAAAAGCATTTCCCAAAAAAAGCGCGTTCTACGAACGGAAGGAGTTTATCGCGTGAAAAACCGGCGGCCAAAATTCCGGCACGCCGCCTGTGGTCATACCGAATCTTCGCGGTAGTCGTAATCCCATTGCTGGTCATCGGCGGGCTTGAGCTTGGCATGCGCTTGTCCGGCTATGGTTATCCCACGAGTTTTTTTCTGAAAACGAAAATCGGCGGGGAAGATTATTACGTGCCTAATGACCGGTTTGGCTACCGATTTTTTCCACCTGCGCTGGCCCGCACCCCGGTGCCGCAACGGATGCTTGTAAAAAAGCCTGCCAACACCTGCCGCATTTTTGTGTTTGGCGAGTCGGCGGCGATGGGCGATCCCGATCCGACCTTTGGCGCCTGGCGTTATTTGCAAGTCTTGCTGCGTGAACGTTTTCCTGGAACGGATTTTGAAGTGGTCTGCGTGGCGATGACGGCCATCAACTCTCATGTGATTTTGCCCATTGCCCGCGAATGTGCGCGGTGCGATGGCGATTTGTGGATTATTTACATGGGGAACAATGAAATGGTCGGGCCTTTTGGCGCGGGCACCGTGTTCGGTTCGCGCGCGCCGGGAGCGGGCTTAGTGCGGGCTAACCTCGCCCTAAAAACCACAAAGATCGGCCAGTTTTTGGATGGTTTAAGGCAGCAATGGGGCGATCATTCATCCGCCCCGAAAACATGGAGCGGCCTGGATATGTTCAAAGACCATCAGCTTCGGTATGACGATCCAAACCGGCTGCGTGCTTATGCAAATTTCAAAAAAAATCTGGATGATATTTTACGCGCGGGACGAAACGCCGGCGTGCCGGTTATTTTAAGCACGGTGGGAAGTAATTTGAAGGACTGCGCCCCGTTTGGCTCCCTGCATTCAGCCGGTTTGAAAGAATCCCAAAAAACACAGTGGGATGAAATTTATCAGCAGGGAATCGCGCTTGAATCGTCAGGTGATTATCCAGGCGCGCTCAAAAAATATGAACAAGCCGCCGTGATTGATCCGCAATATGCCGAGCTGCATTTTCGCGCGGGACATTGCCAGCTTGCGCTGACAAATTCCGCTCAAGCTCTGGGCGATTTTGAACTGGCCAGAGACGATGACACGCTGGCTTTTCGCGCCGACAGCCGCATCAATCAAATCATAAAAAATGCGGCGGAGGCCAAGGCGAAGCACGGCGTTTACATTTGGGACGCCTTCGCGTCATTGGCTCCAAGTTCTCCGGATAAGATTCCGGGCAATGAATTATTTTATGAGCATGTGCATTTGAACTTTGACGGCAACTATTTGCTGGGGCGCGCGTTTGCGGAACAAGCCTTAAAGCTGCTCCCGAAATCCGTTCTGGCCAAGGGCAAAAGCGAATGGGCGTCAGCGGAATTATGCGACCGGCGGCTGGGCGTTTCACCATGGGATCGTTTCCGCATCTGGCAGGAAAATTACAGCCGCGTCTCCGAGCCGCCTTTCACCGATCAATTGAACGATGTCTCGCGTGCAAAATTTTACATGGCCAAGCTGAAGGAATTAAACTCGCAAATGACGGAAGAAACCCGCGTGCAATCCCGTGCCGCATATGAGGAAGCATTGGCGCTGTCTCCCGACGATTATTTTTTGCGTGAAAACTTCGCGCAATTTTTGGATCAATCTGGCGATTTGGCCGCAGCCCCCAGGGAGGAGCAACGCGTCAGCGAATTACTGCCGCAGAACCCCATGACTCCCTGCATCATTGGCCGGTTGCTGGTCCGGCTGGGGGACACCAGCGGTGCGGAAAAAAGTTTTTTGCGGGCGCTGACGATTCGCAGCGATTATGTGCAAGCCCTGAACGAAATGGGGTTGATTCTGGGCAACCAACGGAAAACAACCGAAGCCGCCGGATTTTTTAGCCGTGTCCTTAAGATAGACTCCGGCTACGTTGAAACCTACCTGAACTGGGGATTCATGGAGCAATGCGAGGGGAAAACGGATCAAGCCATGGCGCATTATCACACGGCTGCCGATCTTCAGCCGAACGGGCCGGCGGCCCATTTCCAGCAAGCGGTCGCGCTGGCAGCGGCGCATCACCGGGATGACGCCATCGGTTATTTCCGCAATGCCGTCTGGATGAACCCGAAATTCTGGCAGGCGCGGTATTTATTGGGAGTCGAACTGGCGGCTGGGGGGAATATGGAGGAAGCGCAGGCGCAGTTTGCTGAAACGGTCAACATTCGCCCGGACTTTGAGCGCGCCCATCTGAATTACGGCGCGATCCTTGCCAAACAAAGAAAACTCGATGAAGCACTCAAGGAATTTCAAATCACATTGCGACTGAATCCAACGAACACAGCGGCGCAGCACGATTACGAAGCTGTTCAGGCCAGGATTCAGACGCTGAAAACTCGCGGTCAATGAGCGCTCCATACGACGCGCTCCGACCATGCCATTCCCGCCTGTAAATCCGTTGCGCGTATTTTACGGCGATTCCAAACGGTAAAAGACGCTGGCATTGTTTTGGTTGGGCACCGTTACAAGCGGGTTCGATGTGTTGGCAAGATCATACCAGTTTCCATTCACCAAAGAATTTGTCTGCACTTGCAAATGGCAGGCGATATTTGCCGGCCAACTCAAAACCACATTGCCATTTGATTGAGTCGCGACAATTTGGAGCGGCGCCGTTTGCTCCAAAACGCGCACGTAATCCACCTGTATTTCGGCGGGAAAAATGGTGCCCGCCTCGATGGCGGCAACCGAAGGATTACCCACGAAATTACCCCCCACGGCAAGATTCATCAGAAGAAATTCCGGCGCGTTGAAAGGTGCAGGATAGGGACCGAGCGAGCTTGTCCAACTGGTCTGGGTTTCATACACATGACCGTCAACCGAAAAGCTGAAGGAGTTGGGTTCCCAATCCACCTTGTAGTTGTGGAAATTGGTTATCGAATCTCCACCAGGCAAAGTATAAATGGTGGTTTCGTCGCTTCCAGAATGTAGGCTGCCGTGGACCTTGGTCAACTCCGTCCCCTTGGTTTCGGCGACGTCAATTTCTCCACAACCCGGCCAGCCGACAGAACCGATGTTCGACCCCAACATCCAAAGACCCGGCCACATACCGACACCCGCAGGCAGGGCGGCGCGCCATTCGATGCGGCCATAGGTCGTTGCGTATAGACCCTGGGTCTTCATGCGGGCGGAGGTAAAGCTAAATCCGCCCATGGATTCCACCCGCGCCACGATGTGCAGCAAACCATTGCTGACGTAAGCGTTGTTTGTGCGACCGGTGTAATACTCCAGTTCCTGGTTGCCCCAGCCGGGATTGGAGCCTCCGTTGCCGGTCTCGAACGCCCACTTGTTTGCATCCACGGAAGTGCCATTGAACTCGTCGCTCCAGACGATGTTCCACTGAGTGGAAGGCGAATCCGTGCCACCGGTTTGGTTCAGCGTGAGGTCATCGAAATACATCGAGGCGTTTGCGTTGTCCGGTCCCTGCGAAAAAACAACTTGATACCGCACATAAGCGGTGCCCGCCGGCGCCACCAGACTGACTACAGTGTTCGTCACTGTTCCCGGAAGCAGCACTGTCGTCGAAGCATTCGTAAAGGAACACTGGTTGGTGACCTGCAAAGCGAACCATGTGTTCAACCCGCCGAAGCTGGCTAAATTGTTGCTGGTCACGACCACCGACCGATAGAGAGCCAGGGCGTCGAATGACGCATCCCGAAAACTCACTTCAAGCCAAATCGCATCCTGTCCGTGAATGCCGTTGCCATCGCTGGAAGCTGTATAAGTCCAGCCATCCGCCGAGTAGTTCGCGCCCGGAGTCGAGGGTTTGTCCTGATATAGACCCGTATAATTCTGCGCGCCGATGAACGCACCATAGACTTTATAATAGTTGACCCCGCCATGGGCAATGCCGGCGATGTTTTCACTGCTATTATTCGGCCCGAAGGTCGTCCAACCGGCGAGGCCGGCCGTCTCAAATCCCGGATTGGTCAGAACATTGGCCGCGTGAATTTCAATCGCAAACAATAATCCAATGGCAAAAATAAAGCCGGCAGCCGCTCTTGCCAGAAAAGCCGAACTTGAAATCCCAATCCTAACGTGATTGATAGATATACGTTTACCTGTCATTGGATGGAATCAGTCACAATCGCCTTGAACACCGCACCTGAAAGCGGGGTGGGGTTAATTCATCTCGTTCATTTTTATATTAGAAGGTCGGCGCCAACTTTGCCCCGGCGCCGACCAGTTGTTTCCCCAGCCCAATTGCAATCCACACCGACTTTACTGAACCTGCAACTTATAGAATCGTTGCGTTGGTCCCACTCCCACTGCGTCAGTCACAGTTTTGACCGTGCCATCGCCGGGAATACCGCTACCGCTGGGCAGTGTTAGCCAAGTGCCTCCGGTCAGAGTGCTGTTGAAAAGCACCGTATAACTTTTCCCGTTCTGGGTCTGGAATTTGAGCAAAATGCTGGATCCGCTGATTGAGGCGCCAATCTGCACCGGGGGAATGACCGGCACAAACATAAAGAAGTGTGCATTGAGATTATTCCCGCTGGTCGCCCGCACCGTTTCAACCCCTCCGAGTGAAATTTTCGCAAGATTGCCGTTGGTGTCCCGCATGGGCACCCAGTGCCATGTCGTCCAGCCGGCTGCGTCTGCATCGGCAAATGAGCCTAAAAGCTGGGTTGTTTGAGTCGACGTTATTGCACCGGTCACCAATGACAATGTGGTATTATTGAAGGGGCCATTACCGCCTGCCATCCGGGAAAAGACATTGTAATTATTCGTGGGGAATGTGCGGGTGTAGTTTTCCCAAAACCCGCCATTCCAAAATCCTATGCTATAATCCTGAGCGCCAGCGGTGATAAATTTGTCGCGCTTAAAGTCAGCGGTCACTTCCTGGCCGACACCTGTATCAAGAGGCCGGTAATTCCAAGCCTCGCCCCCACCATCGCTGAAGCCGTTATAATCTACATTCTGCACGGCCATATTGGTCTGAAAAATGCCTCCGGCATAATAACTGTTCGTTGCCAGCGCAACGCCTGCCGTTGGAACCGGGTTGTCAATAAATTGACCGCCATTGAAGTTAAAGTCTACAGCTTCGATCATAAAATTATTCTGGCTGAAGGTGTCGAAGGTCTCCGCGACACTGTTGGATAATCCGTTGGCATCCGTGGCATTTATGACCAGCGTGATCAGTTGATTTTGCGGGCAGGGAATACTCACATTCCAATTTGTGTTATTGCCGGTAAAGGTTGCCCCTGACGTGATATCAACCCCGTTCGCCAATGCGTGAATATTGTTTGAGGCAACAGTGCTGAAGGCAGAACCGACCGAAAAGGTAATGTTCGTGATATTCAGGAATATATTCGCATTAACCGGCGGATTGACGTTATTAGGACTTAAATTATTAATGAACGGAGGGAATCCAATGCCCGCTGGAACAAATATGTAGTCAACAAAATTAGCAATACCGCCAGCACCAGCGCCGTTACCGCTCAACAGTTGCAGCGTATTTTGTCCCGCTGGCAAATTCACGATTACTCTATTGCCAAAAGCGTCCGTCAGGGGCACCCACGCATAACTTGGCCCCGTGGCGGCGCCAATAAACACCCCTACTCTATTGGTCGTTTGCGTAGGCGTCCCATACCCGCTGGTCAACACGTTGAGGCTTTCAATAGTGCCCGCAGTTGGATTATTGTAGCGCAAGTAGACAAGATAATTGCCTGTCGGATAATTCCTCGTGTAATTAAACCAGTTGCCGCCATTGTTATACGCGATTTGAACGTTATACACATTCGGATCATTTTGTGCCGAATATAAAGGCAACTGCAAATCGCTGGCTTGTTGCATTGCCGAGAAGCCGTCTGAACGGATAAGCTGTGCGGCGCCGTTCCCCGGCAATATCCCTGTCCCATTGTATGTCGACAAATCCACACCTAAAGTGCCCGCCGTGCCAAAATAGCTGTTGGGGCCAGGCGCCGAAGTGGGTGTCGGGTTTTGAATGAACAGACCGTTGGTGAAATCATAGTCTTCAGCGCTAACGATGAAAACATTGGTGGGGAAAGTATCAAAACTGACTGATTTCGTGGAAACCAAACCCACGCTATTCGTGGCTGACACGCTTACGGTGTAAAGCGAATTTGTTGCCAAACCCGGCAGAATCACGGCCAGATTTGTGGATGGCCCGCTAAATTGGAGGCTCCCCGTTTTGTTCACACCATTCACAATAATCCCAACGCGGCTGGTTGAATTGGTGGGGAGAGGCGCGCCTCCCGTTGCCGCCGAAGTGACATTGAAAGTGAAACTGGTGATGGCACCGTTGAAAAAATGCGTGCCATCCGGAGTGGCGGTAATGACCGATGGAGACGGCCCAGCTATCTGGTTCAAGGTTGCATCATCCCAGAAGGGAGCGCCAGACTCGAAAGCAGCCTGATAGAGATGGATGCTGAATTCCACCTTTACCGCTCCCGGCGGTGCTGTCATCTGTCCGTTAGCCAATGTATTTGTAATGCCGGCAACATTGGCGAGGGGATCCTGATTTAACCCTAAAGTAGAGGGATCATATTGGTTGGTCACTGGAAAATTTGCCCAAGGTAAATAGACATTGCCAAGCGTGTTGGTCACTAAAGTCAGCGTAGCCGCAGCATTGGCATCATAGACAGGATCAATTATTATTGACTTGTAATCCGCAAGCACAACGTTGCCTGAATCATAAAACTTCACTTCAACCCATCCGTCTTCATTGGCACCATCATTTTGAAATAGACCGCTACCACCGGCGCCGCTACCGCCTAAACTTCCCGCGAAGCTCACATATGCGGAATACCAAGCATCTGCAGTATAGACGTTTCCCGGAAAACAAGCAAAGGTCTGCGAAACATATTGGTCTATGGACTGGCCTCCATTGCCATAATTACCCTGAAACCAAAGGCCATCAGCCCCAGTGCGAATCAGCTTAACCGATGAATGATCCGCTGCCGAGGCAGGACTCGAACTCCAAGTTACGGGGCTGTGCTGCGTCCAAGACCCAGGGTTAAAAAGAGGGGACGAATTAAAACTGGGATTCACCAGAACATTGGCTGCCTTGCCAGACAAAGCAATAAAGGCCATGGCAATTGCAAAAAGCAACGCCAGCGAAATCCTGCGAAGTGCGCTGAATCGTTGATTTATACTTTGTATTTGTTGGGGGTTTTCTTTTGTTTTCATAAGAACATTATTGTTCGATGGCGACACTTGTTAAGTCGTTTACAATGGTTGCGTTCCGGGATGTGCGAAAATTTAGCACAGCTCCGCAGCACTGGGAATCGGCAAATCTGCCGATGGCCTGAAATCGGTAAACTCTATCAGATTTGCGGAGTTGGGATTCATGGGCGACTGCATAAATATTTCAATAGGAATTGATGGCAAAGACATCATCTTTATCTGTAACCAAATCCTCCCATTTCCAATTTTCGGAATGTCCATCGCATAACACAAAGGTGGCACGCCTATTATGACGGCAGGCCGCCTGCTTGGGAGGGTTCTGAGGAACCCAGCCCTGACCTGGAAGCAACCCTGGGATCGGCTGTCTGGTGCTGAACTCGGTGCTATAGCCACCAGCTGGAAATATGTTCTGATTGCCGTTAATTTTTGGAGTTCCCACATCGCCAAACAACCAGAGTTGGCTCGAGCGTCTTAATGATCCTAATTTTCGGCTGCCCTCCTTCTGGCCATTAACCATGCCGAAACGAAGAATACCCGAATCGTTGCCGTTATTGCCTTCCATCGGGCCATAGCCTTCCAATAGACCATAAGGACCGCCGTTTATCAAATCCTTATCGGGCACCGCCGGACAGCGCCAGACACTGTTTGAAACCGTGTTGGCGGTAATGTAATTACCGTTGTTGAGATATTGGAAATACCAATAAACTCCCGGTGGCGCTGGATTCGGAGGAGGATAGGCGACCGTATTCAAAGGCGGCAAGTAATCATTGTTGTCTCCTGCATACATGATCATGGCCAGGCCGATTTGCCTGTTATTGCTGAGGCATTTGATCGCTTGCGCCTTTACTTTGGCCTTGGCCAGCGCGGGCAGCAACATCGCGGCCAGTATGGCGATGATGGCAATCACCACCAGCAGTTCTATAAGGGTGAACGCGCTCTTGCAGGAATACCCGCTACGTCGGAGACAATGGAATTGTTTTTCTTGCATGGAATAAGGATGAGACAAATCTTATGTGGTGCCGCGCGGATCAACCATCGTCACAATTACGGAATGGCGATATTTTTGCATGAAATTGTTCATTGGGTTGCAATCGTCACATTTATTACATTCAGGGTGATGCAAGCATGTCGCTTCGGTTTTGGATTTTTGAAGCGACGGCGGCCCGTGGAATTTTTTCAGGCAGCACTGTTCCCTCGGACGTGTATTCGGGGAAGTTCGTGGGAACAATCCATATCCCGATAATGGGAACAGTCAGATCATGAGGATCAACCACCCAGCCTTCAATTTTGAATGAGCCATCCTCCGCAATCGGAATTCCACCGACATCATGGGTTTTGTCCCACCAGACGTTGGTAATTGCGGAAACCAGCATCAGAGCCTGGTAGCGCGTAGGATTGGACAGTCCCAAAATCTGGCCTGTAACCGGCTGGCTTGTGCCAACGGGTGGCGCGTCAAAATCCACGACAGGAACAATGCCCGGTCCGGTGCGGATAATGATCCTTGAAGCCACCGCGCCATGTGAGATTTTTTCAGGCAGGGGAACACCCTCAACGCTGAATTTGCCGAAGTTCGTGGAAACAACCCACACGCCGATGAAAGGGGCTTTCAGGACATTAGTGTTGTTGACCCATCCTTTTTCAGCCGCAGAAGATGCGACCATAAATGTTCCATCGTCCGCGATGGGGATGCCGTGGACGTTATGGGTTTTATCCCACCATTTTTTATTATTTTGAGAGTCAAGGAGAATGACTTCATACTCCGATGGCGTAGCCAGCCCGGAAGCATGGCCTGTAATCGGGCCATACTCGCCCAGAGGAGGCGCTTCAAATTCAACACTGGGAGCGCAAATTCCCGTAACGACGGCTAACAGGATGGCAAATGCCATGCAATTGAGCCCACCGTTCCTCGTCAGGAGAAAATGAAATGTAAGTGTTGATTGTTTATCCATTGTTTTCGTCGGTTTGGTTAATTATGGTTCAATATTGTTTTTTCTTGGTAATGACTTTGAAAACTCGTTTGACGTGAATATTCGGATTGATTTTTCATTGTTAGCTTGCGGCGGTAAGTTTCATAGTCGGCAAAACTGCCGATATGCCTGCAGCGGTCAGTTCGCCACAATAAAATTTGTCTGGTCGCACATCTGGACACTTGTGCAACTGCCAAAACAACGTTGTGAAATCTACTTCTGGCACCTTGTTTTTCTGTAAGCGCTTTTTGCTTAATGTTGTGCTTTGGTCCTGCTTTTTCATTAGTGCAGCGTTTGGAATGGCGCAAGAAACCGCGCCATCCACGAATGCAGTCCCGGTTTTATTTGTGAATGGGCAATCCGTCCCCAAGGAGGAGTTCGTCTGGTTTATGCAGCAGGAGCGGGCGGGGGTGTTTCAATTCTTCAAGGCAAAGTCCAACCTCGATTACGAAACAAACTTTTGGGATCGAAAGTTTTCGGGGACAACACCCCGCGCTTTGCTCTGGCAACGAACGGTCCAACGGATCGTCCGTGAGAAAGTGCAACAACTCTTGTTCCTGGAACTGAGGCTGGTCGATAACATTCAGTATGCAAGCTTGGTGGAAAATCTGGAAATAATGAACAACGAACGCGAATCGGCCGTGCAACAAGGCAGGGTGGTCTACGGACCTGTGCGCTACACCCAACTCCAATATTACGGACACTGGATGGCGAACCTGCGACTCCGCGCAACAGAACAACTCGCGCAAAGCCGGTGGGATGTCAGCGACAGGCAGGTCAAAAAGTTTTACGGGCGGAACAAGAAAAAATTCCGCGTAGGAGAAACATCCACACTTGAGATGGTCGCGCTACAAGCATCCAATTCTGAAACCACTGGAGAAACACTCCAGGTGGTCGCGCAGAAAATTGGTTACGCAGTAAAGACGGGTGCCGATCTGAAAACAACCGCCCAAGAACATAGCGAAGATATCAAAGCCGCATGGCAACGATTCGAGGAGATGAATGAGAGCCGGGTCAGTGAGTTATTCTCCGACGACGAACAGGCTAAAAAAGTGTTACTGCTGTCTCCCCGGCAGAGCGTGATGATCCCTGTTTCCAAAAGCGAGATTAAGATCGTAAGGTGTATTTCAAAAACTCCGCGACATTATCCTTCCTTTGAAGAAATCAAGTCTCGTGTGAAATCAATCTATCTCGATCAATTGTATGACCAGATGATTGATGAGTTGGCAAAGAAGGCCGATGTTCAGATTACGCCGAAGGCAATGGAACCTCTTGTCCAATGATCATTCTGTCAAGGCCAGCGAACTTGATAAAACCGCTGAACGTTGTTTATCGCCTGCGGGTCGGTGAACTGGTATTGGCCGGCGGAACTTTCTGTCATCATGCCAAGCAGAGTCCAGTTGCCTGCGGCCAACGCGAGATTGCTGGTGACGTAGACCTTGAAGCTGACGCCCGGAGCGTTGGTCAAAGAGAACTGAAACGCGACGCCACCCAGCAAGGCCGGTGACGCCAATTGCAACTGTGAAATTGCGACGGTGGTAAAGGTGGCGTCCGCACCGCTGCCAGTCCCCATGCTGTTGGTGGCCACGACTTTGAAATGGTAAAGGGTGCCTGGCAACAGTCCGCTGATGGAATCACTGCCGGTGAGGGAGTTGATGCCAGCAGGCAAGTAATTCATAGAAGTGGCACTGTCATAATTTGTGATGGTGCCGAACTGAAAATAATAGGCCATCGCTGCTCCGCCGGGGTTGACCAAGGCATTTAAAGTCGCGCCGCCGCCTGTCAGACCTGTCGCGGGCTGGGTGGAAACTACCGGCGGGACGCCAGACCATTCGTTTGCGCCCCGGTCGGTTGTTCCGTTAAAAGGAACGGCATTGCCCCAGTAGTCCCGTCCGCCGTTGTTGGCGATTGTCATTCCCGAATCAATGCAAGGCGAGCCGGCCTGCAATTTGTAGCCGCCGACGCTGTTCAGATCATTCGTGCCGCCCGTGCCCGGCGCAACCAGCTTGGGGTCGCTGGTGAGCTTGTGGGTGTCCGCCGGCTCGCCGGCCGGGTGTTGGCCGTAAAAGACGTTGTAGTCGCAAGTGCGGCTGCCACCGTTGAGGCCGACAAAATTATAAGTCGCAGTCGGGCTGGAGTTGTAGATGATGTTGTTGTAAAAAAAGTAAGTTTTTGTATTGACCGTTTTTTCATTGATGATCACCGGCGAGAGGTTCGCGCCGACATAGACCGTGTTGTTATAGATGTAGGCGCTGGCGCAGGGGTAATTCGGACAGAAGATGTTGCCCCTGTCGTTCTGGCTGATGTTGTAACGCACGATGACATTGGTGTCCGCAGCGTCGGTGTCCAGCCAGAAGAGGCCGTGGTTGTTGTCATGACTGTAGCTGTATTGGAATATGCAGGCCGGGCTTTGAAGATCCGAATCATAGAGACAACCGTCGAAGTCGGTCGTTCTGTTCAAATAGCCTTCGTTGAATTGAAATACCGTTCCCCGACAACTACGGGCATAAATGGTGTTGCCCGTCCCAGCGCGAAAAGCCGTGTCGTAGCAAACATTGTGTTCAATCAACCCGGTTTCGTCGGTCAGCCGGATGATCAGCGCGTTCTTCGAGATATCGTTGATCAAATTTCCGCGAATGACGACGTGGGTGAACTTGCGGGCATTCCAACTGGCTGTTCCCGGATAATCCGCAACTGAAACATTATTGTTCAAGGCGATTCCTTGATTGTCCACTGTCGAGATCACGCAATTCTCCATAAGAATGCCGTCAAACCGCGTCGGCACCGCGCTATCGCCGATCGTTTCAACAAGGCATCCGGCAGTCCGCTTGGCGGCGTTATCCTGGCCCACAATGCCCTTGATGTTGTGGATGTAGCAATTTCTAACATACAAGTGGTGAACCAATCCGAAGTTCTGCGCGGCCAGATAAATCCCGCGCCGGTCGCCTCCAGCGGCGGCGTTGTTGATGATTTCAAGATTGTTAATCTCCCAGTATTGCTGATTAAACAGATAGACCACGCCAGTGCCAATGAGTCCATTACCATCAATGATGGGCTTTGGGCCGACTCCGTAACTGTTAATGATGATCGGATTATTC
>DATLVR010000081.1:0-34364 GCA_035577265.1 Verrucomicrobiia bacterium | reverse complement strand
CCACGATGAGCGCGGACGGCGTAAGGTGCGCGAGCAACGGATCACGGTGCTCGTTCTGGAAATGGAGATACTGAAGACTGTCCTTGGAGTGGAAGCCGTAAATCTTGCGCGGGGGCTCGTTCTTGGTGTCGTCCCAGATGAAAAGGTCGTAGCCATTGGTGAAGAAGATCACCGGACGCTGACCGTGCATTTTTTCCAGGCCATCGGCGTAATACTTCGCCTGCATCTGGCCTTTCTGCGCATTCTCAGCAGTCTTTTTGGCCTCGACCACGCCGAGCGGTTTCTCGCTCTCGGGGTGCTTCAGTGCATAATCCGCGTAGCCGATGCCGGAATTGGTCGGCTGATGAAGCACCTCCATTTCCTGCACCACTTCGGCCGTATTCTGTCCGTTCGCACCGACATTCCAGCCGGCGGCAATGAGCATCGTGTCAATCAGTCGGCGACGAGTCGTAGCCTCGTCGAAATGCAGGACGTTGGCGGCGGACTGAGTCTGGATCAGGATCAGCTGAAGTTCCTCCTTGGATTTCTCGGCAACCTTAGCCTTGGCCCGAGCTTCCTCAAGGTCGCTGAGAATCTGGGCCATCCGTGCCTCCTGCTCGGCAAGCTGGCGGTCAACGCCAGCCTTCTGAGATTCGGCTTCCGCCTCCGCCATGGGCTTGGGAGCAATAAATGCCGGGCAGGCATCCTTGCTGCCGCCGCAAAAAGAAAGAAAGAACCAACAGGCGAGGTCGTAAGCTTCCTGCGTCAGCCAGACTGGGATCTGGGGTTTGACGGTGTCGGCGCCGTGCGCGGCCTTGTTCCCCTGAACGCGCAACTGATGGAGTTTGAAGCAGACCGGCTTGGGAATCATGCTGACGAACATGTCGTCATTGAGCATGTCATTCAGATTGAACTGATATGGGCGCGGGAGTTGGTGGCGGCTGTAAATCGCCGAGACCATGGATTCGGCGAAAAGTCGCAGTTTGACCAAGGCGCTGGCCGGGTCGGAAAAAACGTAGCGTTCAGCGAACCCGCCGAGGTCGGCGAGCTCCGGAAACGCGGGGCGGAGAAACTCGAAGTTGTTGGACTTCATGAGTTCCTCCCCGCCGATGGTTTTTGCCACGAGGTCAGACATTCTATCCAAGCATTCGCTGGTAACGTGCCAAGCGTCATAATTGATGCAAACAACACAAATACAGTCTGTTCACGTGATACAGGCGTTTCCCAGTCAGCGCCGTTCTTAAATGTAGATTTAAATGTCTTCAAGGGACGTTTCATTCGCGGTTGCGCAGATACTGGCTCATGGCCTGGGGGCTTACCCCCAACAAATTGCCGGCTTTGGTGCGATTGCCTTCCGACCTTTTCATCGCGCGCTCAATAAGCCGCTGTCGGACGGTGGCCAGATACTCATTCAAATCAAAACCCTCCTGCGGCTCGGGCAGGGCGTCGAGGCCCGAGGAAGCCAGGACTTCGTCGAATAGGAGCTTATCTGCCTCGATCACCTTACCGGGGCACAGTTGGGCAGAATTAACGACCACGCCTTCAAGCTCGCGGACATTTCCGGGCCAAGGATGTTTCATCAGGGCAATGAGCGCCGACTGCGACAGGCGGCGAGGCTTTTGGTATTTCTGATTCCATCGCTCCAAGAAATGAAGCGCGAGCTTGGGGATGTCACTGCGCCGATTACGCAAGGCGGGGATATGGAGATTGGCCTGAAACCGGAAGTAGAGGTCCTTTCGGAGCTTCTTGCTCTCAACGGCCGATTTGATATCCACGTTGGTAGCGGCGATCACGCGGACGTTGACGGTGGTTTCGCGGTTGTCACCGAGCCGCTGGATTTTTCCGAGTTGGATAGCTCGAAGGAGTTTGGCTTGGCAGGCGAGGGGCATTTCACCGAGTTCATCGAGGAAGAGGGTACCGCCGTCTGCCGTCTTGAAAAAGCCGTCATGGTCGACATGGGCACCGGTAAACGCACCCTTGCGATGGCCGAAGAGCTGGCTCTCAATCAATTCCTCGGTGAATCCTGCGCAATTGACGGGGATAAAGGGTTTGGCCGCCCGAGGGCTCGCGCGGTGAATGAGGCTGGCAAAAACTTCCTTGCCGGCTCCGGTTTCCCCCAACAATAGCACTGGTGAGTCATACTGGGCCAGCGTGAAGGCGGATTGCAGTTCGCGCAAAAAGATTTCATGATCCCCGACAATGCCCAACACAGCGCAGAGCGCTTGGAAATCCTGGTTCTGGTCGGCGTCCGGCAATGCCCCAAACGGCTTGATCTGGGGAAACTGGGGGTTGGTGAAATCAATCTCTGTGACACGAGATTCGCCTTCGCGAACGAATTTCGCCGCCCGCGTTTGCAAGACGCGCGCCGGAATTTCACCGCTGGCCGCCAACATGAGCCAACTCGCGTGCATATGCGGCGTCCCGGATGAGACGCAGATGAAATATTCCGCATTCGGCTGGTCGCGATGGATTCGTTTAAAATGAGTTCGCAATTGCTTCAAGATACCCAAATAGTTGGTGGGATCCTTGAGCGGGGCCTCGCAAATCTCGACGGTCAAACCCTTGCTGCGTTTTTGCAATTCAGCCTGGGTCTGCGCGGAAATCTCCGCCGTGCTGGGAGTGGAGAACAAATAGACTCGATCAAACTGCCGTTCCGACGCAACGGTGAGCACCGGGCCGGATTCCTTCTCACCCGAGGCAGAAATTTCAGCAAACGGATCGTGAAAGCCGGTGAATGTTAGCAGGATTTTCATAGGTCAACCGTTGGCACAGGCGAAGTTTAGGCCACAAGGCAGATTTAAGGCGAGTAAAGAATCCTTTAAGATGCAAACCGTCTGTGGCGTTGAATGAACTTGGAACACGAACAAAGAACGTTGAGGACAGCCAAGTATGACACCAACACGTGGACATTCAAAGGACGCACTCGATTCTCGAACTGATTACGGCCAACGCCGGGTTTTGGAATCGGCCTGATTGTGACAAGCTTGCGGTCACGGACTGGACACGCCTGCGGACTGTGCGCGGAAGTGGATAGTTCGCGTCCTTGCGACTGACGTGGGCAAGGATTGTTCAAGGACTAAGCATATTTGTTGCGTGTTCTATTTCGCAGGCGTTGCATAGCCGTTGTACGAATACCGCATCGGAAATTGCGTGGATGATTCACTGGATGCTGCGTGGCAGCGAGGCGAACTGCTACACGGACTTCAGTGGCAATTGCCAGGGCGCTTCCTTGTTATTGTGCCAATCGCTGTGCGGACATTCCCCGGCGTTGCATGAGATGTTTCCCGGCAACTGCTCGGACACTGCGCGGCTGTTACCCGGCGAATGCCCGGATGATTCACCGGATGTTGCGCAGACTGTGCGTGGACTGCGGCGGTAAATACCAAGTCATTTGCGAACCATCACGCCAACTTTGGTGCAAACTTTGGCGCGGACATTCTTCGGCGTTTTGTGAGATGTCTCCCGCCAACTGCCCGGACACGTCCCGACTGTTGCACGAATACTGCGCGGACGTTGCCCGAATGTTGCGCGGACGTTGCCCGAATGTTGCGCGGATGATTCGGCGGATGTTGCGCCGGACGCCACGCCGGATGTTGCGCGGAAATTGCGCGGCCGTTGCTCGATTTGCAGCCTTATTTTCTGATAAAGGGATGGTGTCTAACCAAAATGACCGGCTTTCCAATTCCAGAAAGCCGCCAAAGATTCCATTCGACTGAACACCTCAAATTGATGCGCTCATGTGCAAATTACCAAGCACTGAACGGGCGTTCTGAAACCAGCAGCGAAACGGAGCAGGTCGGGAGTGGCATGAACGGACGACGGCGGAGTTGAGCGCGGTTTTAGAACGACCGGTGAGTGCGTGACCGTCTAGGTTTCCATTGAGGCGATTTGTCTGGCCGGTTGCTGAATACCTGGAAGCAAGCCGGCCAGTCAAAGCGCCGGCCATCACATCAGATGGAAACGCCCTTCGATTTTTTGTAGCCCTGTTCCAATTGCTGTTCCCGAAACCGTCTGATTTTCTCGTTCTGGCTTTTGGCGATGGCAGTCAGCGGCAGAATTTCCGGCCAGTTGATCTGATGCTTGCCGGTGATTTTTTTGGCGCGCTTGTCAGTCGTCAATTTCAGCACTTGATTGGTGACCTTCAACCAGTCCTTTGCCGGTAGCTGGCCGAGTTCAACCTGCTTAAGAAGTTCGCCCAGGAATGCACGGACACAGGGCAGCAAAATTTTCAGATGTGCCACATCCTGCCGTTTCTCCTGCGACACTGTTGCCGCGAGTTCCAGTTTGCAGGCCAGCAGTGAAATGGGATCAAGAACCCGGATGGTTTGTCCTTCCCACTCGGCTTGGATGGCTGGCGTATGGGCATCTGAAATTCCGGGAATCCGCCGGACAACTTCAATGGCTGATTTCAGGTCGCCGATTTGAAAAGCAATGAATCCTGACAGCGCGGTCATCTGCACTTTGGGCGGATAGCTTGGATTTAATTCCAACTGCCGGGCGATGCGCTGGACATCCGCGTGACCACCTTTGAAATCAATATCCTCGCTGGTGAACGGCCGTAATTTTTCAAGTTGAGGGTCGGCGGGCAAATAGTGTTCCGCCCAATAATTCACCGCCTGGCCGCCGATGAGGACATACGGTTTTCCGTCCGCATCGCGTATCTTGAAAACTTTGGAGAATTGTCGAAGGGAAAATCCCACGGTTATGCCCATCTGGCAATGGCGCGGGCCACTTGATTCAAATTGGTGATACGCCACTTCGCACCGTCACCCACCAATGAAGCCCGGCGTTGAAGTGCCGCCGCCGCCTTTGGACTGCGACGAGCCTTGCGCACGGCCGACATCCGGCTTTGCGCTTCCTGCCGTTTCATTTGATTGAAGGACATCGTTTTCACTGAAGAAATACATACCGCAATCTGAAGTCGGACGCAAGTTTGCGCCGGCAAAGCGCCGTTTGCATGGTCGGTTTTATTGTCGGTAGAATGGCCAGGTTTTCTGTGTCGGGCGACCAAGAGATTCCTGCTCAAACGGAATTCTACCAACTTGCATGTGCATCGGACGGAAATCGCGCCCTGATTTATCCCGGAGCACCCGAAGAATTTCAAAGCCGGCCTCATCGCTGTCGCCAAAATGCCAGCAATCAATCTTTGGCGGCAAACGTCGGAGCAATGCCACCGTGCCACTGCCGGGGTAGCTGGTGCAAATAAGCAGTTCGCCGCTCCGGAGTTTAGCCAATTCGTGAAACGTCGTTTCGTTTTCAATCGTCGTGCAGCGCAAAGATGAAGTCTCGATTTCTTCGGCCCGTTCAATGTCTGTTTGAGATAAACGAAAAGACCCATGCAAAATTCCGAAATCCAACCATGCGCCGCCCAGACAAAGTTTTAGCGGGCCATGAACCAGCACGGAGCGTGGGTTGGAAATAATTCCAATATCGTCAAGTGTGCGAATTTCACTGCCGGTGATGTCTTCGAGCAAGCGGCCTAGTTTGCCACGCAATTGGCCTGAAAATTCGCCGTCTCGTTCCAACGTGGCGAGTTCTTCCAACTGTTTGGATGATCCGCACAATACGCAGCTTGCAAATCGAATGAGCGATTCACCATCCCAAGCCAGCAACTTCGGAATCAGAGCAAGCAGTTCGTTGTTAGCACGGCTCGGTTCGCGGTCAAAAGCTGCGATAGATCGGCCAGTCAACGCCTCGTTACGCATTCGTCCGCACCATGCCATCCATTTCTCCCACCAGCGCGTTGGCACATCGGTGGTGGCCGCCGCTGTGAATTGTTCCGCCAGCTTCGTGCGAGTCATGGTCGGCGACAACCGGGCGATTTTCGTATAAAGCGCATCTTCGTTTATCGCCGGAAAACGAATTTGATGAATGTGAGAACGGTCGCGTTTATGAACCGGAATACGCACGAGCAAGCCGGCAGATTCAGCTTCGGCAAGATGTTGCTCGGCCAGCGCACGGTTTTCCCCTTCGTTACAGCCGGCCTCCGCCAGCAGTTCTTCCAACAGCACGAGCATATCACGATTTGCTGCGCCGGTGCGACCCGCCTGACTTCGTTCATAACGACGGGCAAGGGCTTCAAGAACGGGCGAAGGCGTTTTCATTCACTGATTAAATTACGACCCCATCAGCCGTCGGGCATCTTCCGAATTACGCGCCAGGCTCACCGGCACGTTGCTGATTTCGGTGCGCTTGCCGACGCGGCGGTCATTTTTCGATACCACAACAAGCCAGTCGCAATGTTCAAACGCATATGGAATGTTGCCGGTGCTCATGGAAAATACGCCCTGAAGATCAAACGCCTTGAGGGCGGTAATGCAGTCCTTGATACGCTCGCCGCTCAACTTGGAAAACGCCTCATCAATCGGCACAAGTCCAAGCGATGGCTCTGGCTTGCGGGAACTGTAACGACGATATGCACGCAAATAACTCGCCAATATGGCGATGAAATATGGCGATTGATTTTCACCGCCGCTGAATTTACCGGAGTGGCGGTCCACGCTCGTCTTGCGACCGTCGGCTTCCAATACTTCCATGTCGTATTCGTAATAATGGCGGTAGTCGAGCAAACGGGCCGCTTCGGCACTGTCCGGCTGTTCGGTGAGTGTTTTTAGGAAATGAGCAATCGCATCGCGGAAACGCGGCTCGGCTGAGGCAAAAAACAAATCATCTTCACGCGCGACAGCACTGGCTTGAAGCAGATCGTGGTAGAGCTGATAATCCCGATTTAGCCAGTATCGAAGCGTGTAGGTATTCGTGCCAATGGGCCGCTTCTTCAGCGACGTGTTGAGCAACGTGACCAAGTTGACAACTTCGTTCAATGCGTTGTGCAGTTTTTCAAGAATTTGCGTTCGGAATAGATGCTCCCAATTTTTACGTTCGCGCTCGGCTTTGGTGCGATAATCCGGGATGTCGCTCTGTTCCAATTTGGCGAGTTGCTTGGCGTGTGCGTCATTGGTCTCTGTTTCGACGGGCAAATCATCGAACTTCGTGTGAACCATCGCGAGTTCGCGGCGTTTGGCCTTTAACTCCTCCCACGCGCCTGCGGCCTTCTCGTTGCAGTCATAGAATTGATCCTTAAAATGGTTTGCGGTGACATCTTTTACAGGAAAGCGCGCCAGCAACTCGGCACGCAATTCCACCAGCCGTTTCAGCCACTGCGATATGTCAGTTTCATTCCGAACCTGCTCAAATTTTCCGGCCAGTGCCGCGACCTCGGTTTGGAACGCTTTGACTTGCGCTTCCAAATCACGAAGATTCGTCCGCTTCTCGCTGCGGTCGAGCTTTCGTTGTTCATCCTCCAGATTTTTTAGTTCGGATTCGCGTTTGGCCTGCTGTATCGCCAAGTCGTCGAACCTCGCCCGGTCAATCGTATTGAGCTTCGCAATGTTGTCGTTCAGCTCGGACTGCAAATCAGGCAATTGCCGGACTCGCGCAAGTTCCTCGCTCAAATTCGGGGCTTGTTCAAAATGTTCGCGCCAGCCTTCGCCGGCAGCTTTGACGGCGCGTTCAATGGGTGTCAGCTTGCGTTCTTCAACCTCAAGATCACCAACCAGTTTTTGCTTCCAGGCAAGCTGTTGCTCCAAACCTTTTTCGCCGACAAACGGATTGCCATCATAAAATCGTGGCCGTTCAACGAACGCCCCGCGCGTCATAAAGCCGTCCGGGAGAATGCCGTTTTGCTCTGGCGGCAAGGCTCGCAATTGAGCGAGTGATTCCACGCACATCAAGTCACCGAACAATTGACTTATGATGGATTCGGCAACGGGGTGGCTGGTCGTCAGCTTTTCGGCCAGTGAACCAGGCTGGACTGTTTTTTTGAGTTTTGCCGCCTTGTTTGGATTGATGAGAGATTCCCGGCCAGTTTCGTTGCCAAGCTCGGACGCCTTTAATCCATGATAAATTTTCTCCGCCTGTTCGTAATGTTCCGATGCAACCACAATGGCGAATTTACGGGCGAAGACCACTTCGATTGCCGGACGCCACCGTTCATCGTTCACTTCGCACAGCGCCCGGAGATGTTGCGCGGGCAAATATGAGCCGCTCGAAGGTAAAGTGCTATTCAGCGTATCCAATAGACGGGTTGGAAACGGAAGCTTGCCGATTTTAAGAGCGGCAACTACATCACGCAACTGACCGAGTTCCTGGCGCAATTCAACCAGACGCTTTTGTGTTTGCGCGGCGGCGCGGCTGACTTCGGTGGCAGCACGCTGGGCGGCGTCGCCGAGGGCGCGTAAGGTTTCGCCAGCCTTCGGAACTCCGCCTTGCTCAACGGCGTTTATGGCCCGTTCAACCGAAGCGACTGGCGCGACATCAATATCCAAAGGCAGCGCGCGAAGTTCTTTGAGCCACGAACGGGCATTGCGAACACGATTGGCGAGCGCTTGGCCCAGCGTCGTGCCGACCTCGGCAAGCTGACTGATTTGATGGGTCAGCTTGCCGTTGCGTGATTTCAACTCGCTGTAAAGCCGGCCTTCGGGTGTTTCGTTGATGCTCGCTTTGAGGCTGTCTATCCGTTGTTTGAGATTGGGGATGGCTTCCTCCAAGTGTTTCAACCTCGCTTCCTCGGTCGCGTAATCTTCCTTCAGCTTCGCGAGCTTGGTTTCATCAGCCTGAAGTTGTTCGGCGGAATGTTCGTGACGGAGTTGGGCTTCGAGATAACGCGCCAGTGCGCGGTCGCGGCGGAGTTCGGTCAGCCGGACAAACGTGGCTTGGATGGACTTTAACCGGTCAAGCTGGTCGTTCAGCTTGTTCAGGTCGCCCTCGTAATTCAGGAACGTCCGATAACTGGCCGTCACGTCATTTACATCGAGCTTGTCGGCGGAGAGAATAAATTGGCGTGCGAACTCGTTGAAGCTTTTTAGAAACGTGAACGACATCGCCGTTGGCAAAAGCGAGCGCAGCACTTTATTGTCGAAATTGAGATGCGCCGGCTGCGCCATGTCGCGCAAATATGCCTCGATGCCTTCCGGGTAAATTCGTCCCTGCCGACTTTCCGTAAATCCTTTGAAAGCGGTGTAGTCCAGAGGGCGCTTTTCGGCATCGAGAAAATCGCCGCGAGCGAGCGATTCAGGAATATAGAACGGCGTGACTTTGCCGTGTGCCTCCGCCGCGCTGGTGAATTCAACGCGAATGCCCCAAGTCTCGCACTTTTTGCCGTTCGGCCAGGTGAATTCCAGAGCCACATAGGTGATGGCGCTGCTCCGCATATATTGCGTGACGCCATTTTCCTCCTCTTTAGTGTCACCAAGACAATAGCCTTTGAGCGAACGGTCGGATCGGTCGCCCGTAGCGGACTGGTTGAAACGCACGAGGCGCTGGTCGCCCACGAGGACGAACTGAATTAAATCCATCAGGATGGATTTGCCCGAACCGGTCAACCCTGCAAGCAGCAGATTGCCTTCAACTGGAATGGTGTCTTTGTAGCCATACCAGTTGAGTGCGTGGATTTTTGTAAGTCGGATGGTGCGAGTCATTCTGCTTTGTCGTTATCGTCAAGATCGGTTTCAACTGGTTCTTTGGCCGAGGCCAGATAGCGTTCGGCGTTTTTGTTCCATTCTTCGATCCCTTGGAATGGAATGATCCGCTTTAGCGTCGGCAGAATTTCAATCTGTGAACGCTCCAGCACCACATCGGGAATGAAGTGAACAAGATTTTTACGCTGTGCCAGCGCGAGAATTTCACGCAAACGTGTCTGGCTGGGAAGATGTTTACGGAGCGGTTCAAATTTCGCGGTCAATGAATCGTTGAGTTGTTGCACGGTGAGGCGAACCGGCGGAGTTTCGCCACGGTCACGCACGGCGGTGTCGAACTCATACCACAACGTGAGCAAAACCAATGTGGCGTCCAATTTGAGGCGCAGAAGGAACGCACTGCTTTGCGGGACGGCCTGCACCGTTCGGTCTTGATGTTCCCAATGAAGTTTCAGGTCGAGCAATCCGGCCAATTCGTCCACCCAGCCCCTGTTTTGGTAAGACCAGTGGTAAAGATCGGTCTGCGCGGGTTCGACGCCAAGAATTGAACCGCTGGTCAGCAAACGCCGCAAGGCTTCACCGAGCCGTTCGCGGTCATTGACGGAAAGTTTATCCAGCAATCCGTTGGTATTTGTGGTTGTGCCGTCGGTGGTCATTTTTTAAGCAAAGTGAAACGCTCGATGCGGTATTGCAGTTTGGTGTCGAAATTGCCGGAATCCGCCTCGGCTTCGCGCCGTGGCACTTTGATTTCAAATTGTGCATCCGCCGACCGCGAGTGCAGGAGACAAGCTATAAGGTTGTCCACATCCTCGTCATTGTGAACGTGGTCGCGAAGCAACTCGTCGGATTCAATATGTGCGCCCTTCTTGCCGGGCAATGCGGCAACAAAATGATTGGCACGGCTGACGGTCAACGAATCACGCATTGTGCTTTCAAGCTGCGCCAGCGCGTGATCTTGCTGGAGCTGATCGGCATCCGCCAAAGGTTCAATTTCACCCGCCGCCCGGCGAAGGCGCGGTGTATAAAGTGATTCCATGCCGCCAAAAATTCGCGCGTCGTGAAGCAGCAATACTGGAAACTCAATGCCCAGGTCGTCCAGTTCGCCGACGCGCCGACCGGCAAAATGACGATTGAGCGTCTCGAAAAATTCCTGCACGTGCGAGCGATTTTCGCTGGTCGTTTCCTGAAGATAGCGGAAGCGCGCCTGCGAGCGGCGAGTAAATTCAGCCGTGCGCCGGTCAATAGCGTTGGCCAGCGGCTGGATGCCATCCAGCAAATTTGCAAGTTCATCCAGCCGCACCCTGACATGAGCCATCGCCCCCTCCGGTGAAACCGCCGGGTCGCGTCGCATCACCTCGGTCTGCATTTTGCTCAGAAGTTCGGCGTTGGCTTCCAATTCCTCAATCGCCCGCCGTGCCTCCGCGAGCTTTGATGGCAGACGTGCATGAACCAATTGCGCGTAGCAGGTTCGTCCGATGCGTTCGGCGAATTGATCAAACAACACCGCGAGATTCTCTTTCAGCGTGGAAGCCGCCAATTGTTGTTTTGTGTGGCGTTCGATGGATTTTTGCATCCCGCGCAATTCGACTAGGCCGGCTTGGAGGCTGGCGACGCAACTCTCAACCTGCGCCCAAGGTTGATCCGCCAGCGCGTCGCGGTTGGTCAAAGTAAAACAGACGTTCACCAGCTTGTCCGAAAAGACGGCGGCCTCGGGACAGGCGATTTTTCTCAATGCCTGAACCAGCACAACTCCGTTTGCGTCAAAGAAAATGCGTCGTTGCCAATCTGTGCGTTCCTCCTCGTATAACCAGCCCGTTTTGCGAAGTGTTTCCAAAACAATGCGTGCCTTGTCGCGGGTGGTCGCGGCTTGGGCTACCGATTCATCCTCGGCAGCACTCAAATCACCATGTAGTTCAACAACCCGTTCCACCAATGCCAGCGCTTCCTCCCGATCAAGTCCTTGGTTGCGTTGCACCGCTTCATATTCAAGGGCATCAAGCGAATCCACATAGAGTCGAGCCGACGGCCTTGCCAGCACCCCGAAGAAATCGGGGCGCACTTCATGAAAAAGTTGAGCGGCAAGTGCGGACATTTTTTAAAGTCTAGCGTGCTGGATGGGACAAAGACAGTCCAACCCTCCAAGTGCGATGAACGTAGTTCCAAATTTCATTTGACAATGATTATTGTTTTTATCGGAAAGAACAATCTTTGGATCGGTGGGGGATTTTTGAGGTCATATTGTTGGTGTTTGGGGCAATAGTCGAAAACTCATGTGCTTGAATTTTGTGCAAAGGTTACACGAAACAAGAGGTTTTTCCCGGCCAGACTGGTTGCTGAATAGAAAAAACATCGTCCATCTGCATCCGGTGTATCACATACGCCTCACAGGGCGAGAATCCAGGCAAACTGACAAACATGAATGGAACTTGATTCACACATGACTTTATAGAGCTGGATATTTCGTGTCCCAAAGACAATTCACCAGCGGAGGAATTTAGTAGAATTTTTTGCCATGAAAATTAACGAGGTTTGGTGGCGACGATTGGTCGAGACCATGGACGCAGATTGTGCCCATAGGCATAAAGTGCCTTCAATAATTTATTAGCATTGCCGCGTATGTTCACAGCCGTCGCACAGAAAAATCTGGCGGACGCCGAAGGCTACTTCGACGAGCATCTGTCGCAGAACGATTATTACGCCGCCGGTGAAATCCGCCCCGGCCAGTGGATCGGCGCGGGCGCAGAACGGCTGGGGCTAAATAATGCAGTCACTCGTGATCAATTTCATGCGCTGTGTGAAAACCAAAATCCGAATGACGACAAACGTCTAACGCAGCGCCAGGAAAAAACAAATAAACGGCGGGTCTTTTATGACTTCACCTGTTCCGCGCCAAAATCAGTTTCGGTGCTGGCGGTGACGATGGATGACGACCGGCTGGTGTCAGCACATAAAGAAGCGACGCGCAGTGCGTTCCGGGAGCTCGAAACTTTCGCCGCAACCCGAGTTCGCAAGCAGGGCAACCAACGTGACCGCACTACCGGCAATCTGGTCGCCGCCGCATTCACGCACACGAGCAGTCGGGCGCTCGACCCCCTACTGCACACGCACCTCACCGTATTCAACGCTACCTTTGATGAAACGGAAAAATGCTGGAAGGCATTGCAGGCAGGCGGAATGTATGACGCGATTCGTTACGGCACGGCGGTCTATCGCAACGAACTGGCGAAACGTGTCCAGCAGATCGGCTACCGCATTCGTCCCGCGAAACACGGTTTTGAAATCGAGGGCGTGAGCGATGCGGTGTTGAAACGATTTTCCAAGCGGTCGCAGGAGACAAAAAAAGTGGTTCAGGAACTGGAACAAAAGCTGGGACACAAATTGTCAAATAATGCCTTTGCCCTGGCGGTGCATCAGAGCCGGGCTAAAAAGATCAAGGGCATCTCGACCGCCGAGGCTCGCGAGCAGCAGTTGGCACAATTGCAGCCCGATGAATTGCAGGCGTTGCAAAAACTCACCACGTCGGTTCAACCCGTCCGGCAAATCCGCCGGTTTGAACCGGAAAACCACGCCCCGAATTTCGCCGTCGCCCATGTCTTCGAGCGCAAGTCGGTCGTGCCGGAACATGAACTCTTGGGCGTGGCGCTGGCGCAGCATCCAGGTGAACTGGATTTGCCGGCGTTGAAAGAGGCGGCGAAGTATTCGGCTCAACTGGTCAAAACTGAGCGTGGAGTATCAACGCCACAGATTTTAACAACGGAACTAAATTTGATTCAAACGGTCAATGCGGCCTGCGATGCCGTTGCGCCGATTCATCCCAGCTACCGACCCGCCGACTGGCTGGGCGAAGATCAGCAGCGGGCCATTTATCATGTCCTGCGCACCCATGACCGCATCACCGGACTACGCGGCTTGGCCGGGTCGGGCAAAACCACGGCCTTGCGTGAGTTGGTCGCCGCCTGCGCCGAAGTGAATGTCGAACCGCTGTTTTGTGCGCCGACGGCGGCGGCGACGGATGTTCTCCGCAAGGAGTCCTGGAGGACGGCCACCATGACGCTACAAAGCCTACTATTGGCAAAGCCGGCTCTAACCGAACGGCACTTGGTGGTGCTGGACGAAGCCGGGTCAGTTGGCATTGACGACATGAAGCGGCTGTTTGACCTGGCGCGTAATGCACGCATTGTGCTGTCGGGCGACACTGGCCAGCACGCATCCGTTGTCCGTGGCGATGCGATGCGAATTCTGGAGCAACATTCCGATTTTCAATCCGGCCAACTGACCCGCATCCGTCGTCAACGCAAAGCCGAGTATCGCAAGGCGGTCGAACTGGCCGCGCAGAAGCGGACGCTGGAGGCGTTCGCCCAACTGGAACGTATCGGTGCCATCGTTGAATCTGCCAACGGCAGTCTGCATGACAAGGCTGCGCGGTCATATCTGAAGGCGTTGGAACAAAACCGATCGGCGTTGCTGGTCGCACCGACGTGGGCGGAAATCGAAGCGGTCACGGAGAAAGTCCGGGCCGCAATGAAAACGTCTGGCCGTCTGGCCGGTGAAGAAAAAGAATTTCAGGTTTTCGATTCGCTATCGTGGACGGAAGCGCAAAAGCAAGATGCGCGGCAATACCGTCCCGGCATGGCGATACGGTTCCATCGCAGCAAAGCTGGTTTTGCCAAAGACGAAACTGTCGCGGTAATCGCGATCGAAAACGGCTCGATCAGAGCTCAACGCGAGAATGGTTCTGAAAGTCTTTTCTCATTGGGTCGAGGCTCGGCCTCGTTTGATGTGGGAGAGAAGCGGAAATTGAAAATCGCTGCCGGCGACAAGCTGTTGCTGCAAGCAAATACTGTCGGCAAGCGATTTATCAATGGCGAACTCGTCGAGGTGCGGGCGATTCAGGGCGATTCCGTATTGCTGGCCGATGGCCGGGTGATTCCTCAGAATTACCGCACATTCACGCACGGCTATGCCGTCACGTCGCACGCCGCCCAAGGCAAGACGGTGGATGAAGTTTTGGTCGTGGCCTCGTCCCGTTCGCTGGCCGCCGTCCATCAGCAACAATTTTATGTCAGCATCTCGCGCGGCCGCGAACGCTGCCAGGTTTTCACCGACGACGCTGAGCGGCTGCGTTCGCATGTCACCCATTCCAGCGAGCGGCTGGCCGCCGTGGAAACGGTTCCGCATGTTAGCCGACAGACATTCATCCTGCGTATCATGCAACGTGGTCATCATTTCCTGAAACAATTCCGCCAACGCATGACGCAATCCCATTCGCTCCGAAAACGCATCGAACAAATCCGGGAAATATCTTATGAGCACCGACACCAACCCCGACGCGGCATCAGCATCTAGCACGCGTGACAACCCTTGCTACGGCAGTGATCCGAACGTGGCATCGCTCAACGTGTTTGCCGACGACGAACACAGTTATCTCCTGCCATACGCGCAATTGCTGTATGCGGAGACAATTCCCAATCCAGCATTGGAAAGGAATGCCGATGCACCGCCAGAAAAGTTGGTGATCTGTTTTGCCGCGGCCGAAGTCATCCTGTTGGGCAGTGGCCTCCAAGCCGTCGCGCGGAAAATTCAGAAGTGTGACTTAAACTTTGTGAAGGCGGCTGACCGGCGATACGCGGCCTTGCTCAAGACTCACGTCGCCGCCGTTACCGTCAAATTTACCAGGCAGGAGATTTAATCTGCAACCGCATGGAACTCTAACCGACGATTTGTTACGAGACGGGAAGTAAAAATTGGTTTTTATCAAAGCTGCCGATGCAACGTCCATGACCTGTGACAAACAACTCCGAGGAATTGACATCCGCGAGGTTCGCTGCAAGCGTGATGCCGATCAGGCTTTGAACATAAAAGAATTTGCGGTGTTGGCAGGCATTTCCTATTCCGTGGCGCGCGACTGGTTTAATTCCACCGGATTCCCAAGAGTGCATGGGATGATTTTTTGGCAGGACTTTGTGTTGTGGCGACGGGCGCAAAATGCCAAACGAAATGTGCCGGCTTCTCCACCTGTTGAAAGCCGAGCGGGATTTAGCATGGGTATTGCTTAACCCCACCCGCAATGGCCTCACCGCGCGACCAAAATCCTCTCCGAAGCAAATGCTTCGAAGACCGGAGGTGCCTGATTTAACCAAGTGAGGAATCGCACGGCGTCACGCCATTGTGAAAGGCTAACATTGGGGAATTAGTGGGTTCTTTTAGAAAGGCGTCAGAAATGACGAATAGTTAGTGTTTTTTTTGTGTCTAAATCGCCGTTAGTGGCAACTTAACTCTGGTCACAGATTTTAGATCCAGCCGGTCATACGCACTTGGAATGAGCATGAAATACTATAGGCGGAAAATGATTTTTAAATGCTGGTTATTTTGGCCACTCGGCCGCTGAAACTCAAAATTGACAGCCTTCGACGGTGAATAATTCGTGCTTGATGCGTCCATGCATTTGGGCAGTGTCTCACCATGAGCGACTCACCACAGAAAATTTCGAGGGAAGAGTTTTACGAGAGAATATGGACTACTCCCATCGTGAAATTGGGCAAGGAACTTGGATACTCCTATTTGGAAATGGTGCAGCTTTGCGAAAAGCTAAATATTCCACGGCCCGACGGCGGCTATTGGTATCGCCGGCAACATGGAGGGGCAGAGGAGCGGATCACATTACCGACATCACATCCAAATGCGACGCTTGAGATCGAGTTGGGGCCGCGACTTAAAGACACCGCCAAACCCACGGCAGAGGCTGTAGATACAAATCGCAAGGATGCGATGGAAGCCGTCGCACAAAATCAGCTGAATTCTTCAGCGACTCATCTCGAGGCTGCCAAAACCTCCGAATCGTCCACTGCCAAATCGATAAATATCAGGGAAGCAGTTGAAAAATCTGTTGCCCCGAAAACTGAGCCTGAAGTTGTTGAATCCACTACCAACGAGCCGGCCGTGATTCAATTCACGCGGCGTGAATTATATGACGCCGTGTGGAGCAAGAGCTGTCAGAAGCTTGCAGCGGATTTGGGAATTTCGGACGTCGGTCTGGCCAAGACCTGTAAACGGATGGGAATTCCTCGTCCGTCGCTCGGATATTGGGCGCGCGTGGCGGTGGGTGAAAAGGTGCCAAAGACGCCACTTCCAGAACCGCAGGCCGGTCAGGACAAAATTGTGACCTTTGATGTCGCCGCGAATCGCAAACGGCGCGAAGAGTGGCGTTCAACGAATAATGATGTGGATTTTCTTGCGGTGGACCTCGCGTTGCCTTCTGAAGAAGTGGGATTGCATCCCGTTGCACAAAGGCATTTGCGTGCGCTGGAGAAACACAAACCAAGTGAAGATGGATGTGTGAATGTGAATGCACGAGACCTTTTTCGCTGCAACGTGACTCCGGCAATTGTGAATCGGTTGTGCCGAGCGCTCCATGCAATCCTGGTGGAGCTTGAAGCCCGCGGTTACAAACTGAAGTCTGGTTCTGACCAGTTTTCGTCGTTACGCATTGCGAAAGGAACGGACGTTCTGGCCATTTCCTGTTCGGAAAGCCGGGAACAAATTGAACACGAACCGACGCAGGAGGAAAAGCGCAAGCCGAGCTGGACATGGCAATTAAAAGAAACTCGACTCACCGGACGGCTCAGCTTCGAAATGTCGGCACCCGGATTGCGTGGCCGACGGACATGGACGGAGAGCGACAGCAAGCCGTTAGAAGAAGTCTTGGGAATTGTAGTCGAGAAGGTGGAGGCGGCGTTCCGAGGTTTTGAGGACCAGCGGCAATGGGCAATTGAGGCGGCCAAGCGGCGCGAAGAAGAAGCAAAGCGCGCCGCGGAGGAATGGGATCGCAAGCAGAAAGAGGAAGCCGACCGGGAACGTAAACGACGGCATGAAGCAAAGCTGGCCGAAGTCGCGGAGACACGACGTGATAATTTGTTTGATGCGGCTCACGCATGGATGGAAAGCGGATTGTTGCACGCTTACGTGGATGAGTGCGAACGACGTTGGCGTGAGAAAGGCGAACTCTCATCTGAGCAGTCCGCCTGGATTGCTTGGGCGCGAGCAGAAGCGATGAAATTGAATCCGCCAGGTTATCCAGATCCAGCAGCGGATGGCAGGTTTGATCCAAGCACTGTCCCCGTTGGCGGTCCATATCCCAAAATAAAACCGTTCAAAGAAAGGAAAGCGCCGGAGCCGGTGCAGCCCGAAGTTCGCACTGTTTACGTCGAGCGACCATATCAATATCCATACTGGATAAAAAACCGTGGACGTTAGGCCGGGAGTTTCTTGTGCTGTTTTCGAAGATCTTTGATCTCCCGAAGCAGAGGTTGGTCGGCTTCAGCAATTTTTGTTCGAAACGCCGCAGAATCGCACAATTGCAGGACGTTTTCCAGGTCAGCGGCCTTAGGCGTGTAGAGGAGGAGTCGCAGCACTTGCACGATATAGCGTGGTTCGTGTTCCTTCAGATTGCGACGCACATGACGGATCTCGTCGGGAGCCGGATTCCAGCGGGCACCCATATCGAGCAACAGCTGCATACACTGAAGATTTTCGTCATCACCTTTGGTCGTGCGGATATTAGACCATACGTCTTGATGCGCCCAATGGCTGACGATGCGTTCAAGCGCCTCGGACGATCCGCGTGGAGTGTTATTGATCTGCTCTGTTGGCACTTGTTTCAGCACGGTGCGAAACAGCTCTACATTTGCACTCGATACGGCATCGCTCAATAGTTCAATCGCTTGAGCAGCAGTGGGGCGCAGTTTTAACACCTTGAGGATTTCTGGATTGCAACGCCAAGTGGCACGAGTTGCCGCAGATGTGTTGCTTTCTGGATCTACTGGAAAAGGATCGTCGAAATTCCATGGAACTGGCCGAAATGGATCGGCTCCAGCCCACGCCAATAATGCGGTCCACCGCACCTGTTCGTTGGCAACCGCGTCGTGAAGAGCCAATGCAGCCTGGTCATCGAGACTGGGAAAATCTGCACGAAAAGATTTATAAAAGCGAAGGAGCGGACGTGCTTTCATGTCGCGCAATGCCCGTCCAAAAGCATTGTCTTTAGACGGATCGCCTCCCTCGCGGAGGAAACGTTCCATCAAACTAAAGTCCATTGTTCGGCAAATAATCTCGAAATCCAGTTTTGAAACTTTTGCACCATGGGAGAAAAGAAGATCGGAAAGATCGAGCCGGCGGGAATCCAGAGCCCAACTGAGTGCCTCAGTCAATTCATCCAAGCTCCAACCGCCAGCTTTAAGCAACTCTTCGAGGATACTGTGAAACCCGGTTTTAGCAGCGAGGCAAAGGGTGTGCGCGCGGTCATCACAAATCTCGCTACTGCGGATGCGTTTGCCGGCTTTGATCCAGTCCTGCAGAGCAAAGAGCTTGCCGCTACGGATCAAGCTGACGAGTTGCTGAACATCATCTGGGAGGTCAGGACGGCGCGCCATAGGCATGAATAAATATCTGACGCAAAAAGCTTTTGCAACTTGGCCTTCTCAAAACGGCTTCTTCATCATGCAAGTAGTCAGCTCGCCGAGTAATTTTCCATCCAGTTTTAAGCCGCCAATTGTTTCACCGTGCGGCTAAAATTCTTGCCGAATCAAATGCTTCAAGGGTGGGTGGTGCAGGATCTTGCAATGCGGGGAATCGCACTGCATCCCTTCACTGCATCACGTCGTCCACTTTTTCGCGTTGGTAAACTTGATGGACAAGTTCCGAAGAGTGATTGACCAAACGCATCGCTGCTTCGCGCGGAACGCCAGCACGCCGCAGCCGGTTCACATAGGTGACACGCAGGCAATGAAAACAAAGGTGTGTTTTCTTGATCTTGATGAAGAACTGCTGCCACCGGCGCGAGGGTTGAAAAGGAAACTCCAGCGTGTATGACCTTTTTTCAGATTTCAATTTTCCCAGCAACGGCATTAAAACCGTTGGCATTGGGATTGAAAATGCTCTGTCTTCGCCGCCTTTCGGACTTGGAAACGTAATTTTGGTTTCCCGAAATTCCACACACGAAAGCGGAATCCGGGTTTCACGCAACCGGCAGCCGGTATGCAGGCCGATTTCAAAAGACACTTGCATCCACTCTGGTTCGTCTCTCAATGCCTCCTGAATTTCAAGAATTTCGTCGTCGGTCAATTCAGGTTTTTTGGGCTGCCGGTCACGGCGGATTTTCATGCTGACGAGCGGATTCGCGTCGGCATGTCCCAAACGAACGGCCTCGCCCATGACGAGTGAAAGCAATTTCAATTCGAGGATGGCGGTGTTTCGCCCGACAATTTTTCCGGTGCGCTTTTTGAATGTTGTGCGCCATTCGAGATATTCAATCCCCAACCGGTAGGTCAGTTGTCGCGGCGAGTGGATGCGGTTGTTTTGAAGCCAGAGTGCAACCCATTTCCAGGCGTCTTCGTATCGGTCCAAAGTCGCCTTGGTCGGGCAGTGTCGTTCAAAAAACTTTGGGACCCAATAATCCCAGGCTGCGCCGTTGACCATCGGCACTCTCTGATATTCCCTCGCTTCCAATTCAGCCCGGAGCACTTTGGCTTTGATCGTGTCGTTGGGATCGTCTGCACGGAAGCCGGTGGATTTGTCGTGTTTGTTTTTGTCCGCGTCAATATATTGAATATACCAGAACGGCGAACGCAGTTTGCGATATAAGTATGCCATATTTCATTCAGTTTTTGTTGAGTGCAAGTAGTGCAGGAAACCCCGCACACAACAATTGAATTACCCAATGAATACGGCCATTTGTAACCACTCGAAACCACTATGGCGGTGACGAGGGTTCGATTCCCTTCACCCGCTCCATGCATAATCCACGACTTGCAAAAGAAAAGCGCTGTCGGGGCAAGTTGTTGGTAAAAAATGTTTATGTAAAAGTGCAGGAGGACCTTTTCATTGAGGGGTGGATGGATTGCTTCAGTGTCGCAAATGGCGATTTTCACGGGAGCTTTTCGACAGCTTGAGATCTGAAAAGCCAGCCCACTTCACTTAACCCTGACCGATGCCGGCCCACGCGCCAAATCCAGCCGGAGATTTTTCTGAATCTGCTTGCGCCAGTTGTTCATCACCTGCGCCTGCTCCGCATAGTCCGGCCACCTCGACACGGCAGCACGAACTTCTTCGACGATGACCTCGGCGCGACCGCGCTTCATCAAAGCGCTTTTCGCGCAGGCGCGAAAATCCGCCAGCGTGAAGCCATCGCGCTTGCCGTTCATCGACATTTGATGCGTTGCCGTCCAATCGCCGGACGGGTTGTAGCTGTAGGTCACGTCAAAAGCCGGGGTGAGCGACCAATGCCCGGCCTTGTCCATCAAGAATGCGATGTTCTTAACGTGGTCATCCTGATTCCGGGCGATGATGTTGAACGCCATCCTGCGGAATTGTTCTTCCACCGCTGCCATTGGCAGATTCAGCTGGCGGAGGGTCAACAACGCCTGCTCGTAGGAGTAGGCGCCCGCCTGGTTGAAATCAAAATGCGCCAGTGCACACAGCGATTGCATGTGCAATTTCCCGCCGCCTTCAAGCCGGTCAAAGCGCCGGGTCATGAAATGCCGCCGCCCGCTTTCCTCCAGCAAACGACACTCGCTCATGGTCACGCCCGCCGCCTTGGCCATCAAATAATAGGCGTATTCAATCGCACCGTAACCCTTGGGATCTTCCAGTTCCTTGTCCTGGTTGCCGAGGACCCCATCAAATTTAAGCAGCCAGTAATCGAATCCTTTTCCGGCGGCAATTTGCCCCGAACGAACTTCGTGAGTCTCGCGGTTCCAGGCGATGACCGCCTTGGCCCGCGCGCCACCGGCGGAGGTTCCGACCCGTAGGATGTCGTTCAACGCGTTTTTCCGGCTCGCGCTGGCAAACGTGGTTTTCAGAGTCCGGCGATGGGTTAAAACCTCCGACGCCAGCCTGACCAGGGCATCAATCTCAATTTTCTTCGCCGACTGCGGTTTGGGTCCGATGGCCGGCGCGAATTCCAACGCGCCCATGCCGCGTGCACCGGTGTAGCAAAGACGCTCAACGGCATTGAAACTGCCGGGTGTCCGGCCCTGTGTCGCCAGCCACGCGTCAATCAGCGCGTTGCCGAACCGGTCCGGCAATGAATCCGCCAGCAACCCGGGCAGACCGTGAAAAGTCCGCCGTGGTAATTCCGGGAAAACATACACCCGGTCACTCAACGGCATCATGATGGGCGAAATCTCAATGCCGCTTTGGGCAAACGCCGGATCATACTGGAACGCCGCACGGTCGCCGCCAGCTTCCAGTGAAACCGCCCCGATGGTGCGTCCCCAAAGTTGGACTTCGGCCATCGTCATGGTTCATTCCCCCATTGCCATTTTTTAGCGGACGGCTTGACGGCTTTTGCCGGGGAGGCGCGCTGCCGCTGCCGGCCGCGCAACTTCAATTGCGCAACCGGGCTGGGCACAGGTTCGGGCACCAGGGTGTCGAGGCGTTCCAGCACACCCAGCACGCGGCACACCCGGATGAAACCCGACAACTGGGTTGCCACCGCCCCCGATTCCAGCCGTTCCACCGTGCGCTTGGAAACTCCGGCCTGCTCGGCCAGCTGGCCCTGGGTCAGATTGCGTTCCAGCCGGATCCGGGCCAGCCGTCCGCCCAGTTCAGCGAGCACCACAGCATCCGTGGCTTGTTTGGTTATTTTCAGAACACGCCTAATATGGCGAATAAAGTCTATTATGTCAATCAATTCGCCATATATGGCGAACTTTAATTGAAATCATAAATCGTCGTTTGAGGCGATTATGCTTCAGGCAAAGCCTTATCTCGCCACTGGCGGCGCTTTGCCCGTCCGCCGTGACCAACGCGGATTGTTGCTGCGTTTCGCCAAACGCGCCTCGCCGATCCTATCCGGTTCAACCGAGTGTTGAATCTCTTCAGATTGGAATTGTCTGTTTGCAGCGACTCAACTGGGCAACGTCCAGCTTGTAGGTTCCTCTCGAACAAATCCATTCCGCTCATGCCTCATTTTTGAAACTGCTTCATACACAGTAAGACGCGCCCGGTTTATTCCCCCGAGCGGTCGATGGTCCGGTAATGAATGCCATGGTGTAAAAGAAAGGTTCTCAGCGAACATCATCTGCTCATTGGAGGTGAAGAATTGCTGCGGGATGTAGATCGAAGCGACTTTAAGGAAAGGCGACTTCTTTTCATCCCACCTGATTGTTGCATCTTCAATTGGCATGGTCTTTTTATCTACCTGAAGCTGCACCAGAAAATCAAAAGTCACCGCTTTGGTTTGGAGCAAATCGGTCATGGCTTCCTGAAGATAATTTGGGCTATTAGTGGGCACCCTTGTCAGACCCATATCATGAGGTTTTACTGAAAATTTTATCCTGTGTGGTCCCAGCTGATAAGGAGTTTGGCTCCAATACTGAATGGTAAGTGGATTGTTTACGTTGTGAAGCGTAGCCATTGCCAGCAGCCACAATTCCCTTAAGCGCCAGTGCCAGGGCATTCCATTAAGGAAAAAACTCATTAATCGACCCTTTCTTACAGAAGCAGCAAAACTAGAATAATCGGTTAGATTACGAATAAAATATACCGGATTGTTTGCCATTAAAAAATCTTGTGTAGTGGCCAATGATTCTTGTTGAATAAGCTTATGCCCCGGGACATTCATCAGCTTAACCGCCATTCCTCGTATGTCCGGCCGGCGATCACTTTGAATGCCTGGTGAGCCGGCTGAAAAGCGCACCCAAGCCTGATAGGTTTTCGGAGAAGCAAAGATTCCGTGCCTCATTTCCTGCGGCACATCAGAATTGACCCGAAACTCCGCACGAACTACTCCATGTGTTTTAGGATGGGCATCTCGGCGGACGAACATACCGCCTGTAGGATAGAGTTGTTCGAGCTTTAATAGAATTTCCCGTCGGATTTCCGAGCAAAGTGCTTCCTCCTTGTCATTAGATATCATAAGGGAAGGTTGTGCCACTGAATCTTGACGGGAATTATGGCATCACCGATGGCAGTGAAGCCAAATAGCGAAGAGTGGCTATGCCGGGGAGAAAAAAGTAGCAACCGCCTTTGACCGTCACAAAACGAGGCAATTCTTTGATTCGCGTGCGGACCGGTTGCCGAGGTATTGTCAAGTTGCAGGTGCGAGGTTTGTCGCCTGCATCGATATTGTCGCCGACCAATGGATCAGGGTCATTATAAAGGCCATTAAACTTAGGATTGTTAATCCAAGTTTGTTGCAAAAACTCAAACTGCCTTTTAAGGTCGGCGTTTATACAGAAGAAGAGTAAACCACGCGGTTTGCCGTCATCTTCCATCTGTCCAACTGGCAGCGACTTACCATAGCTTACGCCACGCCGTAGAATGCGGTGGCGATTTACATCTTCAAGCGATATTTTGTCCGTTTTCTCAAGTGAATCTCGAGGATTGCTTCTTCGGATATGGGAACCAATTGGACAGCCATATCCATGGAGATCAGTTGTATAACCAAAGTCGTCGCTTTTAAGAACATCCTCTGGCGTGGTGTTATCGCGGTCAGGTGAAAGGACAAGCGGCGTTCCGCTAGGCCAGCGACCCACCGCTTTTGCCATCATCAGTTTTTGCTCCTCAACATTAGGAAAGCGATTTTGAAAAAAAGTTCTAAATCCCGCAACATCTTGATGAAGCTTGCGAAATACCAAATAGGTTCCATTTTGACCCAGATCGACAAAATCTTGAGGGCTGTTGCCATCAACATGAGGTAAAGGTTGAAGGTGCTTATTAACATCCGAGGCCTTGGCTACCATGGGTGTCGGCGGCAGACTGCCATAAGAATTAGGATAGCCGAGAATGAACTCGCCGGTCTTAATAGCACTTCCTGCATCGTCCGGACCGTTGGGACTCCCCTCGACGTCTGGTTGAGAGATACCGTCTCGGAACCCAAAATGCTCTTTATGGTCTGGCAATCGGTATCCCTCTTCAGAGTGGATCAGGCTGACCCCATGTCTTAACGCCTGAGTTTCATATTGCAAACGTAATTCGGCGAGCGCGCTTTCTGACGATGCCTGAAGTATTAATAAGATATGCAATGGATTCTTCAATACGCCGTCTGCTGTGACGCCGCCGATATCCCAATGCACAGGATCGCTATTTCCATTATCTCCAAGCCGTCGTGAACGCGAAGGTTCGGTGATCCCTTCCCTAAACTCCTGTGGAAAAGTATTGATAGAATCATTCGGAAGTTCGAGGGCCTTTAATCCTGAATGACTGATGGCAATGTTGATAGCACTTTTAGGCTTTCTGCCGGTCGTATTTGCAGACCCGCGCCGGTCAGCCGTGGTAATGCTTTCGGCAATTAGAGCGAGCCATTGCTTGGTTTGACATGGACTCTTGCTCTGTAAAAAGAGGTAACAGGAAAAGAACAAATGGCTGTAGCCACTAATAACAATTCCCTGAATATCGGCAGTCTGGATCTCGTTAGTTTTCATTTGAAGTGTCAGTTCGTTTTGGTTGCATCGTAAGTGCCGCTCATAAATGAAGAGGCTGAAGCAAAAGCCTTCCGCAATGCCAGATCGCTTGAAATGTTCTTAACCGTTTGGTTAGGATAGGCACTGAAAAAAACTTGGGCGGGGTGCTGATGACTTCGAATCAGTTGCTTGAAATACTCAATATCCAGACAGCCGCCTTTTGGAAAGCCTTCACAATTACCCCAGACGGCATTCATGCTGGTGGCGACATGGTCCCCAAAATCATCAATATAACTTTCCCAACTGCCATCGTAATTACTCTCGAACAATAGTGTATTTCCATCGTCAATCAACACCCAACGTGCAAAGTGAATAGTAGAGAGCCCTGAAAGTTGCCCAGTCGCGGAAGCTTTGTTAAACTGCCCAATAAATAAAAAAAATCTCAAAAGTAAGCGAGGCCAGAAGCCTTTCTTAACATTAGAGATAATTGTCATCTGGTTCTGAACAACCCTGTCCTCCATATCAGTTAACTGCTTTTTTGTCGTGGTCTGTGCATTTGGAGTGGTTGCCCCTGGATGCACACCAACCAACCAGTCGGTTACTGAGCCAACAATTTTGGCGAAGCAACCACTTCGTTGATTGCTTTGTGAAGCTACCGCCAATGAGGACAAAGGAGAGGCCAATTCACCATGAGAACACGGTTTCACTGTGTCTAACCAATCGTCAAATACCGTCCGAAATTCAATATTTTCAATAATTTGCCGGGCACTAAGACCGGGAAAAGCGACGAGAAGAATATTTGGTTGAAAGCTATAAGGTAAAAGAAACTCTGCGAATTCCTTGGGATTGGATGCTGAGCGAATGTAATAACCTTTACAACAAGTCCAAATGGCCTCCATTCCGGCTCCCAATTTTGAAGTTATTTCCGCCAAGTAGCTCTCGAATGTCCCGTCGTAACAGGCGCTAAAATATAATCTAGGCTCAGCCAAATCATCCAAAATCACCCAGCGGGCAAAATGAGTTGAAGGTGTATCGCGAAACCGCACAAACAGATTATTTTCAACATCATCACCAATCATGCTGAGGTAGTCCTTAAGAAGCTGAAGTTTTTCAGGCAAAATGGGAACTATTGCTGTCAATGCATTCTGTTCCATAGATTTTTTATTAAGTGTCTCACAAATCCGCCAAAGCAATTCTAAGTGTTGTTGTCAAACGCTAAAAAACCGTTTAGCACATTATTCCGACTGAACGACATAATAAATCCTCAAGTCGTGTATACAGTTATCGGTCTCGGAAACGGCAAACCTTACCCACCCATGAGTTTCCTCGGCGGTTTGTACGGATCTTCCCTTTGATGAGCATAGCCGCCATGTCAAATCGAATCGTGGCTCGCAAGGCAGCAAATTGGAAGTTCAAAATGCATTTGATTGGCCTGATGTCTGTTGGCTGTTTCCAAAGCCCACATCCTCCCAACTCATACCGAGGGCTTATTTGCGCGTGCGCCGATATTGATCAAACGTGGCCCACGGAAACAGCGAAAGGCACAGGTCAACGGTGGTGGAGTCCAGCGCATAGGCGGCTTGGAGTTCAAGACGGAACGGTTCATCGGGGTAGAGCATGGTGGCTTGCTGGATGTGGAAGTCGGCAAAGTCAGCAAAAATGCGCCAGTCCCGCATTTCATTGACCACCGCCAACGTGTTGCGGGCGGTGGGTTGGCGGATGCCGGCGTGATAGAGTTTCGGGCCGAAGGACGCCAGACAGGTTTCGATGTCCCGCAAACTTTCGCGCCAGGTCAGTTGGGCGAACGCGAGCACGAGGAACTGTTCGTAAGTGGGCAGCTTGCGGAACTGACGGGGGGAAATTATCTGGTGCGTGTCCACCATCGCGGAATTGGTGCGCGCCCGCGGCGGAAAAACGGCGGTGGCCGGGGCCAAGCCGGTCGCGTTGCTCCACGACCGGCTGGTGCGGAACAACGGTTCCGCCAGCCCGGTGTGGTTCGCCACCGGGGCGCTGCCGGGCGAAAACCTTTTCGCGCCCACCAACCGCCTGGGAAATTTCCGCCGGAATCAAAATGAATGCGCTGAGGATTCATTTCGCCGCGGGCGAAAAGATGAAAATATCGGCGACAAATTAATCAACGCCCGGCATTGGGGATTGAGAAGTAAAATGTCGCGCCGCCATCCACCGCTCCTTCCGCCCAGGCCCGTCCGCCGTGCCGGTGAATGATCCGCTGGACGTTTGCCAGCCCAATGCCCGTGCCTTCAAATGCCTCATGGCTGTGCAGGCGTTGAAACACCCCGAACAGTTTGCCCGCGTATTTCGGATCGAAACCCGCGCCATTGTCACGGATGAAAACCACCGTCTCGCCATCACCCACGGTGGAACTGATCTCGATTTGGGCATTGGCACATTTGCCGGTGAACTTCACGGCATTGGAGCATAGATTCACCAGCACCAGTCGCAGTAATGCGCGGTCGGCCTGCACCGTCGGCAGCGGCAGGATTTTCCAGACAATGTTCCGTTTTTTTGTCTCGGCTTGAAAATCCTCCAGGGTCTCCCGGACCAGCTCCTCAAGATTGACGTTCGTCTTTTGCAAATCCGAACGTCCGACATGCGAGAAGGCCAATAAATCATCGATCAAATTTCCCATGCGTTGTGCGGCCTGGTGAATCCTGGCCAGCGAACCAAGATGGTGTTCGGAAAGCGACGGCCCGGCATCTTTTTGGAGTTGGGCGATGAAGCCTTTGATATGCCGGAGGGGCGCCCGCAGATCGTGGGAGACGGAATAGCTGAAGGTTTCCAGTTCATCGTTGACGACTTGCAGTTGGGCCGTGCGTTCCACGATCCGTTGTTCCAGTTGCGAGTTGAGCACGCGATATTTCAGTTCCGAGTCAAGAATCGCCTGCACACTCCGCGCTTCAACCTGTTCGGTCCGCAGTTCCGCCTGTTCCGTCCGGGTCTTGGCTTGCTCGGTGCGCGTTTCGGCTTGTTCGGTCCGGGTTTCCGCCTGTTCGGTCCGTGCCTTGGCTTGTTCCGTCCGCATCTCGGCCCAATCTGTCCGCTCCTCCGCCTGTTTCAGCAGCTTGTCGTGATGGGAAGCTTCCACCAATAATGATGGACGCTCGGGAATTAATGACTTGTTGAGATTCATACATGGCCAATCAGCAAAAAAAACCCGCCATTGCCATGGGGTGTTCTCCCCATGGCTGGAATGATTCGCCGGATTGCTCAATGTCCACGCGGGTTGCAGACGATGACGTAAACTCCGCTTTCCGCCACAATTCCGGCGAATGTCCGTCCGCCCGTCCTGTCGCGTTCAAGGATGGGACAGTGCTCCAGTCCGTACCGGGGTGAAAGGCAATTGCGAATCAATGAGTCAGTGAATTAGTGAGCGGCTAACCATGCGGTTGAACTGCGGCCGGAGCGCGGCATTGATGCCGCTTCACCAAACTAATTGCAGGAGGCATGGAGTTGAGCACACCGTCCAGTGCGGAAGTTGAAGTGGCATAAATGCCGCGCCCCTCCGCGCCAGCCCTTGCCTTTGCGGCCTTGGCGGCCTCGGCGTGAGGTTCTTCGGCATCGTTCCGGCTAAGCTTGTTCTTTCACCCCAGGCCAATCGAGATCAAAGCGGGCGAGATATTTTCGAAGGCGGTCCGCATCATTGGCCGTTTTGCGATGCTCACGTGCCGCCGTAAACAATTTGCGCCCCGCGTCAGATACCCTCTGCCACATAGTCTTGAACGAAGTCCATCAGCTCCTTTTCATTGAGGTCGGACACAGTCCAAAAAGTCATCCCTGCGTTTGACCAGTGGATCACATTATAGCCTTGAATTGACGCGGACGCGGCGGGTTTGGAGTCCTTTTCGTTTGCGGGCCAGATGAAAAGATTGATGACGTGTTTGTTGCGATGAAAAACCAGCGCGGCCACGCTGCGTCCGCTGATATAATCCAGCCGACCGCCGATGAGCGGAAATTGTTGCGCGGCTAAATCTTTGACCGGCGGCGAGAAATCAAGCTTGCCGTTGAACCACGGCTTGACCGTGTGCTGGTCGGTTGACACCACGTCCATCACGTGGCTGGCCATCAGCGAACGAATGTGGCTGGAAACAATTTCCTGCCCGAGCCGTTGTTGCGGCGAGGGACCGGTCAGCGTAATAATCAATAGTAGCGCCAAGCACGCGGTGGCAACACTGGTTGTCACGCCAGTCAGCCAGTTCCAATTTCTAAAATCCCACCAAGACTTTGTTTTCAATTGCGAATGCAATTCAGCCTGCACGCGCCGGCGCAGTTCCTTTGGTGCGGTGAAGAAAAGCGAATCTTGCTTCAGCGCTTTTTTCAAAGCCTGAGCGTTGTGCAATTCAAGCGCGCACGCGGGGCAATCATGAATATGTTTTTCCAGTTCCAGAATGCGCGCAGCGTCCAATTCGCCGTCGGCGTAGAAATCAATGAGCGGTTTGGCTTGCTGACAGTTCATCGTTGGTCTCCGGGTTTGAATTCGCCGGCGAGGCGCTTTCGCAACTGCTTCCGCGCGCGCGCCAGGCGCGACATGACCGTGCCGATGGGCACATCGGACAGGTCGGCGATTTCTTTGTAACTGAATCCTTCCATCTCGCGTAAAATTATCATTTCTCTAAATTCAACCGGCAATTCCGCTATGGCGCGTTGAACGGCAGCCGCGTCGGCGACGCGCAAATTCATCGCTTCCGCGTTCACGGAAACGTCCTCGACCGCCAGCACCTCGTCATCGAGTTCGCCGGCGATTTCTGATGGCCGATTTTTTTGCAGCCAGTTGTAAAACGTGTTGCGGACGATCGTGAGCAGCCATGCGCGGGCGTTTTCGCCGCGAAAACTGCCGAAGAACTTGAACGCGCGGAGGCTGGCTTCCTGCGCCACATCCTGCGCGTCGTGGTCGTTGCCAGCCAGCCAGCGCGCGAGATTGTAGGCCGCGTCCAGGTGCGGCAGCACGGTCTGTTCAAACAGTTTCAATCGTTCACGTTCTTCCACCAAAGCTATTTTTCGTTCACGCTGTCATTTAGCAAGACAATCCTTCGTTGAATTTTATTCCCGAAAAGATTGATTGTTTTCCGGGAATAATTGCGATGCCGGCGTGGCCCTGGCGTTTTTCATATAAAAACGCAGCATCGAATGCGCACAGTCAGGACAGTAAACAAACTCAAAGTTATGAAAAACCCAATAAACCGATTTGGGATTATGTCGTTCACAAGCAATCTGGGTAGGGCGCGTCACTACGTGCGCGCCGTCGTGTGCCCAGCCCCGCGTTCGGCGGGCAGAGGACTGCCCGCCCCACCCATTTTGCCCTCATTGTTTGTCAAAGGCATGATCCCGAACCGATTGATTTCCCGGCATCGTAATCGAAGTAAAATAGCCCATCAGCGGGTTCTGTTCCGCCGATGGGCTAGAGGTTACCACCTTCTCTTAACGGGCGGCCAGGCCAGCAGCGCTGGCCGGGATGCCGCTGGCAGCGCCCAGCGATTTGAGCGACCCATCGGCAGCAATGCGGAACGCGTTCAGCGTGCCGTTGCCATTGGCCAGCGAGAACAGGATACGGCCATCATTGCTCGGGGCCATGTCCACGGGATGGCTGCCATTGCCAATGACTGCGGCCACACCGTCCGGCTCCAGCAAATGCAGGCTGCCGTCGGCCGCCACGCTGAACCCGGAGAGCGTGCCGCTCCCCGCATCGGCGGTGTAAGCATAGTGCTCATCAGGAGTAAGCGTGAGCCAGCACGCTGCATGTTGTTTGGTCGGTACTGACGCACTGATGACATTAAGGTCGCCGTCATCAGAGACGGAGTAGGAGGAGGCGGTGCTGTCGGTGGCCTCGGAAACGAAAATACGGTCGTGCTGGCCGACCGAGAATCCAAACGGATCCGCCCCTGCGGACGCAAAGGTCTGGTGAACGGCGGTTAGACCGTCATCGCCGACGGTGAAGGTGTCGATCAGATTTGTAAGTCTTTCGGTCACGATCAAGGTATTTCCATCGTGGGTAAATGCGACCTCTGCCGGTCCGGTGTTGTCGGCGCTCAAAGCCCGGGTTGATCCGGGCAGAGCCACAAGCCGGCCATCAACGAAGAAGAAGCCGGTGATGTTGTCTTGACCGCCAGCGAGGCCGCCGGCATTCACCACATATAACAGGTTGTGATGCAGTGCCAGGCTCACCGGCATCTGACCGCCCGAGCTGACTTTGTCCACGAGTTGAAGGCGGTTGTGTGCGGTTGAAAAGACGGAGATTTCATCGCTGCCGGCATTGCACACGAAGAGCCATTGGCCGTCGTGGCTCAAAATGACCGAGCCCTGGTCTGACAGGCCTCCTCCCGTGCCGCCACCGCCGGTTGCGACGCTTCCGGCGCCGTGAAGGGCGCCGTGTTCATCCTGTTGAAAAACCAGCACGTGATTGGCGCCGGCCGCGTTGTCCATGGTGTAAACAACGCTGTGATCATCAGCTTTGGCCGTTGCTCCCAACAAAGCCAGGCCGAGTCCCAGCCCGCTGAACGTTTTTGTGAATATTGATTGATTCATAATTGATTTTACTACTTTGACTTTTTCTTTGCATGTTTCCCCGGACTATTGCCTCACGCACAAGCGCAAGATATTCCGGTGTTCAATGCTGGCAGCCGGGCCCACTCGCGATTGGAGCCAGACCGTCGCATGTCATGGAGTCGGGCAAAAAACGAAATCCTTACAAAAGAATTATTCAGAGGGAGGCGGGGTTTTTAGGCCCGCTTGCAGGCGTGCGCGCAGTTGATCCTTTTCTTCGCGCGAAAGCTTTTGTGGCTGCGTCTCAAGATCCTCCGGCGGGAGCTCCCTGGCCGCTTTGCGCAGGAGCTGCACTTGCGTGTCATAACGCCGGCACCAGATGCAATAGAGCAGGTGCCCCTTCAACGCCCAGCGACGGTGCCATGGGAGCTTGGCATCCATGGATTGAGATATCAGGCGCGTGGCTTCGCGGCAATTTAACATATCCGCGCAAACACGTTTGCGCGGATAAGTAGTCAATGCCAACGAACCGCGGAAGCCGAAGCTATCCTTTCAAACTGGCCAAGAAAACATGGCAAGCTCATTTGTCATGGTCGGATTGGTCCTTCCCATGACGAGGAGTCATGACGTTGTCGGTAACAAAATCAGCTACTTGCCGGCCCAGCCGTTGTCCCGCAGCAAGGTCGAAACGGAAATGTTGTCCAGCAAAGATACGGCTTAACGTCGCTTCCTCTGCGGCGGCTGAAAGGCTGGTGAACGAACGTTTGACTCCGGGCAAAACTTCCGAGGTGACGCTGAACTCAAAATCGTCCTGCTCGAAAAAGGAAATCAATATCTCCGCTCCGGCGGCGCTTAGGACGGCATGAGCCCCGGGATAGGACGGGTCAGGGGCCGTCTTACCGGCTTCCGGGAGCCAATTTGGATCCGCCATGGTATCAGGGTTGTTATCAATATCGGCAGCCCGGATGGCGGTCACTGGTCGCCAGAAATTGTAAGTGTATTTGGCGTCGTAGAAAGCAATCACACCATCGGCAAGCGACAGATTTAGCAGCGCAAACAACCGCGCGCTCTGCTCAATATTCAGATTATGACCCAAGGCCGCCGTCTGCGCGATTTCATTCCAATAGTTCTGGATGGCCCCATTCCAAAATATGCCGGTCAATGCCTCGTCCGCCGTTGCGGTGGTGCTATTGGTGATTCCCAGAGATTTGATTTCGTTGAGGGCCTCACTATAGGTACCGCTGATCAATGCCGGGGGCGGACCGGGACGAAACTGATTCGCGCTGTCCAGGGCAAACGGCACGACCTGAGACCAATGCGTGAACTGCGGTTGCGGCGGAAAATTCGGCGGTGTGGACTGGTAATCGCCGGGCGCGCTTCCGAAGACATACGGAACCGGCTGGGCATTGGCTCCGTCATTGCTCCGCAGAGCCAGGATGCGATCCGCTACGGTCTGACCTATGAGGATACCTTCGACCTTGTCCTTCCCATCCGGAATTTGTGCCAGGGATTGCTGTAGTTCGTCACCAAGTGCGGCATGGAATGCTGGATATAAGGCAGCAAGCACCTCGTGCGCCGCCGCAGCGCTGGCGGCCTCCTCGGAAGCGTGGCGCGGAACGCCGGCCAGACGAACCAGGTAAGGTTCATGGGTCCGGGCGATGGCGTTAACAGAATCATAAATCGCGGCATGCATGAGCGCAAAGCTGCGGGTGGGATGGATCGTCGCCGGCTGCGCGCCCGGCGTGCGAATAATCGCCAGAAGTATTCTGTTCCACTGCAACACTGGGTTGGGGGTGGAGGCGGCCGGGCCGTTCGTCGAGTGGTGCTTATCATCCGCCGGCGGCTGGGCGGCGAAACAGTTTGGCGACTGCGCGCAGAAAGCAGCGCACAGCAGAGTCAATGTAACCAGGATGTTTTTACACATAGCTATTCTCCGATTTTGTCGTTAAAGCGGGAGGGGCAGAAGTGGACGAGTAACAAACTCGTAACGAATGCACGTCGTTGCCTGTGTCCTCTCGCACAAGTCCAGACCGCGAAATTGAAGAAAAAATTCCCGGAATTTTTGCCCCTTGGTTGCCCGAGTGAAAAAGTCCAATTACCTGAGAGCCAGTCTGAATAATCAGATTTTTGGGTTGGCGTTGAGATTCGAATGGTTTGTTTGATTGCGAGAGCAAGAATAGTGCAGGAGGAGTTGACATTCGACTTGGGCTCAGGCGGCTAATTTTAAGCGCAGCTTCAGTTGGGGGCGTGAAAAACGCCATATATGAGACCCGTCTTACGGATGCCCAATGGGCTTGCCTCAAACCGATGCTCTCCAAACCCGCCAAACGCAGACGCCCGCCCATTGATCGGCGGCGCATCTTGGATGCCGTCTTGTATCTCGTCAAGTGTGGCTGCCCGTGGCGTTATCTGCCCCTCGACTTTCCCGCTTGGAAAACGGTTTACCATGTCTTCCGGCAATGGACCTGCAACCACCAGTGGGCTGCGCTCAATGACGCCCTGCGCACGCTCGTTCGGAAAACTCACGGTAAGCGCTATCAGCCCACCGCTGCCATTCTCGACAGCCAGAGCGTCAAGTCCGCTGGTCACGGTGGCGGGGCTGGCCATGATGCCGGCAAGCGGATCAAAGGCCGCAAGCGGCAGCTGTTGGTGGATACCTTGGGGTTGGTGCCCGGCGTGGCCGTGATCCCGGCCAGCACCACCGAACGCGACGGGGCACAAATGGTTTTGGGCCGGGTGTTGGGCTGGTTCACCTGGCTCCGTATCCTGTGGGTGGATGGCGGTTACACTGGCGAAAGGTTCGCCCAATGGGTCAAGAGATTCCACCCCAAATTGGCGGTCGAGGTCGTCAAACGCTCCCACGATACGCTGGTTTCACCGTGTTGCCACGCCGTTGGGTAGTGGAACGCGCCTTCGGCTGGTTGATGCGCCAGCGGCGACTGGTGCGCGATTACGAAACCACCGAGACCAGCGCCGAAGCTTGGATCCATATCGCCATGATCCGCATTCAACT